>NZ_AP025637.1:0-600000 GCF_022846615.1 Roseomonas fluvialis
GGCACTGGGGGGTGGTTCGTCCGATCGTCCGAGAAGGGCGGCGACGAGGAGTTCGGGGAAGGAACCCCGACGCAGGGTCATGAGGGGGGCGAGGGATCGCATGGAGAAGCCAGCCGGTTCGGGTCAGCCGCTCTCCGCCGCGACGATGGGCGAGGCCTGGGCACGGATCCGCGGTCGCCTGCGCGAGGAAGTCGGCGAAGTCGAGTACCGGACCTGGCTGCGCCAGATGACGCTCGCGGGCATCGATGGCGACGAGGCCGTGGTCGTGCTGCCGACACGCTTCCTGCGCGACTGGGTCCGCAGCCACTACGGCGATCGGCTGAGCGCGCTGTGGCAGCAGGAGAGCCCGGCCGTGCGGCGCGTCGATGTGCGGCTGGGCCAGCAGCGTGCGGTGCCCGCCGGCGAGGATGGCGATGAGGCGGCAGCGCCGGACCGCGAGGCTTCGGCGCGGCGCACCGGCCTGGCGGAACCGCTTGCCACGGGCCGTGGGGCGGCGCGCGTCACCGATGCGCGGGGTGATTGGTCGGCGCCGCTCGACCCGCGCTTTACCTTCGACACCTTCGTGGTCGGTAAGCCGAACGAATTCGCCCATGCCTGTGCGCGGCGCGTGGCCGAGAAGCCCGCCTTGCCGGGCTTCAACCCGCTGTTCCTGTATGGCGGCGTGGGCCTGGGCAAGACGCACTTGATGCACGCCGTCGCCTGGGCGATCCGGGCGGGAGAGCCGTCGCGCAACGTGGCCTACATGAGCGCCGAGAAGTTCATGTACCGCTTCATCGCCGCGTTGCGCAGCCAGTCGACCATGGAGTTCAAGGAAAGCCTGCGGTCGGTCGACGTGCTGATGGTGGACGACCTGCAGTTCCTGATCGGCAAGGACAACACGCAGGAGGAGTTCTTCCACACCTTCAATGCGTTGGTCGATGCCGGCAAGCAGATCGTCGTCAGCGCGGACAAGTCGCCATCCGACCTGAACGGGCTCGAGGACCGGCTGCGCACACGGCTGGGCTGCGGCATGGTGGCCGACATCCACGCCACGACCTACGAATTGCGCCTGTCGATCCTGGGTGCGAAGGCCGCGGCGGCGGGCGTCGAAGTCCCCAAGAGCGTGCAGGAATACCTCGCGCACAAGATCACGTCGAACATCCGCGAACTGGAAGGCGCGCTGAACCGGCTGATCGCGCATGCCAACCTGTTCGGCCGCACCATCACGCTCGATGGCGTGCAGGAAGTGCTGCAGGACATCCTGCGCGCGCACGACCGCCGCGTCACGATCGAAGAGATCCAGCGCAAGGTCGCTGAACACTACAACATCCGCCTGACCGACATGAGCAGCGCTCGGCGCGCGCGCGCCGTGGCCAGGCCGCGCCAGGTGGCGATGTACCTGGCGAAGCAGCTCACCTCCCGCTCGTTGCCCGAGATCGGCCGGCGCTTCGGCAACCGCGACCACACCACGGTGATGCACGCGGTATCGCGCATCTCGGAACTGATGCAGGCGGATTCCGCCTTCGCCGAGGATGTCGAGCTGCTGCGGCGGATGCTGGAGACGTAGGTCTTGCTTCTCTGACGGCGTGCCGTCGCGCCTTGCGATAGCGGATCGCGCTGCGATCCGGACGCAAGCGCGGCGGCCGGCACCTACCGGTGAGCGTGCCCCCCCCATGCGCCGGCCGCCCCGCCCCGCCCGGTTTCCCCGGCTTTCCTGGCTTTCCCCCCTGGAATCCCGCTGATATGGTGCGGCCCCCTCGGCCGGCCGCCGCGCGGGCCGATTCGGTGCCGGCGGCCGCGGGGGGACCTCAGGGGGACACTGGTGGTCCCGCATCGCGTGATGCGGCGGCCGCCTCAGGATCGGGGCGTCAGGCTGCGATGAAGTTCACGGTCGACCGGGCAGTGCTGCTCAAGGCTCTCGCGCATGTGCAGAGCGTTGTGGAACGGCGCAACACCATCCCCATCCTCGCGAATGTGCTGATCGACGCGAAGACCGAGGGCAGCCTCACGCTCACCGCCACCGACATGGAGATCGCGGTGGTCGAGGACGTGGCGGGCGTGACTGTCGCGCGCGGTGGGCGCACCACCGCGCCGGCCGCCACGCTGTACGAGATCGTGCGCAAGCTGGCCGACGGCGCGCGTATCGAATTCGACCATGGCGGCGGCGATGGACCGCTCAGCCTGCGTGCGGGCAAGTTCAACACCACGCTGTCGGTGCTGCCGGTCGACGATTTCCCGTCCATGACCGAAGGCAAGATGCCGACGAAGTTCGCGATCAAGGCCGGTGTGCTGCGCGACCTGATCGACCGCACGCGCTTCGCGATCAGCACCGAGGAAACCCGCTACTACCTGAACGGCATCTACCTGCACGCCGCCGAGAGCGACGGCGCGCCGGTGCTGCGCGCGGTAGCAACCGACGGCCACCGCCTCGCGCGCGTCGAGGAACCGCTGCCCGAAGGTGCGAAGGCGATGCCCGGCGTGATCGTGCCGCGCAAGACGGTGAACGAGGTGCGCAAGCTGGCGGAAGAAACGCAGGACGAGATCGAGATCCGCCTGTCGGACACCAAGATCCGCTTCGGGCTCGGCACCGTCTCGCTGACCAGCAAGCTGATCGACGGCACCTTCCCGGAATACGAGCGCGTGATCCCGCGCGGCAACGACAAGAAGCTGACCGTGCCGAAGAAGGATTTCGAGGAGGCGGTGGCGCGCGTGGCGGCGATTTCGTCGGAGCGCTCGCGGCCGGTGAAGCTGTCGATCTCGCGCAACAACCTGCTGCTCTCGGCTGCCAGCCCGGAGCAGGGCCAGGCGCAGGAGGAGCTCGACAGCGACACCGTGTCGTATGAGAGCAGCCCGCTCGAGATCGGCTTCCAGGCGCGGTACCTGACCGACATTACGGCGCAGATCGGCGAGAATGTGGAGTTCCTGTTCGCGGATGGTGCGGCGCCGACGATCGTTAAGGACGCAGCGAAGCCCGAGGCGCTGTACGTGCTGATGCCGATGCGGGTCTAGAGCAGATCCCGACAGATGGAATCATCTGGTCGGGCGAAGATGCTCGCGAAAACAACGGGCTAGAGTCGTTACAGTGAGCCAAGGCGAACGAAAACGGCTCTAGCGCTTCGACTGACCCCAGACGATTGCCCCCGCGGCCCCTGCGATAGCGATGGATTCGGCCGCCAGTCGGATCACAAGGTCGTTGCGTGACAACACTTCGACGCAGCGGGCCGGGTCGCCTTGATCATAGGCGATCGGCACGCTGTCCTCGGCGGCGCGCGACGGTGCCGGCAGGGAGCTCACGACGATTCTCCCCGTCACCGGCCGCCCGTCCGGCAGTTGGAAGACGACAACGCGGCGGTGTGCCGGAAGCCAGGACCGCTTTTCCAGTATACGGGCCGTGGCATGCGGCCAGATACGCAAATGATGGGCACGGCGGATAAGCCGCAGGATCCCGTGGACCCAGACCGCCAGCAACGCAAGAAGCAGGCCCCCGAACACCACACCTGCGCTCACGCCGTTGCCTCCGCCCGTGATCGCGCCGGGACGGGGCAGACGGCATCATTTCCGCACTGCCGCGCTGCTGGTATCGGGTAGCCCGTGCGCCATCGTCCTTCTCCCAGTCTGCTGCTCACGCGGTTGATGCTGCAAGACTTCCGCTCCTGGCCGGTGCTGGAGGCGCATTTCACCGCGCCCATCGTCGCCATCGCCGGCGACAACGGCGTCGGCAAGACGAACCTGTTGGAGGCGATCTCGCTGCTCGGCGCCGGCCGTGGCTTGCGCGGTGCGCGCATGGGTGAACTGGGCAGACGGGCCGACGGCCTGGCACGCCCGTGGGCCGCGGCCGGGCGCTTCGCGACGCCGGAGGGTGCCTTCGATCTCGGCACCGGATCAGACCCTGATGGCGCTTCCGACCGCCGCGTCTTCCGCCTGGATGGTCAGGCGGTGCGCACGCAATCCGACCTGGCGGACCGCGTAGCCGCCGTCTGGCTGACGCCCCAGATGGACCGGCTGTTTCAGGAAGGGGCATCGGGCCGACGACGCTTCCTCGACCGGCTCGCCTGGGCGCTTGAGCCAACCCATGCGCGCGAGGTGGCCGCGCACGACAATGCCATGACCCAGCGGAACCGGCTGCTCGCGCAGGGCCGGGGCGATGCGCGTTGGCTGGCGGGGCTGGAGGATGCGATGGCGCGCCATGCCGTCGCCGCCACAGCCGCGCGGCGCGCGCTGGCGCAGCGGCTGAACGCGGTGCTGGCAGCCGGCAGTGCGACCGGCACCTTCCCGCCCGCGCGGATGGACCTGGCCTGCCCGATCGCGACGGCCTTGGCCGACCAGCCTGCGCTGGCCGTCGAGGACATGCTGCGGGCCGCGCTGGCCGCCGACCGCCGGCGCGATGCCGCCGCCGGTGGCGCCGCGCGTGGCGCGCATCGCGCCGACATGACGCTGGTGCACCTGCCCAAGGACCAGCCTGCCGATCTGTGTTCGACCGGCGAACAGAAGGCGCTGCTGATCTCGACCGTGCTGGCCCATGCGGCGCTGATCGCGGAGGCCCGCGGCTTCGCCCCCCTGCTGCTGCTGGACGAGGTGGCGGCGCATCTGGATACCGCACGCCGGGAAGCCCTGCTCGCCGCCCTGGCGGCGCTGCCCGCGCAGGTCTTCCTGACCGGCACGGAAGCCGAGGTTTTCCGCCCTTTGCGGGGCATCGCGGACATCTTCGAGGCGAGACCTGGAATCCTGGTCCCGTCAGGCGAAACCGGGTCGCCTTGAGGGCCGAAAGTGCCTATATTGCAGACACGCTTCAGACCCCCTTCCAGCAGGAGAGAGCGCGCCGCATGAGCGAGCCCGCGCGTCCCGAATCCGACGCCTACGACAGCGCCTCCATCACCGTGCTTCGCGGCCTCGAAGCCGTGCGCAAGCGGCCTGGGATGTATATCGGCGACACCGATGACGGATCAGGCCTGCACCACATGGCCTTCGAGATCATCGACAACGCGGTCGATGAGGCGCAGGCCGGCTTCGCCACATCCTGCCACGTCACGCTGAACGGCGATGGCAGCGTGACCGTGCGCGACGACGGGCGCGGCATCCCGACCGACATCCACGCCGAGGAAGGCATCTCCGCGGCCGAGGTCGTGCTGACGCGGCTGCATGCCGGCGGCAAGTTCAACCAGAATTCCTACAAGGTCTCGGGCGGCCTGCATGGCGTGGGCGCGGCGGTGGTCAACGCACTGTCCGAATGGATGGAAGTGCGCATCTGGCGCGACGGGCAGGAGCACCGCCTGCGTTTCGAACACGGCGAGACCGTCGTGCCCTGCACGCTGGTCGGCCCGTCGGACCAGCCGAACGGCACCGAGGTGACCTTCAAGCCCTCCGCGCTGACCTTCACCAAGACCGAGTTCGACTTCACGGTGTTGGAACGGCGCCTGCGCGAACTCGGCTTCCTGAATTCGGGCCTGGCCATCACGCTGCGCGACGAACGCCATACCGATGTGCAGGAGGCGGTGTTCAAGTTCGACGGTGGCCTGGTCGCCTTCGTGGAATGGCTCGACAAGGGCAAGACCCCGATCTTCGCGCAGCCGATCAGCGTGATGTCGAAGGATCACGACGGCATGCGCGTCGAGATCGCGGTGCGCTGGAACGACAGCTACCACGAGACGATGCTCTGCTTCACCAACAACATCCCGCAGCGCGACGGCGGTACGCATTTGGCTGGCTTCCGCCAGGCGCTGACGCGCGTGGTGGGCAAGGTGGCCGAGGGGCTGGCGAAGAAGGAGAAGTTCGCGCTCGCCGGCGAGGATATGCGCGAGGGGCTGACCGCCGTTCTCTCGGTGAAGGTGCCGGACCCGAAGTTCAGCAGCCAAACCAAGGAGAAGCTGGTTTCCTCTGAGGTGCAGCCGATCGTGCACATGGCCGTGGCGGATGCGCTGACCCATTGGTTCGAGACGCATCCGAAGGAAGCCAAGGACGTCGTCAGCAAGATCATGGACGCCGCCGCGGCGCGCGAGGCGGCCCGCAAGGCGCGCGAACTCACGCGGCGCAAGGGCGTGCTGGACGTGTCCTCGCTGCCCGGCAAGCTCGCGGATTGCCAGGAACGCGACCCGGCGAAGTCGGAACTCTTCATCGTCGAGGGTGACAGCGCCGGCGGCTCCGCCAAGCAGGGGCGCGACCGCGCCTTCCAGGCGATCCTGCCGCTCAAGGGCAAGATCCTGAACGTCGAGCGCGCGCGCTTCGACAAGATGCTCGGCAGCCAGGAGATCGGCACGCTGATCACGGCGCTCGGCACCGGAATCGGTCGCGGCGAACCGGCCGATGGCGGCTTCGATGCGGGCAAGCTGCGCTACCACCGCATCGTCATCATGACCGACGCGGACGTGGACGGGTCCCACATCCGCACGCTGCTGCTGACCTTCTTCTTCCGCCAGATGCCGGAACTGCTGGAGCGCGGACACCTCTACATCGCGCAGCCGCCGCTCTATCGCGCCAAGCGAGGCAACGAGGAACGCTACCTGAAGGACGACCGCGCGCTCGAGGACTACCTGCTCGAGAAAGCGACCGGTGGCGCGTCGATCCGCTTCTTCGATGGGCGGCTGCTGACCGCGGTGGATCTCCAGACCGAGGTCGAGTTCCATCGCCAGGCGACATCGCGCATTCGACGCCTGGCCGGCCAGGTGCCGGCCGATATTGTCGAACAGGCATCGGTGGTGGGTGCGCTGACGCTCGATGCCGACCGCGCCACCGCGGCGGCGCAGGCGCTCGCCGCGCGGCTGAACGCTCTGGCGCCGGAGAACGAGCGCGGCTGGGTCATCAGCAGCGGCGAGAACGGGGTGACCCTGGCGCGCACCGTGCGCGGCGTGAACGAACGCCACACGCTGGACGCCACCGCGCTGCGTAGCGCCGAGGCGCGCTGGCTGGACGAACGCCGCGACCGCCTGGCGGCCGATTTCGCCGGCGGGCCGGCGGTGCTGTTGCTGGGGTCGAACGAAGTCTCCACGCACGGCCCCATGCAGGCCTTCGACCGGCTGATCGCCGAGGGGCGCCGCGGGCTTGCCATCCAGCGCTTCAAGGGGCTGGGCGAGATGAACCCCGACCAGCTCTGGAAGACCACGCTCGACCCCGCTGTCCGGACGCTTCTCAAGGTACGGATCGAGGATGTGGAGGATGCCGAGCAGGTCTTCTCCACCCTGATGGGCGACCTGGTGGAGCCGCGGCGCGACTTCATCGTCGGCAATGCGCTGAAGGTGGCAAACCTGGACGTGTGATCAGGACTTCCCACGGCGGCCGGGGCGCGCGACCATTGCGCACCCAGCAGCCGCGAGGTCCCGCCATGTCGCTCACCAACCAGCCCGATCCCGAGGAACGCCGGCGCGTCGTCGCGCAGGATCTGCAGAACGTCATGCACCCGATCCTCCAGCACAAGGCGCTGGAGAAGTCGCAGATGGTGGTGACCGGCGCGCGCGGGTCGACCATCACCGACGCCGATGGCACGTCGTATCTCGACGCCATGGCCGGGCTGTGGTGCGTGAACATCGGCTATGGCCGCACCGAGCTCGCGCAGATCGCCGCCGAGCAGATGGAGCAGATGGCCTACTACCCGCACACGGCCATGAACCTGCCCGCCGCGCGCCTGGCCGAGCAGATCAACACGCTGATGGGCGGCGACTACCACACCTATTTCGTCAATTCGGGCTCGGAGGCGAACGAGGCCGGCTTCAAGGTGGCGCGGCAATACGCCAAGCACGAATTCCCGGGCCAGTTCCGCTTCAAGACCATCGCGCGCCACTACGCCTATCACGGCACCACGCTCGCCACGCTGGCGGCGGGCGGCATGGGCGAGCGCAAGATGAAGTTCGAACCCTTCGCCGGCGAGTTCATCCATGTCCCGGCGCCGACCTGCTACCGCTGCCCCTACGGCCTGGAATACCCGTCCTGCAAGACGGCCTGCGCGACCGCGATCGAGGCGACGATCCAGTCCGAAGGCCCGCAGACCGTCGCGGAAGTGATCGTCGAACCGATCATGTCCGGCGTCGGCGTCGCGGTGCCGCCCGATGACTACCTGCCGAAGGTCGAGGCGATCTGCCGCAAGTACGACGTGCTGCTGCATGTCGATGAGGTCATCAATGGCTTCGGCCGCACCGGCAGGATGTTCGGCCACCAGCACTACGGCATCAGCCCCGACATCATGGCGGTGGCGAAGGGGATCGTCTCCGCCTACCTGCCGATCGCCGCGACAGTGGTGAAGAACCGCGTGTTCGAATCCTTCCTCGGCGAGGTCGCGGAATCGCGCCAGGTGATGCAGGTGAACACCTATGGCGGGCACCCGGCCGCCGCCGCGGTGGCGGTCCGCAACATCGAGATCATGCTCGAGGAAAAGCTACCCGAGCGCGCCGCCACCATGGGCGCCTACCTGATGGACCAGCTGCAGGCCGCGCTGTGGAAGCACGGCATCACTGGCGATATTCGCGGCAAGGGCCTGCTGATTGGCATCGAACTGGTGACCGACCGTGACTCCAAGACGCAGCTCGATGGCGCGCTGGTCGGCGGCGTGGTGGAATTCTGCAAGGCGAATGGCGTGATCGTCGGGCGCTCCGGTGGCGGGTCGCGACATTCCAACACCATCGTGCTGTCGCCGCCGCTGGTGATCACGCGCACCGAATGCGACACGCTGGTCGAGGTGCTGGACCGCGCGCTGGGCCATACCGTGGCGAAGATGGCCGGCGCCGCCTGACCCAGCCCCTGCCGCGCATGCCCTGGGCGCTGCTGGCCGCAGCGTGCCTGGGCATGTTCGCCGCGTCATCGAGCGGCACGACGCGCGCGCCGTTCCTCATCGACATGGCGCGCGACCTTGGCGCCAGCCTGCCGCTGGTCGCAAACCTGATGGCGTTGACCTCGATCAGTTGGGGCATCACGTCGTTGATGGCGGGCGCGGCTTCGGATCGCTGGGGGCGGCGGCCCTTCCTGATCGGCGGGCCGATCGGGTTGGCGCTGTGCCTGGTGGGTGTCGCGGCATCGCCGGGCTACTGGAGCGTGGCGCTGGCGGTGACGCTCGCGGGCGCCTTCGCGGGCGGCTTCACCGGCGTGATCATGACCGAGGCCTCGGCCCGCACGGTAGATCGCCAGCGCGGGCGGGCACTCGGCTGGGTCATGGCGGGGCAGTCGCTGTCGCTGCTGGTGGGCGTTCCCCTGGCGGCCTGGGCGGGCAGCGTCATCGGCTGGCGGGGCGTAAGCCTCAGTGTCGGTGCGATCGCGCTGCTGGCGGCGCTGGGGTTGTTCGCCACGACGCTGCGCCCCGTTGCGGTGCGCGCTGCCTCCGCCGCGCGGCCCACCATGCGCGGTGCGATGACCGGCCCGGTGCTGCGGTTGCTCGCGATGGGGGTGGCGGAGCGCGTCTGCTACGGCGTGTCGGTCGTGTATTTCGCGACCTTCCTGCAGGTGTCCTACGGGCTGACGCCGGCCGGCGTGGCGATTCCGCTGGCGGTGATCGCGCTGGGCAATATCCTCGGCACGGTGGTGGGCGGTCAGATGGCGGACCGGCTGCCGAACCGGTTGCATGTCTTCGCCGGCGCGATGGTCGGATCCGCGCTCATTGCGCTGGTGCTCTACACCTGGACGCCGGGTCTTGTGACGACCGTCGCGGTGGGTTTCGCCTACATCTTTGTCAATGCCACCGCGCGACCCTCGCTGATGGCCGCGCTCGCCAACGTACCGGACGAGGTGCGTGGCACGGTGCTCGGGCTGAACGTTACCTCGGCCAGCTTCGGTTGGCTGGGGGCGACCGCCATCGGTGGCTGGGTCATGGTGAGCTTCGGTTTCGCCGGCTTCGGGCCTTTGGCGGCGGGTTCGGCGTTGATCGGCGCGGCGCTGGCGCTGGCGAGGCGCTGAGCAGGGGTTGCGCAAACCGCGCAGCGCGGGAACCATTCCGTGCATGACCGACGCCTTCGACCCCATCAGCCTCGAGATCCACTGGTCTCGCCTCATCTCCATCGCCGACGAGGCCGCCACCGGCCTGTTGCGCACCGCTTTCTCCACCATCGTGCGCGAGTCGAACGACTTCGCGACCGTGCTGATGGACCGCAACGGCGACAGCGTCAGCGAAAACACGGGCGGCATCGCGTCGTTCTCCTGCATCCTGCCCAAGACCACGAAGCACTTCCTGGAACGCTTCCCCGCCGAGACCTGGCGGCCGGGCGATTGCGTCATCACCAACGACCCGTGGCTCGCGACCGGGCACCTGCCGGACTTCACGGCCGTCACGCCGGTTTTCCATCGTGGCGCGTTGGTGGGCTTCGCGGGATCGATCGCGCATTCGCCGGATGTCGGCGGGTCGCTCTGGTCGGCGGATTGCCGCGAGCTGTTCGAGGAAGGCATCCGCATCCCACCCGCGCGCCTGTATCGCGAAGGCCAGCGCAACGAGGACCTGGTGGACGTGCTGCTGTCCAACGTCCGCGTGCCGCGCCAGGTTATGGGCGACCTGGAAGCGCAGGTTGTCGCAAACCAGGTCTGCGCGCGCGGCGTGGCAGAATTCCTCGGCGACACCGGCCTGCCGGACCTGCAGGGCCTGTCCGTCGCGCTGTCGCAGCGCACCGATGCGGCGATGCGCCGCGCCATCGCCGCCCTGCCCGACGGCACCTGGCGCAGCACGCTGGAAGCGGACGGCTTCGACGAAGCAATCACGCGCATCCAGTGCGAGGTCACCATCCGCGGCGACACCATGCATATCGACTTCGCCGGCACCTCGCCGCAGGTCGATCGCGGCATCAACTGCGTGATGAACTACACGCATGCCTATTCGGTGTATCCGGTGAAATGCGCGCTCGATCCCTTCACGCCGCGCAACGAGGGATCCTACCAGGCGATCACCGTGGCTGCGCCCGACGGCAGCATCCTGAACCCGCGCTTTCCCGCGCCGTGTTCCGCGCGGCAGCTCACGGGGCATCTGCTGGCGGGCGCGATCTACAAGGCGCTGGCGCCGGTGATGCCCGAGAAGATCATCGCCGAATGCGGCGGCGCGCCGACCATGCGCGCGCTGTTCAGCGGTTACGACATCGAGGGCGACCGATTCTCGCAGGTGTTGTTCGCGAGTGGCGGCATGGGCGCATCGCCGCATCGCGACGGGCTGCCGACGACGGCCTTCCCGACCAATGTCGGCGCGGGGTCGATCGAGGCGTACGAAAGCGTTGCGCCGCTGCTGGTGTGGAAGAAGCAGCTGCTGCCGGATTCCGGCGGCGCGGGGCGCTTCCGCGGCGGGCTCGGCCAGGATGTAGAGATCGAGGTTCGCGCGCCGGATGCGGTGCGGCTCTCGTTGCTGTCGGACCGGCGCGACCATCCGGCGCAGGGCGTGCTCGGTGGCGCCGCCGGTGCTGCGGCGGTGATCGAACTGGCGGATGGCACACGCCCGCATCCGAAGTCGCGCAGCACGGTCGCGGCCGGTGCGCGGCTGCGGATGCACTACCCCGGCGGCGGCGGATACGGCGACCCGAAGGACCGCGACCCTGCGGCGTTGGCCGAGGATATCCGCAACGGCTACGTCACGCCGGAAGGTGCTGCGCGCGACTACGGGGTGAAGTCATGAACGCGACGGCTCGCATTGGCGTGGACGTCGGCGGCACCTTCACCGACTTCGTACTGCACGACCCCACGCGCAACCTGGTGGCGACCGGCAAGCGCCTGACCACGCCGGATGATCCGTCCGAAGCCATCACCGCCGGCATTGCGCGACTGCTGGAGGAAACCGGCTTGCCGCCCGGCGCGCTGCATTCGGTGGTGCACGGCACGACGCTGGTCACCAACACCATCATCGAGCGCACCGGCTGCAAGGTCGGCCTGCTGACCACCGAGGGGTTTCGGGACTCCATCGAGATCGGCAAGGAAACCCGCTACGACTTGTATGACCTGTTCCTGGAACCCGCGCCCACGTTGGTGCCGCGCGCGCTGCGGCTCGAAGTGCCGGGGCGGCTCGATGTGCACGGGACGGAACTGAAGCCGCTCGACGAAGACGCCGTGCGCCACCAGGCCGATGCGCTGGTCGCGCAGGGTGTCGAGGCCATCGCCATCGGCTTCATGCATTCCTACCGCGACCCACGCCACGAACGCCGCGCGGCGGAGATCGTGCGCGCCGCGCATCCGGGCATCGCCATCACGCTGTCCTCGTCCGTCGCGCCGGAGATCCGCGAATTCGAACGCATCTCCACCGCCTGCGCGAACGCCTATGTGCAGCCGCGCATGCTGCGCTATCTCGACCGACTTGAGGCGCGGCTCGCGGAGATGGGCGTGACCGGTGCGCTTTACGTGATGCTGTCCGGCGGCGGCATCGCCTCCGTGCAGGAAGCGAAGGACTACCCGATCCGGCTGATCGAATCCGGCCCCGCTGCGGGCGCGATGGCGGCGTCGTGGCTGGCGAAGCAATCGGGCCTCGATCACGTCGTGTCCTACGACATGGGCGGCACGACCGCGAAGATGTGCCTGATCGAGAACGGCGCGCCCGACCGCAAGTTCGAATTCGAAGCGGGCCGCGTGCGGCGCTTCCAGAAGGGCTCCGGCCTGCCGTTGAAGGTCAGCGTGGTCGACATGATCGAGATCGGCGCCGGCGGTGGGTCCATCGCGCGCGTCGAGGAAGGCTCTGGCCTGATGAAGGTCGGGCCGCGCAGCGCTGGCGCGAAGCCGGGGCCGATCTGCTACGGGCGCGGCGGCACGGAGCCAACGGTCACCGATTCCGACCTGGTGCTCGGCCGGCTCGACCCCTCCTACTTCCTGGGCGGCGAGATGGCTCTCGACCTCGATGCGGTGAAGCGCGCCGTCACCGACCGGCTCGCGACCTCGTTGAACGTCACGGCGGATGATGCCGCGCTGGGCATCCGTCGCATCGTTGATGAGACCATGGCGGCTGCCACGCGCATGCACCTGGCCGAGAAAGGCCGCGACCCGCGCCGCTACACGCTGATCGCCTTCGGTGGTGCGGGGCCGGTGCATGCCTGCGACCTGGCGCGGCTGCTCAAGATGAAGCGCGTGGTGGTGCCGCTCGGTGCTGGCGTGGCGTCCGCGCTCGGCTTCCTCGTCGCACCACCGGCAACCGACCTGGTGCGATCCCTGGTCGGCCGGATCGAACGTGTCGACTGGGCGAAGGTGGCGGAGCTCTACGCGGAGATGGCGGAGGAAGCGCGCGCGCTGCTGACCGGCGCAGGCGCGGACCCCGCGACCATCGTGTTCCGCCCCGCCGCCGACATGCGCTATGTCGGCCAGGGCTTCGAGATTCCCGTGCCGCTGCCGACTCTCACGCCCAACGCCTCCGACCTGCCGGCGATCCGCGAATCCTTCCTCGCCTCCTATCGCGAACGCTTCGGCCGCGCGCTGGATGAACTGCCGATCGAGGCCCTCACTTGGCGCCTCGCCGCCGCCGCCCCTGGCCGCGACATCGACATGAAGGGCGCAAACATCATCGAGGGCCGCACGGCCAAGCGCGGCACGCGGCGTGCACTGTTCGAACACCATGGCTGGCAGGACTGCACCGTGATCGACCGCTACGCGCTGGCTCCTGGCGCATCCTTCGCCGGCCCCGCGCTTGTGGAGGAACGCGAATCCACCTGCGCCATCCCGCCCGGCGCGACCGCCTCGGTCGACGCCTTCCGCAACCTCGTCATCGACCTTCCTATCCCGCAGGAGGCCACGCCATGACCACGCTGCATCGCCGCGCGCTGCTCGCCGCGACCCTCGCCGTGCCCGCGCTGCGCACGGCCAACGCCCAGACACCCTGGCCCGCACGGCCCGTCACGATGGTGAACCCCTGGCCCGCCGGTGGGTCGTCCGACACCATGACGCGGCTCTTCGCGCAGCGATTCGGCCAGATCTTCGGCCAGAATGTCGTGGTCGAGAACCGCGCCGGTGCGTCGGGCACCATCGGGCACAACCATGTCGCGCAGCAGCGGCCCGATGGCTACACGCTGCTGTTCGCGACCAACAGCACCTATGCCATCGCGCCGCATCTGATCAGCCCGCTGCCTTACGACAATCGCGCGGCCTTCACCGGCATCTCGCTGGTGGCGCGCACGGCCCAGTCGGTCTGCGTGCACCCTTCAGTGCCGGTGAACACCATCCAGGACTTCCTGGCTTACGTCCGCGCGCGGCCGGGCGAGATCAACTTCTCCTCCGCCGGCATCGGTGCCACCAGCCACCTCGCTACCGAACTCCTGATGGCGGCGGCGGGGCTGAACATGGTGCACGTGCCCTATCGCGGCGGAGCGCCCTCCGCGCAGGCGGTCATCGCGGGCGAGACCAAGATGTCCTTCATCGACGCCATCACCGCGCTGCCGCATCGCGCGGGCGGAACGTTGAAGGTGCTCGCGGTCAGCACCGCCACGCGCTCACCGCTCGCGCAGGATGTGCCGACGCTGCAGGAGGCGGGAGTCGCGGGCTTCGAATCCTCGACCGACATGGCGCTGATGGCGCCGGCCAACCTGCCGGAACCCATCGCCGCGCGCCTTTCGCAGGCGGTGCGCGCCGCGGTGACCGACGCTGCCTTCCGCCAGCAGATCATCGCGCAGGGGGCCGATCCGGTCGGCAGCAGCCCGGCGGAATTCGCCACCTACTGGACGGCGGAATCCGAGAAATGGGGTGGGCTCATTCGCAGCCGCGGCATCCGCATGCCGGGCTGATCAGCGCGCGGGGCCTGCAGGTGGCACGGTCTGCGCCACGCTAGGGCGCGACTGCGCCGCATCGAACAGCGCGGCCAGGGCCGGACGCGCCAGGCGCCATGCGAAGATCGTGTGGCGCCGCTCGCAATACCCCAGCAGCGAGACCAGCGCGAACCAGGCCGCATCGCGTTGGGTAAACACGCCGGTCGCGGCATCGCGCTCCAGCGCATCGGCCACGCGCACCGCGCGCAGCGCCTCGAGCGCGATCACGCCTGGCGAACGTTCATGCTCTGGCCGGCGCAATTCGCGGTTCCACACTGCGATTCCATCCATCATGCCGAGCACGCGCCCATAGGCGGCCAGCGCGCGCGGCCGGTCCGCACCGGGCAGCAGCCGGCGTTCCGGCGGCACCAGCGCATCGAGCATCATAAGGACCGGCGTGGTCTCGGTGATGGTGGTGCCATCCGCCAGCACCAGCGAGGGCACGCGGCCGACCGGGTTGAACGGCAGCAACACGGATGCCGGGTCGCGCAGCGTGGCTTCCTCGACGGCGACGCGGTCCTGCAGGTCGAGCTCGATCACCGCCATGCGGGTGATGCGGGAATAGGGGGAACCGGGCGCGTGGAACAGTTTCATGGCGCCACGCTACCACCGCGGATTGACGCCGCCAGCCCGCCGGGCGAATCCCTGCACATGACCGACACGCCCTTCGATCCCGCTGCCCATGGCTGGAAGCACCTGCACTGGCACAATGACGGCTTCCCCACGCTGGTGGGCCCCTTCTGGTCGAAGAAGGAGGGCGAGGGCTGGGCCTATGGCCTGCTGGCAGAACCGCGCCACGGCAATGCGCATGGCATCATCCATGGCGGGATGCTGGTGACCTTCCTGGATCAGATCCTGGGTGCAACGTGCTGGGAAGCGGCCGCGCGCGGGCCTGTCGTAACCATCCAGCTCAACACGCATTTCGTCTCTGGCGCGAAGGCGGGCGAGTTCCTGGAAGCGCGGGCCGAGGCGGTGCGCACGACGCGATCGGTGGTGTTCGTGCGTGGGCAGATCACGACCGGCGGGCGCATCGTCGCGACCGCGGACGGCGTGTGGAAGCGGCTGGGCGCGCCGTAACGCCCTGCGCTACCCTGGCCGGCAACGACCAGGGAGGAAAGCACCATGCGCAGCGCCGTCATCGTCTCGACCGCCCGCACGCCGATCGGGCGTGCCTATCGCGGCGCCTTCAACGACACCAACGCGCAGACGCTGGGCGGCCACGCGGTGCGCGCCGCGGTCGAACGTGCGCAGCTCGACCCGGCCGAGGTCGAGGATGTCATCATGGGCGCGGCCCTCCAGCAGGGCTGCCAGGGGTCGAATGTCGGGCGTCAGGTGGCGCTGGCGGCGGGGCTGCCGGACTCCGTGCCGGGCATGTCGCTGGACCGGCAGTGTTCCTCAGGCCTGATGGCGATTGCCACTGCGGCGAAGCAGATCCTGCATGATGGGATGCAGGTCGCGGTCGGTGGCGGGTTGGAATCCATCTCACTCGTGCAGAACGACAAGGCCAACTGGTATCGCCGTGCCGATCCGTCGCTGATGGAGCGCGTGCCCGCGCTGTACATGTCCATGCTGGAAACCGCTGAGATCGTGGCGGACCGCTACGGCGTGTCGCGCGACGCGCAGGACGACTACGCCTTCACCAGCCAGATGCGCACCGCCGCCGCCCAGGCACGCGGTGCCTTTGACGACGAGATCGTGCCCCTGCCGAGCGTGATGAAGTTGGTCAACCGCGAGACCGGCGAGAGCAAAGACGTCGCCACCACGCTCACGCGCGATGAGGGCAACCGCGCCGATACCACCCTCGAAGGGCTGCAGTCGCTCAAGCCCGTGTTCAAGGACGGCATGGTGGTGAAGCAGGGTCGCTTCATCACGGCGGGCAATGCGAGCCAACTCAGTGACGGCGCATCGGCCGCCGTGCTGATGGAGGAGGCCGAGGCCTCGCGCCGCGGCCTGCATCCCTTGGGCATATACCGCGGCATGGCGGTGGCGGGCTGCGATCCGGGGGAGATGGGCATCGGCCCGGTCTTCGCCGTGCCGAAGCTGCTGGCGCAGCACGGGCTGAAGATGGACGACATCGGCCTGTGGGAACTGAACGAGGCTTTCGCCTGCCAGGTGCTGTATTGCCGCGACCGGCTCGGCATTCCGAACGACCGGCTGAACGTGGATGGCGGCGCGATCTCGATCGGCCATCCCTACGGCATGTCTGGCGCGCGCATGGCCGGGCACGCGCTGATCGAGGGCAAGCGCCGCGGTGCGAGGTTCGTGGTGGTGACGATGTGCGTGGGCGGTGGGCAGGGGGCCGCTGGTCTGTTCGAGGTGGCGTGATGCAGGGGGGAGGTAAACCTCCCCCGAGCGTCCCGCTCGGCAGCGACAGCCGACGTCTGTTCCCAGGTGACAAAAGAAGGAGGGGGCTCGGGGGAGTTCCCTCCCCCGACCTTTCCTTTGTTCAGTACCGGTACTGCTCGGCCTTGAACGGCCCCTGCGGCGCGACACCGATATACGACGCCTGCGCCGCGCTCATCTTCGTCAGCGTCGCACCAACCTTCGCCAGGTGCAGCGCCGCCACCTTCTCGTCCAGGTGCTTCGGCAGCACATAGACCTTCTTCTCGTACTTGCCCGGGTTCGCCCAGAGCTCGATCTGCGCCAGCGTCTGGTTGGTGAAGGACGCCGACATCACGAAGGACGGGTGGCCGGTCGCGTTGCCCAGGTTCACGAGGCGGCCTTCCGACAGCAGGATCATGCGCTTGCCGTCGGGGAACTCGATCTCGTCCACCTGCGGCTTGATGTTGTCCCACTTGAAGTTCTTCAGGCCGGCGACCTGGATCTCGCTGTCGAAGTGGCCGATGTTGCACACGATGGCGCGGTGCTTCATCGCACGCATGTGGTCGACGGTGATGACGTCCACATTGCCGGTCGCCGTGACGAAGATGTCCGCCTGCGGGGCGGCCTGCTCCATCGTGACGACCTCGTAGCCTTCCATCGCGGCCTGCAGGGCGCAGATCGGGTCGACTTCGCTGACCATCACGCGGCAGCCGGCGTTGCGCAGCGACGCGGCGGACCCCTTGCCCACGTCGCCGAAGCCGCAGACCATCGCGACCTTGCCGGCCATCATCACGTCGGTGCCACGGCGGATCGCATCCACCAACGACTCACGGCAGCCATAGAGGTTGTCGAACTTCGACTTGGTGACGCTGTCGTTCACGTTGATGGCCGGGAACAGCAGCTTGCCTTCCTTCGCCATGTTGTACAGGCGATGCACGCCCGTCGTGGTCTCCTCCGACACGCCGACGATGTTCTTCGCCAGCTGCGCGAACCAACCCGGCTTGGACTTCAGGCACTCCTTGATCAGCGCGAAGAAGACTTCCTCTTCCTCGTTGGTTGGCTTCTCGAGGAAGGCCACGTCGCCCTGCTCGGCGCGAAGCCCGTAATGGACCAGCAGCGTCATGTCGCCGCCATCGTCCAGCAGCACGTTCGGCGTGCCGCCATCGGCCCATTCCAGGGTGCGGCGCACGTATTCCCAGTATTCCGGCAGCGTCTCGCCCTTGATCGCAAACACCGGCGTGCCGGTTGCGGCGATCGCGGCGGCCGCGTGGTCCTGCGTCGAGAAGATGTTGCACGACGACCAGCGAACATCGGCGCCGAGCGCCTTCAGCGTCTCGATCAGCACGGCGGTCTGGATGGTCATGTGCAGGCAGCCGGCGACGCGCGCGCCCTTGAGCGGCTGGGTCGGGCCGTATTCGGCGCGCACCGCCATCAGGCCGGGCATCTCGTCCTCGGCCATCGAGATCTCCTTGCGGCCCCAGGCGGCCAGGGAGAGGTCCTTCACGACGTAGTCGGTGGCTGCGGACATGCGCTGTGGTCTTCCTGTCTGAACGGAACGTGCCGGGCGGGTAGCACGCGTGGGCGCCCAAGACCAGAGGCGCAGGTGAGATATAAGGATATCTTTATGCGAAGGACGCAATCTGTAGGCAGAGCCGCCGCGGTCCCCTCGCCCGAATGATGTCCGGCGGCACCAGGGTCAGCGCCGCGCGGCGCCGGCACGGCCCTCGTCCTCGGTCTCCTGCTCGTCGCGGCTCGGCGTCACGGCGGCCTCGGCCCGAACTGGCCGGTCGCCCCGGCAGCAGGGCCCGCCCGGCGCCTCCGCCACCGCCGAGAGCGGCGCAAGCCAGATCGCGAAAAGTCCGGTCACGGCGGCACGGCGAATGTTGCGCATGGCGATCGACTTCCTTCGGCGACACAGCCACCTTCCCGGCCCCGCCGGGCGCTGGCGGGGCGGGAAGGTGGCGCTGGCATGGCATGCCGCCGCGCGGCGCGGCGAGTGATGAAGTGTTTCGCTGCGCGTGATCGTGCCGGGCAGGCGAAGGTCCCGGCGGCATTGCGCAGGGTCGCACGACCGGATGGCCGCTGCTGGTTGTGCGGCTACGCCAAGGGCCGCTGCCACCGGACGGGAGGAATCGAATCCCCCGGCCGCCCCGGATCAGTCGTCGTCGTCATCGTCGCGGCTGCGCCGTAGGCGCCAGTCTGGCAGGCGTTGCGGCCCGCCTTGACCCCAGCCGCGCGGGCCGCGTCCGTCGCGCTCGCGCCAGGTCTGCTCCCGCACCCAGCCGCGACGGCCGTGGCGATCCTCGATCACCATCCGGTCCACCCGCGTGCAGCGGCCGTTCGAACAATTCGAGGAGGAATCCGACGATTGGCTGTCGGCCATCGCCGGCGCAGGCACGAGGCTGGCGGCAAGGCCGACGAGGATGGTGAGGCGGCGAAAGCTGGGCATGGCGCGATCTCCCTGACGTGCCAGCCCAACGCAGCGGCGCTGCCACTTCTTCCCCCTGGTGATCAGGCGCGCTCCGTCACGCCCTCCGCGAAGCCCGCCACCAGTTCCCGGATGCGCGCGGGGTCGGATTGCTCCATCACGCGGCGCGCAAAGCGGGCGCAGCCGCCGATGTCCAGCGCGCGCACGGCCTGCTTCACGCGCGGGATCGACGACGCATTCATCGAGAAGGTTCGCACGCCGAGGCCCAGCAGCAGCGGCGTCAGCAGCGGATTGCCCGCCATCTCGCCGCAGATCGACACCGGCATGCGCAGCCGCAGCGCGGCTTCCGTCGCGAACTGCACCAGGCGCAGCACGGCCGGGTGCAGCGGGTCGTACAGGTGCGAGACCTCAGCCTCGGCGCGGTCCACCGCCAGCGTGTACATCGCCAGGTCATTGGTGCCGATGGCAAAGAAGTCGGCCTCCAGCGCGATGGCGTCCGCGGCCAGCGCAGCGCCCGGCGTCTCGATCATCACGCCGAGCGGTGGCAGCTTTTCCGGCAGGCGTTCGCCGCGGCGGCGCAGGCGGCGGGCCACGCGTTCATAGATCTCGCGCGCCTGGCGCACTTCCTCGGGCACCGTGACCATCGGCAGCAGCAGCCGCACATTGCCATCGGCGCCGGCCGAAGCCACGCGCAGCACGGCCGCGAACTGAACCTCCAGCAGTTCCGGGCGCTTCAGCAGCATGCGCAGCCCGCGCAGCCCCAGCGCCGGGTTGCCGCCGGCATGGACCGGAACCACGCCCTCGGCCAGCGCCTCCATGTCCTTCTCGCCGCCCCAGTCGAGCACGCGGATGGTGACCGGCAAGCCCTCCATCGCATCGACCACCTGGGTATAGGCCTCGACCTGCGCGTCCTCGTCGGGCAGGTCCTCGCGGTTCATGAACAGGAACTCGGTGCGCAGCAGGCCGATGCCCTGCGCGCCGGCCTGCGCGATCAGCGGCAGTTCCTGCGGGATCTCGAGATTCGCCTGCAGTTCCACCTGCTCGCCATCGGTGGTCTCGGCCGGCAGGCGACGCAGCTTGCCGAGCTTGGTGCGTTCGCGGGCGAAGGCGGCGAGCCGATCCTTCGCCTCGGCCAGCGTCGCTGCGGTGGGATGCAGCACCACACGCCCGGCCGCGCCGTCGAGCACCGCCGCATCGCCGCGCTGTGCGGCTTCCGTCAGCCCATGGGCCCCGAGCACCGCCGGAATGCCCAGCGCGCGCAGCATGATGGCGGTGTGGCCATCGGCGCCGCCTTCCTCGGTCGCGACGCCGGCGATGCGTGCGGGGTCGAGCAGCGCGGCATCCGCGGGCGTCAGTTCCTCGGCCACCAGGATGCAGCCCTCGGGCAGGTCCTTGAGGCTGCGGAAGGGTGTTGCGGTCAGGTTGCGCACCAGGCGACGGGCGATGTCGCGCACCTCGGCCGCGCGGCGCGCCAGGCCCGCCTTGTCGTCCTCCTTGATCGCCTGGATCGCGGCGATGATGCCCTCGGCCTCGTCGCCGACCGCGGTCTCGGCGCCCAGCAACTCGGTCTCGATCCGCTTGCGCGCGCCGCGGATCAGCCGGGAATTGCCCAGCATCATCAGGTGCGCGTCGAGCAGCGGGGAGATCTCCTCCTGCGCTTCCTCCGGCAGCACGCCGATGCGGGTCTTGAGCTTGCTGATCTGTTTGCGGGAGAAGGCGATCGCGGCGGCCAGCTTGGCGCGCTCGGCCTCGATCGCCTCGGCCGCGATGCGCCGGCGCGGCGCTTCCGCTGGCGGGTCGGAGGTGTCGAAGACCTGCCCGATCGCGACCCCGGGCGAGACGGCGATGCCAGGGATCGCGACCTCGCGCCCGCGTGACTTCGCCTTGGCCTTGGGGGGCTCAGTCTTCATGGAAGCCGGCCTCGCACAGGCCGGCGACCGCCTCGAGCGCTTCCTTGGCGTCCCAGCCCTCGGCCTCGATCATGATCTCGGCGCCCTGGCCGGCGCCCAGCATCATCAGGCCCATGATGGAACAGGCCGGCACGCTCTCCCCGTTGCGCAGCACGTTGATGCAGGCGGAGAAGCGCTCGGCGGTCGTCACCAGCTTGGCCGCGGCGCGCGCGTGCAGGCCGCGGCTGTTGGGGATGCGCACCGTGCGCCGCAGCACCAGGCCCGAGGGGCCGGGGTCGCAGCCGCAGGCATCGGTGGCGATCGTCGGGTCGGCGCCGTCGGACCGTTCGCTCATTGGCCGCCTCCTCCGTTGGGGCGCGTCGGCGCGCCGGCCGCGACATCCTTGCCGCTGGCGATGTACTTCCGCCCTGCGGCCATGGCGTGGTCGACCGCCTCGGCCAGGGGTTCCGTGCCGCGCAGCTTGGCCAGCTTGACCAGCAGCGGCAGGTTGACGCCGGCCAGCACCTCGATGGGCCGGCCGGGGCCGGTCATCTGCATCGCCAGGTTCGACGGCGTGCCGCCGAACATGTCGGTCAGCACCACCACGCCATCGCCCTGGTCGACCGCATCGATCGACCGCCGGATGTCGGCGCGCGTGTGCTCCATGTCGTCCTCGGGGCCGATGCAGACCGTCGCCACCGCCTGCTGGGGCCCCACCACGTGTTCCATGGCGTGCCGCAGCTCCTCGGCCAGGCGGCCGTGGGTGACCAGAACCATCCCGATCATGATACCTGTGTCAGGGCCTCCCGCCCCGCTTCCCGACCCGCGGCACGCGACCCCGCCGCGCCGGCCGGCAGCTCGCGGTGGAACAGTTCCACCCGCCAGCCCTGTGAGAGCAAATGGTGCGCCAAGCGCTCCGCCGCCAGGACCGAGCGGTGCTTTCCGCCGGTGCAGCCGAGCGCGATGGTCAGGTACTTTTTCCCCTCCTGCGCATAACGCGGCAAGAGCGGCGCGAGCATTTCGGTCATGCAGCGCCAGAAGGACGCGAAGTCGGGGTCGGCCTCGATGAAGGCGGCGATCGCTGGGTCCCGGCCGGTCAGTGGACGCAGCGCGTCCACGTAATGCGGATTGCGCAGGAAGCGCAGGTCGAAGACCAGGTCGGCTTCCCGCGGCAGGCCCTTGGGGAAGGCAAAGGACATCACCGAGACGCCCATGCCCGGCGCGCCTTCCACGCCGAAGCGGCGTTCGATCATGCGGCGCAGGTCGGGCAGCGGCAGGTCGGAGGTATCGACCAGCAGTTCGGCCGTCTCGCGCAGGGGCGCCATCAGCGCGGCCTCCCGCGCGATACCGTCGGCCACGGTGGCGCCGAGCGGGCCGCCGGGCGCCATGGGGTGCCGCCGGCGTGTCTCGGTGTAGCGGCGCAGCAGGACATCGGGCTCCGCCGTGGCAAACACCAGCGTCGCGGAGATGTCCGGGCGCAGGCGCAGCCGTTCGAGCAGGCGCATCGCCGCTTGCGGGTCGAAGTCCCGCGTGCGGGTGTCCACCCCCGCGGCGAGCGGCTGGTCGCCGTCGCCGACCAGCGCCTCGAGCACGCCGAGCGGCGGGTTGTCGACGGTCTCATAGCCGAGGTCCTCGAGCACCCGCAGGATCGAGGCCTTGCCGGCCCCGGACATGCCGGTGACCAGCACCACCTGGCGGCGCGCGGGAAGGGGCATGTCCATCAGGCCGCGAAGGCCCCGGCGCGCTGGGCGCGGCGCCCGGTCGCGGCATCGAGCGCCCAGGCCAGCTTGTCGCAGGCCGACGCCTCGAACCCATGCAGCGCGATGCGCGGCACTCCGGCCGGCGGCCAGGCGGCGGGCAGCGGCAGGCGCACCACGTCGGCGGGCGCGACCAGGTCCACCACCAGCGCGAGGCTGGCGTCGTCGGCCACCGGCAGCGCCTGGAAGATGCCCAGGCCCCGCACTTCGAGAAGACCGCGCAGGGCTTCGGGTGCGCGCACGGCGAGGCCGTCCAGCAGCACCTGGTCATCCGCCACCAGATCGAAGCCCCGATCCATCAATCGCAGCGCAAGGTCCGACTTGCCGGCGCCGGGGGGACCCAGCAGCAGCACGGCCGAACCATCGCGCGCAACGCAGCTTCCGTGGATACGCATCCCAGCTGGGTCATCCCGTCAGGCGGCGGACCATGGCAGAAATGGGGCACCCGGAAAAGCGCCAGCTTCGCCGCCCCCCGATGGACGCCGGCCGGGGCCGATGCCACCCTCCCGCCATGCCGACCCAGGACGACATCCGCGCCGCCGCCGAGCGCATCGCCCCCCATATCCGGCGCACGCCGGTCATCACGATCCCGCCATCGGAGACGGGGCTCGAGAACCCGCTGGTGCTGAAGCTCGAGCAGCTGCAGGTCACCGGGTCGTTCAAGCCGCGCGGGGCCTTCAACCGGATGCTGTCGGCCAAGGTGCCGCCGGCCGGGGTGGTCGCGGCCTCGGGCGGGAACCATGGCCTGGCGGTGGCGCATGCCGCAAAGGTTCTGAAGGTCAGGGCGGAGATCTTCGTCCCGGAGATCACGCCCGAGGCCAAGCGCGCCCGGATCGCCGCGACAGGCGCGACGCTGACGGTCGGTGGTGCCGCCTATGACGAGGCCCGCCGGGCCAGCGAGGCCCGCGCCGCCGAGACCGGCGCGCTGCTGGTGCATGCCTATGACCAGGAGGAGGTCCTGGCCGGCCAGGGCACCGTTGCGATGGAGTTCGAGGCCGATGCCCCCGACCTGACCCACGTGGCCGTGGCGGCGGGCGGCGGCGGGCTCTATGGCGGCATGGCATCGTGGTACCGGGACCGGGCCACGCTGGTGATCGTCGAGCCGGAGGAATGCCCGACGCTGTTCCTCGCCGGCATGATGAAGCAGCCGGTGGACGTGCCCTCGGGCGGGATCGCGGCGGACAGCCTGGGCGCCAAGCGTGCCGGCGCGCTCGCCTTCGCCATCATGATGGATCATGGCGGGCGCTGCGTGATGTTGCAGGACGACGCCATCCGCGACGCGCAGCGCTGGTTGTGGAACCGCCTGCGGGTGGTGGCCGAACCGGGTGGCGCGACGGCGCTGGCGGCGGTGCTGTCGGGTTCCTTCGCGGCGCCGAAGGGCGCGCGCATCGGCGTGGTGGTCTGCGGCGCCAATTGCGACCCGGGGTCGGTCACGGCCTGACGCGCGGGCGCGGCCCCTTTGGCCGCGGCGGCGTAGCCCCTAGATTGCCCCCCGATGCGAAGGATGGGCTGCGCCATGATCGGACGTCGCGGATTGGGTGCGCTGGGGCTGGCCGCGGCGCCGGGCCTGGCGCGGGCACAGGGCGCCTGGCCCGATCGTCAGGTGCGCCTGGTGGTCGGCTACCCGGCCGGCGGGCCGTCCGACATTTTCGCCCGGCTGCTGGCCGCGCAGATGGCGCCGCGCCTGGGCCAGGCGGTGGTGGTGGAGAATCGGCCCGGCGGCGGCGCGGTGCTGGCCAGCGAGACCGCCGCCCGTGCGCCGGCCGATGGCCACACCTGGATGCACGTGGACAACGGCATCCTGGTCTACAACCCGGCGCTATATGGGCGCCTGCCCTATGATCCGGACCGCGACTTCGCAGGCGTGGGCTTCATCGGCCGCTTCCCGCTCTACATCGTGTGCCGGGCCGATGCGCCGTTCGCGGACTTCGCTGCGCTGCTGGCGGCGTCGCGCACGCGGGCGCCGACCTACGGCAGCCCGGCCGTTGCATCCCCCCATCACCTGGCGATGGAACTGGTGAAGCGGCGTTCGGGCCTCGCTGCCGAACACGTGCCCTATCGCGGCGGCCAAGCGGCGATGCAGGACCTGCTCGGCGGCAATGTCGACCTGGTGATGATCGACACCGCGACCGGGCTGCCCTTCATCCGTGACGGGCGCGTGCGCGCCCTGGCGGTTTTGAGCGAGTCGCGCACCGCCGAGGCACCCGCCGTGCCAACGCTGCGCGAGCTGGGCCACGACGCAGTGGCGGTGGGCTGGCAGGGCATCAGCGTGCCGCGCGGCGTGCCCCTGCCGGTGGTCGCGCGCCTCAATGCCGAGATTGTGCGCGCGGTGGCCTCGGAGGAGGTGCAGGGCCGCATGCGCGCCCTCGGCATCCAGACCAACGCCTGGTCGGCGGCGGAGTTCGACGCCTTCGTGGCGGCCGAGAACGCGCTGTGGCGGCCCTTGATCCGTGAGCTGGGCATACGGCTGGACGCTTGACCCGGCGCGCGGTGCTGCCCAATTTCGGTGCATGAAGCGGCGCGCGTTGATCCTGGCCATGATGGCCTGCTCCACGGCCCTGCCGGCGGCGGCCCGCGAGGGCGCCGTGCAGCGCAGCGGGCGCGCCGTGGAACGCGCCGCCAAGCGAAGCGGTGCGGCGGTGGAACGTGGCGCGCGGCGCACCGGGTCGGCGCTCGAACGCGCGGCGGACTGGACCGGGCGGCGGCTGCGCCGCGCCGGGGAATGGGCCTTCGGGGACTGACCCGCGCGGAGCGCCGCGCACACCATTTCTTCGTCCTTTTGGCGGTTCTTGGGTGCCCCGTTGTCGCCATCGCGGCGCGGCATCATCTGCTGGACGCCGGCGCGCAGACGCCGGGTACCGTCGGAGACCCACGATGCGCGTGATCCCTGCCGCCCTTCTCCTCGCCGTCGCCGCGGCGCCTGCTCTGGCACAGAGCACGGGCAGCCTGCCGCCACCGGTGCCCGTGCCCGGCGCCACGGCGACGCCGGCGCCCAACGACGCCACCGCGGCGCGTCAGCCGGGCCTCGGCGAGCGCGCCGGCGCGGCCGTGGACCGCGCGGCCGAGCAGACTGGCCAGGCGCTGGAACGCGCCGCCGAGGATAGCGGATCCGCCATCGGGCGCGCGCTGCGCTGGTCCGGCCAGCAGATGCAGGGGGCTGGCGAATGGACGGCGCGGCAGGGCGAGCGCATGACCGGGCAGGGCGCACCGGCGCAACCCGCGACGCCGCCCGCCGCGCGATAGGCCGAAGGACAGCGGCGGGCGCCGCGACCAAAGCGCCCCCGGCCGGCAGGAACGTCGCGGCCATTCCGGCGGCGGTGCGCCCGCGACGCGCGCTCGCGGCCGCCGGCCTTGCACGCCGCCGCCGCCGCGCAAGTGGTGAAGGCGACTTCGCCAGGGGCCGGCCAGGGCCGCGATCGGTGCGGCCCTTACCGTCAGGTCAGCCTTGCTGCGCCTGCCAAGCCTGCGCGATCTCCGCGCCCGTCGCGTTCCACACGCTGCCCGTCGCCATGATGGCATCGAGCATCGCCCCAAAGGCGCGGATCCGGTGCGGCTGGCCCATCAGCCAGGGCGTCACCGACAGCGTGAGGATGCGCGCGCCGCCCGTGGCGGCCGCCTCGGCATCGAGCGCCGCATGCGCGGCGAGGACGGATTGGCAGAAATCCTCGGTCGCCATGTTCTGCTGCTGCAGCATCTTCTGGTCCGCAAGGTCCTGCGGCAGCGGCATGGCCAGCAGCGGGCGCGACGACGTCGCCATGGAATACGGCATGTCGTCGTTCAGCCAGCCGCTGGTCCAGTCGAAGCCCTCGGCGGCGACCAGGTCGAGCGTACGCGGCGATTCCGAATGCGCGGGGGAATGCCAGCCGCGCACGGCATCGCCGAAGCGCGCGCGCAGAAGGGCGGCGGCCTGCTTCACGGTGGCGGCTTCCTCGGCCTCGGGCACCTGGCCGTGGTGGAGGTGGCCCATGTCGAGGCCGGCGCAGGCTGGTTCCCACCCGGCGGCGGCGATGTCGTCCATCAGCACCGGATAGAGCGGCGCCAGCGCGGCGCTGAGCAGCGCGGTGGCCTTGAGGTTCCGCGCCGCCATCGCCTTCATCATGCGATAGATGCCGATGCGGTTGCCGTAGTCGCGCTGCGTGTAGTCCCAGAAGGACGGGTAGGGGCGTTCCATCCCGCCCGGTGCGATGAAGGGCTTGAGCGGCATGTCCATCGGGAAATGCCCGACATGCACCGTGATCCAGAGCGCCACGCGCGCCCCGCCCGGCCACTGCACCGGCTTCGCCGTGGGCAGCGCGCGGTAGGGATAGATGTCGTGGTCCATCCCCCGCTTGCGCAGCGGGTAGTCGAGGTAGTCCGCCGGCAGGCCGCTCATGGCGTGCCCTCCTGGATCCACGCCTGGTGTGCGGCCAGGTGGTGTTGCGTGTAGTGCGCGGCGATCTCGCGCCCGGTCGCGAGCCAGACCTTGTCGTGGCCGGTGACGTGGCGAAGCACCTCGTCCAATGCGGCGATGCGGTGCGGCTGGCCGATCAGGAAGGGGTGCAGCGGCATGCACATGACGGTGCCGGACTCCGCGCCTTCCTCGTACAGCTGGTCGAACTGCGCCTTGCAGATGGCGGCGAAGCGGTCGGGCGGCGTGTTGCGCATGACCAGCAGCGGCACGTCGTTCACTTCGAGCGAATACGGGATCGACACCAGCGGCTTTCCCGAGCGCGTGCGGATGGGTGTCGGCTGGTCGTCGTGCAGCAGGTCGAGCGTGTACTTGATGCCCTCCTCCGCCAGGATGTGCTGCGTCGCTTCGTCGTTCGAGATGGCGGGGGTGAGCCAGCCATCGAGTGATTGGCCGGAGGCGCGCAGGATGGTCTCGCGGTTCTCGCGGATGACCGCGCGCTGCTGGTCCTCGGTCATGCCGTAGAAGTAGCGCGTGTTGTAGGTGCCGTGGCTGAACAGCTCCCATTCGAGCTCGCAGCAGCGCTCGATGATCTCGGGGTAGTGGTCGCAGACGGCGACGTTGAGGCTGACGGAGCCGCGCACTCGGTGCTTCGCCATGACATCGGCCATGCGCCAGAAGCCGACGCGGTTGCCGTAGTCGCGCCAGGAATAGCCGGTGACATCGGGCAGTGGCCGCGGCCAGGGCGGGCGGCGCGGATTGGGCGGCGGGTAGAGTTCGTAGTGCTCGATGTTCGGCGCGACCCAGAAGGCCACGCGCGCCCCACCGGGCCAGGTGATTTTCGGCCGGCGCCGCCAGGGCATGTAGTCATAGTGCTGCTGTTCCTTGAGCATGGCGTCAGCCCTCCAGCGTGGGAATGGCGGCCAGCACGTCGGCCACCGGCATGACATCGGCGTATTTCACCGCCATGTCATACAGGTTCGCGAAATGCGGGCTCTCGTGCTTGTCGGCCACGCATTCCTCCGGGACGATCATGCGGAAGCCGCAGGACAGGCCATCCACCACGGTGGCGCGCACGCAGCCGGAGGTCGACCCGCCGGTGACGATCACGGTGTCGATGCGGTGGAAGGTCAGCAGCGACCGGAAGTGGGTTTCGAAGAAGGCGGACGCCATGCGCTTGTTGAACACGATGTCGGTCGCCGCGCGCTGCGTGCGCGGATCCAACTGCGCGCGGGGCGAGCCTTCCTTGATGTTCTGCAGGCTGTCGGGCGTGTCGGTGCGGGTGCCCCAGACGCCGCAATCCTCGCCGCTCGGAAGATACGCGACGTAGGTCCAGACCACCGGCCAGTTGCGCGCGCGGATGGCAGCACTCACGGCGTTGATGTGTTCGATCTGTCGCGGGTCGGTCTCGTAGGCGGTGACGTAGGTCTGCGGCTGGGTGTAGGCGCATTGCACGTCGATGTTCACGACCGCGGCGCGCCGGCCGAACCCGAAGCGCCGGCGGGTCGGCGCAGCCTTGAACTCGGTGTAGAGCTGCCGTGCGGTCTTGCCGTCCTCGATCATCGGTCCTGCCTTGCGCTGCCGGTGCGGAGTCTGCGCGCCGGCGCGCGATTGGCAAGGGGCTACGCCGCCAGGAACTCGTTCCACTTCTCCGTGTAGTATTCCAGGTTCGACGGGCGCGTGTTCCACACATACACACGCTGCGAACGATCCTCGAGCGAACCGCCGTCGCGACCCTCGCCGCCATAGACCTGGCGGATGAGTTCCGGCGGCAGGTACTGGCCGTAGGTGTCGATGCTGGAGAAGTAGCCGATCTCGGTCTGCCGCGCGCCGGCGAAGCCTTCCAGCCAGAAGTTCAGCCATTCGTAGCAGGCGTCGAGGTTGCGCGTGGTAGCCGAGATCGCCTGGCCCTGGCACCAGGCGCGGTAGCCTTCCTTCGCGACCGCGTAGCGCACGGGAATGCCCTTGCCGGCGACTTCCACCACCACCGGCCACCAGGCATCGGCGATCCAGACTTCCTCGGACGCCATCAGGTTCACCAGTTCTCCATAGGCGCGCCAGAGCGCGCGGAAATGCCCCTCGCGCTTCTTGCTGATCAGGAAGGCGACGACGGTGTCGACCTCGCGGTTGGTCAGGTTCGAGATATCGGCCGGGTCGATCAGGCCGAGCGCCTTCATCCCCAGCGCCGCGTCCAGCATGCCCAGCCAGTCGATGCCGAACAGCGCGACCTTGCCGCGGTATTTCGGGTTGAACAGCTCGCCCCAGGACAGCTCGTTGTTCACGGCTTCGACGTGGCGCGTGTTGTAGCCGATGCTGTCCATCTGGAAGAAGGTCGGCATGAAGATCGCCTGCGTCTTCGCATCCGAGGTGTACATCATGCGCCCCGGATTGGCGCCGAGACCCAGTGGGCTGGTCGGCGTGGCGCGGCCATCCTTCAGCAGCGGATGCATCTTGGACCAGTTCGGGATGCGCGAGACATCGATCGGCTGCGTCAACCGTTCGCCATTGCCATAGGCGGCAAAGGGCGCGTCGGTGGTGATGCAGTCGACCGGCGCGGTGCGCACGCGGTCGATGCGCGCCTGCGTCGACGGGTTCACCCAGGGCCGCGGCGTGATGTTCGTCCGCCGCGCGAATTCCCGCAGGATGGGTTCACGCATGTCGAAGGAGGCCCCGGCCAGGTTCAACTGCCGCGCCTGCGCCTGCGCGATGGAGGGCATGGCGAGGCCGGCGGCGGTGGCCCCGAGCAGATGGCGACGTCCGATCGTCATGATGCGTGGCTCCTTGTTGGGGTCAGCGGGGCTGGACGCGGCGGCGCAGCGCCCAGAAGGCGAAGGTGAAGACGCCGATGGCGAGGAAGGAGAACACCGTGGTCGTTGTGCCGATGGCATACAGTTCGGGCGTCAACTGCCGGTCGAGCTGCGCCATCACCGCGAGCGGCAGCGTGAGGTCCGCGCCAGTGGTGAATAGCGACCGCGGATATTCGTCATAGGACAGCGAGAAGCCGAACAGCCCCGCGCCGATCACGCCCGGCAGCACGATGGGCAGGGTGATGCGGCGGAAGGTGGTGAGGCGCGACGCACCCAACGTCAGCGCCGCTTCCTCGAGCCGCGGATCGAAGCGGTTGAACACCGCGAGCATGGTCAGGAAGCCGAAGGGCAGCGTCCAGGAGACATGCGTGATGTAGGCCGTGGTGTCCCAGGACGGGTCGATGCCCAGCATGCGCATCATCAGCGCGAAGCCGAATCCGACCAGGATGCCGGGCGCCATGATGCCCAGCAGCAGCAGGTAGAAGAACAGGTTATGCCCGCGGAACTGCCCACGCACCGCCTGCGCCGCGGTGACCGACAGCACCACCGTGGTCAGCGAACACGCCAGCGCCAGCATGAACGACCGCAGCAGCGGCGGCTTGAAGTCGTTCATGATGGAGGCGTCCCACAGCTCCCGGTACCAGTGCAGCGACACACCATTCATCGGGAAGGTCGTGCCGCCCGTGGGGCCCGCAAACGACAGCAGCCCCAGAACCAGCATCGGCAACCACTGGTACAGCAGGAACAGCCCCATCACGGTGCCGAGCACCCATCCGGTCAGGCGCGAACGTGTCTTCCAGTGCAGCATCAGCGCGCACCGAGCTTGCGGATGTCGACCACGCGCAGCGCCAGCACCACGCCGGCCAGCATGCAGCCCATCAGCAGCACCGCCGCCACCGCGGCGAAGCGCAGCTGCGAGCCTTCGTAGAAGTTCAGCACCAGGTTGCCGAGCAGCGCATACTTGTTGCCGCCGATGGTCGCGACGGTGGCGAAATCCGCCATCACGTTCAGGAAGACCAGCACCTGGCCGATCACCACGCCGGGCAGCGTCAGCGGAAACACGATGCGCCGGAATACCGTGACCGGCGGCGCCTTCAGCGTCATCGCCGCCTCGCGCAGCGCGGGCGGGATGCTGGCCAGCATGTACACCACCGGCCCCGCGGCGAGCATGGTGTAGAGCGACACCTGCGCCATGGTCACGCCGGTCATGGAGTACAGGAACACCTCGATCGGGCGCGACGTCAGCCCCATCCCCATCAGCGCCTGGTTGATCACGCCGTTCACGCCGAGGAACGGCACCCAGGCGATCGCGCGGATCAGCGTGGAGGTCCAGAACGGGATGATGAAGGCCAGGAAAAGCGCGGTGCGCCAGCGCCCGTTCGTCACCTTGCAGACCAGGAAGTAGGCGATGCAGTAGCCGAGCGTGCCGCAGATCGCCATCAGCGTCGCGGCTTGCAGGAAGGTGCTGCCCACCAGGCGCAGATACGACGCGTTCGAGAAGAAGCGGATGTAGTTGTCGAAGGTCAGCGGGCTGCTCGCGCTGAAGGCCCGCCCGCCCCAGAAGGACACCCACAGGATCAGCAGCGTCGGCACCACCACCGCTGCCAGCATCCAGGTGCCGGCCGGTACCGCGAGCCAGAAGGCGGCCGCGGAGCGGATGCGGATGGTGCTCATGCGTGCAGCACCGCATCCTTGGTGCGCCAGGCGAGGGTGGTGGTCTCGCCCTCCCGCAGACGCTGCTTCGCGGCGCCGAACTGGTCGTATTTGAGCACCACGCCTGTAGCGCTTTCCAGCACGTGGCGGCGATAAGCGCCGAAGAACTCGACCGTGGTGCAGCGCGCGCTGATAGCGTTGTCCAGCGGCTCGCCTTCCTGCACCAGTTCGGCGCGGATCGAGAAGGACACCTCCGCCCCCGGCATCGGCGCGGCGCGACCCGCCAGCGGCACGAGGAAGCGGCCATCGGGAGTGTCGACTGGCAGCACGCCGGCATCCGCCGCGCCGGCCTTGCCGCGCAGTACGTTGTTGCCCTGGATGAAGCCCGCGACGAAGGCGGTGGCAGGGCGCGACAGCACTTCGTCGGGCGATCCCTGCTGTTCGATCTTCGCGTGGTTCATCACCACCACGTGGTCGCCGAGAGAAAAGGCCTCGTTCTGGTCATGCGTGACCCAGATGAACGAGATGCCGGTGCGCTTCTGCAGCGCCTTCAGCTCCAGCATCACCGTCTCGCGCAGCGAATAGTCCAGCGCGCCGATTGGCTCATCCAGCAGCAGGATGCGCGGTTCGGTGATCATCGCGCGCGCAAGTGCGACGCGCTGCTTCTGCCCGCCCGAGAGCTGCGCAGGGCGGCGCTCCGCCAGCGCCGTGATCTCGAAGGCGGCCAGGACCTCCGCCACGCGCTTCGCGATATCCGCGCGCGGCTTCTTCAGCATCTCGAGCCCGAAGCCGACCTGCTTGGCCACAGACATGTGCGGGAACAGCGCGAAGTCCTGGAACATCATCGCGATGTCGCGCTTCCAGGGCGGGTCGCCGGTCACCTGGCGCCCGCCGATCAGGATATCCCCGTCATCGGGTTCCTCGAGCCCCGCCACGCAGCGCAGCGTCGTGGTCTTGCCACAGCCGGACGGGCCGAGCAGGCAGACGAACTGCCCCTTCTCGACCTTCAGCGATACATCGTCCACCGCGACGAAGCTGCCATAGCGCTTGCGGATGCCCCGCAGCTCCAGGTCGAGCTGCGCGATGATCGGACCACCGGGCATCGGCGCCTCGGGCATCGCTCAGGCCGCCTGCGTGACGGGCAGGCGGGACTTCATCAGCGGCATGATGCGCGTACCGAACTGCTCCATGCCGATCAGGAAGTCATCGAAGGTCAGCATCACGCCGGCCAGGCCCGGAATGTCAGCGAGCTCGTCCATCTGCCTCGCGATGGTCTCGTAGGACCCGATCAGTCGCAGCATGTTGGTGGGCACCCGGTCGGACCGCACCATGCGGCCCACGGTGGAATGCGCCTCGGCCTTCACGTCCGCGGCCGCCTGCGAATCGCGCCAGGCCAGCGCCTCGGTATCGGTGCCGGCGACGTAGTGGTCCCACTTCGCCATCGCCGCCGCGTCGGTCTCGTCGGCGATCACCATCATCAGCAGCATCGCCTCGCAGTCGCGCCCCGCCTCGGCGTTCGCGGCGAGCAGGCGCTGCGTGTGGGGCGCAACCTGGCTCACATCGTTGATGCCGCCGGCGCTGATGAAGTTGTAGTCGGCGTGCTCGGCCGCGAACTTCATGCCGCGGTTCGACTGCCCGGCGGCGATCAGGCTGATATGCCCCGCCGGCGTCGGCGCCACGCGGCAATCCGTCATCTGGTAGAATTCGCCCTTGTGATCGGACACTCCGGTCGACCACAGGTCGCGCAACACGGTCGCGTATTCCTCGGCCAGTTCGTAGCGCCGCGCGAAATGCTGCTCACCCGGCCAGATGCCCATCTGCTCGTATTCGGCCTTCTGCCAGCCGGTCACGATGTTCACGCCGAAGCGCCCGGGGCTGATGGAATCGATCGTCGCCGCCATGCGCGCGATGATCGCCGGCGGGATCGACAGCACCGCGACCGAGGCGAACAGTTTGATGCGCGTGGTCACGGCCGCGAGGCCCGCCATCAGCGTGAAGCTCTCCAGGTTGAAGTCCCAGTAGCGCGACGGCCCGCCGAAGCCGCGCAGCTTGATCATCGACAGCGCGAAATCGAAGCCGAAGCGCTCCGCCTTCAGCGTCACGTCGCGGTTGAGCTCGAAGCTCGGCATGAACTGCGGGGAGGTGCTGGAGATCAGCCAGCCATTGTTCCCGATGGGAAGAAACACGCCGAGCTTCATCGCCGCCCCCGTTGTCCGTGGGACCCAAGGCTAGGCGCGCGGTGAAAGGGCGAACAACCCGCCAGCACCCGCAAGTTGCGTAAAAATGAGTCAAGGTACGCCGCATCCGCCGATTCGTTGCGCGGATTTCGGCTTCGTGCCGACAAAACGGGCATCTTCCAGGCTTCGTGATCCGCGCCTGCCCGTCCCGGTGGAAATTGATCGCCTGTCATGGATAAGGTCGCGCAACCCCGGCGGCGGGGCGTGCGGCCACGGGGGGACAGGACGGCATGGTGTTGACGCTGGCGCTCGAACGCGTGGACTTCCTGCCGCTCGGGCGCGTCACGGACGACACCTCCATCCTGACGCTGCGCTCCCTGGTCTTCGAACCGCTCTGCCGCTGGCGCGACGGGCGTGTTGAACCTGGCCTGCTTGCCGCCTGGGCGCATGACGATGGCGGCCGCGCCTGGCAATTCGCGCTGCGCCGCGACGCCACCTTCCACGACGGCAGCCCCTGCACCGCCGATGATGTGGCCGAGACCATCGCCGCCCACCTGCGCGGCATCGACATGTTCGGCATGCCCTGGCCCTATGCGCGCTACCTGGCGCATGCGCGCATCACGCCCGAGGGGCCTGGGATGCTGTCGATTTCGACGCCCGAACCCCTCGCGGACCTGCCGGAGATACTGGCCGAATTCTTCGTCATGCGTGCGGCGCCGGATGGCGCCATGACGCTCGGCACCGGGCCGTATCGCGTGCTGGACCACGCTGCCGGGTCCCATGCCCTGCTGGAAGCGACGGAGGCGCCCGGCACACGCCTGCGCATGGTTGCGGTGCCCGATGCGCAGGCGCGGCACCGCATGGTGGCCGAGGGCGGTGCGGATGTCGCCGCGAACCTCGAGCGTCTGGCGCACCCTGGCCTGCGCGATGCCACGCTGCGCTGGGGCCATGCGGCGAACACACTGTCGGTGATGTACTACCTCGACTGCCGCCGCGGCGCCTTCACGCACCCAGCGGCGCGGCGGGCAGTGAACCACGCGGTCGACGTGCCGGCCATCATCGACACGGTGTTCCACGGCCTGGCGGTACCGGCATCGACCGTGGTCAGCCCTTTCCACCTCGGCCATCGCGAGGCAGCGCTGGAACCCATCCGCCACGACCGCGACGCGGCACGCCGGCTGTTCGACGAAGCGCGCGTGACCGGCGAATTGCTGATCCGCACGCCGCTGCACATGCCCGAACGCGCACCACGGATCAGCGAGATGATCGCGCATGACCTGGCGCGCATCGGCATCTCCGTGCGCATCGACACGGAAGCCGACCGCCCCGAATACGCGCGCCAGGTGGGGCGCGGGCAGATCGGCGACCTCGCGATCTTCGACAGTTCCCCGGCCTCGACCTTCCGCGTGCTGAACGACAAGGTCTCCTCCACCGTACAGGGCCAGTGGTGGCAGGGCTTCGACGACCCGGTGCTGGAGCCGATGATCGCGGCCGCCAACCGCACCATGGACATCGATGCGCGCGCCGGGGCCTATGCGCGCTGCCTGCGCCGGCTGCACGAAAACCCGCCCTGGCTGTACCTCTTCCACCCGGTCGAGTGCTTTGCCGCGCGGCCGGATGCGCCGCCGATGTCGCTCGACCATCGCGGCGTGCTGACGATCGGCTGAGGAATATCGCATGGACCCACGCGACCGCGTCTTCGTCACCGCCGCGTCGCTGGCCGCACGGCTCGCCGCGCCCGTCGCGATCATGGCGGTGCGCAACCCGCGCCTGCCGGAGCATGCCGCTGCGCCGCGCATCCCGGGCGCGATCGACATCGACCTGCCGAGCGAACTCGCCGCACCCGGCGGGGGCACGCGCGGCAGCCGCCCTCTGCCGGATACCGGGGCGCTGCAGGCGAATGCGCGCCGCTGGGGCCTGCGCCATGACATGCCTGTGGTGCTGTATGACCACGACCGCTGCCTGACCGCCGCGCGCGGCTGGTGGGTGCTGCGCTGGGCTGGGCTCGGCGACGTGCGGCTGCTGGATGGCGGCTTCCCCGCCTGGTCCGCCGCCGGCCTGCCGGTGAGCACGACGCCCGGCGCGCCCGCGGCCAGCGAGGTCGCACTCTCGCCCGGCCACATGCCAGTGCTGGATGCCGATGCGGCTGCGGCAATGGCGCGTGACGGCGTGCTGCTCGATACGCGTATCCGCGGCAACTACATCGGCGGCGCGGCAGCACCCGGCCAGGCGCCGCGCGGCCATATCCCCGGCAGCGTCAGCGCGCCTGCCGCCGATGCGCTGACCGAAGCCGGCGCCTTCCTGGATGCCGCGACGCTGCGGCATCTGTTCGGCGCGCTCGGCGCCGATGGCAGCCGGCCCATCGGCGTGACGTGCGGTGCCGGGATCTCGGCGGCACATGGCGTGGCGGCGCTGGCGTCTATCGGCGTGACGGCAGCCATGTACCCGGGTTCGTGGTCGGCCTGGAGCGCCGATCCGAACCGCCCTGTCACGATCGGTGCCATGCCGGGCTGAACACCCGGCGCGGGATGCCCAGGCTGGCACGCCGGATGCTAATCGTCGTAATGCCATCGACGATCCTACGCTTAGCGCGACCCCTCGCTTTCTGGAAACCGACCGCATGACTCGCCTGCACCGCCGCAGCCTTGCGCTGCTTCCCGCCGGGCTGCTCACCGCGCCCGCCCTTGCGCAGGACGCCCCCTGGCCGAACCGCCCGGTTCGCCTGGTGGTGGCCTTCCCGCCCGGCGGCCTTACCGACGTGATGGGCCGCATGGTGGCGCAGCGCCTGCAGGCAGAGCTCGGCCAGCCCGTGGTTGTCGAGAATCGCGGCGGCGCCGGCGGCACTACCGGCACGCAGGTGGCGGTGCGGTCCGCACCCGATGGCTACACCCTGGCCTTCGCCGCGCCATCCACGCACGTGACGGGCCCCATCCTGTTCCCCACGCCGGGTTATGACGGCATCAGCGATGTCGCGCCGATCGGCGCCTTCGCGTCGATCGCTTCAATCGCGGTGGTGCACCCTTCCGTGCCAGCAACTTCCATCGCGGAGTTGACCGCACTCGCGAAGGCACGACCCGGAACGCTGAACTTCGGGTCGGCCGGCGCCGGCGGATCGGTGCACCTGGCGGGTGAGCTCTACAAGATGCGCGCCGGCGTCGACATCGTGCACGTGCCCTATCGCGGTGGTGCGGCCATGTTGACGGACCTGCTGAGCGGACGCGTGCAGATCGCCTTCGACAACCTGCCGCAGATCCTGCCGCATGTGCGCTCGGGCGCGGTGCGTGGCCTGGCGGTTACCAGCAGCGAACGTCTGTCGGTCATTCCCGAACTGCCGACCATGGTCGAGGCGGGCGTGCCAGGCTACGAGATCATCTCCTGGTTCGGCCTCACCGCGCCGCTCGGCACGCCGGCGCCGATCGTGGCGCGCATGAACGCCATCCTGCGCGCGATGGTCGCGGACCCCGCGGTGCTCGCACAACTCGCGCAGATGGGGGCGAACCCACTGTCGATGACGCCGGAGCAGTTCGGCGCCTTCCTGCGCGCGGAGCGCGAACGCTACGGGGAGATCATCCGCGTCAGCGGCGCCCGCGTGGACTGATCGGCCGCCCGCCGCCTGTCGTCGGCTCGCGCATCGCCCTGCTGCCGGGCTCGCTGAGGATCATCGCCCGCGCGGGCCGTATGTACGGTTAAGGCATCGCCGAGACAGGCTGCGTCGCGCCCATCGGCTGACCAGCGCCGTGGCGGTCGCGCAGCACGGCGAGGGTGGTGGCTTCCTCCGCGGCGCGGCGGTGCGGCGACCAGCCGAGCGTGTCGGCCAGCACGGCGGCGACCTCGCGTACCGCATCCTCGCTCGCCTGGCCGCGCAGCGCGACCAGGGTGCGGCGCAGGATCACGTCGGAGAGACGGGTAACGAGTTCGCCGCGCGCGATCCAAGCGATCTCGCCGGTCGAATGGTCAGGCAGGGTCGCGAGCGGCGCGTCAGGGCCGGCGGCGATGGCGCGCGCCGCGTCACGCGCGCGGGTGCCGTAGCGCGCCAGCAGCGCATCGATTCGCGCTTCCGCGATTCCCGTCTCGCGCGCCACCTCGCGCAGCCAGGCCGCCCGGTCGGCGGGGAAGCCGGCACCGCCGCCGATCGGCAGCGCCTGGGTGCCGGTGGCGTGCACACGACCAAGCCGGCGCAGCACCTCGTCCGCGGCCTGCTCGCCGAAGGCACGGAACGTGGTCCACTTGCCGCTGACCATGGACAGCACAGGGAACGGGCGCTGCGGCGTCGCCTCGCTCGCCACCAGGCTGTGGCTGCGCGGGATCATGCTGGGCGTGGCGGCATCGACATGCGGCAGCGGGCGCACGCCGGAATAGCGGAAGCGGATGTGCTCGCGCCCGATCGCGAGGTTCGGCAGCACCTGGTGCAGGACGGCGAGCAGGTAGTCGACCTCGGCCTCGGTGCAGTGGACGCCGTCGGCGTCCTCCACGCGGATATCGGTGGTGCCGAGCAGCACATTGCCGAGATAGGGGAAGACGATGCAGGTGCGCCCGTCCGGCGCCTCGAAATACAGCATCGCGTCGCCCAGCGCGGCACGCAGCCCGTCGTGGTCGATCACCAGGTGCGAGCCCTTGGTGCCCCCGATCATGCGCTGGTTGATGCCCATGGGCGCGTTGACGCGGTCGATCCAGGCGCCAGCCGCGTTCACCACGAGGCGCGGGGCGATGCGCAGGGTCTCGCCGGTAGTGCCATCGCGGATCGTCACGCCCTCGGCACCGATGCCCTCCGCCGCGGCGTAGGTCAGCGCCTCGGCCAGCGGCGCGGCGTGCAGCGCATCCAGCACCAGCTCGAGGTTGATGCGCTCCGGATGCGCCACCCAGCCATCCCAGTATTCCGCCGCCGAGGCGATGCTGCGCGTCAGCCCCGGCATGGCCGCCAGCGCGGCGTCGCGCCCCAGCATCCGGTGCCGCGGCATGGTGCGCTCCCGCCGGCCGAGCCAGTCGTACAACGCAAGTCCGATGCGCACGAGAACCGCGCCGCGCCGGCCCGCCTGCACCGGGCGGCGGAAGAAGCGCGCCACCGCCGCCAGCGTACCGCCCCATAGGTCGTACAGCGGCACCACGGTACGCAGCGGCCCGACCAGATGCGGCGCGTTGCGTAGCAGGCGGTTGCGTTCGGTGGCACCCTCGCGCACCAGGGCGAAGTCGGCGGTCTCCAGGTAGCGCAGCCCGCCATGCACCATCCGCGACAGGGCGGAGGACGCGCCCTCGGCGATATCCCCCCGGTCGACCAAGAGCACGCGCACGCCATTCAGTGCGAGTTCGCGGAAGACCGCCGCGCCGTTGATGCCGGCGCCGATCACCAGGACCTCGACCGAGGGGTCCTGGCGCAGCCTGTCGATCACCGCCTGGCGGGAGAGGTCGCGCATGCGGTGTGAGTAGAGCAGAACCCGATCGGATGAAATCATCTGGTCAGGCAACAATGCCGCTGTAGGACTCGCGGCCCGGGCCAGGGGCCGCGCCGGGGTTGCCGCCCGGGGGCGCCGCGCGCAGGCTTCGCGCAACGGAGGAATATGCCATGGCCGACCTGACCATCCGCGAGGTGCGTACCAGCCTGCTGCGCATGCCCTGGGCGGATGACCCCTGGCTCGCCGGCCATGCGCTGGGGCCGACGCGCGACCTGGTGGTGGTGGACGTCGTGACGGCCAGCGGCCTGGCCGGCATGGGCTACCTGCACCTGCTCAACCTGCCGCTGCAGCGGACCATCGGCGCCTGCATCGACGAGGCCATGGCGCCGCGCATCATCGGGCGCGATGCCACCGCGGTGGAGGCCATCTGGCGAGACCTGTGGCGCGCGACACTCACCGGCGGGCGCGGCGGCGTGGCCATGATGGCGCAATCCGCCATCGACATCGCGCTCTGGGACGTGGTGGGCAAGGCCGCCGGGCTGCCGCTGCACCGGCTGTGGGGGCACTACCGAAGCGAGATCCCGATCTACGGCAGCGGCTGCTTTCGCGGGTCGCGCGGCGCCGGCATGATCGCGAAGGCGCAGCACTTCGTCGCGCAGGGCTACAAGGCGATCAAGATGCAGGTCGCGCATGTCGGCGACTGGCGCACCGATGTGGCGAATGTGCGCGCGATGCGCGATGCGCTCGGGCCGGACATCGAGATCATGATCGACGTGAACATGGGCTGGACAGCGGACCAGGCGATCCATGCCGGCCGCCGCATCCAGGAGCACGACGTCTACTGGCTGGAGGAACCGGTGCTGGCCGACGACTACGCCGGCTACCAACGCTGCGCGCAGATGCTCGACATGCGCGTGGTCGGCGGCGAGACGCATTTCGGCCGCGCCGACCTGCTGCCGCTGCTGGAGCGCGGGCGCATCCCGATCCTGCAGCCAGACCCGATGCGCGGCGGATTCACCGAACTGCGCAAGATCGCGACACTCGCCGACACCCATGGCGTGACGATCGCACCGCACCTGTTCCCGGAACTGAACGTCCACCTTCTGGCGTCGATCCCGAACGGGATCTGGGCGGAGCAGATGGGGCTGCTGGACGATGTCTTCATCAACCTGCCGACCATCAGCGACGGCATGATCATGGCCCCCGAGACGCCGGGTCACGGCCTGGTCTTCAAGCCGGAGGTGCTGCGCGACTTCGTGCTGCGCTAGGTTTCACCCGCCACGCGGAGGCACCACGTCCGGTCAGAACGCCATCCACCCGCCATCGACGAGCAGGTTGTGGCCGGTAAGGTAAGTCGCCTCGTCGCTCGCGAGGAACAGCGCGGCCTGCGCCACGTCCATCGGGCGGCCGAGCCGCGGCATCGGCGTGCGCATGGTGGAGTATTCCATGGCGTCGGTGCCGGCACCGGCCGGCCTGCCGGTCAGGATGCGGCCGGGTGCGACCGCGTTGCAGACGATGCCCTGCTTTGCATAGTCCACCGCGACCTGCTTCGTGATGTAGGCGGCCGCCGCCTTGCCGGTGCCGTAGGCGATCTTGCCAGGTGCCGCGACCATGCCGTGCTGGGAGGAGATGTTGACGATCCGCCCACGCACCTCGTTGACCGGCGCCTGCGTGAGGAACTGCTGCACGGCCCGCTTGCAGCCGAAGAATACGCCCTTCGCATTGACCGCCATGACGCGGTCCCAGTCGGCCTCGGTCGTCTCGAGCAGCGGCTTGCCGTCGCCGCGGATGGCGGCGTTGTTCACCATCACATCCAGCCGGCCGAACTCCGCCGCCGCGCTGCCCACCAGCGCGTCCACGTCTTCCCAGGCGGCGACGTCGCAGCGGAGGAAGCGGACCGTGCCGCCGGCCTGCGCGATCACCTCACGCGTCGGCGCGCCGCCTTCGAGCGGCGTTTCCGTCACGTCGCCGATCACCACCTTCGCACCCTCGCGCGCGAACAGCACCGCGATGGCGCGGCCGATGCCCGAGGCGCCGCCGGTGACGACCACCACCTTGTCCTGCAGCCTCATGCGACCCTCCCGCGCGTGGTTCAGCCGAGCATGGCGCGCGCCTGGCGCTCATCCTCGGCGATCGCGGTCTTCAGTTCCTCGAGGCCCGCGAATTTCGCGTCGGCGCGCAGGAAATGCACCAGGCGCACGCCGATCTCCTGCCCGTAGAGGTCGCCGGCGAAGTCGAAGATGAAGGTCTCGAGCCGCGTCTGCGGGTCTCCGCCCAGTGTGGGGCGACGGCCAATATTCGCGACACCCTTTGCTTCGCGCCCATCGGGCAGCGCAACCGTCACGGCGTAGACGCCGCGCGCGGGTTCGAGGTGCCGGCCGAGCCACATGTTCGCGGTCGGCCAGCCGAGCACGCGGCCGAGCTTGTCGCCGTGCACCACCTCGCCGCGGATCTCCCAGGGGCGGCCGAGCTTCTCCGCGGCGTGGTCGGGGTAGCCGTCCTGCAGCAGGCGGCGGATGCGGGTGGAGGAGACGGCCTCGTTGCCGTGGTGCAGGGGCGGGACGATGGTCAGGCCCATGCCGCGGGCCTCGGCCTCGCGCTGGAGGAAGGCGACATCGCCGCCGCGGCGGTGGCCGAAGGCGAAGTCGGGGCCGCAGGCGAGGTGCTTTGCGCCCAGGCCGCGGTGCAGCACCTGCTCGATGAAATCCTCGGCCGACATGGCGGCAAGCGTGTCGTCGAAGGGGAGCGCAAAGACATGCGCGGCGCCGGCGGCGGCCAGCGCGGCCGCCTTGGCGGGCAGCAGCGTCAGGCGGAAGGGCGGGTCGTCGGGGCGGAAATGCTCGCGCGGGTGTGGTTCGAAAGTGAGGGCGGCGAGCGGCAGGTCGGGGCGCGCGGCGTGCGCCGCCCGCAGCACCGCGGCATGGCCGAGGTGGACGCCATCGAGATTGCCGAGGGCGAGGGCGGTGCCGCGGGCCGCGTCCGGAATGGCGGTCCAGCCTTCGAGGATCATGCCTCCCCCGGCATCAGCCAGCGTGGCACGTCGGGCGCCGCGAAGGCCGCCAGCGCATCCAGCGCGCTCTCGCCATTGGCCGCCAGCATCGCCATGCGCCGCATCTCCTGCTTCAGGAAGCCTTCCGCGACCATGTGGTCCAGCATGTCCATCTGGCGCGACCAGAAGCCCAACGTATCGACGAAGGCCACGCCCTTGCGATGGATGCCGAGTTGCAGCCAGGTCAGCGCCTCGACCGCTTCCTCGAGCGTGCCGTAGCCGCCGGGCAGCACCACGAAGCCGTCCGACATCTCGGCCATCATCGCCTTGCGCTCGTGCATGGACGCCACCACGCGCAGGTCCGGCAGGTCGCGGTTGCCGGCCTCGCGCATCACCAGGCCATGCGGGATGATGCCCGTCACCTCGGCGCCGGCGGCCAGCGCGGCGCGCGAGACGATGCCCATCAGGCCGACCGCCCCGCCGCCGAACACCAGGCCCAGACCCCGCGCGGCGATGGCACGGCCGAGAGCCTCGGCTTCCTGCGCGTATTCCGGGCGCGCACCGGCGGCCGATCCGCAGAAGACACAGACGCGGCGCATACTATTCCGCCGCCGCGGCGCGGGCCTGGCTGGCGCGCGAGGGCACCGAAACATAGGCCTCGCCTTCCAGCACGGGCTCGCCCTTCACGGTGCAGACGGTGCGCAGCGTGGCGCGGTGCTTTTCGGGGTGCAGGGCCATCACCTCGACGGTGGCTGTGACCGTCTCGCCGATCTTCACCGGCGCGCGGAACTTCAGCGACTGCGACATGTAGATGGTGCCCGGCCCGGGCAATTGCGTGCCGAGCACCTTCGTGATCAGCCCCGCCGCCAGCATCCCGTGCGCGATGCGTTCCTTGAAGATGGTGGTGGCGGCGTATTCGGCATCGAGGTGCATCGGGTTGGTGTCGCCGGTGACCGCCGCGAACAACACGATGTCGGCCTCGGTGATGGTCTTGGAGAATTTCGCGGTCAGGCCGACGGTCAGATCCTCAAAGAAATAGAGTTCGGGCATGGGCGGTCGCGGTCCCTCGATGCGCTGCAGCCTCGATGCGCTGCAGCAAGGTCGTTACCGGGGCCGTCCGGGATGGACAAGGGAAAACCCGGCTGGCAGGAACCGGGGCCTCCGTACCAGGGAATACCGCCATGCCGCGCACCGAGATCGGCACCTCCGAACGCCTGCTGGACGAACTGCGCCAGTGGGTCGAGCACGAGACACCCACCACCGACGCGGCCGCCGTGAACGGCCTGGTGGGCCGTGCCGAGACGGAACTCCGTGCGGCCGGCGCCGCCATCGAACGCATCCCCGGCACCGACGGCTTCGGCGATACGCTGGTGGCACGTACGCCGGGGCAGGGCGCCCCGGTGGTGGTGGCTGGGCACCTTGATACGGTGTGGGACCACGGCACGCTGGCATCCTCCATGCCCTGGCGCGTCGACGGCGCCAAGGCGCATGGCCCAGGCATCTACGACATGAAGGCGGGGTCCTTCTTCGCCTTCCATTCCGTGCGCGAGATCCTGCGCCAGAAGGTGCCGACGAAGCGCCCGATCATCCTGCTGCTCACGCCGGATGAGGAGGTCGGCAGCCCGACGTCGCGCGCGCCGATCGAACGTGCGGCGGCCGGCGCGCGCGCCGTGCTGATCCCGGAACCGGCCGGCGGCGGCAACGGCGCCTGCGTCACCGCGCGCAAGGGCGTGGGGCGCTTCGTGATGACCGTGCACGGCGTCTCCGCCCATGCCGGCGGCAACTGGCAGGATGGGCGCAGCGCCGTGGTGGCGCTCGCGCGCAAGATCCTGGAGATCCATGCCCTCACGGACCTGGCCGGCGGCACCACCACGAATGTCGCGCCGATCTGGGGCGGCACACGCCCCAACGTCGTGCCGCCTGAGGCCGGTTGCGAGATCGACTGCCGCGTCACCTCCATTCCCGAGGGCGAGCGTATCGAGCGCATCATCCTGGGCCTGGCGGGCGAGGAGGACGGCATCCGCATCGCGGTGACCGGCGGGATGAACCGCCCGCCCATGGTCGAGACGCCCGCCATCACCGCGCTGTACGACATGGCCCGCGGCATCGCCGCCCGGCATGGCTACGACCTGCCCAAGATGCATCGCGGCGGTGGGTCGGACGGCAACTTCACTGCGGCGCTGGGCATCCCCACGCTCGATGGCCTGGGCTGTACCGGCGCGGGTGCGCATGCGCCTTTCGAGCACATCCTGTGGCAGGATCTGGCACCGCGCTGCGCCACGCTGTGCGAACTGCTCGAGACGATCGAATAGGCAGGCGCCACGCCGATGCGGAACTGGGCCGTCTACGGTGCGGCGGCAGCGGCCGAGATCGGCGGCTGCTTCGCCGTCTGGGCGGTGCTGCGGCTGGGGGCGAGCACCTGGTGGCTGGTGCCCGGTGCGCTGCTGCTGGCGGGTTTCGCCTGGCTGCTGACGCTGGTCGATTCGGCGGCGGCCGGGCGCGCCTTCGCGGCCTATGGCGGCGTCTATATCCTGGCCTCGCTGGCCTGGATGTGGGGGATGGAGGGGATGCGCCCTGACCGCTGGGATGCCGCGGGCGCGGTGCTGTGCCTGGCAGGGGCCGCGGTCATCCTGTTCGCGCCGCGGCCGGCCTGACCGGGGTCAGACGGCCAGGGCCTCCGCCACCTGGCGCGTGCGGCCGATGGCGTCCGAGACACGGGCCACCGCCGCATCAATGCCGGCGATGCTCGCGTTCACATCCTCCATTGCGGTCGAGGCGCTGGACATATTGGCCGACATGCCGCGCGTGACGGCGTTCTGTTCCTCGACCGCCGCGGCCGTCACGCCGACACTGTCGGTGACGGTGGTCATGGCACCGCGGATGCCCACCACCGCCGCGGCGACGCCCTGGGATGTCTGCTGCAGCCCGTCGATCTCGGAGCGGATCTGCTCGGTCGCCTTGGCGGCCTGGACCGCGAGGTTCTTCACCTCGCCCGCCACCACCGCGAAGCCCTTACCGGCATCGCCGGCGCGCGCTGCCTCGATCGTGGCGTTCAGCGCCAGCAGGTTGATCTGGCTGGCGATCGTGCGGATCACATCGACGATGCCGGTCATGGCCAGCGCGGCCTGCGCGAGGGCATCGGCGCTCTCGCCAACCCGCACCGCCTGGGTCAGCCCAGACTCGGCGGCGTCGCGCGTGCGGGCCATGGTCTCGGCGATCTGGCCGATCGACCCCGCCAGTTCCTCGCTGCTGCTGGCCACGTCACGGACATTGGCCGCGGTGGCCGCCGCCGCCGCGGTTGCCGCCTGCGCGGAACTGGTGGAGACACCGACAGCCGCCTCGATGTCGGCGATCTGTGCGCGCAATTCGCGCTGCATCTGCACCTTATCCGAGGCATCGACCGCGAACTTCACCACCTTCACCACCTGCCCGGCCTCGTCGAGGATCGGGTTGTAGGCGCCCTCGATCCAGACGGTGCGGCCATCCTTGGCGATTCGGCGGTAGCGGGACGCGCTGAACCTGCCCGCGCGCAACCCGTCCCACAGCTCGGCGTAGGAGGTGTGGGCCTGGTCCTCGGCGGCGACGAACACCCGGTGGTTGCGGCCGACCAGCTCGGTCTCAGTGTAGCCCATGGCGTTGAGGAAATGGTCGTTGGCGCGCAGGATGGTGCCGTCGGGGGCGAATTCGATCACCGCCTGGGACCGGTTGATCGCCGCGAGTTGCGCCGCGTAGTCGAGGTTCAGCAGGCGGTGGCGCGCATCCGCCCATTCCACCACGAAGCCGATCCGCGCGCCCTTGTCGTCGAGCGGGGTGACCCGCAGGTCGAACTTGCGCGCACCGACCGTAATGGTCGCGCTGTGCGGCTTGTCCATCGCTTCCAGCATGCGGCGCTGGTGCGACGGTGTCTTGTGGAAGATGTCGATATTGCTCCCGACCAGGCGGTCGGCATCGAAGCGGGGCAATTCGCGCTTCAACTCGGCCTCGGCATCGCGCATCAGCGCCATGGCCGAGGCGTTCACATAGGTGATGTTCAGCCCCGGATTGGCGACCATGACCCGCGCCCCAAGGGCTTCGAGCGCGGCCACGCGCTGGGCGGCGCCATCAAGGCGAGGGTGTCGCAGAAACATCGGGCCGGCCTCCATCAGCAAGTCGAATACGGGCCGGCGCGGTTGCGCTGCCGTGAGGGCGAATATGCGGCGCCAGCCATAATGGAGGGTCAATGTCGTATGGACGGTACGTAATGCTGTGCTCGCGCATGCTGCATCATCGGTGGGGGAGATCCAGCCCGTCGTACTGGCGAACCGTCGGATGAACGGGCGTGATCCGGCGGTCGCCAATACCGCACCGGTCGCGCAGCGCGGTGATCACGTGGCGCCGGACCCTGTCCGTCTACCCGTCGCGCCAGCACCCCGAGGCGGCCCGCCGCCCGTCCACATCGCGGCCCGCCCTTCGGTGTGGCATGCTCCGAGACCGGAGGTTTCGCCATGCCCGCCATGATCCGCGCCTTCTTCGACGAGCCGACCAACACCGTGTCCTATCTGGTCTGGGACCCCGCCACGAAGCGCGGCGCCGTGATCGACCCGGTGCTCGACTGGGACAATCGGTCCGGCACTGCCGACACCGCCTTCGCGGACCGCCTGCTGGGCGATGCCGCACAGGAAGGCATCACCATCGACTGGGTGCTGGAAACCCACGCCCACGCCGACCACCTCACCGCCGCGCCCTACATCAAGGCACGCACCGGCGCGCCGATCGGCATCGGCGAACACATCCGCGACGTACAGGCGATCTTCCGCCCGGTGTTCGCCGCCGAGGACGTGAAGCCGGGCGGCGGCGACTTCGACCGGCTGTTCCGGGACGGCGAACACTTCGCCATCGGTTCGCTCGACGTCGAGGTGATCCACACGCCAGGCCATACGCCGGCCTGCATCGCGTACCGCATCGTCGCGCCGCAGGCGCGCTCGGATGAACCCGACGACGTCTTCGTCGGCGACACGCTGTTCATGCACGACTACGGCACGGCGCGCGCCGACTTCCCCGGCGGCGATGCCCGTACGCTGTATCGCTCGATGAAGCGCCTGCTCGCGCTGCCGCCACATACCCGGCTGTGGATGTGCCACGACTACAAGGCGCCTGGGCGCGACCACTTCGCCTGGCAATCCACCGTGGCTGAACAACGCGCGCACAATCCGCACGTGAAGGACGGCACGACCGAGGACGAATTCGTCGCCTTCCGCACCAAGCGCGACGCGACGCTGGCGGCACCCGCGCTGCTGCTGCCGTCGATCCAGGTGAACATCCGCGCGGGGCGGTTTCCGCCGGCGGAAGCGAACGGCGTGCGCTACCTGATGGTGCCGGTCACGGCACGCAACGCCGCGGCTGTGGAGTGAACCGAGGGGGCGCCGCCCCCTCGGACTCCCCCGCCAGGGGGCCACGGCCCCCTGGACCGCGAGCCGTCAGCCTGCCGCGTCGAGCCGCGCGGAGACCTTCGGCGGAGACATGGGCAGTTCGTAGAAGCGCACGCCCAAGGCATCGTGGACGGCATTCGCGATCGCGGCCAAGGGCGGCACGATCGGCGCCTCACCCACGCCACGAACACCCTGCGGGTGCTTCGGGTTCGGAATCTCGAGCATGACCGGCTCGATCATCGGCACGTCCGAACACACCGGCATGCGGTAATCCAGGAACGCCGCGTTATCCACGCGGCCCTTCGCGTCGTACAGGTATTCTTCGGACAGCGCCCAGCCGATGCCCTGCACCACGCCGCCTTGGATCTGGCCCTCGACATAGGCCGGATGCAGCGCACGCCCGACATCCTGCGCCGCCGTATAGCGCAGCACCCGCACGATCCCGAGATCCACATCCACCTCGACATCCACGCAATGCGTGGCGAAGCCGGGATCGGCACCCGTGGTGTTGAGCTGCACCTGCGTGCCGATCGGCCCGCCCATCTCGTTCGCCTTGGCCGCGAGCTCCTTCAGCGACAGCGGCGGGAACTTGCCCGCATTGTCGCCGGCGGGCAGCGCCATGCCGTCCTGCCACTTCACCGCCTCGGCATCGATGTTCCAGATCTTCGCCGCGCGCTGGCGCAGGTCACCGATCACCTTCTCGGTCGCCGAGGTCGCCACCAGCGCCGAAGCAAAGGTCACGCGGCTGCCACCCGTGAGGTTCGAGAAGCCGATGGTCTGCGTGTCGCCGATCATCACGTTGACCCGCGCATGATCGACCCCCAGCAGTTCCGCCACCACATTGCTGATCGACGCGCGCGACCCGCCCACGTCGGGGTGCCCCGTCGTGACCAGCACGTTGCCGTCCTCGGTGATGTTCACCTGCACCGAGCTCTCGCCGCCCGCATTGTACCAGAAGCCGGACGCCACGCCGCGGCCGCGCTTCACGCCAGGCCGGGGGTTCTTGTCCAGCGGCGCGCTGTAGTGCGGGTGGTGCTTGATCGACTCCACCGTCTCCTTGAAGGTGATAGCGCCGAACGTCGGGCCGTAGATCGCCTTGTCGCCGGCCTTCACGGTGTTCTTCAGCCGCATCTCCAGCGGATCGAGGCCGAGCGCCTGCGCGATCTCGTCCAGCACGCACTCGGTGGCGAACGCGCCGAGCGGCGCGCCAGGCGCACGATACGCCGCCACCTTCGACCGGTTCGACACCACGTCGAAGCCGACCGACAGGATGTTCGGGATCGCATACTGCGCGAAGGAACAGCCCACTGGCCCGCGCAACGGCGAACCCGGCAGACCGCCGGCCTGCAGGTAGAAGGTGCCCTTCGCCGCGACGATGGTGCCGTCCTTCTTCGCGCCGATCTTCACGGTAGACAGCGACCCCGGCGCGGGGCCGGTCGCGCGCTGCACTTCCTCGCGCGTCATCACCATCTTGACCGGGCGGCCGGACTTCTTCGACAGCATCACCGCCACGGGCTCGAGGTAGATGATGGTCTTGCCGCCGAAGCCGCCGCCGATCTCGGCGGGAATGGCGCGGATGTCGCTCTGCGGGATGCCCGTCAGCAGCGACGTCATGGCGCGCACCATGAACTGCCCCTGGGACGACGACCAGATCGTCACCCGCCCGTCCGCGGCGTAGGACACCGTGCAGGCATGCGGCTCGATGTAGCCCTGGTGGACCGGGCGCGTCTTGAAGGTGCGCTCGACCACGATGTCGGCCTCAGCGAAGCCGGCCTCCACGTCGCCGGTCTTGAGCACCATGGTGCCGGCGATGTTCGACGGCTTGCCCTCGAACTGGTTCCATTCATGCAGGATCGGCGCGTCCGGCTTGATCGCGTCCTCGATCTCGATGACGTGCGGCAGGACCTCGTAGTCCACTTCGATCAGCGAGCACGCGTGCGCCGCCACTTCCTCGCTGATCGCGGCGACCGCGGCGACCGCATGGCCGTGGAACAGCGCCTTCTCCCGCGCCATGACGTTGCGGCACATCCAGCGCATGTCCTGGATGCCGAGCATCACGGACTTGTCGAGCGGGAATTCGACGATGTCATCGCGCGTCACCACCGCCTTCACGCCGGGCAGCGCCTCGGCCTTCGACGTATCGATGGAGCGGATGCGCGCATGGGCGTGTGGGCTGCGCAGCACCTTGCCCCACACCATGCCGGGCATGGTGTTGTCGGCGGCATAGCCGGCGCGGCCGGTCACCTTGTCGGCGCCGTCGGGGCGGATCGTGTTCTTGCCGATCCACTTGTTGGACATCTCGTTCATCAGGCGGCCCCCCTCATCTCGGCAGCGGTTTCCAGCACGGCGCGCACGATCTTGTCGTAGCCGGTGCAGCGGCAGAGGTTTCCGGCCAGGCCGAAGCGCACCTCCTCCTCGGTCGGATCGGGATTCTTCTCGAGCAGCGCGCGCGAGGCCATCAGCATCCCCGGCGTGCAGATGCCGCATTGCAGCGCCGCCATCTCCAGGAACTTCTGCTGCAGCGGGTGCAGGTGGTCGCCCTGCGCCATGCCCTCGATGGTGCCGATCTCATGGCCTTCGGATTCCACCGCCAGCATCAGGCACGCGCAGACCAGGCGGCCATCGACGGTGATGGAACAGGCGCCGCAATCGCCCGTGCCGCAGCCTTCCTTGGTGCCGGTGAGCCCCAGCGGCCCGCGCAGCGCATCCAGCATCGACGCCGACGGATCGGCCAGGAATTCGACCGGCTCGCCGTTGATGGACGTGGCGATGTGCAGTTTCGACATGGTCTCAGTTCCCCCCGGCGCGCTGCGCGGCAATCGCCGCCGTGCGCTTCAGCAGCACCCCCGCCACCTTGGTGCGGTAGACGATGGTGCCGCGCTTGTCGTCGATCGGCTTGCAGGCGGCGCGGCAGGCGGCGGCCGCGGCTTCAAGCGCCGCATCCTCCAGCCGCGACCCGATCAGCGCCTTGGCAGCGGTGTCCACCAGCATGACGGTGGGCGCGACGGCGCCCAGCCCCACGCGTGCGGCGGTCACCACGCCGCCCGCCATGGTCAGGCTGACGCCGCAGCCCACCACCGCAATGTCCATCTCTGTCCGCGGGATCATGCGCAGGTAGGCATCGCCCGAGCCCGCCGGGCGCGGCGGCAGGGTGAAGGACACCACGATCTCGCCCGGCTGCAGGTTGGTGCGCCCCGGCCCCGCCGGCACCGCTTCCACCGGCATGGACCGTCGCCCGTTGGGCCCCTGCACCGTCACCACCGCCCCGGCGGCGATCATGGCCGGCACGCTGTCTCCGGCGGGCGATCCGTTGCACAGGTTGCCGCCGGGTGAGGCCCGCCCCTGGACCTGCTTCGACCCGATCAGGTTGATCGCCTCCAGCACGCCCGGCCACACCTTGCCGAAGCGCGCATGTTCGGCCAGCGCGACCGCCGGCACCGCGGCGCCGATACGGAAGCCGCCATCGGCGGTCTCCTCGATCGAGGTCATCTCCGCGATCTTCTTGATGTCGATGATCGTGCCCGGCTTCGCTACGCCGTTTCGCATCTGCACCAGCAGGTCGGTGCCGCCGGCGAGGATGCGTGCCGCACCGGCCGCCGCGGCGAAGGCGCCGACCGCCTCGTCCAGCGTGCGTGGCGCCAGGTATCGGATGTCTGTCATGTTGCTTCCCATTCCCCGGGCCGCCCGGTCGTGCCGGGGGGCCTGCTTCTTTCCGCGGGTGCGCGAGGCGCACCGGACCGGGAAAGGCTAGTCCGGCCAGCCGGGGAGCGGTAGGGGTGCCGGCGCCGGACCGCGGCGGGGCGCTCAGTCCTCCGGGTGGCAGAAGACCTGTTCGAGCGTCGCCATGATCCGTGCCACGCGTGGGTCGGCGATCCGGTAGTGGATGGTCGTGCCCGCGCGCCGCGTCGCGACCAGCCCGTCGTCGCGCAGCTTCGCCAGGTGCTGCGACATGGCGGGCTGCGACAGCCCGGCCCGGGCGGCAAGCCGCCCGACCGGCGACTCGCCTTCCGTGATCAGCGTACACAGCACCACGAGCCGTCGCTCGCTGGCGAGCAGCCGCAGCATCGCCGCGGCCGCGGCCGCATGTTCCTCCATGGCTGCCGCCGACAGCGGGGCAGGCGCTGGGTCGGCCATCGCGGACCGGGTCACGGGCATGATTCCACGCAGGGTAACCTTGTTCCGGGGTTGTCGGTACACTGGGCCTTCCGGGTCGGCGCTTCAAGAACGGCCGTCGGTCGGCACGGCCCGTGCAACGCCGGTGCCATGACCAAGGCCCTGCCTTCCACCCGCGGCCCGCGAACCGGGTCCCGCAGCCGTGCGGCAACGCTGCCCGAGACCCTCGCCACCCGCCTTGCCGACCAGATCACCGCAGGGCGCATCGCGCCCGGCGCTGCGCTGGAGGAGGAACGCCTTGCCGCCGCGCACGGCGTCTCCCGTACGCCGGTGCGCGAGGCGCTGCGCCTGCTGGCCGCGACCGGCCTGGTGGAACATCGCCCTCACCGCGTCGCGGTGGTGGCGCAGCCCGAGCCCGGGCGCCTGGCCGAGATGTTCCAGGCGATGGCCGAGCTCGAGGCGATTTGCGCGACGCTGTGCGCCGGCGCCATGTCGCGCGCCGACAAGGCCCGTCTGGCCGCGCGGCATGCCGCGATGGCCGAGCTGGTGGCGGCCGATGCGCTCGACCGCTACCGCGACGCCAACGTGGCCTTCCACGAGGCGCTCTATGCCGGCGCCGGCAATGGCTACCTGGCTGAGCTCGCGGGCGCCACGCGGCGGCGCCTGGCGCCCTTCCGCGCCGCGCAGCTGGCCGGCGGGGACCGGCTTGTCGCCTCCCATGCCGAGCACGGCGCCATCGTCGATGCGATCCTGGCAGGCAATGGCGCGGCGGCGGCGGCGGCGGTGCGCGGCCACCTGGCGGCGACCGAGGGCGCCTGGGGGCTCATGGCCGGCCACCCGCCGGCGCGGATGGGATGACACGGCGGCCCGCGTCGCCGGACGTCCTCCCCGCGCGCTGCCGTGCGACCCGATGTGTCGGCGGCGCGTCCAACCGAGTGCATCCCGGCGGCCGGGTCGCCCGACGAACACGCGCGCCGCGACCTCGATCGTGGATGGCTGCCAACAAAGTCGGCGCCCGGCGCCCGCCCGCAATGGCGGCAGCACGGCACGGTGACGCTCAAACTGTATGCAATCTTGTATACACCTTGGCCGGGCGCAGGCGCCCCGCGGCCCGGCACGGGACTTGCTGACTGCCGGGTCATGAGCGTCCCCGTGGACATTGCGGCCCTGCCCTTCACGCGCGCCGCGCTGCACGCCGCCTATGCCGGCGGTCTCGCGCCCGGCGCCGTCGTGACCGAGGCGCTGCGCCGGCTGGACGCGGCCGCGGATCCGGGCATCTTCCTCGACACCACGGCGCCCGACGCCCTGGCCGCCGAGGCCGCGGCGCTGCCGCCCTTCGACCCGGCGCGCTTCCCGCTCTGGGGTCTTCCGGTGGCGGTGAAGGACAACATTGCGGTGGCCGGGCGGTCCATGACCGCCGCCTGCCCAGCCTTCGCGCACGTCCCGGCCGAGGATGCCGAGGCGGTCCGTCGGCTCCGTGCGGCCGGTGCGCTGGTGGTCGGCAAGGCCAATCTCGATCAGTTCGCGACCGGCCTGGTCGGCGTGCGCACGCCCTATCCGGTGCCGCGCAACGCCGTGGCACCCGACCGAGTGCCGGGCGGGTCGTCATCGGGCTCGGCCGTCGCCGTGGCCCGCGGCATCGTGGTGCTGTCGCTCGGCACCGATACGGCGGGGTCGGGGCGCGTTCCGGCGGCGTTGAACGGCATCGTGGGGCTGAAGCCGTCGCTCGGCGCGGTCTCCACGCGCGGCGTCGTGCCGGCCTGCCGCAGCCTGGATTGCGTGTCGGTCTTCGCGACCTCGGTCGAGGATACCTGGGCCGGCTTCCGCGTGCTGGCCGGTGAGGACCGCGCCGATCCGTTCAGCCGCCCCATCGCCTGGGTGGAACCAGGCGTGGTGCCCGTGCGCATCGCCATCCCCGCACCCGCCGACCTCCACCTGGACGACGACGCGGCGCGCGCCGCGTGGGCCGCCGCCCGCGCGCTGCTGCCCGCCGCGCAGGAGGCCGCAATCACGCCGCTGCTCGACACCGCGCAGCTCCTGTATGACGGCCCCTGGGTAGCCGAGCGTGCCGCCGCCTTCGGGGACTTCGCGAAGGCGCATCCCGGCGCGCTGCATCCCGTGACGCAGGCGATCATCGGCACTGCCGACCGCTTCAGCGCAGTGGACGCCTTCCGCGGCATGTACCGCCTGGCCGAACACCGTCGCGCTGCCGAGGACTTCTTCGCGCGCTTCGACGTGCTGGCGGTGCCCTCGGTGCCGAACTTCCCGACGCTGGCGGAACTTGTGGCCGATCCCTTCGCGCCGAATGCGCGGCTGGGCACCTACACCAACTTCGTGAACCTGCTGGACCTGGCCGCACTCGCGGTGCCGGGGCCGGCGCGGCCGGACGGGCTGCCCGCCGGCATCACGCTGATCGGCCCGCGCGGGTCGGACGCCTCGCTCGCCGCGCTGGGCATGGTCTTCGCCGCGCGTGTCGCGGACCAAGGAAAGGCGCGCGCCGCATGATCGAGATCACCGTCGTTGGCGCGCATCTCACGGGCCTGGCGCTGAATCACGAGCTGGTCGGCCATGGCGGGACCTTCCTGCGCGCCGTCGGCACAAGGCCCTGCTATCGCTTCTTCGCGCTCGCCGGCGGGCCGCCGCGTCGCCCCGGGCTGCTGCGGGTGGCGGGGCGCGAAGGCGCGTCCATCGCCGCCGAGGTTTGGTCGCTGCCCGATGACGGCTTCGGCCGCTTCGTCGCCGGCATCCCCGCACCGCTGTGCATCGGCACGCTGCTGCTGAACGACGGCACCACCCCCAAGGGCTTCCTGGTGGAACCCGAGGGCCTGGTCGGTGCCGAGGACATCACCCGCTTCGGCGGCTGGCGCGGCTATCTCGCCGCGATCGCCGCACCCACCCCTGTCTGAAGGAGAACGCCCATGATCCGCCGTCGCCATCTGCTTGCCGCCGCCGCCGTGCCGCTGGTCGCGCCGCATGTCGCCAATGCCCAGGCCGCGCGCACCGTGAAGGTCGGGTCGCTGCGCCTGATCCATTCCATGCCGCCGCATTTCTACCAACGCTTCGCCCCCGCCGGCATGACCATCGAGATCATCACCTTCGATAGCCCGACCGACGGCAAGAACGCCGTGGTGACGCGCAGCGTGGATGTCGGCGGTTTCGGCATCGCGGCCGGTACGCTCGGTGCGGCGGCGGGCGAACCCGTCGTGGTGATCGGCGCGTTCTCGAACCGCGGCATGGGCGTGGTGGCGAAGACCGGGTCGGGCATCACGAACATCGCTGGGCTGCGCGGCAAGCGCGTGGGCATCTGGCCGGGTTCGACGCAGGAGGTCTTCATCCTCGAGCGCCTGCGCCAGTCGGGCATGACGGTGCGCGACATCACCGCCGTGCGCGTGCCCTTCGGTGAGATGCACGCGATGTTGAGCCGCGGCGACATCGACGCCTATGTCGGCGCCGAACCGGGCCCGGGCCTGTCGATCACCTCCGGCGTCGGGACACTCGTAGAGTACCCCTACGGCACACCGATGGGCGGGTTGAACATGATCCTCGCGACCAGCGAGGCGCTGATCGCGCAGGACCCGGCGCTGCTGCGCACCATGCTCGGCATCCATCGCCGCGCCACCGAACACATGATGGCGAACCTGCCGGAAGTCGCGGAAGCGACCGTGCGCATCCTGGGCGCACCGCGTGCGGCGGTGGACCACGCCTTCGCGGCGGAGAACATCCAGTACGCCTGGAAGCTGGACGACACCACGCTGACCCAGGCGCGCCTCTACGCGCAGCAGATGCTGGAGATGCGGCAGATCCGCCAGCTGCCGGACTTCGCAAAGTTCCTCAACCCTCGCTTCTCGAACGAAGTCGCGACGTCGTGACGCGCCGCGCCGGCGGATGACACCGCCGGCGCCCCCCTTGTGCCAGGAGCCGCCATGAGCGCCGCCGCCGAATCGGTCGAACCCGCCGCGACGCGCGTGCCCGTGAGCCTGTGGCAGCGCGTGCGCGGCACGGTGCTGGCCTGGATCGTACCGCTGCTGCTGCTGGCGGTCTGGCACTTCGCGGTGCAGGCGGGGATGACGCGCCTTATCCCGTCGCCGGCCGAGGTCGCCGAATACATGGTGGACTTCGTCTGGGGCGGCATCTGGGACGATGCCTTCTCGGCGACCATGCACATCCACCTGCTGGCCTCGATGTCGCGGGTCTATGGCGGCTTCGCGTTGGCGGCGATCGTGGCGGTGCCGCTCGGTATCCTGATCGGGCGAAACGACACCATCCGCGCGCTGCTCGACCCCTTCCTGCAATTGATGCGGCCGATCCCGGTCACCGCCTGGTTGCCGCTGTCGATGATCCTGTTCGGCCTTGGGCCGCGATCGGCCTTTTTCCTCGTGTTCCTCGGCGCCTTCTACCCCATCCTGCTGAACACCGTGTTCGGTGTGCGCAGCGTGGAGAAGCGACTGTTCGAGGCGGCGTCGATGCTCGGCTGCTCGCCCTCCGCCCAGTTCACCAAGGTGGTTCTGCCGGCCGCCTTGCCGTCGATCTTCACCGGCCTGCGGCTCGGCCTCGGCCTCGCCTGGTTCGTGATCGTGGTCGGCGAGATGACCGGCGTGCCGCAGGGTCTGGGCGCCGTCATCATGGATGGGCGGACGCTGTCGCGCACGGAACTGGTCATCTGCGGCATGATCGTGATCGGCATCGCGGGGTTCCTGTCGGACCGCGTGGTGGTGATGGTGATGAACCGCCTGCTGCGCTGGAGCCCATCCCACCATGGCTGAACTGCCCATCCTCGATGTCCGCGGCGTGGGCAAGATCTACGAGCTCAACGGCCAGAAGATCGAGGCGCTGCGCGACGCCAACCTTGTCGTGAAGAAGGGCGAATTCGTCTGCCTGATCGGCGCTTCGGGCTGCGGGAAATCGACGCTGCTGCGCATCGTGGCGGGGTTCGAACCACCCACATCCGGCACTGCGCTGATGTGGGACAAGCCGGTCGGCGGCCCGGCCCCGGACCGCGGCATGGTGTTCCAGGACTACGGGCTGTTCCCCTGGCTGACGGTGCGCCAGAACATCGGCTTCGGGCCGTCGTCGCGCGGGCTGCCCAAGGCCGAGGTGCGCGACACGGTCGAACGCTTCGTCACCATGGTGGGCCTCACGCGTTTCGCCGATGCCTATCCGCACCAGCTCTCGGGCGGGATGAAGCAGCGTGTGGCGATCGCCCGCGTGCTGGCGAACGAAGCCGATATGGTGCTGATGGACGAACCCTTCGGCGCGCTCGATGCCATGACTCGCGAACGCCTGCAGGACGAGCTGCTCGACATCTGGGAACGCACCAAGCTGACCGTCCTGTTCGTCACGCATTCTATCGAGGAAGCGATCTTCCTGGCTGACCGCGTGGTGGTGATGGAACCCGGCCCCGGGCGCATCGCGAGCGAACACATGATCACCCTGCCGCGGCCGCGCGACGTCGCCTCGCCGGAGTTCAACGAGGTGCGGCGCGACCTCTCGGCCCGGCTGCACAGCCACCACGCGCGCAAGGCGGCATGACCCGAATCGCATCCGTGCAGCGGGTGGCGATGCGCCACCCGGGCGATGTCGCGGCCGTCGCGGCGCTGCTGGATACAGGGCTCGACCCGCGCAGCATCGTCGCCATCCTCGGCAAGACCGAGGGCAATGGCTGCGTCAACGACTTTACCCGCGCTTATGCCGTGCAAGCGCTGTGCGTGATGCTCGCGACGCGGCTGGGCAGCACGGTGGACGAAGTTGCCGCGCGCGTCGCCATGGTCATGTCGGGCGGCACGGAGGGCGGCCTGTCGCCACACTTCATCGTGGTGTCGGTCAGCGAGACGCAGGTCCCGCCGACCGGCGCGCTTGCCATCGGCACCGCCTTCACGCGCGACTTCGCGCCGGAGGAGATCGGCCGCAGGGCGCAGGTGGAAGCGACCGCCACCGCGGTGCGCGCGGCCATCGACGATGCTGCGATCGACGATGTCCACTACGTGCAGGTGAAGTGCCCGCTGCTGACCAGCGAACGCATCGCGCAGGCGCGCGCGCCGGTTGCGACGACGGATACCTACGCTTCGATGGGCCTGTCGCGCGGCGCCAGCGCACTCGGCGTCGCGGTGGCCCTCGGTGAGGTTGCCGGCGTGACCGACGACGCCATCGGCGCCGACACGTCGCTGTATTCGGGCGTGGCGTCCTGCTCCGCCGGCGTCGAACTGACCCGCAACGAGGTCGTCGTGTTCGGCAATTCCCACGCCTGGGCCGGCGACCTGCGCATCGCCCATGCGGTGATGCAGGACGGCATCGACCTGCCCGCCATCCATGCCGCGCTGCGCGGCGCGGGCCTCGATCCCGGCGGCGGGCAACTCGCCCCAGACCAGGCTGCGCGTCTGGTGGCACTGCTCGCGAAGGCCGAACCCTCCAGCACCGGCCGCATCCGCGGCAACAGGCACATCATGAACGACGACAGTGACATCAACGCGACGCGCCACGCCCGCGCGCTGGTCGGCGGCGTGGCCGCAGCAGCCACCGGGTGCACCGACCTGTTCATCTCCGGCGGCGCCGAGCACCAGGGCCCCGATGGCGGCGGCCCCGTCGCCGTCATCGCGCGCCGATGACCATGCAGCCGCGCGACCGCCTGCGCTACACCGCGCCCTCAGACCGCCCACGCCACGCGGGGCCGGGTGGCGCACGCCTGATCGTCTGGCCGGTCGTGAATGTCGAGACCTGGCTGATCGAGAACCCCATGCCGCGCCAGGTGCTCAGCCCGCCCACCGGTGCGGCGCTGCTGCCCGACGTGCCGAACTGGGCCTGGCACGAATACGGGATGCGCGTGGGCTTCTGGCGCTTCCACGCGCTGTTCGCGCGCCATTCCATCCGGCCCACCCTGTCGATCAACGGCAGCGTCATCACCCACTACCCGCGCGTTGCCGCCGCCGCGCGCGATGCCGGCTGGGACTTCATGGGCCATGGCTGGTTCCAGGTGCCGACGCACCGCATCGAGGACCAGCGCGGCATGATCGCGCGGACCACGCAGGCGATCGCGGACTTCACCGGCAGGCCCTGCGAAGGCTGGCTTGGCCCGGGCCTGACCGAGACGCCGGAAACCCCCGACCTGCTCGCCGAACACGGCATCACGTGGACCGGCGACTTCGTGGTGGACGACCTGCCCGCGCGCATCGCTACCACGCATGGCGAGATGCTCGCGCTGCCCTATTCCGTCGAGCTCAACGACATCCCCGTGGTGATGATCCAGCACCATGACGAGACCGAATTGCCGCGCCGCGCGCGCCTGTCTGCGGCCCGCCTGCTGCAGGAAGCCGAGGGCGATGCGGGCGTGAAGATCATGTGCATCGCCATCCACCCCTACATCACGGGCGTGCCGCACCGGATCGCGGCGCTCGAGGCCCTGTTCGACGACCTCGCCGGCGATCCCCGCGTGGCCTTCCTGCAGGGCACCGAGATCGCCGCCTGGTATCGCGCAAGCGGCGACACCGCCTGAATCAGGGGGCGTGGGGGCGCGCCGCGTCACACGGATCCTTGTCCCGCGGGGTCGAGCGGCCTGACCTCCACATCGCCCACCCCGCGCAGCGCGAACACGCCCAAGGGCGGCGGCAGCGACGCATCCTCGATGCCTGCCACCAGCACGCGCTGCCCGACCGTCTTGCCGAGTTCCTGCAGCCGCGCCGCGATGTTCGCGGCATCCCCGCAGACCGTCCAGGTGAGGCGCGCGCCGCCCATCTCGCCCACCAGCACCTCGCCGGCCGCGACACCGATACGCGTCTCGCCGAAGCCCAGCGCAACCGCCTCGGGCTGGCGGCGGAAATCCTCCGCGAAGGCATCGATGGCGCGCGCGGCGGCCAGCGCGCGCTGGCCCACATCCTCCATCGCGACCGGCGCGCCGAACACGCCCAGCACGCTGTCGCCGATCAGCCGCTCCAGCGTGGCACCCTGCGCAAGCAAGGCCTGCTCGACCCCGCGCAGGTAGTCGTTCAGCGCCGCGACCACCGCCTGGGGTTCGCCCGTGCGCACCATGGCGGAGAAGCCCGCGAGGTCGGTCATCACCACCGCGACGCGGCGGCGTTCGGGCTGCAGCCGCTCGGCCTCGGGCATCGCAAGCAGCCGTTCCACCACGCCGGTCGGCAGGCGATGCGCGAAGCGGGCGGCCAGCCGTGCCTTCTCCCGCGCCAATCGCAGCGCGGCGGCGGCGGCCTCGGTCAGGCCCGCCAGCAGCGCGGCGGCCGCCGGCACCAGCGGGTCCAGGAGCAGCGGCCCAAGGCGCAGCGCCGCCGCGGCCAGGCCGACCCAGCCGAGCGCGACCAGCGCCGCGCCCACCAGCCCCGCCGCCGTCCGCCAGCGCACCAGCGCCGCCGCCGCCAGACCCAGAAGCAGTGCTGCCAGTGCGCCGGCCAGGGCGCCGCCGGGCGCGCGCAGCGGCACCCAGCCTGTCGCTAGCTGCGCCGCCGCCTCTGCCTGGATCACCACCGAGGGCGTGAAGGGCCCGAGCACCGAGGGCCGCAGTACCGCCGCCCCGGGCGCCGTCACGCCGACCACCACGATCCGCCCGCGCAGCACCTCGACCGCCGGCGCGCCCGCCAGCACCGCCGCGGCCGGGACCTGCGGCACCGACGCGGCAGCCGGATGCAGCCTCAGCAGGGCATCGGGCGGCAGGGCGATGCCCGCGTCGCCCAGCTGCAGCAGCCCCTCGCGCAGGATCAACGCCGGCGCCTCCAGCGCACGGGCCAGCGCCGCGACCGCGAGGCCCGGCAGCAGCGCATCCGGCCCGGCACGCACCAGCATGGGCGCCACGCGCACCACCGCCCCGGGCAGCCCGGCGAAGCCGACCGGCGCCCCGCCCACGGCGGGCGCCGATATGCCGGGCAGCATCTGGAGCGCCGAGAGGTCCGGCGCCCCCAGCACCACCATGCCCGGCCCGGGGGGCGGCGGGCCGGTGCCCGCCAGCACGGCCTGCACCGCGGGCGCCGAGGCGAGTGCCGCCGCCAGCGCGGCATCGCCCGGCGCGGGGTCCGGCAGCGCGACATCGAGAGCGATCGCGGCTGGGCGCGCCACCGCCGCGGCCGCCAGCAGCCGCGCCAGCGTCGCCCGCGGCCAGGGCCAGGGACCATGGGCCGCGAGCGCAGCCGCATCGATCGCGACGATCACCACCGGTGTGGTGCGATCGGGCGGGCGCGGCACGGCCTGGACCAGCAGGTCGGTCGCCGCATCGCGCGCGCGTTCGGCAATGCGCGGCGCCAGCAGAGTCGCGACCACCAACAGCCCGGCGGCGATCGCGCCGGCCTTCATGCCGTCGCGCCCGCGCCGGGGGGCGCGTGGGGCGGCCGTCGCTTCATGCCTCGCCCAGCGCGCGCAGGGCCTCTGGGTCCAGCAGGCGCAGGCCGGCGCGGGCAGGTTCCACCAGGCCGCGGGCGCGGAAATCCGCCAGCACGGCATTCACCTTGGGGCGCGTCGCGGCGACCAGCGCGGCGATCTGCCCCTGCGGCAGGCGCACCAGGCCGGACGGATCTGCCTTGGACAGTTGCAGCAGCGCCGTGGCCAGCCGCGCCTGCAGCGTGCGCAGCCCGACCGATTCCGTCTGGTCGGTGGTGCGGCGCAGCCGGCCGGCCAGGGTGCGCAGCAGCGCGCCGGCCACCGTCGCGTCGGTGGCGATGATCGCTGCGGCGTCGGCATGGCGGAACATCAGGGCACGGACTGGCGTGAGCGCGGTGGCGTCCGCGCTGCGCGGCCCGCCGTCGATGAGCGCGATCTCGCCGACCGGCTCGCCCGGCCCGGCGAGCCCCAGCGTCAGCTCGCGCCCGGCGGCGGAGGCGAGGTGCAGCCGTACCAGGCCATCGAGCACCACGAGCATGCCCTCTCCGGGGTCGCCGCGGCGGAAGATGGTGGCGCCCGCGTCGTGGCGCACCTGGCGCGCCGCGGCGGCCAGCAGGTCGCGCGCCGCGGGCGGCACGCCCTCCAGGATGGGCAGGCGGTCAAGCAGCCGGCGGGGGTCGATCTCGGTCACGGGGCGCCATTCTGCCCAGCCGGCCGGCGCGACGCCATGCGCCGTCGTGCGCCCGGGGGGGCGCCCTGCACCCGCTCCCCGGCCGGGCAGGCGCCGGGCTCAGCCTGGAGCGCGGCCATGGCGCGTCGGCCCCGGTGCCGTCAGAGCACGAAGTCGGCGACGTTGAGCAGGAAGGCACCCTCGATCCGCACCTCGAGATCCGCGGTGCGGTCGCCATTGGTGTCGGCGCGCAGGATGGTGACGGATTCGCCGCCGCCCACCACGTAGATGTCGTAGCGCAGCTCCCCCGCGGTGCCGGTGAACTGGCGGTCGCCGCGGAAGGTGAAGGCATCGTCGAAATCGCTGAAGCCGCCGCCGCTGTCGCGCGCGTCGATCAGCGACAGGTCGATGCGGTCGATCCCCTGTTCGAAGTCGCGGATGACGTCGCGCGCCTGCATCTGGCTGTCGGTCTCGCGCCAGAATGTGAAGCTGTCCGCGCCGCTGCCGCCGGTCAGCGTGTCCTGCCCTGCGCCGCCGATCAGGGTGTCGGCGCCGCTGCCGCCCCACAGCTGGTCGTGATCCGCCTCGCCGCGCAGCCAATCATTGCCTGCGTCGCCGAACAGGGCATCGTTGCCCTCGCTGCTGCGCAGGTCGTCGTTGCCCGAACCGCCGTGCAGCGCGTCATTGCCGCCATCCCCCGCCAGCATGTCGCGGCCGTCGCCGCCGTGGAGCACGTCGTTGCCCTCGCCGCCCAACAGGTCGTCGTCGCCGGTGCCGCCGCGCAGGATGTCGTGGCCGCCACCGCCGCGCAGGTCGTCGTCGCCGGAGCCGCCCTCGAGGAGATCGTCGAGGTCTCCGCCGCGAACATAGTCATTGCCGCCGCCGGCCATGACATGGAAGGCGAAGTCGGCATTGCTGCCGAAGGACAGTGAATTGGCCGCGTCATTGCCGAAGATCGGTATGCGGAACATGGCTGCATCCTTTGCCTGTTGCCGCGGGGTGCGGCCTGGCAGGCAGGATGACGCGTGCCGGCTGCACCGCCTGTTCCCGCGGGAACAGGGCGTGGGTCAGCCGCGCGCCAGGTGTGCGGGCACCTTGAGGCCGAGCCGCCGCGGCACCGGCCAGGTCTCGCGCACCGTGCGCAGGCGCTGGAAGCCGGCCGCGACATAGGCCGGCAGAGCGCGCGGGTGGTCCGCCGTGCAGGTGTTCACAGTGACGGCCGCGCGCCCCGCGGCCCAGGCCGTGTCGATCGCGTGGCGCAGGAAGGCGCGGCCGATCCCGCCGCCGATCGCCCAGGGCATCAGGCCGAAATAGGCCAGGTTCACGACATGAGTCGCGCGCCGGTCCAGTTCGTAGAAGCCGGCTGGTTCACCATCCCGGACCAGCACATGGACCGAGATGGCCGGCATCGCGAGCAGCGCCGCGAGGTCGGCATCGGACGCGGTGCGCCGCATCCACCAAAGCCAGGGCTCGCCCACCGTGTCGTACAGGTAGCGGTAGAAGGGCACCGAACAGCGCGCCGCATGATCCACGCGCAGCCCGTGCGGCAAGGGGCGCGGAGGGTCGGTCGGCGGTGCCTCCATGCGCAGGAAGGTGACGTCGACCGCCACCTCCTCGATGCCATCCGAAAGCGTCGCCGCCATGGCCGCGTCCCTCTCCCCGTGCCGTGACTGTCGCGGCACGGCGCGGCGCCGGTCAAGCCGCGCGCGCGGATCAGTTGTCGAGGAACGACCGCAGCTTTCGCGACCGCGACGGGTGCTTCAGCTTGCGCAGTGCCTTCGCCTCGATCTGGCGGATGCGTTCGCGCGTCACGTTGAACTGCTGGCCAACTTCTTCCAGCGTGTGGTCAGTGTTCATGCCAATGCCGAAGCGCATGCGCAGCACGCGCTCCTCGCGGGGCGTCAGGCTGGCCAGCACGCGGGTGGTGGCCTCGCGCAGGTTCGACTGGATCGCGGCATCGAGCGGGATGATCGCTGCCTTGTCCTCGATGAAGTCGCCGAGGTGGCTGTCTTCCTCGTCGCCGATCGGCGTTTCGAGGCTGATCGGCTCCTTGGCGATCTTCAGCACCTTGCGCACCTTCTCCAGAGGCATACCGAGCTTCTCGGCCAGTTCCTCGGGCTGTGGCTCGCGGCCGATCTCATGCAGCATCTGGCGGCTGGTGCGCACCAGCTTGTTGATCGTCTCGATCATATGGACCGGGATGCGGATGGTGCGCGCCTGGTCGGCGATGGAGCGCGTGATCGCCTGGCGAATCCACCAGGTCGCGTAGGTCGAGAACTTGTAGCCGCGGCGGTATTCGAACTTATCGACCGCCTTCATCAGGCCGATGTTGCCTTCCTGGATCAGGTCGAGGAACTGCAGGCCGCGATTGGTGTATTTCTTGGCGATGGAGATCACCAGGCGCAGGTTCGCCTCGATCATCTCCTTCTTGGCCTGCGTCATGTCGCGCTCGCCGCGCGACACGGTGGCATAGACGCGCTTGTATTCGGCCACCGGCATGCCGGTCAGGTTCGCGACTTCCGCGATGCGGGCGCGGATCGCCTCGACCTCGGTGGAGGACTTCGCGACGAAGGCCTTCCAGCCCTTGCCGGGCAGCGCGCCCACGCGCTCCAGCCAGGCGGGGTCGAGCTCGCTGCCGCGCCAATGCTGCAGGAAGTCCTCGCGCTTGACCTTCTGCGCCTCGGCCAGGCGCAGCACCTGGCCTTCGAGGACTGTCAGCTTGCGGTTGAGGCCCTTGAGCTGGTCGACCAGCTCCTCGATCCGGTTGTTATGAAGGTGGACCTTCTCGACCAACGAGATCAGCTCGCGGCGCGACTTCTCGTAGGTCTTCTCGCCGCGCCCGGCCAGTTCCTCGCCGGAGGTATAGGCCTCCATGCGCTTGTTCGAGAGCTTGGCCAGCTTGCCATAAAGGCTTTCGATCTCGCCGAAGGTGGCCAGCACCTCGGGCTTCAGCTTTTCCTCGAGAGCCGAGAGCGACAGGCCCATGCCCTCGCCTTCCTCGCCTTCTTCGAATTCCTCCTCGGCGGCCGGGGCAGGCGTGCCGTCGGGCGTGCCGGCGGATTGCGTGGCTTCCAGGTCGATCACATCGCGCAACAGCATGCGCGGCGGCGTGGCCTTCACCGCCTCGTGCCAGCGCAGGATGGCCTGGAAGGTCAGGGGGCTCTCGCACAGCCCCCCGATCATCATGTCGCGCCCGGCCTCGATGCGCTTGGCGATGGCGATCTCGCCTTCGCGGCTCAGAAGTTCGACCGAGCCCATCTCGCGCAGGTACATGCGCACCGGGTCGTCGGTGCGGCCGAGGGATTCCTCGTCGACGTTGCCGCCGGACTCCTCCTCGTCCTCGCCATCCTTCTTCTCGGCGGGCTTGGCGGGGGCGGCGTCGCCGTCCTCGGTCTCCTCGGCCTCGACCACGTTGACGCCGGCCTCGCTCAGCGTGGCCAGGGTGTCCTCGATGGTCTCGGAGGACACCTGCTCGGGCGGCAGGGCGGCGTTCATCTCGTCATAGGTCACGTAGCCGCGCTCCTTGCCCCGGGCGATCAGCTTCTTCACGGCCGCCGACTGGGTATCGAGCAGCAGTCCTTCGACCTGCTCGTCCCGCGTCTCGGTCGTCTCGGTCCCTGCCGCCGCCTTGCTCGCCATGCGCATCCCGCTCCGTCAACGCGTCGGGGCCGCCGGCGGAACCGGAAGCCCGAGATAAAAAAGCCCCTACCCTATGCGGCGTCACCCGCCGTGCCCGCCGCCTCGTCGCCGCGGCGGACCGCCTCGAGCTGTTCGGACAGCCGCTTGAGGCGCAGTTCGGCGGCCGGGTCGTTGGTCTCGATCAAGGCCGTCAGCGCTTCCTGCTGCTGTTCGCGCAACCCCGACTCTCCGCCAAGCCGGGCAAAGAAGTGCCAGAAGCCTTCGTCGACCTCCCCGGGCAGGGCCTCCGGCCGTGCCGCGGCGGGAAGGCCGGCGGGCGAAAGCGCCCAGGCCGCGGCATCTTCAAGACCGGTTTGTGCGAGGTGGGCGATCAACCCCTCGGAGTCAACCCGTTCGGTCCCCCCATGCCATGCGAGAATCGCGGCCCGAAGCTGCGCGGGGGGGCCATCGGGCAGGTCGAGCAGGCCGACGGCCTCCTCGGCCTGCGCCAGCAGCCAGGGGTGGCGCAGCAGGATCGCGAGCAGCATCCGGGCCCGTTCGGCCAGCACGGGGCCCGCGGTGATGGCCGGGCGCGCAGCGCGGCGCGGCGCCGGACGGCCGCCCTTCGCCGCCGGGCGCGAGGCGGCAAAGAAGCGATCGAGCAACACCCGCCGATATTCTGCCGCCAGCGCCTTGTCCGGGATGGCCCCGGCCGCCCCGGCCAGGCGGTTGCGCAGGGCCGCGCGCTGCTCGGGGGTCGCGGCGGGCCGGCCTTCGGCGACCAGGCCGTAGAGCGCCTCGGCCATCGGCTGGGCGGCGTCCAGCACAGACTGGAAGGCGGCGCGCCCGCCGCGGGCGGTCAGCGTATCGGGGTCCTCGCCGGCGGGCAGGGTCGCGAAGCGCAGCGTGCGCTCGGTGGTGATCAGCGGCAGGGCGGTCTCGGCCGCACGGGCGGCGGCGCGCGCGCCCGCGGCGTCGCCATCGAAGCACAGCACGGGTTCTGGGTTGAGGCGCCACAATTCCTCGAGCTGTTCGGGCGTGAGCGCGGTGCCGAGCGGCGCGACCGTCCCTGTGAACCCGGCCTGGTGCAGCGCGATCACGTCCATGTAGCCCTCGACCGCCACCACCGGGGCGCCGCGGAAGGCGCCCTCCCGCGCCAGGTCGAGTCCGTACAGGCTCATGCGCTTGCGGAACAGCGGGGTCTCCGGGCTGTTCACGTATTTCGGCTGGCCATCGCCCAGGATGCGGCCGCCGAAGGCAATCACGCGCCCACGGCGGTCGCGGATCGGGAACATCACCCGCGCATAGAAGAAGTCCCGCGGTGGGTCGCCGGCCTCGCCCGCGCGCAGCAGGCCGGCTTCCAGCATCTGCTCCTCGGAGATGTCCTCGGGCCGCAGGTCGGCAGCGATCGCGCCGCGCCCGGACGGCGCCCAGCCGAGCATGAAGGCGCGGATGGTCGCCTCGGTCAGCCCGCGCCGAAGCAGGTAGTCGAGCGCGGGGCGGCCCTCGGGCAGGAACAGGCGGCGGTGATAGGCTTCGGCCGCTGCGGCCATGACCGCGTGCAGGTCGCGGGCGCGGCGTTCGCGAGCGGCCTCCTGCGGGCTGGGCTTGGGCACATCGAGGCCGGCCTCGGCGGCCAGGCGCTCCACCGCCTCGGGGAAGGCGGCACCCTCGGCGCGCATGACGAAGGTGATGGCATCGCCGTGTGCGCCGCAGCCGAAGCAATGGAAATGGTCGTCATACACATAGAAGGATGGCGTCTTTTCGCCGTGGAAGGGGCAGCAGCCCTTCCAGTTGCGCCCCGATTTCAACAGCCGAGTCTTGCGGCCGATCAGGCCCGGCAGCGGGGTGCGGGCGCGCAGCTCGTCGAGGAAGGCGGGCGGGAGGGCCATGGGCGGGTCGGCCATTTACCCCCGAGCGAGGGCGCGTGCGAGCCGGATTTGCGCCCGGCCGCCCGCACGGCTATCCAGCCGGCCTTCCCGACCACGAGGTATCGCACCATGACCCCGGCCGAACGCGCCGCCGTGCAGGCGCATCTCCGCCGCCTGTTCGGCAACAACCGCATCGCCGTGACCGCGCCCGAGCGCAAGGGTGGCTCGACCGAGCTCAAGGTCGGCGACGAGTTCATCGGCACGATCCATCGCGACGCCGAGGATGGCGAAGTCTCCTACGCCGTGCAGATCGTGGTGCTGTCCGAAGACCTCGAGATGCCGAACTGACCGGGGCGGCGGGCGCTCACGGCCGCCGCAGGCGCCCGGGCCATAGGATGGCCACGACGCCGAGCAGCAGCGAGAGCACCGCGACGGGCGCCAAGACCCAGACCTCCCAGTCCGACGCCGCATCGACAGCCGCGGCGGACTGCACGAGGGTCGGGTTCTCCGGGTCATAGACCACCTGGATCCGCTGGCCGGCCACCGGCAGCGGCGGATAGACCGGCTGGCGGCCCTGCGCCTCGATCGCGTGGCCCTGCGCGCTGGTGAAGGCAAAGACCGGGTAGTAGGTGCGCCGCTGTTCGAACCAGCCGTGGCGGTGGTCCTGGTGGTCGAGCCGCTCCAGCACCGCCTCGATCCGCAGGCCGCGGCTGGACAGGGCGTGGCGGTCACGCATCTGGGTCACGATCAGCGCGCCGATCAGGCACGCCAGGCCGAAGCTGAGCGCCGCCACGCCCCAGCGCGGCCGCGGCGCCGGCGGGGGCGGGACCTCCCGGCGTCGGCGGGGCCGGCCCGGGCGGTGCGGACGGCGGCGGCGGCCCATGGCGACTTCAGCCGCCGAGGCGCGCCTTCACCAGCGGCCCGGCCTTGGCCATGTCGAGCGTCGCGGCGTGCTTACCGCGCAACGCTGCCATCACCTTGCCCATGTCCTTGATGGACGTCGCACCGGTTTCGGCCAATGCGGCATCCACCGCGGCGGCCATGGCGGCATCGTCCATCTGCTGCGGCAGGAAGGCTTCGATCACGGCGATCTCGGCTTCCTCCTTGGCGGCCAGTTCCTCGCGCCCGCCCTGGCGGTACATGGCCACCGATTCCGCGCGGGACTTGGCCATGCCGCGCAGCATGGCGACGATGCCGGCATCATCGACCGGCGGGCCGGGACGGGCGGCGATGTCGGTGTCCTTCAGCTTGGCCGTGATCATGCGCAGGGTGGAGACGCGCGCGGCCTCGCCGGCCCGCATCGCGGTCTTGAGTTCGTCGGTGAAGCGGGCGCGCAGGTCCATGGCGTGTGTCCTCGGTCGGTTCGGCGGGGATATAGCGCGGCGACCGCCTGGGAGGAAACTTCCCACTCACTGGATTCTGCTTGCGGTGGGAAATCACTTCCCGGCATAACCCTGCGCATGCGCACCGTGGAAGAGATCATCGCCCTGCTGGGCGGGCCCGAGGCCGCCGCCACCCGTTGCGGGGTGGGCACCGAGGCCATCCGCAAGTGGCGCCAGGCCCGCGCCATCCCGGCCAAGCACTGGCCCGCCGTGCTGGCCGCGACCGGCCTGACGCTGGCCGACCTTCCCGGCACGCCCGCCGAAACCCCCAGGACGGAGCCTTCCATGGCCAGCCCCGACACCCCCCCCGACGGCGCCACCGGCTGCCTGGTGCTGGCCGATGGGACGGTCTTCTGGGGCCGCGGCTTCGGCGCCGAGACCGCCTCGGTCGGCGAGATCTGCTTCAACACCGGCATGACGGGCTACCAGGAGACGCTGACCGACCCGTCCTATGCCGGGCAGGTCATCACCTTCACCTTCCCGCATATCGGCAATGTCGGCACCAACATCGAGGATATCGAGACCGTCACCCCCGCCGCGCGCGGGCTGATCGTCAAGCAGGACGTGACGGAACCGGCGAACTACCGCTCCACGAAGCACCTGCATGACTGGCTGGTGTCGCACGGTATCCCGGGCCTGGCAGGGATCGACACGCGGGCGCTGACCGCGCGCATCCGTGACGCCGGCGCGCCGAATGGCGTCATCTGCCACCGCGCCGATGGCCGCTTCGACATTCCCGCGCTGAAGGCCCAGGCCGCCGGCTGGCCGGGCCTGGAAGGCATGGACCTGGCGAAGGAGGTCACCACCCGGCAGTCCTTCTCCTGGGACGAGACCGAATGGGCCTGGCCGGACGGCTTCGGTCGGCAGTCGGCGCCGAAGCACAAGGTGGTCGCGGTGGATTACGGCGCGAAGCGCAACATCCTGCGCTGCCTGGCCTCGTCCGGCTGCGAGGTGGTGGTGGTGCCCGCCACGGCAACCGCCGAGGACATCCTGCGCCACAAGCCCGATGGCGTGTTCCTGTCGAACGGCCCGGGCGACCCGGCGGCGACCGGCGTCTATGCCATCCCGGCGATCCAGGGCGTGCTGGAGACGAAGCTGCCGGTGTTCGGGATCTGCCTGGGCCACCAGCTGCTGTCGCTGGCGCTGGGGGCCAAGACCTACAAGCTGGCGCGCGGGCATCGCGGCGCGAACCAGCCGGTGAAGGACCTGGAGACCGGGAAGGTCGAGATCACCTCGCAGAACCACGGCTTCGCGGTCGACCCGAAGACGCTGCCCGCGAATGCGAAGGTCACGCATGTCTCGCTGTTCGACGGCACGAATGAAGGCATCGCGGCGACCGACCGTCCGGCGTTTTCCGTGCAGTACCATCCGGAGGCGAGCCCCGGCCCGTCCGACAGCCACTACCTGTTCGACCGCTTCGTCGCGATGATCGAGGCGCACAAGGCCGCCGCCTGACGCGGCAGGTCCATCGAGGGGGAAAGTCATGTTCGATCTTTCGGGGCGCGCAGCACTTGTGACCGGCGGGAATGGCGGCATCGGCCTGGGCTTCGCGCGCGGGCTAGCCAAGGCCGGCGCCAGCGTGATGGTGGCCGGGCGCAACGCGGCGAAGAACGCGGCGGCGGTGGCGGAGCTGACGGCGCTCGGCGCGCGCGCCGACAGCATCGAGGTGGATGTCACGGACGAGGCGTCGATCCGCGCCATGGTCGCGACGACGGCTGAGCGTCTCGGGCGGCTGGATATCCTGGTGAACAATGCCGGGACGAATATCCGCAACCGGCCGGAACTCACGCGCATGGAGGACTGGCACACCGTGCTGTCCACCAACCTGACGTCGGGGATGATCGCTGCGCAGGCGGCCTATCCCTTCCTGAAGCAGGGCGGCGTCGGGCGCGTCATCAACAACGGGTCGATGCTGTCGATCTTCGGGCTGCCCTTCCATGCGGCGTATGGGGCATCGAAGGGCGGCGTGGTGCAGATGACGAAGTCGATGGCTGTCGCGTGGGCGGCGGACGGCATCACGGTGAACGTGATCCTGCCGGGCTGGATCGACACCGACCTCACGCGCAAGGCGCGGCAGGACATGGCGAACCTGAACGACGACGTGCTGCGGCGCTCGCCGATCAAGCGCTGGGGCAATCCGGGGGATTTCGAGGGCGTGGCGGCGTTCCTGGCGAGTGACGCGGCGGCCTTCATCACCGGGGTGGCGATTCCGGTGGATGGCGGGTTCTCGGTGCACGGCTGAGCTATGCCGGCCGTCGAAACCCTGCTGGTCTTCGCTGCCCTGTCGCTCGGCCTCGCGGCTACGCCGGGGCCGAACATGCTCTACCTCGTCTCCCGCGCGCTGGCGCAGGGGACGGGGGCGGGGATGATCTCGCTCGTGGGCTGCCAGGCCGGGTCTCTGGTCATCATGCTGTGCGCGGCGGCGGGGCTGACCGCCGCGCTGTTCGCCGTGCCGTATGCGTGGGACGTGCTGCGGATCGGCGGCGCGGCCTATCTGCTGTTCCTCGCCTGGCAATGCGTGCGGCCGGGCGGGCAGCCGATTTTCTCGCCACGACCGATGCCGCAGGAACCGCCGCTGCGGCTGTTCTCGGTCGGCTTCGCGACTGCGGCGCTGAACCCCAAGGTGGCGATCTTCTACGTGGCGGTGCTGCCACCCTTCATCGACCCGGCGCTCGGCTCGGTGTTCGTGCAGGGCGCCGTGCTGGGCGCGGTGCAGATCGGTGTCGCCATCATCTTCGACGGGCTGCTGGTCTATGGCGCGGCCGGCGTGGCGCGCTTCCTCGGCACGCGGCCGGGCTGGATGGCGGCGCAGCGCTGGATCCTCGGCGCCGCGCTAGGGTTGATCGCCGTGAAGCTCGCAACGGAAAGCCGCGGCTGATGGATATCCTCGCCGGGATCTTCGCGCTCGCCTATTCGGGCCTGGTGCTGTTCATGCTCTCGGCCAGCCTGCGCAAGCTGATGCCGCCGATGCGCGCGGCGCTGACTGCCTTCGCGCTGTCCGTGACCGTGCATGGCGCGACCACGCTGATGGCCGGGCCGCAGGCGATGGCGGCGCTGGCCTTCTGGGGCATTCCGCATCTGCTGGTACTGCCGTTGTTGTTGCTGAGCGCCAGGCGCCAGCAACGCGCGATGGAGATCCGCTGATGTATGCGGGCCTCGATGCGCTGTTCGAAGGCGCGATCGCCGCGCTGGTTCTCATGCTGCCGGCCATCGTGCTGTTCTGGCGGATGACCGCGCTGCTCGGCGCCGGTACGCGCGCACTGCGCCCGGCCGTGACCTGCTGCGCCGCCTATGGCGTCATGGCGGCGATCGGGGCGCTCTGGGCCTTCAACACGCAGCGTCCGAGCCTGGTGGATGAAGCCATCATCGGTCTGTTGATCGTCGGCGGCCTGGTCGCGACCGTCGCCTTCCTGACGCTGCTGCTGTTTCCGCGGAAGGCCTGACGGATGCTGCGGATGCTGCCCCTGATGCTGCTTCTCGCAGCCTGCGGTGTCGCCGGCTGGCAAGACCCGCCGCGTGGGCTGCAGACGCTCTGCGACGACGCCGGTGCGCGGTCCAACATCGGCCCCGAGACGCGCCTCGACGCCCGCCCACGCCCCGAATGCCGGCCCGCCGCCGCCACATCTTCACGCTGAGCCCACGGACACCCCCCATGCCCAAGCGCACCGACATCAAGTCCATCCTCATCATCGGCGCCGGCCCGATCGTGATCGGCCAGGCTTGCGAGTTCGACTATTCCGGCGCCCAGGCCTGTAAGGCGCTGCGCGCCGAGGGCTATCGCGTGATCCTGGTGAATTCCAACCCGGCCACCATCATGACCGACCCGGGCCTGGCGGATGCCACCTACATCGAGCCCATCACGGTCGAGATCGTCGAGAAGATCATCGCCAAGGAACGCCCCGACGCGCTGCTGCCGACCATGGGCGGGCAGACCGCGCTTAACACGTCGTTGAAGCTGGCCGAGGCCGGCATCCTGGAGAAGTACGGCTGCGAGCTGATCGGTGCGAAGGCCGAGGTCATCGACAAGGCCGAGGACCGTCAGAAGTTCCGCAACGCGATGACGAAGATCGGCATCGAGAGCCCGCGCAGCGAAGTGGCGCACACCATGCCGGAGGCCTGGGAGGCGTTGAAGATCGTCGGCCTGCCCTGCGTCATCCGTCCGTCCTTCACGCTGGGTGGCACCGGCGGCGGCATCGCCTACAACAAGGAGGAATTCGACCAGATCGTCGCCTCCGGTCTCGCGGCCTCGATGACCACCGAGGTGCTGATCGAGGAAAGCGTGCTCGGCTGGAAGGAGTTCGAGATGGAGGTGGTCCGCGACCGCGCGGACAATTGCATCATCATCTGCTCCATCGAGAACCTGGACGCGATGGGCGTGCATACCGGCGACAGCGTGACCATCGCACCGGCGCTGACGCTGACCGACAAGGAATACCAGCGCATGCGCGACGCGAGCATCGCGTGCCTGCGCGAGATCGGCGTCGATACCGGCGGGTCGAACGTGCAGTTCGGCATCAATCCGAAGGATGGCCGCATGGTCATCATCGAGATGAACCCGCGCGTGTCGCGGTCCTCCGCGCTGGCGTCGAAGGCGACCGGCTTTCCCATCGCCAAGGTCGCGGCGAAGCTGGCCGTTGGCTACACGCTGGATGAATTGCAGAACGACATCACGATGGTCACGCCGGCCTCCTTCGAGCCGACGATCGACTACGTCGTGGTGAAGATCCCGCGGTTCACGTTTGAAAAATTCCCCGGCACACCGGCGACGCTGACCACCTCGATGAAGTCGGTGGGCGAGACCATGGCGATCGGGCGGTCCTTCGCCGAGGCCCTGCAGAAGGGCCTGCGGGGGCTGGAGACCGGGCTGTCGGGCCTTGATGAAGTGCCGGTGCCCGGCGACGGTTCGGCGCAGGCCTTCCACGCTGCGCTGGCCACCCCGCGCCCCGACCGCGTCCTGATGGCCGCGCAGGCGATGCGTGCGGGCGTCTCGCTCGAGGACATCCACGAGGCCTGCAAGTTTGACCCCTGGTTCCTGCGCGAGGTCGAGAAGATCGTTGCCGCCGAGACGCAGGTTCGCGCGAACGGCCTGCCGAAGACCGCGGATGCGATGCGCAAGCTGAAGGCGCTCGGCTTCTCCGACACCCGGCTGGCCAGGATCGCGGGCGTGAAGGAAGCCGATGTCTTTGCGGCGCGCGACCGGCTCGGCGTGCATCCAGTGTACAAGCGCATCGACACTTGCGCCGCGGAATTCGCCTCCGAAACCCCCTACATGTATTCGACCTATGAGGGCGGCTTCGGCACGCCCGAATGTGAATCGCGCCCCACGGCGCGCAAGAAGGCCATCATCCTCGGCGGCGGGCCGAACCGCATCGGGCAGGGGATCGAGTTCGACTATTGCTGCGTTCACGCCTGCTACGCGCTGCGCGATGCCGGCTACGAGACCATCATGGTCAACTGCAACCCGGAGACGGTCAGCACCGACTACGACACCTCCGACCGGCTGTACTTCGAACCGCTCACCGCCGAGGACGTGATCGCCCTGATCCGCAAGGAACAGGAATCCGGCGAGGTGATGGGCTGCATCGTGCAGTATGGCGGCCAGACGCCGCTGAAGCTGTCCCAGGCGCTGCACAAGGCCGGCATCCCGATCCTGGGCACGTCCGCCGAGGCCATCGACATCGCCGAGGACCGCGAGCGCTTCCAGATGCTGCTGAAGGGCCTCGGCCTGAAGCAGCCGCAGAACGGCACCGCGCGGACCATCGACGAGGCCATCGTCGAGGCCAACCGCATCGGCTACCCGGTGGTGGTGCGCCCGTCCTATGTGCTGGGCGGTCGTGCGATGGAGATCGCGCACAATGACGAACAGTTGCGCCGCTTCGGCGCCGAGGCGGTGAAGGTCTCGGGCGAAAACCCAATCCTGATCGACCAGTACCTGGCCGATGCGATTGAGGTCGACGTCGACTGCATCTGCGATTCCGCGGGCCAGGTCTATGTCGCGGGCGTGATGGAGCATATCGAGGAAGCCGGTATCCATTCCGGTGATTCCGCCTGCTCCCTGCCGCCCTATTCGCTGCCGCCGGCGATCGTCACGGAACTCAAGGCCGAGACGGAAGCCATGGCCCGCGCACTGAAGGTGCAGGGCCTGATGAACGTGCAGTATGCGGTGAAGGACAACGAGATCTTCGTCCTGGAAGTGAACCCGCGCGCATCCCGCACCGTGCCCTTCGTGGCGAAGGCCACGGGTGTCGCGGTGGCGAAGATCGGCGCGCGGGTGATGGCGGGCGAATTGCTCTCCGCCTTCAAGCTCGATGACGACGCCGTCTCCCGCCATGTCGCGGTGAAGGAAGCCGTCTTCCCCTTCAACCGCTTCCCGAATGTCGATGTCATCCTGGGACCCGAGATGAAATCCACCGGCGAGGTGATGGGCCTCGACCTGTCGTTCGAACGCGCCTTCCTCAAGGCGCAGCTCGGTGCCGGGGTGAAGCTGCCCGAAGCCGGCACCGCCTTCATCTCGGTGAAGGAGACCGACAAGGCCGCGGCGGTCACCATGGCCCGCCGCCTGGCCGAGATGGGCTTCCGCATCACCGCCACCCGCGGCACCGCCGCGCGCATCCGCGAGGCCGGCGTGGAGTGCCAGGTGATCAACAAGGTGCTGGAAGGCCGCCCGCATTGCGTGGATGCCATCAAGTCCGGCGACATCCAGCTGGTGATCAACACCACCGGCGGTGGGCAGTCGGTTTCGGACAGCTTCGACATCCGCCGCAGCGCGCTGACGCATGGCATTCCGCACTACACGACGGCGGCCGGTGCGAGGGCGGCGGTACACGCGATTGCGGCGCTCAAGGCCGGAACCCTTGATGTAGCCCCCCTGCAAGCGTATTTTGCTACGTCGTTCTGACTGTTCCGGGGCCTCACAAGGCCCCTGATCTGTCTCCCCCCATCGACCGCCAGGCCTGGCTGAACCGGACCCAGCGCCGGTGGGGCATCGTAGTGTTGGGAAGGTTTCGCCGTGCAGAAGTTCCCGATGACCGCCGAGGGCCTCGCGCGCCTCGAGGAGGAGCTGAAGGTCCTGAAGGGCGAGGAGCGCCCCGCGATCATCCGCGCGATCGCCGAGGCGCGCGCCCATGGCGACCTGTCCGAGAACGCGGAATACCACGCCGCGCGCGAACGCCAGTCCTTCATCGAGGGCCGCATCGGCGAACTCGAAGGCATCATCCCCTCGGTCGAGGTGATCGACGTCTCGCGCATCACCGGCGACCAGGTGCGCTTCGGCGCGAAGGTCACCATCGTCGACGAGGAGAGCGACGACGAAAAGACCTACCGCATCGTCGGCCAGTACGAAGCCGACATGAAGAACGGGTCGATCTCGGTGACCTCGCCGCTGGCCAAGGCGCTGATGGGCAAGAAGGTCGGCGACGCGGTCGAGGTGCCGGCGCCGGGCGGTGCGAGGTCGGTCGAGATTACCGCCGTGAACTACGCCTGATGCATCGGGAATGCGCCTATGGCGCATTCCACGCCCGACGCCGGATGCTCCCCCACCCGGCCACCATCCAGGATACTGTCGTTGGGTTGCCTGGTGGGGGAGCGGGCCGGTGCCGGACCCGATACATGCATCGGCCAGGGCGCGCCGGGGCACCGGACGCGCCCTTCGTTTTTTGACCCTGAGGATCGCCATGACGCCCGTGAACGCGCTTCGCGCCGAGGATGCCGCACCCGTCGCGCCGATGGTGACGCTGGCCGATATCCGCGCCGCGGCCGAGCGCATCCGCGGCGCCATCCTCCGCACTCCCACCATCGAGAACCCCGCGGTCAGCCGCGCGGCGGGGGCGCGGGTGATGCTCAAGCTCGACAACCTGCAGGCGACCGGCGCCTTCAAGGAGCGTGGCGCCGCGAACCGCCTGGCGCTGCTGACCGCCCGCGAACGCGAGGCCGGTGTCATCGCCATGTCCGCCGGCAACCATGCCCAGGCGGTGGCGCGCCACGCGCAGCTGGCTGGCGTTGCCGCCACCATCGTGATGCCGCGCTTCACCCCCGCCACCAAGGTGGTGCGCACGGAATCCTGGGGCGCGCGCGTCGTGCTGCATGGCGAGACGCTGGCCGAGGCCGCCGCCCATGCCCACGACCTGGCGCTGCGCGAGGGCCTGGTCTTCATCCATCCCTATGACGACCCGGCGGTGATCGCGGGCCAGGGGACCATGGCGCTCGAACTGCTCGAGGACGCGCCGCAGGTCGATGCGCTGGTCATCCCGATCGGCGGCGGTGGGCTGTGCGCGGGTGTCGCGACCGTCGCGGCATCGTTGCGGCCGGGCATGCCGGTGTTCGGCGTGGAGGTACAGGGCTATCCGGCCATGGCACAGCGCCTGGCAGGCGAGCCGGTTTCGGTCGGCGGGCCGACCATCGCCGAGGGCATTGCGGTACGCGACGTGGGCGAATTGCCGCTGGCGATCCTGCGGCGCTGCCACAACGAGGTGCTGCTGGTGCCCGAGCGCGCGGTGGAACAGGCCGTGGCCCTGCTGGCCGAGGGCGCCAAGGTGGTGGCGGAAGGAGCGGGCGCGGCGGGGCTGGCAGCCGTCCTGACCTATCCCGAGCGGTTCCGCAACCGCGTCGTCGGCACGACCGTCTGCGGCGGCAACATCGATGCGCGCGCGCTGTCCAACGTGCTGCTGCGGCAGTTGCTGCGCGATGGGCGCATCCTGCGCCTGCACTTCGATATCCCGGACCGCCCGGGCGTGCTGGCGGACATCGCCAAGCGCATCTCGGATGCCGGTGGCAATGTGATTGAGGTGAAGCACCAGCAGCTGTTCGGTGCCCCCACCGTTCAGAGCACCGAGCTGCACCTGATGATCGAGGTGCGCGACGCCGCCCAGGGCGATGCCATCATCGCGGCGATGGAGGCGGCGGATTATGTCGTGCGGCGGGGCTGAAAGCCCGGTCGCCGCACGCCGAATGAATCGCTCGCGGCGGGGCTGAAAGCCCGGTCGCCGCACGCCTGGTGAATGTCGTGCGGCGCGGCCGAAAGCCGAGCCGCCGTCAGGCCCGCGCAGCCCCCCGAGCGGTGACCCCGCCTAGAACAGCGTGAACTTGCCCTGCGTGATCGTCAGCGTCAGCTCCACGCCGTACCCGGTGCCCGGAATGTCGAGCGCCAGCACCACCGGGTCGCCGCTGCGGGCATAGGTGTTCACCGCGTTCCAGGTGTAGTTCGTCGCCACCTTGATCTTGTCGAAGGACTCGGTCGTCAGGTTCATCGCCTGCAGCGCAGGCATCGCCGCGCGTCCCGCCTGGCCCGCCCCGCGGCGCAGATGGCTCAGCGTTCCCAGCATGCTGCGCGCGATCGGCCAGATCGTGTCGATCTCCTTCGCACCGCGCAGCAGCTTCACGATGCCATCGAGCTTGGCGCCGAAGGCGACGTTCAAGGCCCAGTCGTCGATCTGCAGCCCGTCGATCGAGAAGATCGACCGGCAATCCAGCACGAACACGATCGTGCCGCCGAACAGCGACCCGCCGAGCCCCGGCCCGAGGCGCGTGCTCTCGATGGTGAAGCCGGAGGCGTGGTTGGGGTTCTCCAGGTTGAAGATGTAGCCGCTCGTGCTCTCCATGCCCGCGCCGATCACGGTGCCGCCGAACTTCACCCCGACGCCGAACCAGGTGTTCCGCGCATTGAAAATGCCAGTCATGCCGACTCCTGCGGTAGAGCGCCCCGGTGGCGACTTTACCGACACCGAAACATCCCGATAGGCCAGAAGAACCCGCGCCCAGGACACGCCGGGGTTGCAGGGCACCCGGCTGCTTCACTGCGGCTTAAGGCGGGCACGGCATCCTGGCCGCGCGGGTGGTCCGCGGGCAGGCATGATGACGACGTCACTGATCGATGGGCTGGGCGGTGTGGCCGGCTTCGGCGAGAACGCGATCGCGCGCACCGACGATGGCTCATCGACCTTCATCGACCTCAGGCCGGCGCTGCCGGCGGGGCTGAACTTCTACGGCTTCGTCTTCACCGGGCTTTGGGTGAACAACAACGGCAGCGTGTCCTTCGCCGCGTCGCTGTCGGCCTTCACGCCCACCGCGATCACCGGCGCCAGCGCCAATCCGCTGATCGCCCCGTTCTGGGCGGATGTCGATACCCGCGGTGGTCCAGGCGCGCCTTCTGCGGGCGGGACCTCTCGCGGCAGCAACCAGGTCTGGTACGACATTGATGCCGCCAACGGCGTCTTCACCGCCACCTGGGACGATGTCGGCTACTTCACCCGCAAGACCGACAAGCTGAACGCGTTCCAGTTGCGCCTGCATCAGGTGGGTGATTCCGGCGACTTCGACATCGAGTTTCGCTACGAATCCATGGCCTGGACGACCGGCGACTTCTCCGGCGGGTCGGGCGGGCTGGGCGGCACGGTGGCGCGCGCCGGCTATACCTCGGGCAACGGGGTGGATTTCCTGGAACTGCCACAGGCAGGCAACCAGGCCGGGATGCTCGGCCTGCCGGGGGCGAGCAACATCGACGACCCGGGCAGCTTCGTGTTTTCCATCCGCAACGGCGCGGTGCAGGGGCGCGTGTCGGTCGGCGATGCCCGCATCGAGGAAGGCAACGGCGATACGCCGTCCTTCGTCGTCGTGCCCGTCACGCTCTCCACGCCCGCCGATGGTGCGGTCGAGGTGCGCTACGCCACCCAGAACGGCACCGCCGCCGCCGGGCGTGATTTCGGGGCGCAGCGCGGCACCGTCATCTTCGCGCCCGGCAGTGCGACCCAGGAGATCCGCATCGAGATCCTGGGCGACCGGCGGCTCGAAGCGGACGAGACCTTCACGGTCCGCCTGCTCTCCGCCACCGGCGCGACGCTGGGCGATGCGCGCGGCATCGTCACCATCCTCAACGACGAAGGGCTGCGCGTCGACGACGCCACCGCGGTCGAGGGCATCGCCGGTACGCCGGGCAGCATGGTCTTCACTGTCCGCCTGCTCGCCGCGCTGGACGACGCTGTCACGGTGGACTGGGCCACGGCCGACGGCACGGCGCAGGGCGGTCTCGACTACGTCGCGAGCTCCGGCAGCCTGACCTTCGCACCCGGCGAGACGCAGAAGCAGGTCACCATCAGCCTGGTCGGGGACGCCGCCAGCGAAACCGCGGAGACCCTGTCACTGACCCTGTCCAACGCCGCCGGCGCGCCGATCGCGCATGCCAGCGCGACCGGCACCATCACCGACGACGACCGCATCCTGATCGACGACGTCACGGTGGTCGAAGGCACCGCCGCCACGCCGGGCAGCGCTACCGTCACGATCCGCCTTGCGGGGCCGACTGACCAGACCATCACCGTCGACTACGCGACCGAGGACGGCACCGCGGTCGCCGGGGTCGACTACACCGCCACCAGCGGCACCGCGACCATCGCTTCCGGGCAATCGAGCACGACCTTCACCATCCCGATCCTGCGCGACGCCGCTGTCGAAGGCACCGAGGGCTTCGTTATTCGCCTGTCCAACGCCTCGGGCGCCACGATCGGCGACGACGTGTCGCAGGCCACGCTGCTCGACGACGACGGCTTCTCGATCAGCGATATCTCGATCCAGGAGGGCACCGGCGGGTCGATCAACCTGACCTTCACTGTCACCCTCGCCTCGGCGATGGCCGGCACCACCACGGTGGACTACGCGACCTCCGACGACACCGCGCTGGCTGGGACGGACTACACCGCGGCGTCCGGCACGCTGACCTTCAACGCGGGCGTGACCACGCGCAGCTTCACCGTGCCGATCTTGAGCGACAGCGACTTCGAAAGCACCGAGGCCTTCACCGTCACGCTGTCCAACGCCACCGGCGGCGCGGGCATCCTGCGCGGCACCGCCCAGGGCAGCATCCGCGACGACGACGGCCTCTCGGTCGCGGACGTGTCGGTCAACGAGGGCACCGGCGGCGCCACCACCGCGACCATCACGGTCACCCGCACCGACACCAACGCGGCGGCCAGCGTGGACTGGACCACGGCCGACGGAACGGCCACGGCGGGCACCGACTATACCGCCGCCTCCGGCACCCTCGGCTTCGGCGTGGGCGAGGCCAGCAAGACCATCGAGATCGCGATCGCTCCCGACGCGGGCTGGGAAGCGAACGAGGCCTTCCGGATCGTCCTGTCCAACGCCACCGGCGCACCGATCGTCGATGCCAGCGGATCGGTCACCATCGTCAACGACGATGCCCGCGACGCGCCGGTGATCGACGTGCTCGATGCGCGCCTGACGGAAGGCAATGGCGGCGCGGCGGTGATGCGCTTCACGCTGGGGCTGTCCTACGCCGTCGGCAATGACGTCGCGGTCTCCTACGCCACGGCTGATGGCACCGCCGCAGCAGGGGGCGACTTCACCGCCGCCGCGGGCAGCGTCACCATCCTGGCCGGGCAGCGCAGCGCCGTGATCGACGTGGCGATCCTCGACGACGCGGTGGTCGAGGGGAACGAGACGCTCACGCTGACGCTGTCGAACCCGGCCGGCGGCGCCACGCTCGGTCGCACGCAGGCGACCGGCATCATCGTCGACGACGATGCGCGCTTCGACATCGCCACAACCGACACGATCCGCGCCGAGGGCGATTCAGGCACCATCACCTACACCTTCACCGTGACGCGGTCGGGCGACCTGGCGGTGGCGCATGCCGTGCGCTGGTCGGTGGTGGGGGACCGCGGCCCGGGTGCCTCGGCCAATGCGGCGGATTTTGCCGGCGGGGACCTGCCCACGGGCCTGCTGATCTTCGCGGCTGGGCAGACCGCCCGCAGCATCACCGTGCAGGTCGCCGGCGACACGGTCGCCGAGGGCCAGGAGGGCTTCGCCGTGCGCCTCCGGGGCCCCGGTCCGGGCGCTACGATCGGCACCGCGCAGGCCGAAGCCGTGATCGACAACGACGATGTCTTCACCGGCACGACCGGCGGCGACACGCTGCGCGGCAGCCGCTCGGGCGATACGCTGTCGGGCGGCGAGGGCAATGACCTGCTGTTCGGCAATGCCGGCCCTGACGTCATCCTGGGCGGAAACGGCGACGATACGATCACCGGCGGTGAGGGCGCCGACGCGCTGTCGGGCGGCGAGGGCGATCGTGACGTGCTGTCCTATGCTGGGGCGACCGCGGGCGTGACGGTGGACCTCGCGGTTGGCCGCGGGACGGGCGGCGAAGCGCAGGGCGACACGATCGACGGCTTCGAGATCCTGCGCGGTGGGTCCGGCGACGACAGCCTGGTGGGCGACGGGGCCGACAACACGCTGGTCGGCGGTACCGGCGCCGACACGCTGCACGGCGGCGATGGCGACGACCGGCTGGTGGGCGTCGTCATCCCCGAGGATGCCGGTGCGCCGGATGCCGGCAACCTCATGGTCGGCGGCGCGGGGAACGACACCTTCGTGGTCGGCGCCGAAGCCGACATGGTCGTCGAAGCGGCCGATGGCGGCACCGATACGCTGATCGCGCTGCGGTCCTTCGCCCTGGCCGACCATGTGGAACGCCTGCTGCTGGGGGCGGGGGCGCTCGAAGGCACCGGGAACGACCTCGACAACGTCATCCGCGGCGGTGCCGGCGACAACCTGCTGCGCGGCCTGGCGGGCAACGACACGCTGTATGGCGGCGAGGGCGCCGACACGCTGGTGGGCGAGAGCGGGGCCGACATGCTCGTCGCCGGCGAAGGGGCGGACCTGCTGCGCTACCTCTCCCTCGAGGACAGCCCCCGCGCCGCGCGTGATGCGGTGTTCGGCTTCGCCTCGGGCGAGGATCGGATCGACCTCGCGGCGATCGGCACCGCGATCGGCGGCTGGGGCGGGGCGCGCTTCGTGGCCGCGGCGGAATTCACCGGCGCGCGCCAGGTCGCCTGGGATGCCGCGGCGCTCATGCTGCGCGTCGAGGGCGACGGCGACCTCGCGACAGTCGAGATGGCCATTCGCTTCGATGCCAGTACCGTCGTGGTCGAGACCGACATCATCTTCGCCTGACGCGCCGCGCCCTCACCCCGTCGGCGCGTCCTTGCGGCGGTGGTCGAAATTGGTGCGGTTCAGGTTCATGCGGTGGTCGATGTAGCGCAATGGTTCGTAGCGCGGCGGATCATCGGGGCTGGTGCAGCTTGGCACCACGCGGATCACCGCCTCGTTGTCCGGGCCGTAGAAGAACGGGATGGCGTAGCGCGCCTCGTTGGCCTGGTTGATCACGCGGTGCGGGGTGGGTGCGAAGCGGTCGTTCGAATAGCGGCCGAGCATCTCCGCTGTGTTCACCACGAAGGTGCCGGGGATGGCAGGCGGGCGGATCCAGGTGCCTTCCTTCGTGCGCACCTCCAGCCCCGGCAGGCGCGACTGCGCCAGGAAGGTGGTGAAGTTCGTGTCGATATGCGGCGCGAAGCCGAAGGTCTCGCCATCCACGGCCGGCTGGGGTTCGTAGCGGATCAGCCGCAGCGTGCAGGTCGGGTCGGTGAAGTCGCGGTCGAAGTAGTCCGGCGGCAGGTCGAGCGCGGTGGCGAAGGCCGGCAGCAGCCGGTGCGCCAGGGCCTGCATGGTGGCGAAATACGCCATGGTGGCGGCGCGGAATTCCGGCAGGGCGGCGGGCCATTTGTTCAGCCCCACCATCGGGTGCCCGGCCAGGATCTCCGGGTCATCGGGCGTGCGGTCGCGCACAATGTAGAAGCTCTCGTTGCGGTTGGGCCGCTTGTTCGCGTGCACGGTCGATGTGCGGATGGTCTGCGCGCCCATCGGCAGGTAGCCGATGTTGATGTCGCCGACCTTGAGCGCGAGCTTGTCGTCCATCGGCAGGTCGAAGAAGCGCGCGGATTGCGCGAAGGTGTCGGCCACCATGCGTTCGGGCACGCCGTGGTTGGCCAGCACCAGGAAGCCGGTGTCGCGGCAGGACCGCGCGACATGGCGCGCCAGATCCTCCCGCGCGCCGGGCGCGCCGGCCAGATACGGGCCGAGGTCGAGCACCGGGATGCGGCCCTCGGGGCCCGGGATGTCGGCATGCTGGGCGATGGCGCTCATGGTGGTCCTCCCGGGGGCTGCGCGGCAGCCGTTCATTCTGCGCGACGGCGCGCGCTACTCCGCCACGCGCGTCCAGCCCGCACCGGGGTCGAAGCGCGTGATGCCGGCCGCGATCCGCGCCGTGTCGGGCCCCAGATCCTGTTCCCAGACCGTGCCGTGGTGGCTGACCAGGAAGGTCTTGATGCCCGAGACGCCATAGCGGGCGGGCGTGGCGATCGCGGCCCAGCCGCCGATCATCCGCCCGTTCACCACGTAGTCCACCGCACCGCCGGGCGCGGACTCACCCTGCGAGTCCAGCATCCGGAACAGGTAGCCATGGAAGGGCGTCGGCGTGTCGCCGCGCCCGCGCGCATAGCCGCCGGCGCTGGCGGCCGCCGCGAGCGGGCCGAGCGGGCTTGGCGCCTCGCCCTCCGCCGTCGGCCAATACAACCCGTCGCGCTGCCCGGGCGCCGAGAAGAAGCGCCGTGCATAGGTGCGCAGCGCGCCCTGGCGCCCGGCCGTGGCGGCGTAGTCGTCCTGTGCGTCCACGATGGCGCGCAGCGCCTCGATGGTGTCGAGTTCGTTGCGCCCGATCCGGCGGTCGATGATCTCCTGCCCCGCGGCGGCCGTGTCGAAGCGCCAGGCGCCGCCGCGCTGCACCAATGGCACGGGCAAGGGCCACCCATCCGCACCGACTTGCAGCACGGCGCGGTCGGGCGTGGGCCGCAGGATCTCGGCGCGGGCGTCGTATTCGCGCAGGAAGCGTTCGCGTGCCGTGCGGTCCGCCACCGGATCGCCGGAGCGTACCAGCCGCAGCCCCGCGCTGCCCAGCACGCGCACCGCCTGGCGGTCGCTGTTCGCCCGCAGAGCAGCGACCAGCGCGGCGAAGCCATCCTCCGGCGTGCGGAAGGTCTGGGGCGGGACCGGGCGCGGCGCGGCCTGCGCGGCGAGTTCGGGCGCCGGGGTCTGCGCTGGGGCGCCGGTCGCCGCCAGCAGCAGCCCGACAAGCGCAACGAGAGTGGTCCTGGTCATGCCCTTCATGGTCAGCGCCTCCCGCCCCGTCCGCCGCCGCCATGCGCTGCACGACCGCCGCCGCCTCCGCTGCCATGGGCCGCGCGACCGCCGCCAACGCCGGCCGGGCGGGCGGCGGCGCGTTGCTGGGCCTGGGCACGGGCCGCGGGCTGGCCTTGGCGGCTTGCGGCACCGCGCTGTGCGGCGGCGCGTTCGCGCCCGCCATCGCCCACGCCCTGCAGGCCCTGAGGAGCCGGGCGTGTCGGCGCCGGGCGCGCCGCCTGCGGGCGGCCGCCGGCGTTGTGCTGGACGGCAGGGCGCTGCGCCGCGGCGCCCGGCGCGCGATCGGCCAGCGCCTGGCCTCCGCCGGGCCGGGTCGCCGGAAGCGTCCCCGCACCGGGCCGGTCACCGCCGGCGCCGGGACCACGATCGCCCAGGCTGGGCCGGTCGCCACCACCGGGACCACGATCGCCCAGGCCAGGTCGGTCGCCACCGCCGGGACCACGATCGCCCAGGCCGGGTCGGTCGCCACCACCGGGACCACGATCGCCCAGGCCGGGTCGGTCGCCACCACCGGGGCCGCGGTCGCCCAGCCCCGGCCGGTCGCCACCACCCGGGCCGCGATCGCCAAGGCCACCACCCGGTCCACGGTCGCCCGGTCCGGGCCGGTCACCCGCCCCCGGTCGATCCCCCGCGCCCGGCCGATTGCCGATGCCCTCGCCCCGCTGCGCCTGGTCCACGCGACCGCGGAACTGGTCCCGCGCCGCGGCGCGGTCGGCCCCCCCGGGGCGCGCTGCACCCACGCGGTTGCGTACGTCATCGTTCCGGTAGGCCACGCCTTGGCGGTGCGTGGTGTCGTGCCGCCAGGTGTTGCCGCTGATCTGGTTGCGGTTGACGTTGATGTTGTTGACCCGGTTCGCGTTGACGTTGATGTCGCCGCGGCCCCAGTTCGGGCTGCCCCATCCCCAGAGCGACCCCACGATGGCCGCCCCGCCCGCGAAGGCCATGCCGGTCAGCAGCGCGCTGCCCAGGCCCCAGCCGACCGGCGGCGGGAAGTAGGTGGGCGGGTAGCCGGCATGCGGCCAGGTGCCAAACACCACATTGGGGTCGTAGACCGGCACGAAGACCGTCTCGGGCTGCGCCGGGGCGATGGCGATGATCTGCGGCGGCGGCGCCACCGCTGCGCCGGCTGCCGGCGCCACCGTGACATTCTGCGTCACCGTCACGGTCTGCTGCGGGCCGGAGGCGAGCATGCCCGCCGCCTGGGCGCGGCCGCGCAGCACCTGGATGGCGTTCATCACGTCCTGCTGCTGGTCCAGCACCGCGTCGCCGACCTGCTGCGTCCACTCCAGCTGGTCGTTCATCATGCCGAGCACATCCGGGAAGGGCACCAGCGACTTCACCGAAGCATCCCAGGATTGCGCGTTCAGCGCCTGCACCAGCGCATCTCCGCGCAGCGCCGCATTCTGCCCCTGGGCGAGCCAGCGCTTCGCCTGCACGACCTCGAGCGGATAGGTCGCGGCCATCAGCACCTGCATCAGCAGGTCGTCGGGATAGAGCGCGATCGGCGCCAGGAGTTGTTCGAGTTGCGCCTGGGTCAGCCGGTCCTGCTGTCCCGTGGTGGCGACCGGCTGCGGTGCGGCCGCCGCCGCGGGCGGCGTGCCCTGGGCCTGCGCGCCCGGGGCCAGCGCCGCCACACCGCCGAAGGCGAGGCCGAGCAGCAGGGCTGCGGCCCGGCGTGCGTCGCCGCGCGTCGCCGGCGCGGCGGTGGCTTCGATGCGTGTCATGGCAGCGTATCCTGGCCCTTCCGCGTCATCCTGCGTCCGGGCCGGGCGAAGCGCAAACGGCGGCGCCCCGGCCGGGCCGGGCCGCGCGCCGGTCAGTTCGCGCTGTCGATCAGCGCGCCGGTGCTGCGCCCGCGCCCGGGTTCCAGCGTCTTGGCATAGAAGCGCCCGGCCACCGTCTGGCCCTTCACGCGCGCGTAATAGGGGTGCGTGCCCCAATGGACGTAGCCGAGGCTCTCGAACAGCGCGATGGCGGTGGCCTGCGTCTCGCGCACATCGAGGTTGATGACGCGGTGCCCCAGCGCGGCGGCGCGTTCCTCGAGCTTTTCGACCAGCAGGCGCGCCAGCCCGAAGCCGCGCGCATAGGGGGCGATGTAGGCGTGCGTCAGGGTGGCGGCGAAGGCCTGCGCCTCGTTATGGCGGGGCGGGCGCACCAGCAGGGCGGAGCCTACCGGGTGGCCATCCAGCCGCGCGACGAACAACTCGCGTTCCGGCACCAGAAGCACGCCGCGGAAATGGCGTTCCAGCGCGGCGCGGCCCTGGGGTTCCACCCAGCCGAAGCCGCCGCCCTCGATGATGGCGGCATCGGTCGCCTCCGCGAGGTCGGCCAGGTCGGCTTCCGACAGGCGCTCGGCACGTTCGACCGCAAGCGATCGGCCGGCATTCAGCAGGGCGGATGCGTTCACGGCTCCCACCGCAGGAAATTCGCCAGCATGCGCAACCCCACCGGTCCGCTTTTCTCGACGTGGAACTGCAGCCCGGCCAAGTTGCCGCGTGCAATGACCGCGGTCACGGGCCCGCCATAGTCGGTGGTGGCAATGGCATCCTCCGGGTCTTCGGTTTCATAGGCGTAGGAGTGCACGAAATAGACCTGGTCGCCGGGGCGGATGCCGTCCAGCACCGGGTGGAAGCCTTCCTCGAAGGACAGCGCGTTCCAGCCCATCTGGGGCAGGGGCAGGGGTGCGCCATCCGGCCCGTGCGGGTCCATCGGCGCGACCACGCCGGGAATCCAGCCCAGGCCCGGCGTCTCGCCATGCTCCAGGCCCTTGGTCGCCATCAATTGCATGCCGACGCAGATGCCCAGGAACGGCACGCCATGGCCGCGCACGCGCGCCTCCAGCGCATCGACCACGCCCGGCAACGCATCGAGGCCGCGCCGGCAGGCAGCGAAGGCGCCCTGACCCGGCAGCACGATACGGTCCGCGACCGCAAGGTCGGCCGCGGCGGTGACCACGCGCACCACCGCCTCGATCTCGTTGTCCTCGGCCGCCTTTTCGAAGGCGCGCACCACCGATGCCAGGTTGCCCGAGCCGGGATCCACCACCGCCACGCGCTGTGCCATGCCCGCCCCCGTCAGACCGCCGCGCGCGCCAGGTCGGGGCGGAAGGCAGCGAGGTTCAGGAAGGCCGCATCGGCATTCCGCGCCACCAGCACCGCCGCCGGCACGAAGCCGCGCAAGCCGAGCCACCACGATTGCAGGGAACGTGCCTCGAAGCCGATGAACAGTTGCAGTCCCGCGACCGCAAACGGCACGGCCGCACTCGGCAGCAGGGCTGCCAGCGCCAGCACGACGGCGGCATGCAGCAACGCCAGGGCGAACAGGCCGTTGGTCAGGAACCAGAGGGTCGGCACCAGAAGCGCGCCCCAGGAGAACCCGTCGCGCAGGATCACGGCCTTTGGCGCCCGCTGTCCGGCGGGGGGCCTGACCTGCACCGTCCAGACCCGCATGCTCAGGCCTCCAGGATGCCTTTGGTCGACGGGATCGCGCCGCCGGCCCGCGGATCGGGTTCGGTGGCCGCCCGGAGCGCCCGGGCCGCTGCCTTGAAGCACGCTTCCGCTACATGGTGGGCGTTGGTGCCGGCCTTCAAGGTCATGTGCAGGGTGATGCCGGCATTGAAGGTCAGGGCGCGGAAGAATTCCTCGAACAGCTCGGTGTCCATCTCGCCGACCTTGTCGCGGGCGAAGGGGACCGACCACGCGAGGAAGGGCCGGCCCGAAATGTCGATGGCGCATTCGGCCAAAGCCTCGTCCATCGGCAGCAGGGCGGCGCCGTAGCGGCGGATGCCGCGCTTGTCGCCCAGCGCCTTCTTGAGCGCCTGGCCGATCACGATGCCGACATCCTCGGCTGTGTGGTGGAAGTCGATATGCAGGTCGCCCTTCGCCACGACCGTCATGTCGATCAGCGAATGCCGCGCCAGCGCGGTCAGCATGTGGTCGAGGAAGCCGATGCCGGTCGCGATATCGGCCTGCCCGGTGCCATCGAGGTCGATGGCGACGCGGATCGCGGTCTCGGCGGTCTCGCGCGCAATCTCGGCGCGGCGCGGCGGGGTGGGGAAACCGTCCATGGGCGCTTGTTACGCCGCCCGGGGGGCGGGCCGCAACGCCCCAGCGTCAGGCCGCCCGGGCGAGGCCGTCCTCCGCCAGGATGGTGCGCAGCGCGGCCTGCGTTGCCGGGGTGGTGTCAGCGAACACCAGGCCGACCCGGTCGGGCTGCACGGCCGCCACGCGGACTGGCAGCACGGCGCTGCCGACCACCAGCGTGCCCTGCTGGCCCGGCCGCGCGCCGCCATCGGGCAGCGCCACGCCCGCGCCGCCCTCCGACAGGTCGAGCAGGTTGACCGAGACCGCGCCGCGCCCGGCGAGTTCCAGCCGTGCGGCGCGGCGCATCGGGCGCCGTTCGTGCTCGCGGCGGTCCACATCCTCGGTGCTGGTGCGCACGATGCGTACCAGCACGCCGCGCAGTTCGCTCACCGCGCCCTGCGCGTCCCCGGCGGCGGTGGCCATGGCGCTCGCGGCTTCGGCGCTGGCGGTGGTCTCGTGAGCCACGCCGGACATGCGTTCCTCGACGTCGCGCACCGCGGCGGCGGCGCCGGCCACCGCGCGGGCGATCTCGGCGGTGGCAGCGGTCTGCTGGTCCATGGCCGCGGCGATGCCGCCGGCGATGCCATCGAGCGCGCCGACCGATCGCGCGATGCCCTGCACCGCCTCCACCGCCTCGGTCGTGGCGGCGGTGATCAGCGCGATCTGCCGGGAGATGTCCTCGGTGCGGCGGGCGGTCTGGGTGGCCAGCGACTTCACCTCCCCGGCCACCACCGCGAAGCCCTTCCCGGCCTCGCCGGCGCGGGCGGCCTCGATGGTGGCGTTCAGTGCGAGCAGGTTGGTCTGGCCGGCGATGTCGGCGATCAGGCCGGCCACTTCGCCGATCCGCGCCACCGCCTCCTGCAGGCTCGTGATGGTGCGGGTGCCGTGGTCCACGCCGTCCACCGCGGTGCGCGCGGCGGCGGCGACGTCGGTGATGCGCCCGGCGATGTCGCGGATCGAGGCGGAGAGTTCATCGGTCGCGGCGGCGACGGTCTGGGTGGCGCCGAGCGCATCGCGCGCCGCCTCGGCGACCGACCCGCTTTCGGCGCGGATCCGGCCGGTGGCGGTCCCCACCTGCTCGGCGCTGCCGGCGACACTGGTCATCTGGGCGGCGACGCTGTCGACCGCGCTGCGGGTTTCCTCCTCGACACGCCGGGCCATGCCTTCGAGCGCGGTACGGCGGATGTCCTCGGCCTGGCGGGCGGCCTCGGCCTGGTCGGCACGCAGGCGGGCATTGTCCCGGGCGGCCTGTTTGAAAACCTCGACCGTGGCGGCCATGGCGCCGATCTCGTTGCGGCGGTCCGTGCCCGGCACGGCGATGTCGAGGTCCCCCTGCGCGAGGCGGCCCATGGCGCCTGTCAGGCGGGTGATCGGGGTGGTGACCTGCGCCAGGACGACCCAGGCGCCGGCGATCGCGGTGCCGACCGCGAGAGCCATCAGCCCGAGCAGGATCGCGACATTGGTGTCGAGACCATCGACGCCGGCGCGGATCTCGCGGTCGGCATGGGCGACCACGGCGTCGATGGTCGCGCCCACCGCTTCGCTGAACGGATCGATCGCGGCATAGAGGCGTTCGCGCACCAGCGCGTCCAGCGCGGCGGTATCGCGCGCCGCAATGATGCGCCGCAGGTCGGCGACCAACGCCTCGGCCGCGGCACGGCGGCGGGCGGCCTCGGCGAAGCCGGTCGCGGCGTCGCCGGCGAAGGGTACGGTCGACAGCGCGGACCAACTGCGGCCGATCACGCCGACGGCCTGTTCCAGCGCGGTGGAACCTTCCTGCCAGGTGAAGTTGCCGTTGCGGATCTTGTGGGAGGCATCGACCACCGACACCGCATAGGCGTCGGACAAGGCCTTGAGGTCCTGCAGCGGGCGGATGGTTTCGCCGCGGATGGCCTCCATGTGGCCGGCATCCTCGCGCATGGTCAGCCAGGCGAAGACGCTGGTCGCGGTGTTGGTGCCCACGATGACGACCAGCAGGCCGATCAGGAGGGGAGCAAGCTTGAGGCGCATGGCGGTTGGTGTTGTCCCGGGCTGCGAAATGCTGCGCGGCAATCGAGCACGCCGTTGCTTGACGAAGCGTAAGCATGGCTGACGCAGGCCCCCGGTTGAGTTGCGCGGCAACGGCGCCCACATACGCGCGGTCATGAACTCCCCACATCACGATCCCCTCGGGTGGCACGGCACCACCATTCTGTGCGTGCGCAAGGCGGGCCGCGTGGCCATGGCCGGCGACGGCCAGGTCTCGCTCGGCCAAACGGTGGTCAAGGGCAATGCGCGCAAGGTGCGCCGCATCGCCCAGGGCCGCGTGCTGGCCGGCTTCGCCGGTGCAACCGCCGATGCCTTCACCCTTCTCGAGCGGCTGGAGGCGAAGCTGGAACGCTTCCCCGACCAGCTGGAACGCGCCTGCGTCGACCTGGCCAAGGACTGGCGCACCGACCGCTATCTGCGGCGGCTGGAGGCGTTGCTGGCCGTGGCCGATGCGAAGCGGTCGCTGCTGGTGACCGGCCAGGGCGACGTGCTGGACCCCGAGGACGGGGTCATCGGCATCGGCTCCGGCGGCAACTACGCGCTGGCGGCGGCACGCGCGCTGCTGCCGCTGGACGGCATCGACGCGGAGGAAATCTGCCGGCGTTCGATGAAGATCGCCGCCGACATCTGCGTCTACACCAACGGCAACTTCGTGCTGGAAAGCCTGGAAGCCCAGGCGTGACCCCCACCCACCCTAACTGCCCTGCGGATCGCGCGCCTGCGCGATCCGGGAGCGCACCGAGCGACCGCGCCCCAACCAACATTCATCCCAGGCGCACCAGCGCCCGGCGCGAAGGCAAGCCGCACGGACGTGCGGCGCCCGCCGTCTGAGGGTCCAGAACAATGTCCGAATCCATCAACCTCTCTCCCCGCGAGATCGTCTCCGAACTCGACCGCCACATCGTCGGCCAGCAGGACGCCAAGCGCGCCGTGGCCATCGCGCTGCGCAACCGCTGGCGCCGCCAGCAACTGCCCGAGGGCATCCGCGAGGAGGTGGTGCCCAAGAACATCCTGATGATCGGCCCGACCGGCGTCGGCAAGACCGAGATCGCGCGCCGCCTGGCGAAGCTCGCCAACGCGCCTTTCCTGAAAGTCGAGGCCACCAAGTTCACCGAGGTCGGCTATGTCGGCCGCGACGTGGAATCGATCGTGCGCGACCTGGTCGAATCCGCCATCACCATGGCGCGCGAACAGGCGCGCCGCACCGTCCAGGCCAAGGCGGAGCTCGCGGCCGAGGAACGCCTGCTGACCGCGCTGGTGGGTGAAGGCGCGTCCGGCGAAACCCGCATGAAATTTCGCCGCCTGCTGCGCGAAGGCACGATGGAATCGCGCGAGGTCGAGGTGCAGGTGGCCGATGCCGGTGGCGGCATGCCGCTCGGCATGATCGACCTGCCGGGTGCGCAGGGCGCGCAGATGCAAAACATGCAGGAAATGCTCGGCAAGATGTTCGGCGGCCGCCAGAAGCCGCGCAAGATGACAGTGGCAGAAGCACGCATCGCGCTGACCAAGGAAGAAGCCGACAAGCTGCTCGACCAGGACGCCCTGGTGCGCGACGCGGTTCTGAACGCCGAGAACAACGGCATCGTGTTTCTGGATGAGATCGACAAGGTCTGCGCCCGCACCGGCGAGGGCGGCATGCGCGGCGGCGATGTGAGCCGCGAGGGCGTGCAGCGCGACCTGCTGCCGCTGATCGAGGGCACCACCGTCACCACCAAGCACGGCCCGGTGAAGACCGACCACATCTTGTTCATTGCCTCCGGCGCCTTCCATTTGGCGAAGCCGTCCGACCTGCTGCCGGAACTGCAGGGGCGCCTGCCGATCCGCGTGGAACTTGCCGCCCTGACGCGCGACGATTTCCGCCGCATCCTGACCGAGCCGGAGCATTCGCTGCTGAAGCAGTACACCGCGCTGCTCGGCACGGAGGGCGTCACGCTGGACTTCGCCGCGGATGCGGTGGACGCGCTGGCGGACCTGGCCGCCGAGATCAACGCCAGCGTGGAGAACATCGGCGCGCGGCGCCTGGCCACGGTGCTGGAACGGCTGCTGGAGGAAGTGTCCTTCACCGCCTCGGACCGCGGCGGGGAGGTGGTGCGGGTGGATGCCGAGATGGTGACGGGCCGCGTGGCGCCGCTGGCCGGCAGCGCGGATCTCTCGCGGTTCATCCTGTAGTCTGCATGCCGGGCGGCGCGTGCCGCCCGGCCGCGCCTTTCTACGCCGCCTTGCGCACCCCGCGCACCGCCTCGGCCAGCGCGCGCACCTGGTCGAGCACCTTGCGCACCGCATCCGGCTTCGCGCGGCCGTGTTCGTCCAGATTCGCCGCCAGCGTCTCGATCAGCGCGGAGGCCACCACCGCGCCATCGGCGATGGTCGCCGCCTCGGCCGCCTGTTCGGGCGTGCGCACGCCGAAGCCGATCGCGATTGGCAGGTTGGTATGCGCGCGTATGCGCGGGATGGCGGCGGCGAGTGCCTCGGCGGTGGCGCTGCGCGTGCCAGTGATGCCCGTGATGGCCACGTAGTAGACGAAGCCGGTGGTGGCCGAAAGCACGCGCGGCAGGCGTTCGTCGCCCGTGGTGGGCGCCACCAGCCGGATCAGGTCGAGGCCGTTCGCCTTCGCCGCGGGTTCGATCTCGTCGGCTTCCTCGGGCGGCACATCAACCACGATCAGGCCATCCACGCCGGATGCCGCGGCATCGCTGCAGAAGCGCTCCACGCCATAGGACAGGATGGGGTTGTAGTAGCCCATCAGGATGACCGGCGTGGCGTCGTCCTCGTGCCGGAAGTCGCGAACCATCGCGAGCGTGCCCGCCAGCGTGGCGCCGGCCCTCAGCCCGCGCTGCCCGGCGCGCTGGATGGTCGGGCCATCGGCCATCGGGTCGGTGAAGGGCACGCCGATCTCGATGAGGTCGGCGCCCGCGCCGGGGAAGCCGCGCAGGATCGCCATGGAGGTGGCGGGGTCGGGGTCATACGCCTCGAGGAAGGGAATGAGCGCGCCGCGCCCCTGGGCCTTCAGCGCGGCGAAGCGCGCGGAAATACGAGAAGACATGTGCTTGACCCTCAGACGGCGGGCGCCGGCCGTCCGGCCGGCTTGCCTTCGCGCCACGCAATGTTGCGCTGGCGGCGACGGGCGGGTTGGGCGCGGTCGCGCTTTGCGCTCCCGGCGCGCGCCCGCGCGCGCGCCGTTTCGGTGGAGGTGCCGTTCACATCGACACGCCCAGATGCTTCGCCACCGTGAAGATGTCCTTGTCGCCGCGGCCGCACATGTTCATCACGATCAGCGTCTCGGGCGGCAGCGTCGGCGCGAGCTGCATCACATGTGCCAGCGCATGCGCGGGTTCCAGCGCGGGGATGATGCCCTCGAGCCGCGAGCACAGCTGGAAGGCGTCCAGCGCCTCGGTATCCGTCGCGCTCACGTACTGCACGCGGCCGAGTTCGTGCAGCCAGGAATGCTCAGGCCCGATGCCCGGGTAATCAAGGCCCGCGCTGATCGAATGCGCCTCGAGGATCTGCCCGTACTCGTCCTGCAGCAGGTAGGTGCGGTTGCCGTGCAGCACGCCAGGCCGGCCCTTGGACAGCGACGCCGCATGCTGGTCGGTGTCGATGCCGTGGCCCGCCGCCTCGACCCCACGCATCGCCACCGAGGCATCGTCCAGGAACGGATAGAACAGCCCCATGGCGTTCGACCCGCCCCCGATCGCCGCGACCAGGATATCGGGCAGGCGGCCTTCGGCGGCCATCATCTGCTCGCGAGTTTCCTCGCCGATCACCGACTGGAAGTCGCGCACCATCATCGGATAGGGGTGCGGCCCCGCCACGGTGCCGATGCAGTAGTAGGTGTCGTGGACATTCGCGACCCAGTCGCGCAGGCCCTCGTTCATGGCATCCTTCAACGTGGCCGCGCCGGAGGTCACGGGCACGACTTCCGCGCCGAGCAGCTTCATGCGGAACACGTTGGGCTGCTGGCGCTCGACGTCGGTCGCACCCATGAAGACCGTGCAGGGCAGGTCCATCAGGGCGCAGGCGGTGGCTGTGGCCACGCCATGCTGGCCGGCCCCGGTCTCGGCGATGATGCGGGTCTTGCCCATCTTCTTGGCGAGCAGGATCTGGCCGAGCACCGCGTTGATCTTGTGCGCGCCGGTGTGGTTCAGCTCGTCGCGCTTGAAATACACCTTGGCGCCGCCGAGGTGCTTCGTGAGGCGCTCCGCGTACCACAGCGGCGATGGACGGCCGACGTAGTGCGTCAGCAGCCGGCGCCATTCCGCCATGAAGGACGGGTCGCGCTTCGCTTCGTCATAGGCGCGCTCCACCTCGAGTATGAGGGGCATCAGCGTCTCGGCCACGAAGCGGCCGCCGAACTGGCCGAAGCGGCCGCGGGCATCGGGGCCCTGGCGGAAGGTGTTGGGCAGGGGCTTGTTCAAGGTGCTCTCTCGGACGTCCCGTAAGGCCGGACGTTTAGCTGATCGTCTGCGCGCGGGCCATAGCCGCCGGCACGACGCGGATCATCCATCGCCGGGCTGGATACCGTCGTAGCCTTCGACGATTGTCAGGTCGACCACCGACCGCCCCTGCCGCAGTGCCAGCGCCTGCGCGTATTCCTCCGACCGGTAGCAGGCGAGCGCATCGGCGTAGGACGGGAATTCGATCACCACGGCACGCGCGCGGGTGTGGCCCTCGGGCGTTTCGCTGGCGCCGCCGCGGATCAGGAAGCGGGCACCATACTTGCGGAATGCCGTGGCGTTCGCCGCGACATAGGCCTTGTAGCCCTCCGGATCCGTCACGTCGCCGAAGTCGACCCAATACCCCTTGGCCATTGGCGCTATCCCTTCGCGACGTCCCGGCGGTTATCGCACCCGCACATCGATGACGTTCGTCTTCATGAAGCCCGAAACCTCGCCAACCGCACGTCCCCGGAACGCCGCATCGCCCTGCGTCTCGGTGCCCAGCGTCCGGCAGGCCGCGCGCGACCGCGCATAGGCCGCCACCGTCGCCTCGTTCGCCCCGATGCGGAACACCGAGACGCCGCTGATGCCCGAGGCCCGTTCCCGCCACAGCCCATCCGGCCCCTGCTGCCAGACGCAGCGTGTGATGTTCTCCCCGTTCGGGTCGGCGCGCACCGGGCCGGGCGGGTCGTCGAAGCCGTGCCGGGCATTGGTGTAGGTGTTGATGGTGACGTTGCCGCTGGCCGCGCGCAGGTAGGAGGCCAAGTCGTCGCAGGCGGGTTTGCCGGTGCGGTTGTCACGGCTGCCCACCAGGATCAGAAGCGGGCGGCGCGCCGTGTCGCGGTTGCCCAGGCGGTAGGAACAATCCGGCGCGACCGCGGCAAACGCCAGGAAGCGTGCCCCATCGGCCGGGCGCCCCTGCAGGATCGCGGTATGCGCGGCCAGGATCGCCCCGCCACCCCCGCCTTCCCCGAAGCCGACCAGCCCGGCGCGCCGGCGGTCGATGCGCGGGTGCTGCACCACCGCATCCAGCGCGCCATAGGCATCCAGCGCGAAATCCAGCGTGGTGAAGAAGGCGCGATCCGCCGGCGGGCGCGTGGGGTCGATGCTGCGGGAGGTGTAGTGGTCCAGCACCACCACCGCCGCGCCCATGCCCTTCAGTGCGTTCACGTAGTCGGTCAGATGCGGGTCGCGCTTGCCGCGGATGTCGTGCGAGAGAATCACCACCGGCACGCGCCCTGTGCCCTCGGGCAGCCAGAGTTCGGCGCCCATCGGCTGCCCGCCCGCACCGGTATAGACCAGCGGATCGGGGCGCGGCCCGCTCGAACAGGCGGCGGCGATCAGCACCAGGAGCAGCGGCAGCAGGCGGCGCATCGGGTGTTTCCTCCGTCGGGGGTGCCATGTTCCGCCGGGCGCGCCCGGCGCGCAATGATCGGCTTGCGCGGGCGCGCAATGCGGGTCCCGCACGCCAAGCCGGCGCGCGCCGATGCCCGCCCAAGCCAACGCGGTCAACCGGGATGGCAGGCGCCGGGGCAGCCGCCGGATGCGCCTGGTGGCGCGGCCCAGGTCGGCGCGCGCCGATTCGCCTGCGCGTCAGCCCCGCGCTGCGGTGATGAAGGCGCGGATCAGCGCCGGGTCCTTCACGCCGCGCGCGCGCTCCACACCCGAGGACACGTCCACCCCAGGCGCCCCGGCGGTGCGGATGGCCTCCGCCACATTCGCTGCGGTCAGCCCGCCCGCCAGCAGCCAGGGCTTCGGGATGACGCGCCCTGCCAGCAGACGCCATTCGAAGGGCGCCGCGTTGCCGCCGGGCAGCGCCGCGCCGGGCGGCGGCTTCGCGTCGAACAGGAACCAGTCCACCACCGGGGCGAAGGCATCCACCGCCGCGAAATCCTCCGCCACGCCGATGCCCAGCGCCTTCATCACCGGCAGGCCGAAGCGCGCCCGCAGCGCGGCGGCGCGTTCGGGCGTCTCGGCACCCTGCAATTGCAGGATATCGAGCGGCACCGCCGCCAGCACCGCCGCGATGGCATCGTCCGTTGCATCGACGAACAACCCGACGCGCCGCGGCCCGCCGGGGTGCGAGGCCGCCAGCGCCGCGGCCTCCGCGGGCGTGAGGTAGCGCGGCGAGGGTGGGAAGAAATTGAAGCCGACGTAGTCCGCACCGGCCTCGGCCGCAGCGGCGAGGGCTTCGGGATCGCGGATGCCGCAGATCTTCACTTCGGTGGGCATGCGCTCAGCCCAACCCGGCGGCGATGGCGGCGGCGGCGGCGGCGGGGTCGGGCGCGCCGGTGATCGGGCGGCCCACCACGATCCAGTCCGCGCCCGCCGCCACGGCCTCGGCCGGCGTCGCGACGCGCGCCTGGTCGCCCGCCGCGCTGCCGGCGGGGCGCACGCCCGGCACCACCAGGGCCGGACCGGGGCCGAGTTCAGCGCGCAGCAGCGCGGCCTCGTGCGGGCTGCACACCAGGCCGTCGGCGCCGGCGGTGATCGCCATGCGGGCCAGGCGCAGCACCTGTTGCGCGGGGGCATCGGCAATGCCGGTCGCGGCCAGGGCGGCGGCATCCATGCTGGTCAGCACCGTCACCGCCAGCAGCAGCGGACGGTCCGCGCCGGCCGTCTCCGCCTGCTCACGCGCCGCGGCGATCATCGCCGGCCCGCCGCCGGCATGCAGCGTGACCATGGCCGGGCGCAGCGGCAGCAGGGAGCGCAGCGCACCCGCCACCGTGTTCGGAATGTCGTGCAGCTTTACGTCCAGGAAGACCGGCGCATGGCGCGCGATGGCCGCGACAGCCGGCGCGCCCGCCGCGCAGAACAGTTCGAGCCCCACCTTCAGCACGCCGCAGCGCCCGGCCAGCGCCGCAGCGAGCGCCTCGGCTCGCGCCAGGTCGCCGGTGTCCAGCGCCGGGATGATGCGCGCCGCGCCGCCCGCGTTCCCCCCCTGGGGCTTGCCTATCATGTCAGGCCGACCCCGCCAGGCGGTCCGCCGCCGCTGATTTCTCCAGCGCGTGCAGTCGGTCGATCTCCCGCTGCAGGGCCGCCGCGCGGCGCTGGGCCGACCAGCCCCGCTTGCGGGCCGGCAGGTCCGACAGCCAGACGATGCCCGCCCCCAGCAGGAAGGCGATCGCGGCCGGCAGCAGCACCGCGACCGCCAGCGGCGCCGCCCAGGCGACATCGAAGGGCCAGAGCCGCATCTCGACCACGTTGCGGTTGGACAGCGCGAACAGCGCGACGAGCACCGCGAGCGGCAGGAAGACCAGCCAGCGCATTCAGGCCGGCACGCGCGCCGCGGCGCGCACCGGCGCGGCGGCGGGCTTGTTGATGCGTTCGCGCAATTCCTTGCCCGGCTTGAAGTACGGCACCGATTTGGCGGAGACCTCCACCGCCTCCCCCGTGCGGGGATTGCGGCCGGTGCGCGGGTCGCGCGCCTTGGTGGAAAAGGCGCCGAAACCGCGCAGTTCCACCCGGTCGCCGCGGGCCAGTGCCTCGGTGATCTCGTCGAAGATGGTGGTGACGATCAACTCCACGTCGGGCTGGCGCAGATGGGGATTGGCGCCGGCAAGGTGCGCGATGAGCTCGGACTTCGTCATGCCTTGCCTTCCCTCGATGTGGCGACCGCGCCACCGCAGCTTTGCTGCGCTGTTCTCGATTTCAGCGCGAAGGCTGCCAAAGGGCGCGGGGGGCGTCAACGCCAAGCCATTCCGACAAAAGGATTTTCATGAAGCCTTCGGTGGCCGAGGACAGCAGGCGTTCGGCGGTGCTGCGGACGTTGACGTCGCGGATCGGCAGGCTGTCGGGCACTTGGCGTTCGGCGGCGAGCCAGGCGCGGGCTTCGCGTTCGCCGCCGATGGCGTCCACCAGGCCCGCCTCGACCGCCTGGCGCCCGGTGAAGACGCGGCCATCGGCCAGTACCCGCGCGCGGGCGGGGTCCATGCGACGCCCGGCGGCGACCATGGAGACGAATTGCGCGTGCAGGTCCTCGACCACGCGGTCGAGCGCCGCGCGGCCTTCGTCGGTCAGCGGGCGGAACAGGCTCGGCTGGTCCTTGAGCGGGCCGGAGGTGATGGCGGTTGCCTGCACGCCGATGCGGCCCAGCAACTCGGCCATGTTGAAGGTTTGCAGCAGGACGCCGATCGACCCCGTCACCGTGGCATCGCGCGCAAGGACGCGATGCGCCGGAAGGGCTGCCATGTAGCCGGCCGAGGCCGCGGTCGCGCCCATCACGGCCACCACCGGCTTGCGTTCGGCGATGCGCGCGAGGGCGCCGTGCAGCGCCTCCCCGCCCGCCACGGTGCCGCCGGGGCTGTCGATCGCGACCAGCACGGCGCGCACGGAATCATCCGTGGCGGCGCGGTCGAGCGCCTGCATCAGGCGGCGGTCCTCGGCGATGAAGCCGTTGACGGGCAGGCGCAGGACATGGGCTCCACCGGCCAGCATGGTCGAGGGTTCGCGAATGCCGGCAACAAGCGCCAGCGCGCCGAACAGCGCAAAGATCGCGAGCGCGCGCCAGAGCGTGAGGCGACGGCGCAGGCGGCGGCGGTCGGCGAGGAGGTCGGCGTCGAGGGACATGAGGGTTCAATGGCGATGCGGGTGCGGCGAGGCAAGGGCGCCTGGGCTGCGCACTCGAAGTTGTCCCGGTCGAGGGGCGGTCGCCCCCCGGGTGGGAGAGCCCGAGAGGGCAACGCCCTCTCGGAAACGCAAAACCCCCGGGGCATCGCTGCCCCGGGGGTCCCGCACCGTCACGCCTGTGCGGCGTAGCGGGTCTTATTCCTCGCCGGCCATCTCGCGGCGGCGGCGGATGGCGGCACCCAGGATGTCGCCGAGAGACGCGCCGGAGTCGGCCGAGCCGAATTCCTTCATCGCCTCCTTCTCCTCCTCGATCTCCTTGCCCTTGATCGTCAGGGCCAGGCGGCGCGCGGCGCGGTCCACCGCGGTCACGCGGGCATCCACCTTCTCGCCGATCGCGAACTTGTCCGGCCGCTGGTCGGCGCGGTCGCGGGCGAGTTCGGCGCGGCGGATGAAGCCGGTCAGCACCTCGTCGACCTTCACCTCGATGCCGTTGGTCTCGACCTTGGTCACCACGCAGGTGACGATGTCGCCCTTGCGGACGCGGTCGAGCACTTCGGCGGCCGGGTCGGCCTCGAGCTGCTTGATGCCGAGCGAGATGCGCTCCTTCTCGACATCGACGTCGAGCACCTTGGCCTTGACCACCTGGCCCTTGGTGTAGCGCTGCATCGCCGCTTCGCCGGCCTCGTCCCAGGACAGGTCGGACATGTGGACCATGCCGTCCACGTCCGGGCCCACGCCGATGAACAGGCCGAACTCGGTGATGTTGCGGATCTCGCCCTCGATGATGTTGCCGGGCGGGTGGGCCTCCAGGAACAGCTCCCAGGGGTTGCCCTGCGCCTGCTTGAGGCCCAGCGAGATGCGGCGCTTGGGTTCATCCACATCGAGGATCATCACGTCCACCTGCTCGGAGGTCGCGACGATCTTGCCCGGATGGACGTTCTTCTTGGTCCAGGACATCTCGCTGACGTGCACGAGGCCCTCGACGCCCGGCTCCAGCTCCACGAAGGCGCCGTAGTCGGTGATGTTGGTGACGCGGCCGGCGAACTTCGCGTTGACCGGGTACTTCAGCGCCACGCCATCCCACGGGTCGGACATCAGCTGCTTCATGCCGAGGCTGATGCGCTGCGTCTCGGAGTTGAAGCGGATGACCTGCACCTTCACCGGCTGGCCGATGGTCAGGGCTTCGGACGGATGGTTGATGCGGCGCCACGCGATGTCGGTGACGTGCAGCAGGCCGTCGACGCCGCCCAGGTCCACGAAGGCGCCGTAGTCGGTGATGTTCTTCACCACGCCGTCCAGGATCATGCCTTCCTTGAGGCCCTGGATCAGCTCGCTGCGCTGCTCGGCGCGCGTCTCCTCCAGCACCGCACGGCGCGACACCACGATGTTCCCGCGGGCGCGGTCCATCTTGAGGATCTGGAAGGGCTGCGGCGAGCCCATCAGCGGGCCGACATCGCGCACGGGGCGGATGTCCACCTGCGAACCGGGCAGGAACGCGACCGCGCCGCCGAGGTCGACGGTGAAGCCGCCCTTCACGCGGCCGAAGATCACGCCGTTCACGCGCACCTGGGCGGTGAAGGACTTCTCCAGGTTGGTCCAGGCTTCTTCGCGCCGGGCCTTCTCGCGCGAGAGCACGATGGAGCCGTCGCGGTCTTCGTAGCGCTCGACGAACAGCTCGATCAGGTCGCCGGGCTTCACCTCAGGCTTCATGCCGGGGGCGGCGAATTCCTTGAGGGGCACGCGCCCCTCGCTCTTCAGGCCGACATCGACGACGGCAACGTCGTCATCCACGCGGATGACCTTGCCGGTGACGACCGATCCGGCAAATCCGGTGTCGGCGCCAAGCGTTTCGTCGAGAAGGGCGGCGAAATCCTCGCTACCCACGCGGTCGGCGGTGATGGTGGCCATGCAGTGCTGTGCTTTCCGGTATCGACCCGCCGGCGGAGCGGCGGGAGATGCGGCTTGCGCGCCCGCCGCAGGGGCAGGAACGGCTTGGCCCGGCGCGCCGTCAGCGGCGTTCGACCTGGACCCGATGGGTGGGCGCGTGACGGTTCGCCCGGTTCCGGTCCCGGTCGACGCCGGGGCAGTGATTTCCATGGCTGTGGAAAACACGCGGTGCGCTTAGGCGCAGCGGCCCGCAGAGTCAAGGAAGAGTCGAGGCTCACCTGCATCCCGGCCCGGACGCCGGCGGCCGCAGCGCCTCTATCGGCGTGCCGCGCGGGCGCCGGGCTGCCAGGCCCCGAGCCCCATCGCGGCACCAAACGCCAGGATCCAGAACCCGGCGCCAACCGGCCAGGACGCCTTCAGCACCGCGCTCGCGGACCCGCCGATATACAGGGCCAGCACCATCAGGACGTCAAAACCGGTCAACGGGCGGTCCTTCAGGACATACCGGAACCCGAGCCCCAGCAGGAACAGCGCGACCACCGTGGCGCCCCCGACGACCCACCCGTCCGGCTCGCCGGCCGTTCGCCCACTGCGTTCGACCCACGCGACATAGGCACCGCCCAGTACCAGCGGGGTCACCTTCAAGACCACGAACATCAAGACGCTGGGAATCCAGCGGATCTGGGGCATTGATTCGTCCGGCGCCGCGCAGCCCATGATGCCGATGCCCGTCGGCGGCGAGCAACACGGCAATCGCTACATGCGGTCCGTCGCCGCGCCTTGCAATCGACGTCGGGCGCGCCCCTGCAGCCAGGCCACCGCCAGCAGCAACAGGACCGACAGCCCCACCAGCATCGTCGCCGCCGCCGCGGTGGTCAGGCTGATGCTGTCGTTCAGCCCCGCGAACATCTGCCGCGGCAATGTCCGTTGCGCCGGCCCGGCGATGAACAGCGCCACCACCACCTCATCCAGCGAGGTCGCGAAGGCGAACACCGCGCCCGCTGCCACGCCGGGCGCAATCTGGGGCAGGCAGATGCGCAGGAAGGCGCGCACCGGCCCCGCCCCGCAGGCCGCAGCCGCGCGCAGTTGCACGGGGTCGAATCCCTCCAGCGAGGCGAGCACCGTCACGACCACGAAAGGCACGCCCAGCGCCGCATGCGCCACGATCAGCCCGGCATGGGTCGCGACCAGCCCGATCGGCCCGAAGGCCAGCAGCAGCGCAACCGCCACCACGATCACCGGCACCACCATCGGCGCCAGCACCACCCCCATCGCCAGTGCGCGCGCCGCGCCGCGCATCCGCCACAGCCCGAAGGCCGCCGGCACGCCCAGCAGCGTGGCCAGGCCCGCCGCTGCACCCCCGATCAGCAGTGAATTCCACAAGGCCGGCAGCCAGAAGTCGGAACCGAAGAAGTCCCGGTACCAGCGCAGCGAAACCCCTGGCAGCGGATAGAACAGGAAGGACCCGGCCGAGAAGGACAGCGGCAGGATCGCCAGGATCGGCGCCAGCAGGAACGCTGCAACCAGCAGCCCCGCCACGCAGGTCACCCAGCGCGCCATCACGCGGTTCCCGGCCGGCGGAACCCCGCCAGGCGCCCGTACAGCGCGACGCATACCCCGACCGCCAGCAGCAGCAGCAGCGACAGCGCCGCCGCCAGCCCCCAGTTCACGCTGCGCGTCGCATAGAACCCCACGAACCAGGCCATCATCTGGTCGCTGGGCCCGCCCAGCAGCGCGGGCGTCACGTAGAACCCCAGCGCCTGGATGAAGACCAGGATGCACCCCGCCGCGATCCCCGGCAGGCACAATGGCAGGATCACCCGCCGGAACACCCGCCAGGGCGTGGCGCCGAGCGACGCCGCCGCGCGCGGCAAGGCGGGGTCCAGCCCGCGGAACGCCGCCACCAGCGGCAGCACCATGAAGGGCAGCAGGATGTGCACCATCGCCAGCACCACGGCGAAGCGGTTCATCATCAGCGGCAGCGGCCCGATCCCGAAGGCGCCCAGCGCCGCATTCACCACCCCCTCGCGCTGGAGCAGCACCATCCACGCCGCCGTGCGTACCACCAGGGAGATCCAGAAGGGCAGCATCACCGCTCCCAGCAGCAGCGTCGCCGCCCAGCCGCGCGTGGTCGCGACCAGCCAGGCCAGCGGCCAGCCCAGCGCCAGGCAGGCGGCCGTCACCAGCAGCGAAATCCACAGGCTGCGCAGCAGCACCTGGCCGAATACCCGCTGGTCCGGCGGCACCGCCCGCACCGCGCCCTCCGCGTCGCGACGCAGGTCGACCGCGGCCAGCACATGGAAGGCCGAGAGCGGCCCGCCCGCGCGGCGGATCGCGCCCCAGGTCTCGGGGTCGCCCCATTCCTCGCTGATGGCGAGGACCGCGGCGCGGGCCGGCCCGTCGAAGGGTGCCTCGATGCGCCGCGCGGTCATCGGCAGCAGGCCGCGGAAGCCCGGCCGGTCGGCATTCAGCCGCGCCGCGGCGCGGGCGATGCCCCCGGCCCCGGCCGCGCGTTCACGGGCCCGGGCCTCGCGCAGGTCGTCGACCAAGGCGGCGAAGGCGGCGTCATCCGGGGCGGCACGCCCGTCCCACCCAGCCAGCGCCGCGACGGTCCGCGGCAGCACCGGCGCGACCTCGGCATCGGTCACACCGCGCCACAGGAAGGCCCCGATCGGGGCGACGAAGGACAGCAGCAGGAAGGTCAGCAGCGGCGTGACCAGCAGCGCCGCCGACAGGCGCGGCGCTCGGGTCATGCGGCGCCCCGGCCGGGTCGGCGCGACGGCGGCGCGCTGCGGCGATGATGTCGGCGGATGGCGGCAATCCCCTTTCGGCCCGGCTGCGAAGGAACGACGCCCGGCCCACCCCGCGCAAGGGTGCGCTCACGCCCAATCCGGATACGGTTTCTCGCGACGCGCGCCCGCCGGCGGGGATAGGCTGCGCCGAACGGGCGCGCTGCGCGATGCCCGGCGCAGGGAAAAGGACGACGATATGCAGATGCGACTTCCCGGCCTCGCGATGCTGGCGGCCCTGCTGGCAGGCCCCGCGGCGGCACAGACACCGGTGACGGTCGAGGGCCTCGATCGCGGCCTGGTGAACATGGGGCTGATGGCCGGCCACGCCTTTCAGTGCCTGCCCGAGGCCGACCGGCCGGCGGCGCAGCAGGCGCTCCTCGCGTTCAACAGTATCCTGATCGCGCAGATGGGGGCGAATGCTGCGTTCCGCTTCTCCTCCTCCTTCGGCGCGGGGTCCTCGCACGACGTGGACCGGCAGTTCTGCGAGCGCAGCCTGGCCGACTGGCGCAAGCTCCTCCAGGACCACAACCTCAATCGCTGAGCGAAGGAGACCCCGATGATGCGCAGGATCCTGCCGGTCTTCGTCCTTGCCGCCGTGGCCGGGCTGCCAGCCAGCGCCGCCCCGCCTGAGCCCGCGCGCGGGTTGCGCGCCGCGCTGCTGGCCACATCCCCTGGCGCGCAGCTGGTCTGGTGGCATGCCGGCGGCGTCACGCCGGGCGGCGAGCGCTGGCATGCGGGCGGCACGGGCGGCGGTTATCGCTGGGGCGGTGCCTACCACGTCGGTGGCTACCATCCGCCGGCCTACTACCATGGCTATGGCGCCGTCCATTACGGCGGGTTCTACCGGCCGCCGGTGGCGGTGACGCCCTGGGTCCACCCGGTCGGGACCTTCGCGGCCGGTGCCATGGTCGGCGCCGCGGCGGCATCGGGGGCCGCGGCCACCGCCGCGCAATACGGCCAGCCACCCACCGTGGTGAACAACTACTACTACAACAACCCCGGCTGACCGGCGCGCATCGCGTCAGCGCTGGCGGGCCGGCGAGCCGAACTCGATCATGCCGTACAGGAACGCGGTCGACAGCCCGAACAGGATCAGCCCGTTCAGCGCCTGCAACGCCCCCAGCAACTGCCAGTGGGGCGCCAGGAAATCCGTGATGTGGCCATAGGCCGTCATGGCGTTGAGCGAATAGAGCATCGCGATGCGCGGCGATGGCAGCGCATCGAGCGCCACATATGCGAAGGCCCACACGACCGCCTGCAGGACATGGAGGATCGTGATCAGGAGCACCGCGGTGCCGGTCGCCGCGGCGAAGCGCATCAGGTGCTCACCGCGGCTCGGTGGCCGTCGCGTGAAAAACCGGGCGAAGCCGGACCGGATCATGACCAGGCCGAGCACGTGAACGACAACGGATGTCACGATGAGCGGCACGCCCCAGATCCAGGAACTCGCCCAGGTGCCGACATCCGTGATCGTGTTCATGTCGACGGCGCGTTCGCGCCGGCGTCGCGCGCGGCGCTCAGCGCGACACCCAGGTGTTGAACCGCTGGGTCAGCCGGTCGAGGTTGTCGAGCCAGAAGCGATCGCTGATCTGCAGCGCCGTTGCGATATTGGCGGGCGCCGTGGGCAGCTGAGCCAGCACCGCAGGCGGCAGCAGGTCGTTGGCGCCGACCGCGGTCACGCCATAGGGGATGCGCGGCGGCAGCCCGGCCTGCACCGCCGGCTGGCCAGCGAACTTCAGGAACTCCAGCGCGCGCGCCCGGTTCGGGCTGCCCTTCATGATCACCCAGGAATCCAGGGTGAACAGGTTGTTGGTCCAGACGATCGCGAAGTCGCGCCCATCCGCCGCATTGGCGGCCGAAATCCGCCCGTTGTAGGCGACCGTCATGGTCACTTCCCCGGCGGCGAGCCACTGCGGCGGCTGCGCGCCGCGCTCGAACCAGGCGATGTCGGCCTTGATCGAATCGAGCCTGCGGAAGGCGCGGTCCACCCCCGCCGGCGTGCCGAGCACGGCATAGACCTGCGCGGGGGCCACGCCGTCGGCCATCAGCGCCATCTCGAGCGTGGTCTTGGGGCCGCGGCGCATGCCTCGCTTGCCGGGGAACTTCGCCGTGTCAAAGAAATCCGCCCAGCCGGTCGGCCCCTGCGCCAGGCGCGCGCGGTCATAGGCCATGATGAAGGAATACAGGATGGCGCCGACGCCGAATTCGCTGACCGCCTCGGGGATATAGGCGTCGCGCCCGCCGATCGCGGCCCAGTCGAGCGGGTCGAACAGGCCTTCCTCGGCGCCGATCAGCAGTTCCTCGGATTCCACCTGCACCACGTCCCAGGTATTGGCGCCGGAGGCGATGCGCGACCGCAGCACGCCGATGCCGCCATCCCAGGTTTCCTCGAGCATGCGGATGCGCATCTGCTGCTGGAAGGGGCGGAAGAAGACCTCGCGCTGCGCATCCTGGTAGGCGCCGCCCCAGGAGACGACCGTCAGGTCGCGGCCCTGCGCGCGGGCAGCGTCCGGCAGCACGGCTGCGGCGGGCAGCGCGGTGGCGGCCAGCGCGCCCTTCAGGATGGTGCGGCGGAACATGACGGCGTCTCCCTCTCTCGCGCCGTCACGGTAGACCACAATCGCGCAGGGCTGAATCGCGCAGGGGCGATTTCCTGCCCCGGAGGGCCGATTTTTTCGGCCGCGGCGCCGGCTGGTGGTCAGCCTGGCGGCTGGAAGGCGAAGGCCGCGCCCTCCGGCCAGGCGACCGCCGCCGGCCCACCCGGTTCGGGCAGGGCGCCGATCCCGGCCGGACGCTTGGCCAGGATCTCCCCGCCATCCCCCAGCGACAGCCTGAGCCGGACATGGTCGCCGAGGAAGATCGCCTCGGTCAGCACCGCCGGCAGCGCGCCCTCGCCAAGGTCGGATGCGGTCACGCCCGCCACCGCCACGCGTTCGGGGCGGATCGCGACCAGGCAGCGCCCGCCCACCGGCCCGCAATCGACCGCCTGCGCCTCGACCACCGGCCCGCAATCGAGCCGCACGCGCACATCGTCGTCCTCGCGCGCTTCCACCACGCCGGGCAGCAGGTTGTTCTCGCCCACGAAGCCGGCCACGAAGGCATCGGCCGGGCGGTCGTACAGCCTGCGAGGGTCGGCGAGTTGGCGCACGCGCCCATCCTGGAATACCGCGATACGGTCCGACAGCGTCAGCGCCTCGGCCTGGTCGTGCGTGACGTACATCATGGTCACGCCCAGCCGCTGGTGGATGTGCCGGATCTCGAGCTGCATTTCCTCGCGCAGCGCCTTGTCCAGCGCGCCCAGCGGTTCGTCGAGCAACACGATCGGCGGTTCGAAAACCAGCGCGCGTGCCAGCGCGACGCGCTGCTGCTGGCCGCCCGAGAGCTGTGCCGGCCGGCGCTCCCCGAACCCGGCCAGGCGCACGGTGTCCAGCGCCTTCGCCACGCGCTTGCCCTGGTCGTGCTTCGACATGCCGCGCACGGACAAGGGAAAGGCCACGTTCTCCGTCACGCTCATGTGCGGGAACAGCGCGTAGGACTGGAACACCACGCCGATGCCGCGCCGGTGCGCCGGCAGGCGGGCGATGTCGCGGCCCTCGAGCAGGATGCGCCCCGCGCTCGGCAGCTCGAAGCCGGCCAGCATCATCAGCGTCGTGGTCTTGCCCGACCCGGACGGGCCCAGCAGTGTGAGCAACTCCCCGCGCGCGATCTCGAGGTCGAGCGACTGCACGGCCGCCGGGCCGCCGCCGCCGTAGGTCTTCCGCACGCCCTCGAAGCGCACCAGGGTTTCGCTCATCCAGCATACCTCCGGTCCGGGGGGTGCGCTTGTCAATGTGGCGCGCCGGCGGCTACCCCGTCCCGCACGCTGCGGATGACCCCGCCCCGAACGCTCCGCTTGACCCCGCCCCGAACGCTGCGCATGGCGCCGCCCCGAACGCCGCGCAGGAGGAAACGCCCGATGTCCGAGACCGCCGAACCCAGCCTGATCGCACGCCGCGAAGGGATCGCCGGCACGCTGTTGATGAACCGGCCCAGGGCGCTCAATGCGCTCGACCTGCCGATGATCCGTGCCTTCGCCGCCGCCATCGCGGACTGGCGCGACGACGCCGCGGTGCGCCTGGTGGTGCTGGAAGGGGCCGGGGGGCGCGCCTTCTGCGCCGGCGGCGACGTGCGGGCGGTGCGCGCCGCGGCCATCGCCGGGGACCGCGCCGCGGTCGAGGCCTTCTTCTCCGAGGAATACGCCGTCAACACCGGGATCGCGACCTTCCCCAAGCCCTGGGTCAGCCTGATCGACGGCGTGTGCATGGGGGGTGGCATCGGTGTGGCCGTCCACAACGGCCCGCGCGTGGTGACCGAGCACGCGCTGGTGGCGATGCCCGAGACCGCCATCGCGCTGTTCCCCGATGTCGGCACGTCCTATGTGCTGCCGCGCCTGCCGGGGGCGATCGGCACCTGGCTGGCGCTGACCGGGGCGCGGCTGACCGGGGCGGATTCGGTACATGCCGGGCTCGCCACGCATTTCGTGCCGCGGGCCAAGCTGGCCGATCTGCGCGCCGCGCTGGTCGCGGAGGGTGCCGAGGTCGTCGCCGGCTTTGCCGAGGCGCCGCTCGAGGCTTCGTTCGCCGCGCATCGCGCCGCTATCGACCGCTGCTTCGGGCAAGGCAGCGTCGCCGCCATCCTGGCCGCGCTGGATGCCGAGGGCACCGAATGGGCCGCCGCCCAGGCCGCCATCCTGCGGCGGATGTCGCCGACCTCTCTCTGCGTCTCGCTGGAGTTGCTGCAGCGCGGTGCGGCACAGGACCTGGCCGGCTGCCTGGCGACCGAGCTGGCGCTGACCCGCGTCGTGGTGAACGACCACCCGGACTTCGCCGAGGGCGTGCGGTCGGTGCTGGTGGACAAGGACGGGGCACCGAAGTGGCAGCCGGCCAGCATCGAGGATGTGGACCCGACGGCGATTGCCGCGATGTTCAGATAAGGCGCGCCCCCCCATCGTTGTTCGGCCGTCGGGGACGGACGCCCAGGGTCGGTCCCCGGGCCTGAAAACCGCGGCGTTCTCTCGCCCGGCCTGTAACACGCCTTGCGCATGCCGCGCCCCAACCCGACAATCATCGGATGGCCGCGCCGCTCCCCCTGTCCGACAGTTCCGACCCGACCTTCGCAGAATTGCTGGCGTTGCGCCCGCATCTGTCCCTGCACGCCATGGACGGGCTGGTCATGGAGGAGGTGCCGCTGGCGCGCATCGCGGCCGAGGTCGGCACCCCCGCCTGGGTCTATTCCGCGGGTGCGCTGCGTCGCCGCGCGCGTGCGCTGAAGGATGCGCTGTCCGGTGCGGGGCTGGATGCGACCATCCACTTCGCCATGAAGTGTAACGACAACCTGTCGGTGCTGCGTGTCCTCGCCGCCGAGGGCCTCGGCGCCGACGTGGTCAGCGAGGGCGAGCTCCGCATCGCTCGCGCCGCCGGCATCCCGGCCAGCGCCATCGTCTTCTCCGGCGTCGGCAAGACCGTGTCCGAGATCACCCACGCCATCGAGCAGGACATCTTCCAGATCAACGCCGAGAGCGCGGAGGAGATCGACATGATCTCCGCCATCGCCGCAGGCCTCGGCCGCACGGCGCGCGTGGCGCTGCGCGTGAACCCGGACGTGGATGCCAAGACCCACGCCAAGATCACCACCGGCAAAAGCGAGAACAAGTTCGGCGTTGCGATCTCGGACGCGGTGGCGATCTACGCCCGAATGGCGGCGCTGCCGGGGATCGAGCCGATCGGCATCGCGACCCATATCGGCAGCCAGATCACCGCCGGCATGTCGGCGTATCGCGCCGCCTATGCGCGCCTGGCCGAGACCATCCGCGAATTGCGCGCCCGCGGCCTGCCGGTGCAGCGCGTGGATTGCGGCGGCGGCCTCGGCATTCCGTATCGCGACGAACCCGCTCCGAGCCCCGAGGCGCTGGCCGGTGCGATCAAGGCGACGCTGGGGGATCTCGGCCTGCCGGTCATGCTGGAACCCGGGCGCTGGATCGCCGGGCCGGCGGGCGTTCTGCTGGCATCGGTCGTGCTGCAGAAGCAGGGCGCGGCGCACCGGTTCGTGGTGGTGGATGCGGCGATGAACGACCTGGTGCGCCCCGCCATGTACGAGGCCTGGCACGGCATCGTCCCGGTCGGTGCCGCGCGCGCCGCATCGCCGCTTTCGGCGGCCGAGGTGGTCGGCCCGGTCTGCGAGACCGGTGACACCTTCGCCCGCGGCCGGATGCTACCGGTTCTCGCGCAGGGCGACGCGGTCGCGTTCCTGGATGCGGGCGCCTATGGCGCGGTGATGTCGTCGACCTACAACGCACGGCCGCTGGCACCGGAGGTGCTGGTGGACGGTGCGCGCTACGCCGTGGTGCGCGAACGCCAGACTCATGACGCCCTGCTGCACGGCCAACGCGTGCCGGAGTGGCTGGCGCCATGACGGCTCGCGCATCCGATGACCGGAGGGCACAGGCGCCGCAGACGCCGGGCACCGCCAGCTCGCATCGGATGCGCCATCGCCTGTGCGCATCGGACCGCCTGACGGCGGCGCCGACCAGAGCCATCGCGGTGGTTCCCGATCGGTGCGACTCCGTTCACCTCGGGGTCCGGCCTGCGAAGGCCGCCCCGTCGCGCCGGGCGCGCCGCGGATCGCAGCCGCGCCGCCATCATCCGGAACCGACCCGCCAGCACGCCGGAGCCACGCCATGACCGACCGTGACCGGCTCGCCGCCAGCGTTGCGCGCCGCACCTGGCTCGCGCGCCTCGCGCTGTGGTGGGAAGCCGCCTGGCCGGCGCTCTGGCCGCCGCTGGGCGTGATCGGGCTGTTCGTCGTGGCGGCGCTGTCCGGCCTGCCGTTGGTGCTGCCGCCGCTCCTGCACCTGGCGCTTCTGGCCGCCTTTGCCGCCGCGTTGGCCTGGACCGGGCAGCGCGCGGTCCGGCAACTGGCACTGCCGGGCGCCGCCGCGGGCGAACGCCGGATCGAGCGCGATTCCGGCCTCGCGCACCGCCCCATCGCCACGCTGGCGGACCGCCCGACCGGCAACGATCCGGTCGCGTTGGCGCTGTGGGAAGCGCATCGCCGCCGCGCGGCGGAACGCCTAGCGGCGCTGCGCGTCGCTGCACCCCGGCCGGGCCTCGCGCTGCGCGACCCGCGGGCGCTGCGCGCGGGGCTGTCGGTCGCGCTGGTGGCCGGGATCGTGGTGGCGGGGGCCGAGGCGCCAGAACGCCTGCGCCGCGCCCTGCTGCCGCATTTCGCCGGCGCGGCGCTGCCGGCCATCCCGGGCGTGCGCCTCGAAGCCTGGATCACGCCGCCGGCCTATACGGGCGCCGCGCCGATCTTCCTCGACCCCGCCGGCGGGGTTGCCGCGGTGCCGGCCGGCAGCCGGCTGCAGGTGGCGGTCTCGGGTGGCACCGGCGGCGTTCCGGACCTGCTGCTGGACGGCACCGCCACGCCCTTCCGGACGCTCGACCGCGGGTCATTCGCCGCCGAGACCACCATTGAATCCGGCACGCGCCTGGCGGTGCGGCGTGACGGCGCGGAGCTCGCGCAATGGTCGCTCAGCGTGCGTGCCGATGCGCCGCCGGTGGTGGCCTGGGACCAGCCGCCCGCGCGCGCGCAGCGCGGCCTGGCCATCCGCCTTCCCTGGCGGGCCGAGGATGACTGGGGGCTGGCAACGCTGCGCGTCGAACTGCGCCTGAAATTGCGGCCGGAGGCCGAGCCCGTCACGCTCGACCTGCCGCTGCCCGGCGGCAGCCCGCGCACTGCGCGCGGCGCCGCACAGCCGGACCTGTCCGCGCACCCGTGGGCGGGGCTGGAAGTGGAAGCCCGTCTGGTCGCGACCGACCATGCCGGGCAGGATGGACGCAGCGACGGCGCCTTCCTCGAACTGCCGGAACGCTCCTTCACGCATCCCGTCTCGCAGCAGTTGATCGCGCTGCGCAAGGCGCTGTCGGTCGACCCCACGGGGCGCGAGCCGGCCCGGCGCGAACTGGACCGCATCACCGCCGCTCCCGAGGCCTTCGAGCACGACACCGGAACCTTCATCGCGCTGCGCAGCGCGCGCCACCGCCTGCTGCGCGACCGCCGCCCCGCCGCGGTGGTCGAAGCCCAGGAAATCCTGTGGGACGTGGCCGTGGCGCTGGAGGAAGGCCGGACCGACCGCACCGCCCGCGCCCTGGCCGAAGCCCGCCAGGCCCTGCGCGAGGCGCTGGAGGAACAGCGCCGGACACCCAACGACCAGCGCACCGAGGAACAGCGCACCGAAACCGACCGTCGTATCCAGGAATTGCGCGAGGCGATCCGCCGCCACCTGGAAGCCCTGGCCGAACGCCTGCAACGCGAGAACGCCGAAGCCCTGCCCTACGATCCGCAGCAGCGCATGATGGACCAGCGGGAACTCAACCGCCGTACCCAACGCATGCAGGACGCCGCCCGCCAGGGCCGCACCGAGGATGCCGAGCGTGAGCTCGCCGAACTGGAGGAAATGCTCCGCGCGCTGGAGGAGGGCCGCAACATGCGCGCCGAGGACCGCCAGCGGCAGCAGCAGCGCCAGCGCGGCAACCAGCAGATGGGCGCCGTGCAGGACATGGTGCAGCGGCAGACCCAGATGCTCGACCGCAGCCACCAGCGCGCCGAGCAGTCCGACCGTGAACGCGCCGAACAGCGCCGCCGCCCGCAGAACTTCAGCTTCCCGCCGCAGCCCTCGCAGCCGCCGCAGCAGCAGGCGCAGCCGAACCCGGAACGCCAGGCGCAGTCACAGCAGGATGCCCGCGTGCAGCGCGCGCTGCGCCGCGCCCTGGGTGAACTCATGCAGCAATTCGGCGAACTGACCGGCGACGTGCCGCAGCAACTGGGCGAGGCCGACCGCGCCATGCGCGACGCGGACGAGAACCTGCGCGCCGGTGGCGACCCGCGCGACGCGCAGCAGCGCGCCATCCGCGCGCTGACCGAGGGCGGCCGCCAGATGGCCCAGCAGATGCAGCGCCAGTTCGGCCAGGGCCAGCCCGGCGAGGGCGAGGACGAAGGCGAGGGCGAAGGCGAGGGCATGGCCGGCGGCCAACAGGGCGGCGAGGGCCAGGACCAGGCGCAGGAACAGGGCCAGGGCCGGGACCCGCTTGGCCGCCGCAACCGCGAGGCCACGGGCGGGCAGGACAACGCCTCCGACACCCGCGTGCCGGACGAAGCCGAGCTGCTGAAGACGCGGCGCATCCAGGAGGAACTCCGGCGGCGCGGCGCCGAGCGCGAGCGACCGCCGGCGGAACTGGATTATATCGACAGGCTGCTCAGGCGGTTTTGAGCTGCGCGGTCACGTCACCCGATCCAGTTCCTTCTCGTCCAGCGCCCCCGGCACCAGCGTCACCGGCACGCTCAACCGGTGCGCATACCGCCCCGTCAGCGCCGTGATCAGCGGCCCCGGCCCACCGGACCCCGGCGCCATCGCCAGCACCAGGATCGAGATCCGCGGGTCTTCCTCCAGCAGCTTCAGCAATTCGTCGCGCGGATCGCCCTCGCGGATGATCAGGATCGGGAAGCCGCCGGTGATCTCGTTCACCTCGGCGGCCAGGCCCGAGAGCATCTTCTCGGCTTCCTCGCGCCTCTCCTCCTGCATCATGGCGCCCACGCCGGCCCATTCCACCAGGCCGACCGGTTCGATCACCCGCAGCAGCGCCACGCGCCCGCCGCCCTTGCGCGCGCGCAGGCAGGCATAGCGCAACGCCACCGCCCGCTCGGGGCTGTCATCCACCACCACCAGGAAGATGCGATCGCGCTTGGCGGCGGTGGTGGCGGCGGCGGCTTCCTCGGTACCCGGCATCTTGCGGACCTCAGCTTCGACGGAACAGGACGGAACCGAGCCACCCGGCCAGGGCGGCCAACACGATGCAGCCCACACCGTACAGCAGGGGCGCATTGCGGGCGATGCCGGCGATCCAGGCGGCGGAGCCCACCCGGTCCACGCGCAGGAACAGTTCCTGCCGCGCCACGATGCGCCGTTCGCGCACCAGCAGCACTTCCACGCGGTAGTCGCCGGTCTGCACCGTGTCGGGGAAGGACACGCGCGCGGAGAACAGCCGCCCGCCGGCCACGGTCACGGGCGCGGCGTATTCCTGCCAACGCCCGTCCCGCTGCTTGAGTTCGAGCAGCGCCGCGCGGAAGGCCGGCCCCTGCGCCCCCACCACGCGCAGCGGCAGCGCATCGAGCCCGAGCCGGCCGGTGCGCCGCACATCCTCGGGCAGCACCTCCCAGACCGGGCGTGTGCCCGCGATGGCGTAGAAGCCCGGAATCTCCGGGAAGGTCGCGGCCGGTCCATTCACCCAGAAGCCGAGCACGTTCACCTTGCGCCGCACGACGGTCGGCTGCGATGGGCCCCAGGCAACCACCACCACGTCCTCGCCGGTCTGCGGGCCGATCAGGTTCTCGGTGGCACCGAAGACGATGACCGAGGCGCCGGTGAAGCCGGTGGTGATCTCGACCCGGTCGGTGGACAGGTCCGCCGTGAGCAGCGGCGTGCTCGGCGCCTGCTGCGCGCGCGCGGGTAGCGCGGCCAGCAGAACCAGCAGCAGTGCCGCCCATCTCATGGACTTGCGCGCAGCCGCCACACCGGGTCCGATCGACGCTTGCTTCGATGGGTGCCCGTCAACCCTGCGCGCCGACAAGGCCGGGCGGAGACCCGGCCGTGTCATCGTGCCGGACCGATCGCAAACAGGTTCTCCGGCGCGCGGATCAGGTCCCAGGCCAGGCCGATCGCCACCCCGAGCACCAACAGGCCGAGCAGCGCGCGGGTTTCCTCCCCGCGCAGCTTGGTGCCCATCGAAGCGCCGAACTGCGCCCCGGCGACACCGCCGGCGAGCAGCAGCAGCGTGAGGACGATATCCACGCTGCCCACCTGCCAGGCCTGCAGCAGCGTCACGTTGGCGGCGACGAACACCACCTGGAACAGCGACGTGCCGATCACCACGCTGGTCGGCATGCCGAGCAGGTAGATCATCGCCGGCACCAGCATGAAGCCGCCACCCACGCCCATCACGGCCGACAGGATGCCGATCAGGAAGCCCACCAGCAGCGGCGGCACGATCGAGATGTACAGGCGCGACTTCCGGAAGCGCATCTTCATCGGCAGGCCGTGCAGCCAGGTGTGTTCCCCCAGACGCGTGGGCGCCGCCCCGCCGGTGCGCCGGCGGCGGATGATGGCGCGCACGCTTTCGCGCACCATCAGCATGCCGACCGTGCCCAGCACCACCACGTAGAAGAACGACACCGCGACATCGACCTGGCCGGCGCGCCGCAATGCCGCGAACAACTGCACGCCCAGCGCCGAGCCGACGAAGCCGCCGGCCAGCAGCACGAGCCCCATGCGGATGTCGACATTGTCGCGCCGCCATTGCGCGATCAGCCCCGAGACCGACGCGCCCAGCGTCTGGTTCGCGCCCGAAGCGACCGCGACCGGGGACGGGATGCCGATCAGGATCAGCAGCGGCGTCAGCAGGAAGCCACCGCCCACGCCGAACAGCCCCGACAACCAGCCCACGCCAAAGCCGATGCCCAGCAGCAGCAGGGCATCCACGCTCATTTCGGCGATCGGCAGGTAGACCTGCATCGCGCGCCCCGCGCTTCGGTTCGGGTGAATCGACGAACCCGCCGGGTGTGAACCCGGCGGCGCCATGCGGCAAGGGACAATCGCCGCAGGACAGGGCAGGATTGCGGCAGCCGCATCCGAGAGGCCACAGATGATCTTTCACCGCCGCCTGCTGCTCGGCGCCCTGCTTGCCGCACCGGCGCTGCGCAGCGCGCGCGCTCAGGCCGCGCACCGTGTCCGGATCATCCACACCAACGATTTCCACAGCCGCCACGAACCCGTCGCGCGCGCCTCCGGCGCGGCGTGCCGGGCGAACGACCCCTGCCTCGGCGGATCGGCGCGCCTGGCAGGCGGTGTCGCGGCCGCGCGGGCCGAGGCCGCGGCGGCCGGACGCGCCGTGGTCGCGGTCGATGCGGGCGACCAGTTCATGGGCTCGCTGTTCTACACGCAGCATCGCGGCGCGGCGGAACTCGCCGTCATGCGCGCCTGGGGCTGCGAGGCGATGACACTCGGCAACCACGAATTCGACAATGGCCCGCAGACGCTCGCGCGCTTCGCCGCCGGCGCCGACTTCCCGATCCTGGCCGCCAATATCGACGCCAGCGCCGAACCGCTGCTGGCAGGCCGCATCCGCCCCTGGTTCGAAACGGTGCGCGGCGGCGCGCGCATCGCCTTCGTGGGCGTCATCACGCCGGAGACGCCGCAATTGTCCTCGCCCGGCCGCAACCTGCGCTTCACGGACCCGGCCGAGGCCGCCGCGCGCGCCATCGCCACCATCCGCGCACAGGGGCCGGCGACCATCGTGCTGCTGTCGCACATGGGCCTGGGCGCCGATCGGCGCATCGCCGAACAGGTGGCTGGCATCGATGCCATCATCGGCGGGCATTCGCACACGCTGCTGGCGGCCGAACCCGATGCCGACGGGCCGTCCCCCACGCTGGTCGACGGGCGCGACCGCACCGTGCGCATCCTGCAGACCGGCGCCTACGGGCGCTTCCTCGGGCGGCTCGACCTCGACCTCGCGCCCGATGGGCGCATCGCGGCACAGGGCGGGTCCACCATCCAACTCGGCGCCGAATTCGCGGAGGATGCGCGTGTCGCCGCGCTGGTCGCGGAACTCGCCCGCCCGCTCGAGGAAACCCGCCGCCGCCCGGTCGGCCGCCTGCCCGCCGCCCTGCCCAACGGCGATTGCCGTCGCGGCGAATGCGCGCTCGGCAATCTGGTGACCGAGGCGATGCTGGCCGCCATCCCCGGGGCCGAGATCGCCATCACCAATGGCGGCGGCCTGCGCGCCGGCCTGCCCGAGGGCCAGGTGACGATCGGCGACGTGCTGACCGTGCTGCCCTTTGGCAATACCGTCGCGGTAATGGGCCTGCGCGGCGCCGACGTGCTGGCCGCGATCGAGCATGGCCTGTCGCAGGGGGCTGGCACCGCCGGGCGCTTCCCGCAGGTGGCCGGCATCCGCTTCGCCTGGGACCCGACCGCCCCGCCAGGCAGTCGCGTGCGAGGCGTGCAGGTGGCGCAGGGCGGCGGCTTCGCGCCGCTCGACCCCGGGCGGGTCTATCGCGTCCTGACCAACGACTTCATGCGCAAGGGTGGCGACGGCTACGTGATGTTCCGCGACCGCGCGCTCGACCCGTACGATACCGGGCCGGTGCTGGACGAGGTGGTGGCCGACAGGATCGCCCGCGGCCAGGTCGCGGGCGTGCCCGTGGATGGACGCATCGTGGCGCGCTGAGCGCCGGTGAGGGACGTACGAATGCGCCCCATGGCGCAGTCGCCACCAGGCGGTCAGCCCAGCCGCGTCTCGATCTGCGCGAGCCGCGCCTCGACCCGCGCGGCGCGCTCGGCCGCGACGGCGCCGAGCGCATCGGCCAGCTGCCGGTGCAATGCGCGCAGCTCGAGGTCGGGCACCGTGCCGACGGCCGCGACCAGTCCGGCCAGCGCCGCGCCCAGGCCATCCGGCGGCGGGGCGGCGCCCGGGGTGGTCTCGGCCGCGGCGGGCACGGCCTCCGCCTGCGCTTCGCCGGCGAAGGTCACCACCACGCCGAGCGCGCGGCCCTCTGCGCTGCCGGCGACCTCCTGGATCACCTGCCGGCGGATATCGGGGCGGTTCTCCACCCGCTGCAGGTGGTGGCGGTAGCCGTCCTCGTCCGGCCAGCGATTGAGGATCACCGTGTAGAGGTTCACGACGAATTCGTGGTCGCTGCCGTCCAGCAGCTCGCTGCCGTTCACCTCGCGCATCGGGTCCTCCGTTGGTCCGCGGGCGTCAATGCCCGCGCCCGGCGCGAATGGTCAACGACGTTCCCTGAAGAAATCGCGCAGCAGGGCGGCGCAGTCGCTCTCGCGCAGCCCGCCCACCACCTCCGGCGCGTGGTGGCACGATGGCGCGGCGAAGATGCGCGCGCCATGCTCCACGCCGCCGCCCTTGGGGTCATAGGCGCCGAAGACCAGGCGCTTCAGCCGGAAGAAGGACGCCGCCTGGGCGCACATCGGGCAGGGTTCCAGCGTGACGGTCAGGGTGCAGCCGACCAGGCGGGGGGTTTGCAGGATCGCGGCGGCGGCGCGCAGGGCGAGGATCTCGGCATGGGCGGTGGGGTCGTGGCGCGCCTCGACCTCGTTGCCGGCGGCGGCGAGGACGGCACCGGATTCATCGGTGACGACGGCGCCGACTGGCACTTCGCCACGCGCGGCCGCGGCCGCGGCCTCGCGCAGGGCCAGTTCGATGGGGGTCATCGCGGCGCCACTCCAGGCAAGGCGAGCGGATGCACGGTGGCGGATCGGCCTGCTACCGCGCGCGGAGGAGCGGGTGCTCGCGTCGGTCTCAGATGCTCGCCTGCCAGAACAGGACGACATCGGAAAACCGAATGGTGCGCGAGTCACTCGAGCTGCTGTTGTAGCTGAAGACATTCTCGCCTGGCTTGACCACGCCGGCTGCCACCACCTCCTGGAAAAACCGGACCGGACGCGAATCGCCACTGTTGGCCGTCCAGGTCCATACGAGCGCGCCGTTCAGTCGAACATTGACCGTAACCCCGTCGTCACTGTCCGCGTCAAACATGAAACTCAGGATCGACCGTGACGAGGGATGTATATTGTCCGGTACGGTGAAATTGCGTGTATCAACGCTTTTCTCTGAAATCCAGTCATCAACGATGATGGAATAGTCCGCCACCCGCGCCATGTGATGATCCTTTCTGCAAGGGTGTCTTCAAGACAAAGAATTACTTGATATTCTTGTTTCCTCTAAATCTCGGCCTGCCACCACAGCACGGCGTCAGATATGCTGATGATCGAGAGCCCGCCGTCGGGATCGTTGAATTTGACTTTCACCTCGAACCTGTTGTCGCCGGGCTTGACGATGCCCGCCGGCACGACTTCCTGGAACACGCGCGTGGGATTTTCGCTGTTCGTCCAGTTCCAGGTCCAGACCACGCTGCCATTCAACAAAACGCGGGTCGACATTCCGTCGAAGGACCCAAAGGGAACATCGCCCGAGTCTAACCCGCGTGCCTTGATTTTGAACCGCAAGACAGAACGCGATCCTGCATGAATGTTGTCTGGCACCGTGAAATCGACATTGCTGTCCTGAATCACGTTGTCGGAAATGATGGAATAGTCGGCAACCCGCGCCATGTCAGGATCCTTTTCCAGGTTCGAAAGGTTCGAACCCGAATACTTGCCCGAATTTTCCATGCGGCTCACCGGATCGGCGGCGGCTGGATGACGCTAGTTGACCTGAACGTCTCGCGCAACGTTTGGCTGGACCGCAGCGACCGCCGGCTTTGGCCCGGCGCGGCCGCGCCCCGACGCTTGCCGCGCGGGCCCGCTGGGCTGAGGATCGCACCAACCACCGGAGGACACCATGCCCGAGGCCCCGATCCCGCCCGACGCTGCCGAAGACCGCTTCGATGCCCTGGTGATCGGCGCCGGCTTTGCCGGGCTGTACCAGCTGCACGCGCTGCGCGACCGGCTCGGCCTGCGGGTGCGCGTCCTGGAGGCCGCCGATGGCGTGGGCGGCACCTGGTGGTGGAACCGCTACCCGGGGGCGCGCTGCGATTCCGAAAGCCACGCCTACGCCTTCTATTTCTCCGATGACCTGCTGCAATCCTGGGACTGGTCGGAACGCTACCCGCAGCAGCCCGAGATCCTGCGCTACCTGAACCACGTGGCCAACCGGCTGGACCTGAAGCGCGACATCGCCTTCGGCACGCGCGTCACGCAGGCGCGATGGGACGAGGCTGCCGGGCTGTGGCGCGTCGCGACCGGCACGGGCCGGCGCTACGCCGCGCCCTTCCTCATCACTGCGGTGGGGTGCCTGTCCTCGGCCAATATCCCCGACATCCCGGGTGCGGCGGATTTCGCCGGCACCATCCACCACACCGGCGAATGGCCGCACGACGGCGTGGACTTCACCGGCAAGCGCGTGGGCATGATCGGCACCGGATCGACCGGCATCCAGGCCGCACCGGTGCTGGCCGAGACGGCCGCGCATCTCACGGTGTTCCAGCGCACCGCGAACTATTCCATCCCGGCGCGCAACCGCCCGCTGGACGATGCCTTCAAGCGCTGGGCGAAGGACAACGCCGCCGAGATCCGCGCCGCGATGCACAGCACCACGAACGGGCATCCCTGGCCGCTCGGGACACGCTCCGCGCTCGAGGTCGGCGCCGAGGAGCGCGAGGCCGCGTTCCGCGCCGCATGGGAGAAAGGCGGCCTGGCGCTGCGCGCGACCTTCCGCGACATCCTGACCAGCCGCGCCGCCAATGACACCGCCGCCGACTTCATCAAGGCCCGTATCCGCGAGGTGGTGAAGGACCCCGCCACGGCGGCGAAACTGGCCGACATCGACCACCCCTTTGCCACCAAGCGCCCGCCGATCGACACCGGCTATTTCGAGACGTTCAATCGCGACAACGTGGACCTGGTCGATATCCGCGCCGACCCGATCGCGCGCATCACGCCGACAGGGATCACGCTGCGCAGCGGTGCGGAATACGCGCTGGACGGCATCGTCTTCGCGACCGGCTTCGACGCCATGACGGGCGCGCTGCTGCGCATGGACATCGCCGGGCGCGGCGCGCTGCCGCTGGCCGAAGCCTGGGCGGCCGGGCCGCGCACGCAGCTCGGCCTGCAGGTGCCGGGCTTCCCGAACCTGTTCACCATCACCGGCCCGGGCAGCCCGTCGGTGCTGACCAACATGCCGGTCGCGATCGAACAGCATGTCGAATGGATCACGGACTGCATCGCGCATCTGCGCCGCGAGGGCCTCGCCACCATCGAGGCGACGGACGACGCCGCCGAGGCCTGGGTCGCGCATGTGAACGACGCCGCGAATGCGACGCTGATGCCCCAGGCGGGCCATTCCTGGTACCTGGGTGCCAACGTGCCGGGCAAGCCGCGCGTCTTCATGCCCTATGCCGGCGGCATGGCGCGCTACCGCGTGATCTGCGCGGATGTGGCGGCGCAGGGCTATCCAGGCTTCGTGACCGCACCGCAGGGCGAACGCGTTCCGGCCTGAGCCGCGCCCTGGACTGCGTCTGGTTGGCGCCGCACGAAGCCCGACACCGGCCCCCCATCCCTCAGGGGTGGCCGGGCGTGGCGCGGGCCGGTGCCGCCGGGTCCGCGGGGCGCCGCCGTCAGAACGTTACGCGCGGCGGCGGCAGCGGCGTGCCTGGCGGAATGGCGCCGGCGCGGATCATGCACTCATGATACAGTTGCGGCAGGAGCACGAGCAGTTGCTGGCGGATGTTCTCGGCATTTGCGGCGTTGCCGCCGGCCTCGGAGCCCAGCCGGCGCACCTGCGGGTCACGCTCGATCTCGCTGCGGCAGGCGGCGGCGACCGGCCCTGGGTCCTGCGGCACATTGGCCCAGACGCCACCGCCGCAACCGCTGGTGCCGAGCGCCAGGGCCAGCATCGGCACCGCAAGCCATGAACGCGTCATCGGTCGTTCCTCCCCCTCATGCCGGCGGCGCCAGCACCTTGTCGCGATAGTTGCAGAAGGCGCGCGCCACGCAGCGCCAGCATTCCGGTGCGCGCGCCTTGCACACGTAGCGCCCGTGCAGGATCAGCCAGTGATGCGCATCGCGCAGCAGCGCCGGCGGGCAGCGCTTGACCAGGCGTTCCTCGACTTCGCGCACGTTGCGGCCCGGCGCCAGGCCGCACCGGTTGCCCAGGCGGAAGATGTGCGTGTCGACCGCCATCGTCTCCTGCCCGAACACCACGTTCAGCACCACGTTGGCGGTCTTGCGCCCCACCCCGGGCAGCGCTTCCAGCGCCGCGCGGTCGGCCGGCACCTGCCCGCCATGCTTGTCCACCAGGTCGCGTGCCAGGGCGGCCACGTTGCGCGCCTTGCCCTGCCACAGGCCTATGGTGCGGATGTAGGGGCCGATGCCCTCCGCCCCCAGCGCGGCCATGGCGGCCGGCGTAGGCGCCGCCGCGAACAGGGCGGGCGTGCAGCGGTTCACCGCCGCGTCGGTCGTCTGGGCCGAGAGCACCACGGCCACAAGCAGCGTGAAGGGGTCGGTGTACAGAAGCTCGGTTTCCGGCGCCGGATTGGCGACAGCCAGGGACCGGATGAAGGCCTCCGCCTGTGCCGCGGGCATCATGCGCGCGCGGCGCGGCGCGGTCGCGCTGCCGTGGTCGATACGCTTCGGTTTCGCGGGGCGTGCGGGCATGGCTGGTATCCGGGCGATCCTCGCCTATCCTGTGACCCGATGACAGCCCCCGCCGAGCCCATCCTGTTCCAGGCCATCTGCACGCCGCCGCGTTCGCTGACACCGCGCGGCTTCCGCATCTTCGCGCTGCTGCTGGGGATGGTCTCTGCGGCCGTGGGGTTGCTGTTCCTGGCGATCGGCGCCTGGCCGGTGCTGCCCTTCCTGGGGGTCGAGGTCGCCTTCGCGCTGGGCATGCTGGCGCTGCATGCCCGGGGCGCGGCGCGGCGGGCGGAACTGCTGCTGCTGGTGCCGGGCCGGCTTTCGGTGGCGCGCACGGATTCGCGCGGCCGGCGCGAGGAGATCGTGCTCGACCCCACCTGGGCGCGCGTGACGCATCGTGAGGACCCCGGCCATGCCGGCACCCTGCTGATCGAGAGCCGGGGCCAGGTGGTCGAGATCGGGCGCGACCTCGCTTCCGAGGACAAGGCCTCGTTGCAGCATGCCCTGCACAGCGCGTTGGTGCGGGCGCGCCAGCCGGTCTTCGATAACGCTCAGCTGCGTTAGTTTTTTTGTGCGCCCTCAGTCGGCGGGCGGGCCGCATCCGCGGCCCTTGCCTTCGCGCCGTGCACCGGCGGCCTGCACGATCCGTTTTCGCGGCCCTCGGGTGGGCGGTTCAGGGCGACCGCGCCGCGGCGCGCGCCAGGGCGTCCACTCGCCAGCGCAATTCCCCGTCGCCGACCAGCGAGGGCGCCACGCTTGTGGCACCGGGCATGCCGGGCGCCAGCAGCGCTGCCACCGCCTCGGCCGTGGCGGCCGCAAGCCCCGCCTGGCGGCACATGCCGGCAACCGACTTGGCGCAGCGTGTCGCGATGGCGTGGTCGATCGCGCTACGCGGCATCCGGCTTAATGTCGCGAGCGCGGCCGCCACGAAAGCAACCTCCCCGCCATGCGCGGCGCGCAGCAGGACCGCATCGTTCAAGGCGCCGGCATCGGCCAGAATGGCGGCGCGGTTCGCGGAATCGGCCGCCGACTCGCCCTCGCGCGCGGCGCCGGCCAGCCGGGTCGCGACGGCTGCGCGGACCTGCGCCGTGGCCTGCGCCGGCAGGTCGGTGCGCGCCGCCAGCGGTGCAAGAAGCTCCTCGGCGATGAAGGCCGCCAGCGCCACGGCGGCGCGCGGCGGCAGGTAGGGCCGGCGCACCAGCGGTTCCTGCCAGGCGGTATGCTCGGCGGCCTGCACCACCAGCGCATCCAGGGTGCTCTCGCGGATCGCCGCGGTGTGGTTGCGCAGCAGCGTGCCGATCGCCAGCGCATCCCCGGTCGCGACCAGCGCGTCGGCGACGGTTTCGCTGATGCCCGGGCGCCGCGCGACGGCGGTCAGGGTCTCGCGCAGCGGAGGCGCATCGACCAGCGCCAGCAGGTCTTCCTCGGCCAGCAGGGGCGACAGGCGGATGACCGGGCCGGCCACACGGATGTCGCGGTCGGCCGCCAATGCCCGCACCATCTCGCGCGGGGCGTCGGGCAGGTCCTTCACGGCCTCGGCGATGGTGGCGCGGATCTCGGCGACGGTGTCGGCGGCCAGCTGCGCCAGCGCCGACCAGGCCATGTGCGCAAGCCGGTCCTGCTGGGCGGGGGCGAGGTCCGGCGCGAGGGCGGCGAGCCGATGCGCCAGCATGGCGCGGACCTCCTGCTCGCCATCGCCGGCCAGCACCGCGAAGCTCTGGTGTGGGGTGGCGGGGTTGCCGGCGACGGCGCGACGCACCGCGGCATCGTCGTCCCCGGCCAGGTAGTAAAGAGCCTCGGGTGGCGCCTGCGGATGGGCCGCGAGTGCGGCACGCGCTTCCGTGCGCCCGGGGGCGCGCCCTTCATCGAGGATGCGCGCGGCGGCGCCCAGATCGATCATGGCCCGGCCCCCGCCAGTCGCCAGCCGCCGCGGTCGTGGCGCTTGGCGTCGTACAGTGCGGCATCGGCGCGCGCGAGAAGCCGCGCGGCGCTCTCGCCCGAGGCTGGATGCCAGGCCGCGAGCCCCAGGCTGAAGCGCGGGGCGCGGTCGCCGGGCTGCTGCGCGGCACCGTCCAGCAGGGCGCGCGCGCGAGCGATCGCCGCCGCCTGGTCGGCGCCCGCGATCCACAGAATGAATTCGTCACCGCCGAAGCGCGCCGCCAGGTCGCCCGGTGCGGCGGTGCCGCGCAGCAGCCGCGCGGTGGCGCGCAGCGCGGCGTCGCCGGCTTCGTGGCCATGCTGGTCGTTCAACGGCTTCAGGTTGTCGAGGTCGAGGAACACCAGCGCGCCCGCATTGCCGCGCAGACGTGACTCGAGCGCATCGAGGAAGGCGCGGCGGTTGGCAAGGCCGGTCAGCGGGTCGGTGCTGGCCTGGCGTTCCAGTTCGCGCTGCATGCGGTCGAAGCCGAGCACCGCGCCCAGCATCGCGGCCATGGATCGCAGTACGGCCAGGTCTTCGGCGTCCCAGGCGCGGCCGCCGGGGTCGCGCCAGGCGGCCAGCGCGCTGGCGGCGGGGGGGCGGCCGTGGTGGTGCAGCACCGCACAGGGCTGCTGCGCGTCGGGGCTGGTCAGCCAATCCTCGCCGGCCAGCAGCGTCGCGGCGGTGTGCTGCAACAGGGCGGGGGGCACCGCCATCGTGGTGGCGGCGACCTCGGGCAGGGGGTCCGCCGGCACCAGCATGGCCGCGCCGGCGCAGCCCAGCGCGTCGCGCAGCCCGGCCAGGCCGAAGTCCAGCGCCTCGCGCGCGGTGCCTGCATGGCGCACGGCCTCGGCCAGGGAATCGAGCAGGGCCGCGCGGCGCAGCCCGGCCGCGGCGCTGGCGGCGGCGGTTTCCTGGGCCGTGACGTCATGCGCCGCGCCACGCAGGCCGGCATGGCCGCCGCGCGCATCCGCCAGCGGCGCCAGGGAGAGGGCCAGGCAGCGCGGCTGTCCCTGCGCGTCGGCCATCCAGACACGGTGCCCGCGCATGGTCCGATGCTGCGCAAAGGGGTTGGGCCCCGCGCCCAGCAGTAGGCTGTCTGCCCGGCGCCCGAGTAGATCGGCCGCGCGATGCCCCAGCGCCACATCGGGCCACAGGAAGGTGAAGCGCCCGGCGTTGTCCGTCTCGAAAACCAGGTCGGCGGCGAGGCCGGCCAGGTCCTGCCAGCGCTGGCGCGATTCCAGCAGGGCGCCGTGCAACGCCGCCGAGGCCGCCGCCGCAGGCGGGACCATGACCGACCAGTCCTCCGGGCGCAGCGCCGTGTTCATCGCGGCGATGGAAGCGCGGGGCCGGTGAATCTCCGGTTAGCGCGCGGTCCAATGAGGCGGCACCGCCCGCCCGCCTGCGTCCCCCATGTTGCCGGCCGACCTGCCCGGGGGCGCTGCAGGACCCCCGCGCGTTGACAGGCCCGCGCCGCCGCCGCAAGGAGCGCCGCCCGCCCCTGGACCGCCGGAGACAGACGCCATGGACAAGACCGCCCTGCAGGACCGCATCGAATCCCTGTGGCAGGTGCGCGACCGCATCACCTCGGCGACCGGCGGCGCCGACCGCGCCGCGGTCGAGGACGCGCTCGAGGCGCTGGACGCGGGCACGGCGCGCGTGGCGGAACCCGACCCGGCCGGTGGCTGGAAGGTCAACCAGTGGCTGAAGCAGGCGGTGCTGCTGTCCTTCCGCCTGACCGATTCGGCGCCGATGGACACCGCCGCCGGCGCCTATGACAAGGTGCCGCTGAAGTTCCAGGGTTGGGGCGAGAACCGCTTCAAGGAAGCCGGCTTCCGCGCCGTGCCGGGCGCCGTTGTGCGCCGTTCGGCCTATATCGCGCGCAACGTGGTGTTGATGCCGTCCTTCGTGAATGTCGGCGCGCGGGTGGATGAAGGCACCATGATCGACACCTGGGCGACCGTGGGCTCCTGCGCGCAGATCGGCAAGAATGTGCATATCTCGGGCGGCGTGGGCATCGGCGGCGTGCTGGAACCACTGCAGGCCAACCCGGTGGTGATCGAGGATGACTGCTTCATCGGCGCCCGGTCCGAAGTGGCCGAGGGCGTGATCGTCGAGAAGGGCGCCGTGCTGTCCATGGGCGTGTTCATCGGCGCCTCGACCAAGGTGATCGACCGCGCCACCGGCGAGATCTTCATCGGCCGCGTGCCGTCCTATTCGGTGGTGGTGCCGGGCGCGCTGCCGGGCAAGCCGCTGCCGGATGGCTCGCCGGGGCCCTCGCTTTATTGCGCGGTGATCGTGAAGCGGGTGGATGCCCAGACCAGGGCCAAGACCGCGATCAACGAATTGCTGCGCGACTGATGCCCTGCCCTCACGCGCCGTGCGGGCGGCATCCGCCCCCGTCGCGCCGCGGGCACGCTTGCGCTGTCGCGGCGCGGGCGCGCCTCCGGCATGACGCTCGCCGGACGCCCGGCGGCGCCCATTCCGGCGTTCGGCCCGCAGCGCGGGCGGCGACATGACGCAGCGCGTCGCGACCGATCCGATCCCGCTGGCACAGGCCCTGATCCGCTGCCGGTCGGTGACACCGGCCAATGACGGCGCGCTCGATGTCGTCCAGCGTGCGCTGGAACCGCTCGGCTTCGCCTGCACGCGGCTGGTGTACGGGCCGGAGGACTACCGGGTCGACAACCTGTTCGCGCGGCGCGGCACGTCCGGCCCGCACCTCTGCTACGCGGGCCACACCGACGTGGTGCCGCCGGGCGATGTCGCGGCCTGGACCGATGATCCGTTTTCCGGCGAGGTCCGCGACGGGGTGCTGTTCGGCCGCGGCGCCTGCGACATGAAGGGCGGGATCGCGGCCTTCGTCGCGGGGCTGGCGGACTACCTGGCCGAACGCCCGGATCATCCCGGCTCGATTTCCCTGCTCATCACCGGCGACGAGGAAGCGCGGTCGGTCGATGGCACCGCGCGCGTGCTCGAATGGATGCAGGCGAATGGTCAGGTCCCCGACATGGCGCTGGTCGGCGAGCCGACCAGCAAGGCCGCGCTCGGCGACACCATCAAGATCGGCCGGCGCGGCAGCCTGACGGCGCGCATCGCGGTGCACGGCAAGCAGGGGCACAGCGCCTATCCGGCCCTGGCCGACAACCCGATCCATCGGCTGGTCGCGGCGCTGGGGCCGTTGCTGGCCGCACCACTTGACCATGGCAGCGAGTTCTTCCCGCCCACCACGCTGCAGGTCACCGGCTTCGACGTGGGCAACACGGCGTCCAACGTCATCCCGGCCACCGCGCGGGCCATGCTGAACATCCGCTTCAACGACCTGCACGACAGTGCCGGGCTGACGCAGCGCCTGCATGCGGCCTTGCAGGCGTCCGGCTGCCGCTACGAGATGACGGCGGAATGCTCGGGCGAGAGCTTCCTCACCCGCCCCGGCCCCTTCGTGGATGCGCTCTCGCGCGCCATCGCGCGCAGCACCGGCGTGACACCAGCGCTCGATACCGGTGGCGGGACCTCCGATGCGCGCTTCATCGCGCGGTATTGCCCCGTCGCGGAATTCGGCGCGGTGGGTGCGTCCCTGCACCAGGTGAACGAACACGCGCCGGTGGACGAACTGCGCCGCCTGGCCGCGACCTACTGCGCCATCCTGCACGAGGTGCTCGGCTGAGCGCACCCCAGCCCCCGCCGGCCGGGCCGATCCTGCGCGGCATTGCGGGCGCGCTGCTGCTCGCCCGCGGGCGGGCGGTGGGCGTGCTGGCCTTCGCGCCCACGCCGGCCGAGGCGCGTGCATCCTTCGTCGCGGCGCTGCTGTGCCTGCCCTTCTTCCTGATGCTGCGCGGGCTCGCCGGCGGCGAGACGCTGCGCGGACTCACGGCGGATATGATCGCCTATGTCTGTTCCTGGGCGGGCTTCGCGCTGGCGTCCCTGCCGCTGTGCGAGGCGATGGGCCGGCGCGCGCTGTGGCCGCGCCTGGTGGCGGCGTGGAACTGGGTGAACCTGGTGCAGTACGTCGTGCTCGGGGTGCTGGCGCTGCCCGGGGTGCTCGGCGTGTCGGGCATCGCCATGGAGGCGCTGGGCCTGATCGCGGTCGGCTATGCGCTGTGGCTGCAGTGGTTCACCGCGCGCGCGGCCCTGGGGGTGAACGGGTTGCGCGCGGCGGCCTTCGTGGCGTTGGACCTGGCGATCGCGGTGTTCCTGTCGGGGCTGGTGGTCCGGCTCGGGGTGGGCTGATCCGGCCGGCGGCGTCGCCAGGTGAATCATCGCGCGGGGGCGATGCCGCGCTCATCAGACAGTCACTCAGACCCAGTCGATCGGCGGGTCGTAGCGCACGGCGGTCAGCGTCAGCCCCTCGGGCGGTGCGGTCTGGCCGGCGCGGGCGCGGTCGCGCCCGTCCAGCACCGCGCGCGGCCAGGTTTCCGGGCGGCGGCCCATGCCGACCTCGGCAAGGGTGCCGACCAGGTTGCGTACCTGGTGGTGCAGGAAGGACCGCGCCTCGGCCACGATCACCACCTCATCCGCCAGCCGTGCCACGTCCAGCCGGTCCAGCGTGCGCAGCGGCGACTTCGCCTGGCAGGACGCCGCGCGATAGGCCGAGAAGTCATGCCGCCCGAGCAGCCCCTGCGCCGCGCGGTGCATGGCCCCGGCATCGAGCGGCCGCTGCACGTGCCACACGCGGCCGAAATCCAGCGCCGGTCGCGCGCGGCGGTTCAGGATGCGGTAGCGATAGGCGCGCCCGGTGGCGTCGAAGCGCGGCGACCAGCCGGGCGCGACCGCGATGGCCGACCGCACCACGACCGGATGCGGCCGGGCGTGGAAGTTCAGCGCGTCGCGCACACGATCCGCCGGCAGGTCGGCGCCGATCTCGACCTGCACGACCTGCGCTTCCGCATGCACGCCGGCATCGGTGCGGCCGGCGGCGGTGGCCAGCGGCGGTTCCCCGCCATTCAGGTGCGCGGCCGCTTCTTCGATCACCTGCTGTATCGACAGGCCCGTGGATTGCCGCTGCCAGCCCACGAAGGGCGCGCCGTCGTATTCCACCAGCAATGCGAAGGCGGACATCAGCCGAGCATCGCCCCATGCGGCAGCGCGAAGCCGCGTAGGAAGGCATCGGCATCCTGCGCGGCGCGGCCGGGGCGTTGCAGACGCAGCAGCCGCAGCCCGCCGGCGCCGGTCGCGACCAGCGCGGCATCGTCCAGCAGCGTACCGGGCGCGCCGGTGCCGGGCTCCACGCGCGCAGCCAGCACGCGCACCTGTTCGCCACCATGGTCGAAATAGGTGCCGGGCCAGGGGTTCAGCGCGCGTACGCGGCGTTCCAGCGTCGCGGCATCGGTCGTCCAGTCCAGCCTGCCATCGGCCTTGGTGAGCTTCGGCGCATAGGTCACGCCGGCCGCGGGCTGCGGCACTGCCGGTGGGGCCTCGGCCAGGGCGCGCACCACCAGGCGCGCGCCCTGCGCCGCCAGCGCATCGTGCAGCGCGCCGACCGTGGCGTCGGGCGGGATGGGCAGCGCTTCCGCCAACAGCATGGGGCCGGTGTCGAGCCCTTCCTCCATGCGCATGATGGTGATGCCGGTTTGCGCATCGCCGGCCAGGATGGCGGCATGGATCGGCGCCGCGCCGCGCCAGCGCGGCAGCAACGAGGCATGGATGTTGATGCAGCCGCGGCGCGGCGCATCCAGCATGGCCCGCGGCAGGATCAGGCCATAGGCGGCGACCACCGCGGCATCGAGGTCCAGCGCCGCGAAGGCTTCGTGCCCTGCCGCATCACGCTTCAGCCGCGCGGGCGTGCGCACTGGCAGGCCGAGTTCGAGCGCCGCGCGATGCACCGGGCAGGGCGTCTCGCGCTGGCCGCGCCCGGCCGGACGGGGCGGCTGGCAATACACCGCGGCGATGTCGTGCCCCGCGGCGTGCAGCGCCCGCAATGCCGGCACCGCGAAATCGGGACTGCCCATGAAGGCGATGCGCATCGGGGTCAGTGCCTCGCCTGGCCGGCATGGGCCCGCACGCCCGCCGGGCCAGCCACATCAGTATCCTGGGATGGGTAGCCGGGTGGGGGTGCGGGCCGGTGCCGGTCGGTCATGACGGCTCTCAGTCCCGCTGCTTCGACTTGAGGTCCTTCGCGAGGCGCCGCAGCAGCATGTTGCGCTTCAGCGCCGAAAGGTAGTCGACGAACAGCACGCCATCGAGGTGGTCGATCTCGTGCTGCAGGCAGGCGGACATCAGGCCCTCGCCCTCGATCTCGCGGCGCGCGCCCTCCAGGTCGTGGTAGCGCACGCGCACCTGGGCCGGGCGCGTGACGTCGGCATATTGGCCGGGCAGGGACAGGCAGCCTTCCTCGCGCGTCGCGACATCGCGGCTGGCGGCGACGATCTCGGGGTTCACCAGCACGATCGGGTTGGGCTGCTCATCCTTCTGCAGGTCGATCACCACCAGGCGCAGCAATTCGCCCACCTGCGGGGCGGCCAGGCCGATCCCCGGCGCGGCATACATGGCGGCCAGCATGCGCGGTGCCAGCGCGCGCACGCGGTCGGCGTCGGCAGGGCCGACCGGCTTCGCCTTGGCGCGCAGCCGCGCATCGGGCACCAGCAGGATCGGCATCGTGGGGGCGTCGGTCATGGCAGGCGGGCGCATAGCCCTCGCCGCCCCCCCTTGCAACCGCGCGGCAGCCGGCCAAAGTCTGCCGCCAGCCGGGTCCCGAGGGCCGCCGCGCCCGCTCCGCTGGCGATGAAGGAGGCCCTGCTCCGGTGTTGTGCCAGCCGCTCTTGGGTCTGCCCTTGCTCGCCGGCTTCGATCATCGCGGCCCGAACGGCGTGAACGCCGGCCACGACGCGCGCCGCTCAAGGCCGCTACGCTGCGGCGATCAGGCGACTTGGCATGGGCGTGCGCCAGATGCGTCGGCGCCGCGACGCAGCGCGGCCAACGACCGATGACGGACGGCGCGACCGCGGCTGACGCGGCCCACGCCGAAGGATCGCCGCCGGCCGCGCCTGGCAGAGTGCCGCTTGCCGGCCCTCCGACGCGGATCGTACCGGCGCCGGGGTTGCCTGAGGAGATCCTCACCAACATGCGGCGCCGCGCCCGGCGCTTCGACTGGCATTCCTCGTTCAGTCGGCCCGCCGAACCAGCGGTGCTGGAGGATGTCTTCTGCAACAGTCACGGCCAGGTCTGGACCGCCGCGGGCACCATGCTGCGCGGCGGGGCGTGGCCGCTGCCGGAGGAGTCCGCGCGCGCCATGGCGTATGCGCCGCTGGTGGACGACTTGGCCTATGCCCGCGGCGGCGAGGCTCAGCGCAACTTCTTCCACTGGATGGCGGAATCGTTGCCGTCCATCGCGCGGGTGCTCGATCCCAACGCGCCGCCGCAGATGCCCATCGGCATCATGCCGCACCCGCCGCGCTTCGTTCTCGAAAGCCTGTTGCTGGCGGCGCGCGAGGGCTTCTCGGTGGTGCGGCTTGGCGATGCGCTGAGGGTGCGGCGGCTGCACACGGTGCCCATCGGCGTCTGGTCGCTGCTCCATCGTGAGGCTCACGCCGCGATGTTCGAACGCATGGTCGACCGCGCCGTGGCGGCGGTGCCTGACCTGCCGCAGGGCGACCGGATCTTCATCACCCGGGCCGACAGCGCGCGCCGCCCGGCCCTCAACGAGAAGATGCTCGCGGCGGCCCTGACGCAGCGCGGCTACCGGGCGGTGGCACTGGGCGCAATGTCCCTCGTGGCGCAGATCGCGACAATTCGGCGCGCGCGGCACATCGTCGCGCTGCACGGAGCCGGGCTCACCCACCTCATCTTCGCGCAGCCCGGCTGCCGCGTGATCGAGATCTTTCCCGCCTCAATCGGCATGGAGGCGTCTCGCATGGCGATGATGCGCCTCTCGCGCGTCTTTGGGCATCGGCACATCACGTGGCTCGAACCCGGGCCGTCGGAGGTTGGCGGGCGCGGACTGTCGCCGGGCGATACCTGGAACATATCGATCCAACCGTTGCTGCGCCGACTCGTCGATGCCGAGTGACGCTTGGTGGGACCCGGCCAGCCCCCCCTTGCAACCGCACCCCGCCCGGCCAAAATCCATTGTCGGCGGGGTGCTTCGGGTCCCGCCACCCGCTTCGCTCTCGGATGAGGAGGCCCGCTTCGGTGTCGCGCCAGTCGCTTTTCGGATCGCCTTTGTTCCTCGGCTTCGACCACCTCGAGCAGATGCTCGACCGGGTCGGCAAGAACGCCGACGGCTACCCGCCCTACAACATCGAACAGACCGACGAGAACCGCCTGCGCATCACGCTGGCTGTCGCCGGCTTCGCCATGGACGACCTGCAGATCACGCAGGAGGACAACCAGCTGGTGATCCGCGGCCGCCAGAAGGATGACAGCGAGGGCCGCGTCTTCCTGCACCGTGGTATCGCCGCGCGCCAGTTCCAGCGCGCCTTCGTGCTCGCCGAGGGCATGGAGGTGGAAGGGGCGTGGCTCGACAACGGGCTGCTGCACCTCGACCTCAAGCGCCCGCAGCCCGAGACGCGGGTGAAGACCATCCGCATCGGCGCGCGAACCAACGGCCCCACCACCATCATGGATGGCCGCCCGGACCGCGGCTGACCGCCTTTCCCCGCCGGGCCCGAACGGGCCGGCCAACGCCGCACGGGCCCATCGGGACGGCGCGGCACAGGAGCAGTAGACATGACCGAACACGACGATACCGACCTGCCGCAGGACCAGGCGCTGGCCGCGGCGGACCTGAAGCGTCTCTCGCCGCTCGACTGGGCGCGCTATGGGGCGCAGCGCATCGCCTATGTGCGGCCGGTGGTGGTGAATGGCCAGGCGGCCATCGCGATCCATGCCGCTGATGGCACGCCGATCGGCGCGGCACCCAGCATCGACCTCGCGACCGCGGCGATCCTGCAGCACGGGATGGGGGCGGCGCTGGTGCACTGACCACGCGGCCCGTGCGACGGCCCGGCACCTGGCGTGCAGGGCCGCCGCCGGTCTCAAGCCGAGACGCTCAGCTCGGCGGGTAGCCCAGATCCAGGGCGGCGCCGGGAAAGCGGTCCTCGAAGGCTGCGAGCACCCGGGGCGAGAATCGCGTGCGCCATTGCTCCGGCTGCCCGCTGCGCACATGCGCGGAACCCTCGCCCGCCCCGGCGAACAGGCTGCGCGACCGGGCGATCTCGAGCGCCTGCTGCATCTGTTCCGCAGGCACGCCCAGCCAGGTGAACATCCGCCGATAGGCCTCTAGCTCGTAGTCGGTCACCAGGTCCTCGAGCTTCACGACCATGACGTTCGGATGGTGGCGCGGGAAGCGCAGCATCCGCCGGATGGTGTCGGCGGATTTGTTCTCCATCTCGAAAATATAGCGTTCATCGTCGTTTGGCAGGGCGCTGATGTGCTGGTTGTAGGTGCGCCCGTCCAGCGCGGCATCCGGCACATGCAGCCAGGCATCGCCGGGCAGCGCCTGGGTGCAGTGGTAATGCGCCGCGCTGATGATGACGTCGCGCGGGTCGCGCACCACGATCGCCGTCGGGTGGCGCGCGGCCAGGATCTCGCGTCCGAAATTGGAGTTGACGTGGAACAGGAGGTTCCAGTCCTCCGGTATCGCGCCCATGCCCGGCGCCCAGTAGGTCAGGCCGCAGGCCGCGGCGACCCGGGCCGTGATGCCGCGCATCAGGATCGTGCCAGTCTTGTGGAAGGTGCCCACCAGCATGCGCGGCGACACGCCGCCGGCAGGCCGGATGATGGTGGGGGCTTCGGCGACTGGCGGTTCCATGATGCTTCCCGGCGGGCCCTGCAGCTTGCGCAGCCTGCCCGAGGCAGTGCGCGGAGGGCGACGGCGGACCGCTCCACCATGCGCCCGGACGAACCTGTCGCGCCGATACACGCATATCGCCGGTTGCTGTCAACAGCGCGTCGTTGCATGACCGCGGGCGCAGCGCGCGGCTTGCGCGGCACAGGCGCACGGAGGGCGGGATGCACCCTGGGGTTCCGACAATCATGATGGCCGGGCAGGTCGCGCGGTGACCCCCGACAGCACGCTGCCGCCGAGGCCTGACCTGCCGCTCGTGGCCGCGACTGTCGGGTTCATGCCCCTCTCGCCGCTGCCTGGGCCGCCGACCCGCCTGATCTCCGCCCCCGACGTGCCGCCCGAGGTCACCACCGCCTTCCAGCAGCTGCTGCGCCGCTTCGATCGCTTCGTGCACAACAGCGCCGCGCCGACGGGCACGGTGCTTGAGGATGTCTTCATCAACCGGCACGGCCAGATCTGGGACGCCGAGGGCAAGCTGGTGCGCCGGTCCCCTATCCCGCTGACACCGGAGTCACTGCGCGCCATGGCCGCCGCACCAGTCGTGGACGACCTCGCCTATGCCCGCGGCGGCGAAGCCAATCGCAACTTCTTCCACTGGATAGCCGAGACGCTGCCCTCCCTCAGCTGGTGCCTGGATGCCGAGCAGCCGCCCATGCCCATCGCCATGAGCATGGATGCGCCGCGCTTCGTGCTGGAAAGCCTGGCACTCGCGTCGCGCCCGGCCTTCTCGGTGGTGCCAGTGGGGGACGCGATCCGCGTCCGCCGCCTGCACGTGATGTCGATCGGGGTCTGGTCGCTGGCGTTCCGGAACATGCATGCAGCGATGTTCGACCGCATGGTGCAGCGGTCCTGCGATGCCGCGGCCGATCCGCCGCCCTCGGACAAACTCTACATCAGCCGGGACGATTCGCCCCGCCGGCCGATGGGCAACGAGGCGGTGCTCGAGAAGTCGCTCGAAAGCCGCGGCTTCCAGTCTGTCGCCATGGCGCGCCTGCCGCTCGCCCGGCAGATCGCGCTGGTGCGCGCCGCGCGCCACATCGTGGCCCCGCACGGCGCGGGCCTCACCCACCTGATCTTCGCCGCACCCGGCTGCCACGTGACCGAGATCTTTCCCGCCGCCATCGGCATGCAGCCGGCGCGCATCGCCATGACGCGCCTGTCGCGCATCTTCGGCCACCACCACACCGTCTGGCTCGAATCCGGCGACCAGGAGGAGCGCCGTCGCTGGAATGTGCGGATCGCGCCGCTGCTGCGCAGCATCGACGCGGACTGATCCTGTCGGCGGCTGCGCCGGACGCCTCCGCGCAGCCTCGGTCTCGCGGCTGCACGCCGAGCGAGCCGCATGCCGTCGGCCGTTTGGCCTGCCCATGCGTCGCGCGTGCGACTGCCAGAATGGTTAGCGCGGCGCCCGCGCGGGGCGCCGCGCCGGCCCGGCGGGTCAGCCGCCGCCAGGGTCGATCCAGCCAACATTCCCGTCGCCGCGCCGGTACACCACGTTCAGTGCGCGCGTGGCCTTGTTGCGGAACATCAGCACCGGCACATGCGCGAGGTCCATGCGCATCACCGCCTCGCCCACCGTCAGCAGGTCGATCGCGGCTGGGTGCTCGGCGATGATCGCGCCGTGGTCGGCGCCGTTGGCGGTGGCGGGGGCCTCCTCTTCGTCCTCGATCGCCTGCAGCACGCGTTCGCGCCCGGCCGGCGGTTCGGCCGCGACCTCGCGCTCCGGCGCGGCGGAGCGGGCATGTTCATTCATGCGGCGGCGGTAGCGGCGCAGGCGCTTGGCCAGGTGCTCGGCGGCCTCGTCGAAGGCGCGATGCGCGTCGGGGCCTTCGCCCTCGGCCCGCATGGTCAGGCCGCGCCCTGCCTTGAGGTTGATGTCACAGGCGAAATGCGCTCGAGACCGGTGGAACGTGACGTTGGCTTCCAGCGCGTGGTCGAAATACTTGCGCGTGATGGCATCGAGGCCATCGCGCACATGGACCTTCAGCGCTTCGCCGGTTTCCACCTGTTTGCCTGCGACCGTGACATGCATGGGGCTGTGCCCTCCTTCTTCAGTGAAGGGGAGGGGCCGCCCCGTGGCGACCGTATCGCCAGGTCCGCATCCTCCGCGCGGGCCTGCACAGGCTGGGTCGGATCAGGCCGGGACGGCCTTCTCCCGTTTGCGCTGCACCGATGATGGTATGCGCAGCGCGTCGCGGTATTTGGCCACGGTCCGGCGGGCAATGTCCACGCCTTCCGCGCGAAGACGCTCCACGATCGCATCATCGGACAGGATATCGTCGATCCCCTCCGCCTCGACCATCGACTTGATGCGGTGGCGCACGGCCTCCGCGCTCACGGAATCGCCTCCCGCGGTGCCCGCGATGGCGGTGGTGAAGAAATACTTGAGCTCGAAGGTGCCGCGCGGCGTCGCGATCGCCTTGTTGGACGTCACGCGGGACACGGTGCTCTCGTGCATGCCGACCTCCTCCGCCACGTTGCGCAGGATCAGCGGGCGCAGATGCGCCACCCCGTGCCGGAAGAAGCCGTCCTGCCGGCGCACGATCTCGGCCGCCACCTTCAGGATGGTGTTGGCGCGTTGTTCGAGCGACTTCACCAGCCACGACGCGGTCTGGAAGCGTTCGGCCACCCAGGCCTTCTCGTCGCGCGACTTCGCCCCCACCACCGCGCGGGCGTGGAAGCCGCGGTTGATCAGCACGCGGGGCAGGGTTTCTGGGTTCAGCTCGATGATCCAGTCGTCGGCCGGGCCGCGGCGCATCAGCACGTCGGGCACCAGGGTGACGGCCGGCGGGGCGTCGAAGCTGGCGCCCGGCTTGGGGTCGAGCCGCTTCAGCTCGGCCACCATCTCGGCCATGTCCTCGGCGTCCACGCCGCACACGCGCTGCAGCCCGCGCAGGTCGCGCCGTGCGAGCAGGTCGAGGTTGTCGAGCAGCGCGGCCATGGCCGGATCGTAGCGGTTGCGGTCCTGCAGCTGCACCGCCAGGCATTCGCGCAGGTCGGCGCAGAACATGCCCACCGGATCGAAGCGCTGCATGCGCCGGCGCACGGCGGTGACCAGCGATTCGTCGCAGCCGAGTGCCGCGGCGATGGTGGCATCCGGCACCGCAAGCCGCCCCGCGGGGTCGACCAGCGCGAGCAGGTTGCCCGCGATCATGCGCTCGGCCGGGGTGCGGAAGGTCAGGCGTAGCTGCTCGCCGATATGTTCGCGCAGCGTCTTGCCGGGCGCGGCCATGGCATCGATGCCCGACAGCTCGTCATCGAAATCCGCGCGGCCTCCGGCACCCATGTGCGGCGTGCCGGCGTCGTAGACATTGTCCCATGCGGCATCGAGCGGTGCGGCAGCTTCACTCGGCAGCACGTCCGAGGAGGCAGCCGCGGCGGCGTCGGGCGCCTCGTGTGCCGCGGGCAACGGGTCGGTGGCGCGGCCGGCATCCGGGCCGGGCAGCACGCGGTCGTCGCGCTCGAGCAGCGGGTTGCGCTCGAGTTCCTCCTCGACGAAGGCGGTCACTTCCAGGTTGGAGGATTGCAGCAGCTTGATCGCCTGGCGCAGCTGCGGCGTCATCACCAGCTGCTGCGCGTATCGCAGGTCGAGGCGCGGGCCGAGCGCCATCAGCCGGCCCCTTGCCGCGACGCGCCGCGCCCCGCCGGCACCGTCAGGCCCGGCCATCTGCGCGTCGCGGCGGCGCCGCGGCGGGCGCCCGGTGTGGCGGCGACATGCATGACGGGCAGGCTAGAGCATCGCCCGCTCAAACGTCGTCGTTTGGGCGGGTACGGATGCTCGCAGGAACAATGATCTGGAGCGCATGAGGTGAGCCCTTGTGAACGCCATGCGCTCTAGAGGCTGAACCTTTCGCCCAGGTAGACACGGCGCACCCCTTCATGCGCGACGATGTCGCGCGGGCTGCCCTCCATCAGCACCTGGCCGTCGTGCAGGATATACGCGCGGTCGATGATCTCGAGCGTCTCGCGCACATTGTGGTCGGTGATCAGCACGCCGATGCCGCGGTCCTTGAGGTGCTTCACCAGGTCGCGGATTTCCCCCACCGCGATCGGGTCGATGCCCGCCAGCGGTTCGTCCAGCAGGATATAGGCGGGGTGCGTGGCCAGCGCGCGGGCTATCTCGCAGCGACGGCGTTCGCCGCCCGACAGCGCCAGCGCCGGCGCGCGCCGCAGGTGGGAGATGCCGAATTCCGCCAGCAGGCTGTCGAGCATCTGCTCGCGCCGGTCGCGCACGGGCTCGACCACTTCCAGCGCGGCGCGGATGTTGTCCTCGACGTTCAGGCCGCGGAAGATCGACGCTTCCTGCGGAAGGTAGCCCAGGCCGAGGCGCGCGCGCCGGTACATCGGCAGCGACGTCACGTCGTGACCATCCATCAGCACCTGGCCCTCGTCGGGCTGCACCAGGCCGGTGATCATGTAGAAGGTGGTGGTCTTGCCGGCGCCGTTGGGGCCGAGCAGCCCGACCGCCTCGCCCCGCTTCACCGAGATCGACACGTTGCGCACGACGGGCCGCTTCTTGTAGCGCTTGCCCAGCCCCTTCGCGACCAGTGTGCCGCCGGCTCCGTCCACCACGCGCAGTGCCTCGCTCATCGCGGCGTGTCCTGCTGCGGCGAAGCGCCGGGCAGGCCCTGGCCGCCCGTTTGCGCCCCTTGCGGCACCACCAGCCCCTGCACCCGCGCGCCTGGTGCCGAGACCAGCCGCGCCACGCCGGTCTGCATGTTCACGATCGCTTCCTGGCCTGACAGCGTGTTGTCCCCCCGCGTGATGCGCACATTTCCCAGCAGCCGCGCGATGCCGGTATTCGGGCTGTAGACGCCCCGATCCCCGCGCACGACTTCCTCCGCCGTGCGGATCTCGACATTGCCGAAGGCCTCGACGCGCTCAAGGCTCGAGGGCGCGGGGCTGCCGGGCGCGGCGACGGTCTGCGGCCGCGGTGCCGCACCCGCGGCGGGCGTCTCGGCGAAATACGCGACCAGCGTGTCGGCGCGCACGCGCCGCCCGTCGGCGGTGACCACCACCGCATTGCCGCGCGCCACCGCCATGCGCCGCGCCGACCAGTATTCGATGCTGTCGCGTGCCGTCAGCGTGTTGTCGGGGTTCACCAGGCGCAGGTTCTGCCCGGTGAGCACCATCACCGCCTGGTCCATGTCGTAGACGGCGCGGTCGCCCTCGGCGCGGTCGGTGGCAGTGGTGATGACCACGTTGCCCTCGGCCTCGAGCCGCCAGATCTCGCCGCCGCCGGCCGGCCCTTCGGCGGGCGCGCGGGGGGTCGCGGCGGTGGCCGCGCCGCGTGGGCGATAGCGCGCGATCAACCGGTCCGATTCCACGGTCACGCCGCCGCGCGTGGCCCGCGCCTGGCCGCGCGCGACGATCACCTGCTCGGCCTGGCGCCATTCGATGCCGTCATTCGAGGTGACCTCGACCGGCCCGCCCTGGCTGAGGTCGATGCCCTGCGCGACGGCGCCACCGGCCAGCAGCAGCGCGGCCAGCGCGATGCCGGCGCGCATCACTGCCCGCCCTCCAGGATGGCCCGTGCGCGACCGGTGAACACCACGACCTGGCCGCGCTCGGTCAGGCGGAAGCCCTCGCTCACCAGCGTGCCGAAGGGGCCTTGCGCCGCCACCGGGCTGTCGCCCGAGGCCGCGCCTTCCTGCAGCTGCACCTCCGCCGTCGAGGTCACGAGCATGTTGCCGCCGTCCTGCCAGAGCGTGACGTCGCCGCTGAGGTCGAGCCGGTTGCGCGCCTTGTCGAAGCGCCCCTCGCGGGACTCCAGCAGGACCCAGGACCCGTCGGTCAGCAGGATGTCGGCCCGCGGCTGTGCCAGGTCGACGATGTCGGGCGCATCGGTCTGCGCCGCGACGTCGGCGGTAACGGTGAAGGGTCGGTTCTGTTCGTCGAGGCCCTGGTAGCGGGGTTCGACCAGCCGCACCGCATCCGGCTGCGCCTGGATGACGCGCCGGAAGGACACGCGGGCATTGTCCTCCATGCGGCCGATCTCGGGCCACACGGCGATGCCCACGAGCAGACCGACGCCCAGGATCGGGAACAGGAACTTCGCCAGGCGGACCGTCAGGCGCCGCCGCGCGATCTGCGCGGCCGACGGCGTCCAGCGACCGCGCGACGGGGCCAGCATGCGGCGCGGCGCCACCGGCGCGGAAGCGTGCAGCGGTACAGGGGGCGGGGCGCGCGGGTCCTCGCGCGTGCTCATCTCACGCGACTCCCGCGCGAAGCAGGTCATGGATGTGCAGGATGCCGACGGGGCGCCCGGCCTCGTCCAGGACGAACAGCGCCGTGATGGCGCGCGTGTTCATCTCGTGCAGCGCTTCGGCGGCGAGCGTCTCGGGGCGCACGGTGCGCGGGGCGCGGGTCATCACCTCGCCGGCGCTGCGCGACATCAGCGTGGCGCCGCCGCCGGTCTCGAGCGCGCGGCGCAGGTCGCCGTCGGTGATGATGCCGAGCAGCCGGCCATCGGCGGCGACCACGCCCAGGCAGCCGAAGCGGCGCGCGGTCATCGCGACGATCGCCGCATCCATCGGCGTCTCGGGCGGCGCGAGCGGCAGCTCGGCCGGGCCATGCATCAGGTCCCGCACGCGGGACAGGCGCGCACCCAGCTTGCCGCCCGGGTGGAACACGCGGAAATCGGCGGCGGTGAAGCCGCGCCGCGTCAGCAGCGCCACCGCGATGGCATCGCCCAGTGCAAGCTGCATGGTGGTGGAGGTGGTGGGGGCGAGGCCCATCGGGCAGGCCTCGGGCGCGGCGGGCAGCACCAGGGCGACATCGGCCGCGCGCGCCAGCGTGCTCTCGGCGCGGCCGATGATGCCCACCAGCGGCAGGCCGAAGCGCTTGGCGTGACCGATCAGGTCGGCGAGTTCGGGAGTTTCGCCGGAATTGGACAGGGCCAGTACCGCATCCCCCGCCACGATCATGCCGAGGTCGCCGTGCGAGGCCTCGGCCGGGTGCACGAACAGCGCAGGCGTGCCGGTGGAGGCCATGGTCGCGGCGATCTTGCGCGCCACATGGCCGGACTTGCCCATGCCGGAGACGACGACGCGCCCGGTCGCCGCGGCAAGCCGCGAGACCGCCTGCGCGAAGCGGTCGTCGAGGCTGTCGGACAGGGCCGTCAGCGCCTCGGATTCCAGGGCCAGGACGCGGCGCGCCTCGGCGATGTCGGGATGCAGGGTCGGAGCGTTCACGGCGCCTGTATGGTGCGCCGGCCGCCATGGGTCAACAAAACTGAGACATTGACAATCAAGAACCGTGCCACGGCGGCTGCCCGGTGAACCCCTACACCAGTCGGCCCACGGGGCTGGTCGTGCGCCGGCGCGATCCGGGAGCGCGGAGCGCGACCGCGCCCAGACCATCCGGCGCCCTCAACGCACGAGTGCCCGGCGCGCGGGGCGAGCCCGCGCATGCGGGCGCCCGGCGTCAGAGGGCACCGTATTCAGTGGCTCAGGATGTCGGGATCCTCGTAGCCCAGCAGGTCGAGCTTGCCGCGCGCCGGCAGGAAGCGGAAGCAGGCCTCGGCCAGATCCATCCGCCCCTCGCGCTTGAGCAGCGCTTCGAGCTTTGCCCACAACGCATGCAGGTGCAGCACGTCGGACGCGGCATAGGCCAGCTGCTCGGGCGTCAGTTCCGGCGCACCCCAGTCCGAGGTCTGCTGCTGCTTGGACAGGTCCACGCCCAGCAATTCGCGGCACAGATCCTTCAGCCCGTGCCGGTCCGTGAAGGTGCGCACCAGCTTGGCCGCGACCTTGGTGCAGACCACCGGTGCGGTGGTCACGCCCAGGCAGTGCCACAGCACCGCCACGTCGAAGCGGGCGAAATGGAACAGCTTGGTCACGGCCGGGTCGGCCAGCAGCTTCTTCAGGTTGGGCGCGGCGAAGCCCTGCCCGCCGAGGCTCTCGGGGATCAGCTGCACCAGGTGGGCGCTGCCGTCGCCGGAGGAAAGCTGCACCAGGCAGAGCCGGTCGCGATGCGGATTCAGGCCCATGGTCTCGGTATCGATCGCGACCATGCGGCCGAAATCGAGCCCGTCTGGCAGGTCGTTGCGATGCAGGCGGATCGTCACGCCGGCATGGGTGAACAGGGTGGTGCCCACGGGATGCGCCAAGCCTCGTCTGCGGCGGGGCCGGGCGGCCGCGCCAGGACCGGCTGGACCGCCGGAAGCGCGCGGGTCTTACGGCGCGCGCCTGCCGGAGGCAAGCCGCGGCGGGCCTGCGGCGCTCGCCGCCTGCAACCGGTGGTGGCTTGTCCATCGTTTCGACGTCAATGCACCATGGCCAGCGCCCGCGGCGCCGCGCGAGAGGACCATGATGACTGCATTCGAGCTGCCGCGGCGCGTCCCTCGCTTGGCGCGACTGGTGGCCGTGGCCTGGCTGGCGGCCGGCAGCGGCGTGGCCACCGCCGCGCCCACGCCGAGCGCGTTCGTGCGCCAGTTCCAGGAGGCGCTCGAGGCCCGCGACGTCGAGCGCGTGCTCGACCTTTATGCCGAGGATGGCGTGGTGCTCACCCCGCAGGGCGGAGTGCTGGCCGGGCGCGGCAGCATCCGCGAGACGCTGGCGCGCAACCTGGCGGCCGGCCAGCCGCCGCTGCGCCTGATGAACGCCAATCTCGACGGGGATTCGGACCGTGGCGTGCTGACCTGGGTCTGGCACGTCGATGCGGCCCCGCAGGACGCCCATTCCCGCGGTCGCCGCGTGCTGTCGATGGTGTATCTGCGCCGGGTCGGCGGCGCGTGGCGGATCGTCGCGGAGACCGCGCAGATCTTCGCGCCGCCGCCGGAGTAGCTGCGCCGCGCTGCGGCATGCCACGGTTGTGGCGTGCGACGGGCACTGTAGGCGAACGGGGTCTGGAGACGGGGTGACCGCCACGCCGGCGTCGTCGCGCGGGAAAAACTGGTGCCCAGGAAAGGACTCGAACCTTCACGACCTTGCGGTCACTGGCACCTGAAGCCAGCGCGTCTACCAATTCCGCCACCTGGGCAGGGGGCCGGCGCCTTGCGGCGAGGGCCGGGGACTTACGCGCCGGCGCACGGGTCGTCAAGCCGCCTCGGCGCGTGGCTCGCGCCACCCTGCCTTGGCGTGCCAGGACCATCCCCATATGGTCCGGCACGCAAGCGAATGGGGTGTGGCATGGGTGCGCGTCGGGTAGCGACGGTCTTCGGCGGCGCCGGCTTCATCGGCCGGCACGTGGTGCAGCGCCTGGCGGCCGCCGGCTACATCGTGCGCGTCGCGGGGCGCGACACCGAACGCGCGGGGAAGCTGCGCACCCTGGGCGGCGTGGGCCAGGTGGTGCCAGTCCCGGCCAGCATCACCGACGATGCCTCCGTGGCGCGGGCGGTGTCGGGCGCGACGGTGGTGGTGAACCTGGTCGGCATCCTGTTCGAGAAGAAGCCTGGCGACTTCCAGCGCATCCAGGCCGAGGGCGCGGGGCGCGTCGCGCGGCTGGCCGCGCTGGCCGGGGCGAAGCGGCTCGTGCACCTGTCGGCGATCGGCGCCGATGCGGGCAGCGAGAGCCTGTACGCCCGAACCAAGGCCGAGGGCGAGGCCGCGGTGCTGGCCGCCTTCCCGACCGCCACGATCCTGCGCCCGTCTGTCGTGTTCGGGCCCGAGGACCAGTTCTTCAACCGCTTTGCCGGTCTCGCGCAGGTGCTGCCCTTCATGCCGGTGGTCTCCGGCGAGACGAAGTTCCAGCCGGTCTATGTCGGCGACGTGGCCGACGCGGTGATGGCGGCGATCGACCGCGAGGATGCGGCCGGGCGCACCTACGAACTCGGCGGCCCGCGCGCGATGTCGATGCGCGAGGTCCTGGAATTCGTGCTGGAGCACACCGGGCGCCGTCGCCGGCTGGTGGACATGCCGCCGAAGCTGGTCGAATTCCAGGCCCGTATCGGGGAGATGCTGCCGACGCCGCCGATCACGCGGGACCAGTTGATCCTGCTCGGCCGGGACAATCTGGTGGCGGAGGGCGCGCTGACGCTGGTCGAGCTCGGCATTTCGGCCAAGGCGGCTGAGGCGATCGCCCCGGCCTACCTGGCGCGCTACCGCCCGGGCGGGTCGCGGCGGATGTCGCCGGCTTGATAGGTCCATATTGGACCTAATGTGCGGTCCGAAGGTGAAGAATGATGACCGGGTTGGGGCGGTGGCGCGAAAATAGGACACGAAAACTGCCCTAACGGCGCAGAAAGGACTCGCGCGGGGCTTAAGCTTGCCGTATGTGACCCGCCGCCCGGTATCCGATCACGGATCATGCGCGCCTGCGCCCGGGGTGTTTCGCCGCGGGGGTTCGCATGGCCGAGAAGATGCTCCAGTTCGTCCGCCTCCAGCAGCGGCAGCCGGACAAGCGCGACGCTGGCGAGCGCCGGGCAGATTGGGGCGAGGTGTACCAGGCCTTCGCGCAGGAGGCCGCCGGTGCCCAGGCGTCGCGCTGTTCGCAGTGCGGCGTGCCGTTCTGCCAGGTGCATTGCCCGCTCAACAACAACATCCCGGATTGGCTGAAGCTGACCGCCGAAGGCCGGCTCGAGGAAGCCTACGAGGTCGCCGCGGCCACCAACACCTTCCCCGAGATCTGCGGCCGCGTCTGCCCGCAGGATCGCCTCTGCGAAGGCAATTGCGTGATCGAGAAGGGCTTCGAGAGCGTCACGATCGGCGCGGTCGAGAAGTACATCACCGACACGGCGTGGGAGAAAGGCTGGGTCAAGCCGCCGACGCCGGTGCGCGAACGCCCGCAGTCGGTCGGCATCATCGGCGCCGGTCCGGCCGGCATGGCGGCGGCGGAACGGCTGCGCGTCATGGGCTACCAGGTCACGGTCTACGACCGCCACGACCGCGCCGGCGGGCTGATGATCTATGGCATCCCGAACTTCAAGCTCGAGAAGGAGGTCGTGGTTCGCCGCTGGCAGCAATATGTGATGGGCGGGATCCAGTTCCGCCTGAACACGGTGGTCGGGCGCGACATCACGCTCGACGAACTGCGCCAGAAGCACGATGCCGTGCTCGTCGCGACCGGCGTCTACAAGGCGCGCGACATCGCCTGCCCGGGGGCCGGGCTGGATGGCGTGGTGCCGGCGCTCGACTACCTGATTGCGTCGAACCGCAAGGGGCTTGGCGACGACGTGCCGGCGTTCGACTCCGGCGCACTGGATGCCGCGGGCAAGCACGTGGTCGTGGTCGGCGGCGGCGACACCGCGATGGATTGCGTGCGCACCGCGGTGCGTCAGGGCGCGGCCTCGGTCACCTGCCTGTACCGCCGCGACAAGGCGAACATGCCGGGGTCGATGCGCGAGGTGAAGAACGCCGAGGAAGAAGGCGTGCGCTTCGAATGGCTGGCGGCGCCGGAGGCCTTCACCGGCGAGGGCAAGGTCGAGGGCGTGCGCGCGCAGCGCATGCATCTGGGCCTGTCCGACGCGACCGGCCGCCAGCAGGTGGAACCCATCGCCAATGCCGGCTTCGCGCTGAAGGCCGACCTGGTGATCAAGGCGCTCGGCTTCGACCCCGAGGACCTGCCGACGGCTTTCAACGAACCCGCCCTGCCCGTGACGCGCTGGGGCACGCTGAAGGTCGACCACCGCACCATGATGACGGGGCTGCCGGGCGTGTTCGCGGCGGGTGACATCGTGCGCGGGGCATCGCTGGTGGTGTGGGGCATCCGCGACGGGCGCGACGCAGCCGACCAGATCCATGGCTTCATCCAGGCCCGGGCCGCGACCCCGGCCATCGCGGCGGAGTGAGAGAGATGACGCAGCATTCCGAAAGCGGCGCCGATTTCGTCGAGGCCTTCGCCCGCGGCCGCACCGCGCTGGAGAACGACGCGCACCTGGACCTGACCGAACATGATGCCTGCGGCGTCGGCCTCGTCGCGGCGCTCGACGGCAAGCCGTCCCGCGCCGTCGTGCAGGCCGGCATCGATGCGCTGAAGGCGGTGTGGCACCGCGGCGCCGTCGATGCCGATGGCAAGACCGGCGATGGCGCCGGCATCCATATCGAGATCCCGCAGGATTTCTTCGCCGAAGTCGTGCAGCGCGGCGGCGACCGGGTGCGCCCGGGCCGCATCGCGGTCGGCATGGTGTTCCTGCCCAAGACCGATCTCGGCGCGCAGGAACGCTGCCGCCAGATCATCGAGACCGAGATCCTGAATGCCGGCTACAGCATCTATGGCTGGCGCCAAGTGCCGATCGACGTCTCCTGCATCGGCGAGAAGGCGAACGCCACCCGCCCCGAGATCGAGCAGATCCTGATCTTCGACCCGGAACTGCGCGACGTGGAGACGGTCGAGCGCGACATGTTCGTGATCCGCCGGCGCATCGAGAAGCAGGCTATCGCGGCGCAGATTCCGGAGCTGTACCTCTGCTCGCTGTCCGCGCGGTCGGTCATCTACAAGGGCATGTTCCTGGCCGAGAGCCTGACGCAGTTCTACCCCGACCTGGTGGACCCGCGCTTCGTCAGCCGCTTCGCGATCTACCACCAGCGGTATTCCACCAACACCTTTCCGACCTGGCGCCTGGCGCAGCCGTTCCGGATGCTGGCGCATAACGGCGAGATCAACACGCTGCACGGCAACGCCAACTGGATGAAGTCGCACGAGACGCGACTGTCGCATGCGCTGCTCGACCCCTTCATCGAGGACATCAAGCCGATCGTGCAGGCGGGCGGGTCGGACACCGCGACGCTCGACAACGTGTTCGAACTGCTGGTGCGCGGCGGGCGCGACGCGCCGATGGCCAAGGCCATGCTGATCCCGGAGAGCACCGGCAACAACGCCACCATGCCGGAAAACCACCGCGAGCTGTTCATGTACTGCAACGCGGTGATGGAACCCTGGGACGGTCCGGCGGCGATCGCCGCGACGGATGGCCGCTGGGTGGTGGCGGGCCTGGATCGCAACGGCCTGCGCCCGATGCGCTACACCGTCACCGCCGAAGGGCTGCTGATCGTGGGCAGCGAGACGGGCATGGTGAAGGTGGCCGAGGATCGCATCGTCCAGAAGGGGCGCCTCGGGCCGGGGCAGTGCATCGGCGTCGACCTCGAGGAAGCGCGCTTCTACGAGGATGCCGCGCTGAAGGACACGCTCGCCGCCCGCAAGCCCTTCGGCAAGTGGACCGCGCGTACCACGCGCATCGATGAGATCGTGAAGGCCGAGGGCGACGAGCGCGCGCATTTCGCCGCCGAGGAACTGCGGCGGCGTCAGCTCGCCATGGGCTACACGCTGGAGGAACTGGAAGGCATCCTCCATCCGATGGTGGAGGACGCCAACGAGGCGGTTGGCTCCATGGGCGACGACACGCCCATCGCCGTGCTGTCGTCGCAATACCGCGGCCTGCACCACTATTTCCGCCAGACATTTTCCCAGGTGACCAACCCGCCGATCGACAGCCTGCGCGAGTCCCGCGTGATGACGCTGCGCACGCGGCTGGGCAACCTCGGCAACATCCTCGACGAGGACCCGACGCAGTGCGACATGCTGATGCTGGAGAGCCCCGTGCTGTCCAACGCGCAGTTCGACGCCATGCGCGGCTACATGGGCAGCACTGTCTGCACGGTGGACTGCACCTGGGACATCACGGATGGCGAGGGCGGGCTGCGCCGCGCGCTGGAGCGCATCCGCCGCGAGGCCGAGGAAGGCGTGCGATCGGGCCATGCGCACGTTATCCTGACCGATGAGGCGCAGTCGGCCGCGCGCGCCGCGATCCCGATGATCCTGGCGGTCGGCGCGGTGCAGACGCACCTGGTGAAGCACGGGTTGCGTACCTTCACGTCGCTGAACGTGCGGGCGGCGGAGTGCATGGACGTGCACTACTTCGCCGTGCTGATCGGCGCGGGTGCGACCACCGTGAACGCCTATCTTGCGCAGGAGAGCATCGCGGACCGCCATCGCCGCGGCTTGTTCGGCAATGTCGGGCTGGGCGAGGCCGTGGCGCGCTACAAGAAGGCGGTGGACAAGGGCCTGCTGAAGGTCATGTCCAAGATGGGCATCGGCGTGCTGTCGTCGTATCGCGGCGGCATGAATTTCGAAGCCATCGGACTGTCGCGCGCGCTGGTGGCGGAATTCTTCCCCGGCACGCCGTCGCGCATTTCCGGCATCGGGCTTTCGGGCATCGCGCGGCGGCTGCTGGCGCTGCACGACAAGGCCTGGCAGGAGGGCGCGATCGCGCTGCCGGTCGGCGGGCTGTACAAGCTGCGCCGGCGCGGCGAGGTGCACGCCTTCGACGGCAACCTGATCCACACGCTGCAGAAGGCGGTCGAGACCGACAGCTACCAGACCTACAAGCGGTATTCCGAAGCCGTGCGGCGCATGCCGCCGGTCGCCCTTCGCGACCTGCTGGATTTCCGCATGGAAGGCCGTGCGCCTGTGGCGCTCGAGGAAGTCGAGAGCATCACCGAGATCCGCAAGCGCCTGCTCGCACCCGGCATCTCATTGGGCGCGCTCAGCCCGGAAGCGCACGAGACGCTGTCGATCGCGATGAACCGGATCGGCGCGCGATCCGACTCCGGCGAAGGCGGCGAGGACCCCGCGCGCGCCCGGCCGCGGCCGAACGGCGACAACGCCAATTCCGCGATCAAGCAGATCGCCTCCGGCCGCTTCGGCGTGACTGCCGAATACCTCAACAACTGCCGCGAGATCGAGATCAAGGTCGCCCAGGGTGCGAAGCCCGGCGAGGGCGGGCAGCTGCCGGGATTCAAGGTGACCGGGCTCATTGCCAAGCTGCGGCACTCAACGCCCGGCGTCACGCTCATTTCCCCGCCGCCGCACCACGACATCTATTCGATCGAGGACCTGGCGCAGCTCATCTATGACCTGAAGCAAATCAACCCGGACGCGTCGGTCTGCGTGAAGCTCGTCTCGCGCAGCGGCATCGGCACCATCGCCGCCGGCGTCGCCAAGGCCAAGGCGGATGCGATCCTGGTCTCGGGCCATTCCGGCGGCACGGGTGCGTCGCCGCAATCCAGCATCAAGTACGCCGGCCTGCCCTGGGAGATGGGGCTGTCCGAGACGCACCAGGTGCTGCTGCTGAACCGGCTGCGCCACCGCGTGCGGCTGCGCACCGATGGCGGGCTCAAGACCGGCCGCGACGTGGTCATCGCGGCGATGCTGGGTGCGGAGGAATTCGGCATCGGCACCGCCAGCCTGGTCGCGATGGGCTGCATCATGGTGCGCCAATGCCATTCCAACACCTGCCCGGTCGGCGTGTGCGTGCAGGACGAGGCGCTGCGGCAAAAGTTCACTGGCACGCCGGAGAAGGTCATCAACCTGTTCTCCTTCGTGGCGGAGGAGGTGCGCGAGATCATCGCCTCGCTCGGCTTCCGCAAGCTGACCGACGTGATCGGCCGCACCGATCTGCTGCAGCAGGTGTCGCGCGGGTCGGAGGACCTCGATGACCTCGACCTCAACCCGCTGCTGGTGCAGGCCGATGCCGGCCCGCACGCCTCCTACTGCACGCTGGAAGGCCGCAACGAGGTGCCGGAGACGCTGGACGCGGACATGATCCGCGACGCCGGCGCGCTGTTCGAGCACGGCGAGAAGATGCAGTTGCAGTACAACATCCGGAACACGCATCGCGCGATCGGCACCAAGGTGTCGTCCCGCATCACGCGGCAGTTTGGGATGTCGGGGCTGCAGCCGGGGCATCTGAACGTGCGGCTGCGCGGCAGCGCGGGCCAGTCGCTCGGGGCCTTCGGCGTGCGCGGGCTGAAGCTGGAAGTCTTCGGCGACGCCAATGACTACGTGGGCAAGGGGCTGTCGGGGGCGACCATCGTGGTGCGCCCGGCGCCGTCTTCGCCGCTCGTGTGGAACGACAACACCATCATCGGCAACACCTGCCTGTACGGCGCGACGGCGGGCGAGTTGTTTGCAGCCGGCCAGGCCGGCGAACGCTTCGCGGTGCGCAATTCCGGCGCCACCGCGGTGGTGGAAGGCTGCGGTGCCAATGGCTGCGAATACATGACGGGCGGCACCGTCGCGATCCTGGGTGCGGTGGGCGACAATTTCGGCGCCGGCTTCACCGGCGGCCAGGCCTTCATCTACGACGCCGACGACACCTTCGGCGTGCGCGTGAACCCCGAGACGCTGCTGTGGGGCCGCCTGGCGCACCCCCATTGGGAGGGCGTGCTGTGCGACCTGATCGCGCGGCACGTGGCCGAGACGGGGTCCCGCTTCGCCGCCCGCCTGCTGAACGAATGGGCGACCGAACGGCACCGCTTCTGGCACGTCGTGCCGAAGGAATACGCGAAGTACCTCCCGGTCCCGATGACCGAGGCCGCCGCCGTCGCGGCGGAATGATCCGACCGTGCGGCGGCGAAATGCTTCACGCCGCCGCGCGCCGGCATCTTCCGTTTACGTGACGGTGCGGTAATCTCCGCCGGCACGGAGGAACAGGAGAACGTCGTGCGTCGTCTGGCCTTGGCCCTGCTGGCCGCCTTCGCATTCGTCGCGCCGGCTTCGGCGCAGCAGGTCCGCAACCTGGCCGCGGTGAACGGCTGGACCGCCTATGTCGCGCAGTCCGACGGTGGACCGCTGTGCGGCATGGGCACCAACGCGAACACCATGGGGCGCTTCTTCTGGATCAAGGTCGAACGGCTGCGCGGCCAACTGCATGGCTTCGTGCAGGTCGGCGACCGGACCTGGAACGTGCGGCAGGCCGCCACCGGCCGGATCGTGATCGCGATCGACGGGCGCCGCGCCGAACTCAACTACACCGGCACCAGCCGCGTCGACATGATCGAGGCGTCCTACCAGGGCGCATTCAGCAACTTCATCAATTTCGTCGAGGCCTTCGCCGCCGGGCTGCGCATGAGCGTGTCCTTCCCCGGGGAGCAGGTGCAACCCTGGTCGGCCGACCTGCGCGGCACGCGCGCGGTGACCGAGGCCTTCCTGGCCTGCGCCAGACGCATCTAGTCCGCCTTCAAGCGCCGGGCGAGCGCGTCTGCGCGCTCGGCTCACGCGCCATGCAATGGCACGCCCGGCGCGGCTGACGGTCCGGGCGCGGTTGCGCCTTGCGCACCGTGATCGCGGCGCGATCCGCAAGGATGCGCGTTATGCGCTCGTGCCGCGCCCGACCGCCTTTGCGCCGCCGCCGCGCGGGTGGCATAACGCCGGCATCGTGCGGCTCCTGTTCCACCTCCCCCTCTCGCCCTTCTCGCGCAAGGTGCGCCTCGCGCTCGGCGAGAAGCGCATACCCTTCGACACGCGGGTCGAACGCGTGTGGGAACGGCGGGATGACTTCCTGGCGATGAACCCCGCCTGCACCGTGCCTGTGCTGCAGGAGGAGAACGGCCTGACCATCGCGGATTCCACCGCGATCTGCGAATACCTCGACGAGGCCTATCCCGACATGCCGTTGCTCGGCCGCACCTTGGCCGAACGGGTCGAGGTGCGTCGCCTGGTCGCATGGTTCGACAACAAGTTCCACGCCGAGGTCGGCGTGAACCTGCTCTACGAGAAGCAGATGAAGCGGCTGATGGGCCGCGGCAATCCCGATGCGGGGGCGATCCGCGCCGGCTACGCCAACCTGCGCCCGCACCTGGAATACATCGGCTGGCTCGCGGAGACGCGCCCCTGGCTGGCCGGCCCCATGCTGACGCTGGCGGACCTCGCGGCCGCAGCGCAGCTCTCGGCGCTGGACTACATCGGCGATGTCGACTGGTCGCTGAACGATGCCGCGAAGGACTGGTACGCGCGCATGAAGTCGCGCCCGTCCTTCCGCCCGTTGCTGGGCGACCGTGTGAGCGGCGTGACGCCGCCCGACCACTACGGGAACCTGGATTTCTGAGCCTCGGGCAAGATCCCGGCCGGGTGAGGATGCTCGCGGCAACGAAGGTCCGGTAACGTCAGCGCCGCGCCGGGCCTGCCTCGATCAGCGCCATGTTCTGTGCGGCCAGGTCAGCCGCGGCGCTGTCGGGCGCCAGTTCGATCACACGCTCCCAATCGGCGCGGGCACCCGCGGCATCGCCCTGGATCTGGCGGATGATGCCGCGCTCCAGCACGGCCTCGACATTGTCGGGCTCGAGGCGCAGCGCCTGCGCCACGCTGTCGGCCGCCAGCGCGATGCGATCCAGCCGCCGCAGCGCCGATGCGCGCAGCACCCAGGGCTCGACCGCACTCGGGTCACCCACCACCGCGCGCTCCAGGTCCTCGAGCGCCTCGGCCGGGCGGTCGAGCGCCAGCGAGGCCATGGCGCGCTCCGCGAGGATCACCGGCGCGGCGGGCGTGAGCGCGAGCGCCAGCGTCAGCGCCGCATGGGCGCGCTGGGGGCGGCCGGCGGCGATCCAGGCTTCCCCCGCCTGGCCGAACACGGCGGCGCGCGCGGCGATGCCGGCCTGGCTGCGCGCGGCGATGCGCTCCAGGGCCTCGGCGGCGCGCTCCGCCTCGCCCAGCGTCAGCGCGGCCAGCGCGGCGCAATGCGCTGCTCCTTCGCCGCCGCCATCCATGGTCCAGGCCTCGGCGAAGCTGCGCGCGCCCTCCGGATCGTCCTCGAGCATATCGAGGCAGCGCTCGTACTCCGCCGAATCCGTCAGGCGCGGCGGTTCCGGCGGGGTGGGCAACGGGTCGTCGCGGTCCGCGCCGGCCAGCCACCACCAGCCGCCGCCGGCGGCAAGCACCAGCATCGCTGCGGCAGCGAGGATGAGGCGGAACGACGACATCCGCGCAATCTAGGGCAGAAGTCGACCACGCGAAATCACCTGGACCCGCATTGCGCGCCATGCAGACCGGCAGCGGCGGGCAGGCAACACGCTCCGGCGGGTACCCCATTGCCAGCCCTGTGGCACTGGCCCACCCGCGCGCGGCGTGCCAGATGGCGCGGATGACGGCGCGCCTGACCGGGGAGAACCTGCCATGCTTCTGGTGATCGGGCTGGGATATTCCGGCCGCGCCGCCGCCATCGCGGCCGCGGCCGCCGGCGAGCGCGTGATCGGCACCATGCGAGACCCGGCGCGCGCCGCCCCGCCACCGGGCGTCGCGGTCACCGGCTTTACCGGCGCGGCGGACGCGATCGGCCAGGCCCGGCGCGTGCTCGTCACCGCTGCACCTGGCGAGGATGGCGACCCGGCGATCGCAGCGCATCGCGGCGCGATCGACGCGGCGCTCGCGGCGGGTACGCTGCGCTGGGTCGGGTATCTCTCGACCACGGGCGTCTATGGCGACCGCGGCGGTGGCGCGGTGGACGAAGCGACGCCGCCAGCGCCGGGCCAGGACCGCTCGCGCCGGCGGCTGGCGGCGGAGCAGGCCTGGCGCGACCTGGTCGCCGGCCGTGCCGCGCTCGACATCTTCCGCGTGGGCGGAATCTACGGACCGGGGCGCTCGCCCTTCGACGACCTGCGCGCGGGCACGGCACGGCGGGTCGTGAAGCCGGGCCACGCCTTCTCGCGCATCCATCGCGACGACATCGCGCTGGCCGTGGTCGCGGCCATGGCGCAGGACGGCGCGCCGCGCGAACGCGTCCTGCACCTGGTCGACGACGAAGCGGCCGAGAGCGCCGTCGTGACCGAACATGCCGCGCGGCTGATGGGCGCCGCGCCGCCGCCGGCGATCCCGTTCGAGGAGGCGCGCGCGCGCATGTCCCCCATGGCGCTGTCCTTCTGGGCGGAGAACCGGCGCGTGGACAACGCGGCGACGAAGCGCGCGCTCGGCATCGCCTGGCGGTATCCCACCTATCGCGAGGGTCTAGCCGGCATCCTCGAGCAGGAGCGGCGCGAGGGTTTCGCCCAATAGAGCCAGGTCCTGCGGCCGCGACAGCCGGTGGTCGCCATCCTTCACGAGCGAGATGCGCAGGTCGTCGCCGGTGATGGCATCCGCGATGCGCAGCGCGTGGCGCCAGGGCACGTCGGGATCCTGCATGCCCTGCAGGATGCGCACCGGCACGTCCAGCGCGATCGGCCCGCGCAGCAGCAGGTTGGCGCGCCCGTCCTCGATCAGCGCGCGCGTGATGGGATAGGGCGCGCCGTACTCGCTCGGGCGATGCCAGACACCGTCGCCTTCGATGGTCGCGCGGATCTCGGGCGTGAACGCCGCCCACATGAGGTCCTCGGTGAAGTCGGGCGCGGGGGCGATGCCGACCAGCGCATGCGGTGCGCGCATCCGCGCCAGCAGCAGCGCGATCCACCCACCCATCGACGAGCCCACCAGCACCTGCGGCCCGGGGGCGAGCGCGTCGATGCTGCAGGCGGCGTCCAGCGCCCACCGGCCGATGGTGCCATCGACGAAGCGCCCGTCTGAGGCGCCGTGGCCGGAATAGTCGAAGCGCAGGAAGGGCGTCCCGCGCGCCTCGCACCAGCCGGCGAGAAATTCCGCCTTGCTGCCCGTCATGTCGGAGTTGAAGCCGCCCAGGAACACCACACCCACGCCGCGCCCCCGGATGCGCCGCCAGGCCAGGTGCACGCCGTCGCCGCGGTCGATGCGCCCGTGCTCCTCCTTCATGGCCGCGGCAGTCCGCGCCGCATCAAGGAGGCGAACAGCGCCCCCGTGCCGAAGGCCCAGGGCGGGCATTCATCCGTGCGGTCCACCTCGTTCACCAACGCGCCCAGGCGCAGGGATGCGATGCGCACCACATCGCCTTCCCTGTGCGTGAAGCCCATGCCCGGCGCGCCGCGATCCTTCGCCGGAGAGAACGGCGTGCCGAGATACAGCACCGCGCCGTCCGGATACTGGTGGTGCGCGCCGATCATCTGCGCCACCAACGCGGTCGGGTCGCGGCTGATCGAGCCGATCGCGCCGGTCTCCTCCAGCGCGAAGCCGTCGCGGCCGCTGATGGTGAGCGTGATATCGGCGCGACGGATGTCCTCGAGCCCGAAGCCGTCGTCGAACAGGCGGATCATCGGCCCGAGCGCGGCCGAGGCATTGTTGTCCTTGGCACGACCGAGCAACAGCGCGGAACGGCCCTCGACATCGCGCAGGTTGACGTCGTTGCCGAGCGTGGCCCCCTGGATGCGGCCGCGCGAATTCACCACCATCACCGCCTCCGGCTCGGGGTTCGACCAGGCGGAATTCGGATGCACGCCGATCTTGGCGCCGCAGCTCACCGCCGCCATGGGCGGGCACTTCGAGAAGATCTCCGCATCCGGGCCGATGCCCACCTCGAGGTACTGGGACCACCAGCCCTTCGCCACCAGCGCGTCCTTCACGCGCATGGCTTCCGCGCTGCCAGGCACAAGGCTCGCGAGGTCGTCGCCGATGATCTCGCGCACTTCGATCCGCACCGCCGCGGCGGCCGAGGCATCGCCGCGGCAGCGTTCCTCGATCACGCGTTCCAGCATGGAGCGCACATAGGTCACGCCCGCGGCCTTGACCGCCTGTAGGTCGATGGGCGCGAGCAGCCAGGGGCGCGACGGATCGCGCGCGTCATGCGCGGAATTGGACAGCAGCGCATCGAGGTCGAGCGCGACCGGCGCACCACGCGCGCGGATGACGGCACCGGGGTGCTCTTCCTCCATCCAGCGGGCCATGGTGCCGAAGGCGGGCGTCAGGTCGAAGGCGGCGCCGCCGACGAAGCCGATGATGCAGGGTCCCTCCGGCGCCATGATGCGCGCGGCGAAGGTCCCGGCGGCGAAATCCGCCGGCAGGCAGGTGCGGTCGAGCCGCATGGCGTGGTTCTCCCCGTTCGTGCACGCACAGGCTGGCGGCGCGGCGCGGCGCTGCCAAGGGGGCGCGGCGCGCTGCACAGGCCTGGGACGGACGGTCTGGCCGTGGGTCGGGATCGGATGGTCCGCATACACGATCCGCGAGCGCGAAGCGCGACCGCGCCCAGACGGTCAGCCGCGCCGGGCGCATCCGTGCGGGCCGCCCGCCATCCGAGGGCGCTTAAAAAACCTCAATTCTCCAGCAACGGCTTCCAGCGCGCGGTCTCGGCGCGCCAGAAGGCCTGCGCGCCGGCCGGCGTGGTGCGCTCGCCCGCCGCCGGGCGGCTGCCGAGTTCCACCATGCGCCGCGTCACTGCCTGGTCTGCCAGCGTCGCCAACAACGCGCGGTTCAGCCGCGCGACCACCGGCGCCGGCGTGCCGGCGGGGGCGAAGATCATGTTCCAGCCGGACATGCTCATCGCCGGCAGCCCGGCCTCGGCCGTGGTCGGCACGTCCGGCAGGGCAGAGGTGCGCTCCGGCGTGGTGATCGCATAGCCGCGGATGGATCCGTTGCGGATCTGCTCGGCGTTGTTCGTGGTCTGGTCGCAGCCGAGATCGAGCGTGCCTGCCAGCAGGTCGTTCATCACCGGCGCATTGCCGCGATACGGCACGATCGTGACGGGCGTGCCGACCGACGCGATCAATAGGAGCGAACATAGATGGCTGGTCGACCCCACGCCGGCATTGCCGAGGTTGAGGCGCATCCCCTCCCGCCGCACGACCGCGACGAGGTCCGCCAGCGTGGTGGCGGGGAAGTCGCGCCGCGCGATGATCGACATCGGCACCTCGTTCACCATGCCGACCGCTTCGAGGGCCAGCGGGTCGAAGGGCGGGTTGCGCACCAGCGTCGGAATGGTCGCCTGCGCCAGCGACCCGAACAGCAGGGTGTGCCCGTCAGGGCGCGCCTGCGCCACGCGACCCTGGCCGATCGACCCGCCGGCGCCGGAGACGTTCTCGACCACCACGGGCTGTCCGAGGTCGGCCGCGAGCGCAGGCGCCACCAGGCGCGCGACCACATCCGCCGGCCCGCCCGGCGCGAAGCCGACAACCAGCGAGATGGGGCGGGACGGGAAGGCGGGCTGCGCCGCGGCCGCGCCGGCCAGGCCGCCGGCGATCAGCAGGGCGGGCAGAAGCCGCTGGAGAATGCCGGCACCGGCCCGCACCCCCACCCGGCCACCCATTCCAGGATCCTGATGTGGGTGGCCGGGTGGGCGTGCGGGCCGGTGCCGGACTGCGGAATGCGCCGCATGGCGCAGTCTCAAACGCTCTCTCAGGCCGCGGCGCAGGATGATGGACATGCGTGGGATCTCCCGGCTGGTTGCCGGAAGGTTCGCAGCAACGGCGCGGGATGCAAGGGCCAGGCGGCCGCGCGCCCCGGTCAGCAGGTGGCGAGCGCGCCCTGGTCCGCGGGTGCCGCCTGGCGTGGGGCGCGTGCCGCAGGCAGTCCACGTGCGCGGCGCCAGGCGTCGTGCGCAGCGCCAATGGCCCGTGCCAGCGCGACCGGGTCGCGCGCCTGGGCGGCGGTCAGCGTCGCGGCATCGGCGGCGCCGCTTTCGTCGACCCCCAGGTGACGCTGCAGGTCGACCAGGGCCTGCATCGTGCCGGCTTCGACGGCATAGGCGAACAGCGCCAGGTCCGGCCCGGGCGCCAGGCGTGCCGCGCCGAGCGGCGCCCAGACCATGGCGTTCAGGATGCGCGCCGCGCCCTCCCGCCCCAGCGCGCGCAGCGCCGGCGCATCCGCCGGCCCGCCGATCCAGACCGACAGCAGCCCGAGCCCCACGCCATGCGCAGCCGGCCCGTCCAGCAACGGGTCACGTGCGGTGAACCCGCCGCGCGCCGACATCACGGACGCAGCGCAGGCGGCGAAGCGGTCGATGGAAGCGGCCATGGCGCGAGCCTGGCGCCAGGCGGGTTAAGGAAGCCTTGCGTCGGTCAGAAGCCGATTGAGAATGACGGCACTGGCCCGCTCCCCCACCCGGCTGCGCATCGAGGGTACGCGTGTGGGTGGCCGGTTGGCAGAGCGGTCGGGTGCCAGACTGCAGAATGCGCCGAAGCGCGCAGTCTCAAACGGTTTCTCAGGCCGGCAGGCCTTGCTTCCAGGGATAGCCGCCGCGCGCCTTGGCGTGGCCGTACGCGAACAGCGCGCGCAGGAAATCCTGCCCGAAGGGCTCCGTCTCGCGCATCGTGAAGTCGTCCTCGATATAGGCCAGGCGGAAGGCGATGCCGTGCTGGCGCGCGGCGGCTTCGATGCGGAACACGTCGTTCACGCCCGCCGCGCCGATCAGCGTGGAGATGGCGCGCGACGCGATCGGAAAGACGCGCCGTCGCACCGGCCCGCCGCTCAGCGCCAGGCGCCCGTTGCGCACGACATAGGCGGTGACCGAGGGCGGCGTGAGACCTTGCCGGATGCGCTCCGCCCGGCTCTCGCCGAGCGCGGGCGGATACAGGTAGGCCTGCGCGAAGGTGCCGCCATCGACGTGCATTTCCTGGTAGGGCACGCCATCCACCGTGACGTCGATCATGACCGGCGGGAACACGCCCGGCACGGCCGCCGAGGCCAGCAGCACCTGCCGCGCCAGATCGAGCGCGCGCGGATGCCCGCTGGCGGCGATGGCACCCAGGTTCCACGCCACCGGCCGCTGCGCATCGAGGTTGGTGGTCGCGATCACCAGCTGGCGCCCGCGCGCATAGCCCTGCGAGATCTCGGCCATCAGGGAGTCATCGAGGTAGCGCGCGATGGTGCGCGCGAGCGGCGCGCTGTCGGCCAGCGCGTCATCGACCAGTGCGGCCAGCAGCCCGCGTTCGGTGAGCACGTCGGCGGCGGTGATCTCGGTATAGGCGGCGCGCAGCTGCGCGTCGCGGTGCGGGCCGGCGAAGACCAGCGGCGCGGTCAGCGCCCCGGTGCTGATGCCCGTGACCAGGTTGAAGGATGGCCGCGTGCCGGCCTCGGTCCAGCCGCAGGCGAGGCCGGCACCGAAGGCCCCGTTCTCGCCCCCGCCCGAGAAGGCGATGATGTGCGCATCGGGCAGCCGGCCGCGCGGGCCGAGGTTGAAGGCGGCGCGCTGGCGGCGGCCGGCCTGGTTGAATTCCTCAATGATGCGCGGCAGGTCGAGCGGGTCCGTGACGCAGAAGCGTTCGTTCGGAAGGCCCAGCACCTGCGCGTTGCGCACCCGTTCGGTCGGTACCGGTTCGGCGCGCTCGGGCAGCGCGCAGCCGGCCAGCAGGGTGGCGCCGCCCAGCAGGGCGCCGCGGCGGGCCAGGGTCGGGATGGGGCGGGCGCGGGTCATTGCGCGCAGGATATGGGACGGCGGCGGGAAGGTTGAAGGCGCGCCGGCGCCCGCGGGTCAGCTGCCGCCCGGGGGCTGGCGCGCCCAGTCGTAGCCGCGCCGTGCGCGCTGGTAGCCGAAGTCGAACAGGGCGCGCATGTAGGCCTGTTCGAAGGGCTCGCTGTAGGTGCCCGTGAAGTCGCGCGTGATGTACGCCAGGTTGTAGTCGATCCCATCGCGCAGCGCGGTGTTCCAGATGCGCACCACGTCGTTGTAGCCGCTGGACGCGATCATGGTGGAGATGGCGCGCGCGGCGATCGACATGGCGCGCCGGTCCACCGCCGCCCATTGCGCGTCGAGCCGCCCGTTGCGGATGATGTAGGCGGTGGCCGGCACGACCGGCTGGCCGCGGCGCAGGCGTTCGCGGCGCAGCTCGGTCACCTGGCGGGGGTACAGGAACACCTGGCTGAAGGCGCCGCCATCCACGTGCATCTCCTGGTGCGGCGCGCCGTTAACCACCACGTCGAACATCACCGGCGGGAAGGCGCCGGGCACCGCGGCGGAGGCCAGCAGGATGCGCCGCACCAGGTCGAGCGCGCCGGGATGGCCGCTGGCCGCGATGGCCCCCAGGTTCCAGATCACCGGCAGCTGCGCATCGAGGTTGGTCGACCCGATCAGCAGCAGCCGCCCGGCCTGGTGCCCGCGGCCGATCGCCGCCAGCATCCGGTCATCGAGGTAGCGCGAGATGGTGCGGTACAGCGGCGCGGTATCGGCCAGCGCATCGTTGAAGATGGCCGCCAGCAGCCCGCGCGACCGCAGCACGTCGCCCGGCGTGATGTCGGTGTAGACGCTGCGCAGCGCGCCGTCCCACTCGCTGCCCAGGAAGGCGAAGGGCGCCGTGAGCGCGCCGGTGCTCACGCCGGTCACCAGCTCGAATTCCGGGCGGGTGCCGTGTTCGGTCCAGCCGCACAGCAGGCCGGCCCCGAACGCGCCGTCCTCCCCGCCGCCCGAGACACCCAGCAACTGGAAGCGCGGCAGCTGCGAGGGGTGCGTCAGGCCCAGGTGGCGCATGCGCCGTCGTCCGGCCTCGCGGAACTCGGCCTCGATCGCATGCAGGTCCTGCGGCAGCACGAATCGCTCACCAGGAAGGCCGAGCACCGTCGCACCCGCGGTCGCGGTGTTCGGGACCGGTGCGCCGCGGTCGGGCAGCGCGCAGCCGGACAGCAACGCGGCGCTGCCGGCCAGCAGCGCGCGGCGGGATGGCGCGGGACTCACAGGGGCGGGCGCTTCGCCCAGTCGTAGCCGCGGCGGCCGCGCTCGTAGCCGTACTGGAACAGGGCGCGCATGAAGTCCTGGTCGAAGGGGGCGGGAAGTTCGCGGTCGAAGTCGGTGCCGATGAAGGCGAGGTTGAAGCCCACGCCGTCGCGCTGCGTCGCGTTGTAGATGCGGATCACGTCGTTGTAGCCGCTGGCGGCGATCATGGTGGAGATGGCGCGCCCGCTGATGCCCAGCGTGCGGCGTTCCACCAAGGCCCATTCGGGGTCGAGCCGGCCGTTGCGGATGACATAGGCCTCCACGTCCCGCGCCGCGGCGCCGCGCGCCAGGCGCTCGCGGCGCGTGCGCCCGACCGAGGACGGGTACAGGAAGGCCTGCGCGAAGGCGCCGCCATCGACGTGCATTTCCTGCCGCGCCTCGCCATCCACCAACACGTCCACCATCACCGGCGCGAAGACCCCCGGTACGGCGGCCGAGGCGAGCAGGATGCGGCGCACCAGGTCGAGCGCCCCGGGATGGCCGCTGCGGGCGATCGCGCCGATGTTCCAGATCACCGGCACCTGTGCATCGAGGTTGGTCGTGCCGATCAGCAGCAGGCGCCCCCCATCGTAGGCACGCGCGATCGCCGCGAGCATCGGTTCGTCGAGATACCGGGAAATCGTGCGGAACAGCGGCGCGGTGTCGGCCAGGGATTCATGGAACACCGCCTGGAGCAGGCCGCGCGACGCCGCGATGTCGGCCAGGGTGAGTTCCGTGTAGACCGCGCGCAGCTGCGGGTCGTGGTCGCGGCCGAGGAAGGCGAAGGGCGCGGTCAGCGCCCCGGTGCTCACGCCCGTCACCAGGTTGAATTCCGGCCGCGTGCCGAGTTCGGACCAGCCGCACAGCAGCCCGGCCCCGAAGGCACCGTTCTCCCCGCCGCCCGAGACCGACAGCAGGTTCAGCCGCGGCATCGGCTGGCCGGGGCGCAGCGCGAGCCGGCTGCGCAGCCTTGCCCCGGCGGCGTCGAATTCGGCCTCGATGGCGCGCTGGCCCTCGGGAGAGGTGACCATGAAGCGTTCGTTTGGCAGGCCCAGCACCTGCGCGGCCGTCGTCCTGCCGCGCGGGACTGCCGGGCCGCGGACGGGGCTGGCGCAGCCGGGCAGTCCCAGCGCCGCCGTTGCGCCGGCGGCCAGAAGCGCTGCGCGCCGCGTCGGGTTGGGACGGGTCATGTGAGGGATTCCTCGATTCGGGCTTTGCCCGTCATGATACCAGGGTCGTTGGATGCTTACGCCTGTTTGCAGGATCGTGGCCGCGCCGTCACTGTGCGCGAAACGCACAAACCATCGGAGGAACGCCATGACCACCCGCCGCCACGCGCTCGGCGCGCTCGCCGCCGCCGGTACCCTCGCGCTGCCGCGCATCGCCCATGCCGCCTGGCCGGGGGACCGGCCGATCGAGGTGGTGGTGCCCTATCCGCCCGGCGGCGGCGTGGACACCATGGCGCGCATGGTGCTGCCGGTGGTCCAGGCGCGCCTGCCCGGCGCGCGCTTCGTGGTGGTAAACCGCGCGGGTGCGGGCGGGCAGCTCGGCTGGGAACAGGTGTTTGCCGCGGCACCCGACGGGTACACGCTGGCCGCGACCTCCGTACCGGCGATGGTCACCTATCCGATGGAGCGCACGGTGCGCTACCGGCCGATGGAATTCACCTTCATCGCCAATGTGGTGGATGATCCGGGCGGTCTGTTCGTGGCGGCGAATTCGCCGATCCGCACGCTGGCCGACCTGGTGGCGGCGGCCAAGGCGCGGCCGGGGCAGATCAGCTACGGCAGCACGGGCATCGGCTCGGACGACCACCTGCTGGTGATCGCGCTGGAGGACCTGGCCGGCATGCCGGCGATGACCCATGTGCCCTTCAACGGCATGGCGCCGCTGTCGACCGCGCTGGTCGGCGGGCATCTCGATGTCGGCGCCTTCAACATGAGCGAGAGCCTGGCGCTGCTGCAGTCGGGGCGCATCCGTTCCTTGGGGCAGGCGGCGGCCACACGCTGGTCGGGCACGCCCGACGTGCCGACCTTCCGCGAGCAGGGCCAGGACCTGATCAGTGGCGCCACGCGCGGCATCGTGGCCCCGCCCGGACTGCCCGCCGAGATCCGCGAGAGGCTGGAGGCCGCCTTCCGCGCCGCCCTGGCCGACACCGACTTCGTGCGCGAGGCGCAGCGCCTGGGCCTGCCGCTGGCGCCGCGCATCGGCGCCGATTTCCGCAACGACATCGCCACGCTCGAGACCCAGCTGCGCGGCCTGTGGCAGCGCAGGCCCTGGAAGGAATCATGACCGCCGACGTCATCGTCGAGGCCTCCGCGCTCGGCGACCTGCTGCGCGCCGTGGTCGGTGCCACCGGCAGCGCGGCAGCCGAGGCCGAGGAGGTCGCGCGCCACCTGCTGGAGGCGAACCTCCAGGGCCATGACAGCCACGGCATCATGCTGCTGCCGCGCTACGTGGACCATGTGCGGGACGGCAAGCTGCATCCGAACGTGACGCCGGAGGTGATCCGCCAGGACCCCTCGCTCGCGCTGTTCGACGGGCGGATGGGCTATGGTCAACAGGTCGGGCGCACCTGCATGGACTGGGCGATCGGCGCGGCGCGAGCACATGGGCACGCGGTGATGGGGCTGCGCAATGTCCACCATATTGGACGCGTGGGCACCTATGGTGAACAGGCAGCGGCGGCCGGGATGATCTCGGTGCATTTCGTCAATGGCGTGTCGGGGGCGCCGGCGGTGGCACCCTTCGGCGGGTCGGACGGGCGGCTGTCGACCAACCCGGTCTGCGTCACCATCCCGCCGGCCACGCCGGGCGGGCAGCCGCTGGTGCTGGACTTCGCCACCTCGGCCATCGCGCTCGGCAAATGCCGCGTGGCGTTCAACGCGGGGCGGCCGGTGCCGGCGGGCGCGCTGGTCGATGCCAAGGGCCAGCCCTCCACCGACCCGGGCGTGCTGTACCGGGACAACCCGCGCGGCGCGCTGCAGTCCTTCGGCGCGCACAAGGGGTACGGGCTGGCGCTGGTCTGCGAGATCCTGGCTGGCGCGCTGCTGGGCGGCGCGACCGCCTGGCGGCCGGAATTGCGCGACAGCGGGATCGTCAATTCGTGGCTCGCCTTCGTGCTGGACCCGTCGCGCTTCGGCGACATCGCCGCCTTCCGCAGCGAACTGGCCGCGGTGATCGCGGATGTGAAGGCCTCCCCGCCGGCCGATCCCGACAGCCCGGTGCTGGTGGCCGGCGAAAAGGAACGCATCACCAAGGCGAAGCGGCTGGCGGGCGGCATCCCGGTGGACCCGACCACCTGGTGCAACCTGGTGCGCGCGGCGCAGTCGCTCGGGATCAACGCGATCCCGGAGGTGCGCTGACGGCGCAGTCGATCGGGCCTGCGCCGGCCGGCGTGCGGCGCACGGCATGCCAACCGGGGGCGACGACGTTCACCCCGTCGATCCGCGCGAGAAGGTCGCGCGCGGCATCGATACGCGGCGCGACCGCGCAGGCCGAGGCATCGTCCAGCACGTAGAATTCCGCCGGGTCGAAGTGGCCGGTTGCGACCATCGCCGCACCGCGCGCGCGCAATGCCGCCAGGGGTTCCTGCGCGACCCGCGCCAGGTAGACCGCATCCGTGCCGATGCCATGCGCCGCCGCCAGGTAGGCCAGCGGCGCCCAGCCCGGCGTCGCGTTGCCGGCGGGAATCCGGCGCAGGCGCTGGTAGTGGCCGGCGGCCTCGGCCCAGAAGGGGTTGGCCAGCGGCGTCGACCAGGCCGGGCCCGCGACGCGCGCACCCATCGCCACCGGCAGCCAGCCCCGCGCGCTATCGGCCACCTGCAGGCCCAGGATCGCGGCCAGCGCCAGCGCTCCGCGCCGCGGACCGACCCGCCGCGCCAGCACGATCGCGGCCCCCAGCAGCACGAGGTAGTGCAGTGGCCAGATCATGCGGCCGGAGGCGCGGAACATCGCCAGCAGCGGTTCGACCTGCGGCGGCAGCGGGATCCTGACCAGGTTCACATGGCCGAGCCCGATCACGTTCGACAGCGCGAAGACGGCAAGGACCAGGATCGCGGCCAGGAACGGCAGGTGTCCGGCGGGCAGCGGCGGCATGGCGTCGCGCCGCACCACCCACAGTGCCGCGAGCAGCGCCACGATGCCCCCCGCGCCCAGGAAGCCGAAGCCTTCGTAGTCGCCCGGCCCGCGCGCCTGGTTCGGCACGAGCACGGACCAGCCCTGCGGGTCCAGCAGCGTCAGCAGGTTCGCCCGGAAAATGCCATAGCCCGGTTCGCCCAGCCCCCCGCCCGGCAGCGTGCGAAACCCCGCGAGCCACAGCGCCGCCGCGATGCCGAGCGCCAGCGCCACCGCTTCGGCCGCCAACGCGCCGCCGCGCCGTGCCGCCAGCCAGCGGCGCAGCGCATCCGCCGCCCACAACACCAGGACCATCGAGAGCAGGTACGAATGAATCAGCGCCGCGACGGCACCCAGCGCGACCCAGGCCAAGGGCTGGCGCCGCGTGGGCGCGCGCAGGCACAGCCAGCCAGCCGCCAGCAGCAGCCATTGCGCGGCCAGCGCATAATGTCCCGTCACGGCATGCGGGCCGGCCAGCCGCCACAGCAGCACCGGCGCGAAGCAGGCCAGCGCCGCCACCAGCAGGCGGGACGCCGCATCGGGCAGGAACAACGCCGCGATGCGGTGCGCGAAGACCGCCTGCAGCGCGAAGCACAGCAGCAGCCAGGCGCCGTGGTACTGCCAGGGGCCGCCGGCAGGGGCGATGGTCGCCTTCATGGCCAGCGCCATCAGCGGCACCACGTCGATGAAGAAAATGGTCGAGGCGATCTCGAGCCCGAACAGCGGATTCGCCGCCGGCGGCCAGCCCCAGGGTGCCGCGCGGAAGAAGGACCAGCCGAGGTAGTAGGTCGCCGGGTCGTTGCGCTGCATCCAGGCGACATTGGCCGGGTCGAGCACGCCGGGGCCGAGCAGCACTGCGAAGCAGGCCAGGCCTATGGCGAGCGCCGCCGCGGTCTCGGCCCCGCGCGGCAGCCTCACCCGATCGGAACCCCGGCCGCGTCCTTGGCGGTGCGGATGGTCTGCAGCGTCATCACCCGCAGCACCGCCGGCGCGCCCGTCAGGCGGGAGGTGAGCTCGTTCTCATGCGCCGTGTCGCGCGCCACGAGGCGCAGCAGGAAGTCCCCGCCGCCGCGGATCATGTGGCATTCGCGCACCTCGGGCCAGGAGGTGGCGAGCGATTCGAACTCGTCCAGCACCGCCTGCTTCTGCGATTCGAGGCCCACCAGGGCGAAGAAGGTGACCTCCCAGCCCAGCGCCACCGGGTCGATGTCGGCGTGGTAGCCGCGGATGATGCCGGCCTCCTCGAGCCGGCGGACGCGCCGCAGGCAGGGCGGGGCCGATAGGTTGACCCGCCGCGCCAGCTCGACATTCGTCATCCGGCCGTCGTCCTGGAGTTCGGCCAGGATGTGCCGGTCCACGGTGTCGAGGTCGGTGTCGTCCGGGGGGCGGGGCATCTGGGCGGGAATCGCTTATGTCTCGTTGCTCGGGGGCGTCGCGGGGCGCAATATCATTGCAGGCGCCGGCAGCATCAAGGCATCGATGGTTGTGACCGGCGCCCGGCTGGCCGATATGCGGCCGAGCGCAACAGAACCGGGAACCGCCCTGTGGCCGAGACTCACCGCACCCGCCTGCTCATCATCGGCGCCGGACCGGCCGGCTATACGGCCGCGATCTACGCCGCGCGTGCGGGGCTGGAACCGATGGTCGTGGCCGGCCTGCAGCCCGGCGGGCAGCTCACCATCACCACCGATGTCGAGAACTACCCCGGCTTCGCCGAGGCCATCCAGGGCCCCTGGCTGATGGACCAGATGCAGAAGCAGGCCGAGCACGTCGGCAGCAAGGTGGTCTACGACATCATCACCGGCATCGACCTGAGCCGCCGCCCGTTCCGCGCCACCGGCGATTCCGGCGACGTGTATGAGGCCGATTCGGTGGTGATCGCGACCGGCGCGCAGGCCCGCTGGCTCGGCATCCCCGGTGAGAAGGAACTCGGCGGCTTCGGCGTTTCGGCCTGTGCGACGTGTGATGGCTTCTTCTACCGCGGCAAGGACGTGGCGGTGATCGGCGGCGGCAATTCCGCCACCGAGGAAGCGCTGTACCTGTCCAACCTGGCGCGCCACGTCACGCTGATCCATCGCCGAGATTCGCTGCGCAGCGAGAAGATCCTGCAGCAGCGCCTGTTCGCGAAGCCGAACGTGACGGTGCTGTGGGACACCACTATCGACGCCGTGCTGGCCGATGACACCGGCCGCGTGCCGGTCGCGCGCGGGCTCGCGCTGCGCCATGCCAAGACCGGAGAACGCAGCGAACTGAAGGTCGACGGCGTGTTCGTCGCGATCGGCCACGCGCCCGCCACCGCGCTGTTCGCCGGCCAGGTGGACATGGACACCGAGGGCTATATCCGCACCGTGCCCGGCACCACGCGCACCTCGGTGCCCGGCGTGTTTGCCGCGGGCGACGTGCAGGACAAGGTCTATCGTCAGGCGGTGACCGCGGCGGGCACCGGCTGCATGGCGGCGCTGGAGGCGGAGAAGTTCCTCGCCGCCGCCGACGCCGAGACCGAGCAGGTCGCCGCCTGATGCCGATCGACTGGGACAAGCTGCGCGTTTTCCACGCGGTGGCCGAGGCGGGGTCCTTTACGCATGCCGGGGAGACCCTGAACCTCAGCCAATCCGCGGTCTCGCGCCAGATCCAGGCGCTCGAGGAAGCGCTGACGGTGCCATTGTTCCACCGCCACGCCCGCGGCCTGATCCTGACCGAGCAGGGCGAGACGCTGAACCGCACGGTACGCGAGGTGTTTGCCAAGCTCGCGATGACCGAGGCGCTGCTGACCGAAAGCCGCGAACGCCCGGCCGGCCGGCTGAAGGTCACCACCACCACCGGATTCGGCAGTTCCTGGCTGGCGCCGCGGCTGCGCCGGATGCTCGATGCGCATCCCGAGATCAGCGTGACGCTGCTGCTGGATGATTCCGACCTCGACCTCGCCATGCGCGAAGCGGATGTCGCGATCCGTATGCACCCGCCCCGGCAGCCCGACCTGATCCAGCGCCACATCGCGACCTTCGGCTGGAAGGTCTGCGGCGCGCCGGGCTACCTCAAAACGACGGGCATCCCGCAGCGGGTCGAGGACCTCGATGCCCATCGCCTGATCGTCTATGGCGACTACCGGCCGCCGATCGAGAACGTGAACTGGTTGGCCGAGGCCGGGCGCCGCGCCGGCGCGCCGCGTCGCGCCGCCATTGAGATCAATTCCCTGCCCGGCATGGTCGAGGCGGTGCGCTCCGGCCTCGGCCTGGCGGCGCTGCCCGACTACCTGGGCGACCAGCTGGACGGGCTGGTGCAGGTCCTGCCCGAGGTGAAGGCACCGCGGATCGAGGCCTTCTTCGTCTACCCCGAGGAGATGCGCCATTCGAAGCGCGTATCGGTCTTCCGGGATTTCCTGGTGGCGGAACTGGCGGCTGGGGCGGGCTGACGCCGCGTGTCCATGACCCGGATCACAGGGCTGTGTTCTTACCCATGCGCCAATCGCATACCGGATTGGTGCATATCGGGAATCACGCATGCTGCGGTTGCACCTATCATCCTTGTCATCCGGCGACTTGGTCGGAAGGGGTCTTCGGATCCCTCGTCTCCCAGACGTGAAGCCTCCCTGTTGACTAGGCCCGGAAAACCTCGGTTTTCTGGGCCTTTCTTTTTCCAGAACGGCCGTCCGTGGCACACGTCGTGGCACAACTGAACAGGGAGCGGTGGGGCTGCGACCGGCCGGGAAGCCATGCTCAAACCTGACGGCCTACACCGAATCGTGACGGCCTCCCCAAAGCAGGCGGCGGGAGGAAGCGACACTGTCGAGGTGGCTGCGTTGTGGCGTGCCATCGAAACGATAGCTGGAATTGGCGGCGGGTTCGGCGGCGTCACGACGATCCGGGTCTGGGCGGCCCTCCTTCTCAATCGAGAACGGTCCACAGGTGTGGTGCGCATGGATCGTGCCGATGTCGCGCGACTGGTAGGGATAAGTCCCGGGCGCATGAGCCGCATCCTGACGGCCTTGGCGGCGGCGAAGATGATCGAGCGTCGACGCGAGCATATCTCCGGCAAGAGGGGACCGGGACGGCTCGTGATAGTCATCCTGTAGGCCGCCGAACTGATTGAGTGTCCCATTCGGACACTTTAATGAAAAGCCCGGCCGGTAAATACGGCCATGAAAGACAACCCACCCCCTATCGTTCTCGATTTTCCCGGGATGACCCCGGCTGCCCTTGGCCCCGACCTGTTCACGCGGGTGCTGTACTGCACGCGACGGGCCGCCGAGATTTACGCCCCCGGCGCGCACCACCTTTGCGCGACATACGATCCGAAGACGCACGAGAAGACGGGCTATCGCCTGATCGTCCCGGATCAGAAGACAGCGCTTCGCGTTCGTCGATGCCACACGCTCGCGCGGGACTGCCGCCGGATGCCATGGCGTTGACGATGGGCGGCGGCGCATCGCCCTGGTCGCGGCGTCACACGGGCTCGACCCTCGGGCTCGTCTTGCCATGAAGTTCCGAAGCACTGCCTCCATAGCCTCGGCGATTGAAGCGGAGACGGACGACCTCGTGGCCGCGCTCCGGGACTTCGGTGATGACGATTTGGCGGGGCGGCTGTGGCGCTGCCAGCAGGCCCGCAAGGAGAAGGTGACCGCACAGCGAACTGGCGTCCGGACTGGCTGGCCTACGATGTGCCGGTCGGTTGCTTGCCCCTCGTGCCGTCGATGGCTTGGACGCGGATGGCGTGAACGCGCCAGCAGTCACTTCGCAGCGGCGAGCGGTCCTGCATGCAGCCACGTCACGATCATGCTGGCATGCACAGGCGACCTCGACGCAATCCGAGGTGTGGTGCGCGACCTTCGAGTTGACCTTCGCAACCTCCGTGATCGCAGTGCTTCACGGTCTCGACGTTGGGCGACCGTCGCAGCATATGGTCTTGTCGAGGTGGATGCCCATCTACGTGACGACGTGATGTTCCTGCCGCCGAGGCGCCGGGCCGTCGTCCAAGAGCTTCCCTACCTTGGTCGTGGTCCCGTGGCGTGGGTGCCCCATGCTCACCTGTGTTTTCACCATCCACGGCTCGACCGAGCGGCGCTTCGAGAGGCGCTGAGCACCCAGTGGCCCGGAGCCCCGGGACGCGTGGATGTGCGGCCGTTCGACAACGGAGACGCGGACTTCAACGCAGGGAACATTGCCGCCTACGCGGCGAAGATGCGCATGACGACGACCATGCTGAATGGCGTCGAGGAGGAATGGCCGGTGACGTGGCGCGCAGCCTATTGGTCATGGCTTTGCGGTCAGCGAGCGGGCCTCGCTCCGCTTCGACTTCGATTGGGTCCGATGGGGACCCGGACGAAGCCTTTGACGTTGCGGGTTGAACCGCCTATTGAACCTATGCCTATTCTGATCACTTGATCCGAATAATGATCTATCCTGTAGTGAATAAACTGGGGGGATAGCCGAATCGGGGATCACCGACAAAGCGCAATGGCCACCGCCCTCAGATTCTATTCCGCTCATTTGATGTCATAAACTTCACGTTGTACGCGCCCAATCCACATCTGCTGGGGAGTAGCCAGCGCAGCAAACCGAGATCATCCAGATCGCAGATTTCGAACCATCCGGGCATGGCGCAGGCTTCACTCATAATAAAATGGGCAATCCAATACAAATTGACCCAACCTCAGGCAAACTGATCTTCACTAATTACTCCTAATTAGAAGAAGTCTGGCTACCACGAAATAGTCGGTTAGTACCCGATCCACCCATACAAAAAAGATCTTGACTTCATAGGAAGCGCTTTCTTAAGGATGGCGTGCTCGGTGTCCAACCCGAGCTACTGTCACTTTTGATCATCAACACACATTGCGGGTGAGAACCCCATAAGGAGCCGTGCTTTGTCATCTTCTGCGAAATCACCAACTGACGCGAAAGCTGCCGTTACGCCCACGAACGGCAATGATTCGCCTCGCTTTTCCCCTCTGAGGCTCTCGGATGCCATGATCGAGAATCTTCACCTTTGGCGTCCGGATATCTATTGGGGTGTGTGTGAGGACTTCCTGGTGGCCGCCGCTGCCGCAGCCACCTGTGACGAGGAGCGGCAGGAACTTCTTGCTGAGGCCGCAGAGGCCAAGCGCCTGTCGCAGGAGCGGCCGCGTCGATGATTTAGCCCGGCGTCAGCGAGATGCCGGATGGGGTCTGGTCAGCCCGAGCGTGACAACGCCCAGCGGGTGTGGGGGCAGCCCCCGCCCGCCGGCGCGCACTGACTGCCCCGTCAGCGCATCATTCGCGCCCCGCCATACGCGCGGTGACAATGGCAGCCGTGAGCAGGCCGAGATCTTCACTGGCGCCGTCATGTCATTGCGGCTTCTACGAATATGCAGCGCCTGACGCATCGACATGAGCGGCTCTCGGTACAAGGATTCGGACCGACAGGCTTGTGCCTGAGGGCCTGGGCAGTCGCGAATCATGGACGAGCCGATGTGGCATAAAATCGAGATCGAGCGCACGGCGCGGTTCGACGGGGCTCAGGCAAGTTGGCCCCAGGTGTTTCCGGTCGTTGGCCATGACCGCCTCAGATTCAGGCGGCCAACCACTCCAGATCAGTCTCGACATCGTCGTCGGCTCGCTTCGAATTCCGGGCGGCCAGTGAGTGGAGATGCCAGAGGGCGTCAGCCGGATCGAGGCGAAGCACCGTCACACCCGAGGCGAGCAGATCGGACCGCAGCTTCTCGACAACCTCGGGCGACACCGGCGCGTTCTTCGGGCCTGCGACGTCCTCGATCACAAACAGAGCGCCCGGGATCAGCGGCCGAAGAGCGAGAAGAACCGGCGGATCGTCGGCGAACAAGAACACGGCGCTGCCGTCAGCGAGACGAAACCAGTGACGCGCCGCGTAGTGCCCGGCATCCGCAACGCAGTTCTCGAAGCTGATGCCGATCCGGCGGAGGCCCCCCAAACTCGGAACGACACGGAACGGCGCAGGCGGCTCGAAGCCCGGGTCAGGTGCGGTGAGAGCATCGAGGGCCTGCTGCATCCGCCGGAAGGCAGCACGCGGCCCGGCATTCGGCGCCAGCCTCCAATCTACGGCGTCCGTCGCCGCGTGGGCGCGCAGCAGCGTCACCAGCGTGTCCAGATGGTCGATGGTGAAGGCGCTCGACGGAAAATGCGCGGAGAGCGGGGCGACGAGGGGGTCCGCCGCCAGCACCGAATCCACATGGTCAAGGCGATCTTCGTTCAGTAGTCCCGCTTCCAGCAGCGACGGCCCGAGGGGACCCGTCACCGCCGCGCCAAGACGGCGGTAGTACCGGCTTCCACGCACCTGATCGCCTGCGCGATTCAGCGCACGATAGAGCCGGGGTGGCGCGTCGGGCAACGCAGCCAACAACAGTTCTCGTGGGTCGGTGTTCTCGATCCGGCGGCCGACGTCCTGGTCCGGCCCATCAGCGCCGGGCGCAAGATGGAGGTAAGCGCCGATAGAATGGACAGCGGTGCGCGGAGCAACCAACAGTCTCATGACCAGCGTAGGGCAGGCGCGCCCGAGCCGGGCAACACGCCCGGCGAGAGGCCCAAATACGCGAAGGAGAGGGGCGCGTTCCTGGCGCCAATCGGGAACTTCCACTGTGTGACAGTGTAGTCGATGAACGTGATTCTGTCATCTTCATCTTTGGCTACTGGCCATCGACAAAAACGGTCGCCGGATCATGGTGGGCCGGTCAGCTTATTCCCGTGCGCGCGATCATTATTCTGAGGCCGCATTCAGCGGTCGTGCGACATCAGTACTCGACGCCGTGCTCGGTGAGCAGGTCCGCTGGACTGCCATCGGGGCGGCGTTCGAAGCCAGGAACCCGGGGAGATCGGCGGGGGCATGAGGAAGTCGCTGGCGCAGAACGCCGCATCATCCGTATCCCGGCCTCGATCCGTCGCGCCTCTACATGGCCGAGGCCGTGCGACTGGTTGCACCGTAGCCCGGCTGTCAGAACAGACTGGGCGGTGGCGCCGGTGGCGGAGCATCACCCTTGCCGCCACGGCGGCGAAGGGCATCCCAGTCGATGTCCATCTTCTTGATCGCGTCGTAGGCTTCCACCACGCGCTGGATGCCGTCGGTGACCATGCCTTCATCAACGGTGGGAAGGTCCGCCAGCCGTAGCGTGCGCGGGTTGCGCGGCTCACCATCCGGACCGGCGAGGTCGAGGACTTCTACATCGGCTCCCGCGAAGTCGCCCCGCAGTAGGGCGAGTCGCAGCAGCGCACCGAACATTCCGAGTTGCGTATCCGTCAGCGCGTATGAGCGGCGCGGCTGAAGCCAGAACACCGCCACCTTCCCGCCTTCGACAAAGTAGAAGTCCGCCGCGACCCGCAGGTCCAGGTCACGCCGAACGCGGAGTCGCCCATCGTCCATCCCATGGCACTGCACGATGCGGCCGGCCCCGGCCGCGTGGACCAGTTGGACGACCTCCCAGTTCGAAGCACGGCCCGCACCCGGCATCCGCGCGGCGTCACACGCGGCCTTCAGGGCGCTCAAAGGTGCGTCCCGCGTGAAGGCGAACGACGATAGCGCGCGTGCCCTCTGATAACTCCACACTGTGGGCTTTCGCTTCAGGTGTTCCAGAAGCGCGAACTCCGTCTCCTCCTGCGTCGGCCGGATGAGACGGACAAGGTCGTGGGAGGGAGGGAGGGGGGGAATCGGCATCGCTGGCCATGTTAGCCGACGCGACCCCGGAATCGAACCCGGTTCTACCCGGCGAAGCCTCGGGCGCCCTGTGTGCTGCCGGCGCGCAGAAAGTCGGCGCGAATCGCGTCGTGGCCGATGCGCATGCCCAGGGTCACCCGCCCGTTGCCGGCATTCCAGACACGGTCCCATGGACCGCCGGGCCGGTGGGTGAGATCGGACAGGGTCAGGGCGTTCATCCGGCCATACGCGCGCACCACGTCCCGGATCAGGGCGGCATCATCTTGGGCGACGCTGGCGTGGGCGGTGGTCCGTTGCTGCGTCACCGGGTTGAACACCACCGCGCGCGCCCGCACAGGCTGCCGGCCCGCGTCCTTGAAGGCCGCATAGACGGTCGGCAGCACCGGCCCATATCCCCAGGCTTCGAACTCTTCCGCGATCAACGGCGCACCGGTCTGGGCGAGGTGCCAGCCGTGGGCGAAGTAGGCGATCTTGTGAACGGCCATGTGGGTCAGCGGCAGACCCAGGGCGTCCGCGACGTCCAACAGATGGTTCGCCAATGCGCGGGGTTCGTAGGGCATGGACGCGGCGGGGTTCCTTCGAGCGTCGGAACAGTAGGGCAGCAGGTCCTGTCCGTCTCATGCCATGTCCGTGCAGGTTCCATGCCCTTGGAAGGGCTGTGCAACCAGTTGCACCGGGCACCTGATCCGGCCACCCGGCTTCCATCGGCCCAGGCCTGCCTTCACACTTCGTCATCGTCCGGGATTCGCAGGCCATGCAGCAACAGATTGCGCTGAAGTTCCTCCAGCCGTCAGACCTGACACTCTTTGACCCTATCTGGCAGCGTGACGAAGCGTGGTTCAAGGCGGGCCAGAGCGACAAACTGGCGAAGCAGAAGGCGATGAACCTCAATGCCCGCGAGTTCCTGAACGTCCTTTACCCCGGCCTCCGGGTGGCGGCGGAGCAGGGTCGAACGAAGTTTCCCTTGGCCATGGCGATCTATGGTCCCGGCGGCGCCAGCATTCACGAAGTGACCCGGAAGGTCGTTCGTCAGGCGAAGAATTGGCGGCTGAACGGCGAGACGATCAAGGAACCGCAAGGCGAGACGGGCCGCTATGAACGCCTCGCCCCCGGCGATCTGGCGCTTCTCAAGTTCGGCGGCGAGTTGGAACCGCAAACGGTCGAGATGGCGCTGGTGTCGGCTGCATCCGGCGAAGACGCGGTCATGCGCGAATTGATGCGCTCCATGGACGATACCGGGATGGTGCTAGTCACCCCGGCCCACCTCGCCGGCATCCTGCAACGGGTCGGCGTGCCCCGCGCGCATCCGCTTTGGCTGTTGGCCGAAGATGTCGAATTGGACGAAGCCCTGGAGCGCGCATTCGAAGGCGATCCGGAGCCGCTGGAGGCGGTCAAACGGCGGCGGCAGACCCGGAGCGCGGGCGCTTCCATGGAGCAATATCTCCGCGCCCGGCAGGCCGCAGAACTCGCCGGCCGTGAAGGCGAGGAGATCGTGGCGGAATGGCTGGGCGACGAATGCGATGTCTTCGACTGGGTGTCCGACAAGGAACCCCTCAGCCCCTTCGACATGCTTTCCGAAGGCGGGCCGATAGCGCCGGGGCTGACCTATTTGGACGTGAAGACCACGCGCGGTGGCTTCAATGCGCAATTCCATCTGCCGATGAGCGAGGCTGCGTTCGCCGCAGAATTGGACCGGCCCTTCAGGCTGGTCAGGGTCTTCGACCTTCAGAGCGGCGTGCCGAAGGTGCGCGTTTCAGAGCCGATCAACGCCTTCGCCAAGGCCCTGCTTGCGTCTCACGATGGAGCGTTCGCGGCCGGCATCCGTGCGGACGGCTTCGTCATATCGCCGCTGACGCCTGATCTTGTCTGGGGCGAGCCGCTGACCCTCGGTCCGCCCGGCGGCGACGCCTAGGACTACGGAAGCCGCGCTGCTGCGCTAGTCAGCGCGGACTTCATCACCTTCGCAATCTCATGGGCCATCAGCGGCGGAACGGCGTTGCCGATCTGCCGGAAACTGGGGTTCATCGTCCCTTCGAACAGGAAGCCATCGGGGAACGACTGAAGCCGCGCTGCTTCCCGAACCGAGATCGTGCGGGCCTGCTTTCCGTCGTAGTGGATATGGGAATATGTGTCCTTGCCGATGTGGGCCATCAGCGTCCGCACCGGGAAGTCGGCCCGCAACTTCCACCACCTGTTGGGAAACTTGCTCGGATCATACGGCGGGACCATCTGGTCGTGCAGTTCGGTCCAGGCCTTCATCGTGGGCGTTAGGCCACGGCGCCGTGCTTCGAGTTCGAACAGCCGCGTGGCTGTCCGGTGGGCTTCGGGATACTCCGCCCCCGCCGGCATCGCCTTGAAGATCGCGCCGTCCCGGGGGAGGTAGCGGATCGCATGGTCGATCACGCCGCCATCGGTGACGTAGCCCGGCCAGTTACGCATGTCGGACGCATAGCGCGAGACATCGGCACCCCCCGCGTAGGGCAGCCAAGTGTCTTCACCGAACCGCCGGGCACCGCGCTTCACGCTGGAACCCAGAATTGCAGGCAGGTCGCCAATGGCATCCTGCGCCGAGACCGGGGCGGGCAGACTTTCGTCACCCAGATCTGGTTGGACGTAGCCCGCACCCCCCAGCAGATCGACATAGCGGAGCGCCACAGCACGGGTGCCCGCATAACCGGGCGGCAGCCGCATGTGATGTGTCGCTTTCGGGAAGGTCGGCCGGATACCGAGTTCCTTCCGATACGCGATGAGGAAGACGCGGTCCCGCATCTGGGGGACGCCATGGAAGGCGCTGTTCAGCAGGCTATACCGGGCGTCGTAGCCCATGGCCGAAAGCGTTTCGACCATCTCCTCCACGATGTTGTGTCCGCCGTAGTGCAGGATGTCCGGGACGTTCTCCATCAGGATGCTGATGGGCTTCATCGCCCGCACATACGCGAGATAGCGGAGGTAGAGGTTTCCGCGCGGATCGACCTTGAAGGCCTCCGGATGCTCCGCGACTTCGCGCAGTTTCGCCCGCCCGACGCGGGCATAGGCCTGACACGGCGGGCCACCGACCAGGACATCCACCGCGTCTTCGACGGGACCTAGACCGAGTTCGGCGCAGAGGTCGCTTGGTTCGGTCTTGGTGATGTCCCGTGCGCGAGCATGCGCTTCGAACTCAGCATGACCGCGATGGAAGTTCTTCGCGTGGGCGCGCGCGGCCTGTCCGTCAAACTCAATCGCCGCCGCGATCTGGAAGCCGGCACGCTGGAAGCCGAGGCTGATACCTCCGCACCCGGAGAACAGGTCCACCACGCGAGGCTGCGCGCCTGACGCAAGACGCTCCAGTTTCCGTGCGATAATAGGGTCCGCCACGCGCGAGCCGACAAGCATATCCATCGGGCGGTCCTTCCCCGGGTTCGGTCCTCACCAACCGATCACACTGGAAGGCCGCAATCTGCGATACGCCACCGTGACCGCGTCAAGCCCGAACCGGGCCTAAGATGTCGGCCGCGCGACGTAGCACAGCCTCGGCATCTTGCCGAACGTCGCATTCCCAGATCACCAGCAGCCGCCAGCCGAGGGCCAGCAGAGCCGCTTCGTTCCGGAGGTCCCGGGCGACATTTCCGTCTAGCTTCTTCAGCCACCAGTCGGTCCGGGACTTCGGCAGGGCGGAATTGGCGCAGCCATGGCGGTGGAAGAAGCACCCCCGAACCTCAATGGCGATCCGCCGGGAGGGGAAGACGATATCCGGTGATCCTGGCAGGTCCCGGCGATGCAGCCTGAACCGATAGCCGATGGCGTGCAGGCCGCGCCGGACAGTCAGTTCCGGCTTGGTATTCTTCCCCCGGATCGCGGCCATGTTGCGGCTGCGCGCCTCCAGGCTGATCCTGTCGGCCATCCGCGCGACGCTACGGTAAGGTTGCCAGCGTCGCCTTCCGGGCGGCTTCGAACGCTTCTGCGGCCTCCCCGAAGGGCCGCTGCGGGTCGCACAGGGGACGGACCATCATCAGCGTGGGCTTAGGCCGGCGCTTCCAGTAGCCGCCCTTCAGCACGGCCAGCCACCCGGACAGACCCCGTTCCGCCAGTTGCGTCTCGGCCTGCTGAAGTTCCTCCGGCGTCGGGTCCGAATGCCGGCCTAAAGTGACGTGGCGACCATCCGTGCCGAGGATGATCCACCGGGTTTCGAGCGCGACCTTCTCCATGGTCAGTCCTTCCATCGAACGCACCTTAGCACGGGGCGGATTTGCACGGTCGCACGGTCACAGTCCCCAGAGCGCCAGGGCCTTCTCGGCACCGGCCCGGTCATCCCGGATGCGATAGACCAGTTGCCGGGACAGGCCGGCCTCGCGTGCGATGGAGGCCACCGCTTTGTCCTGCGCGAGGAGGTCCGCCACTGTCGCGATCTGCGCCCGGGTATAGGTCGGCTTCCGGCCCAGATACGCGGTGGTGTCGTTCTCCTTCTTGTGGGCGATTCCGGCAGCCTGGGCTTCCTTGGTGGCCTCGGCCTGGGCCTGCGCGGACGCCGCCATGAAGCCGATCAGCGCATCCCGCACCGCCATCTGCATGGGGTCAGTGGTGGACCCGTCGAAAGTCATGCCGTTGATGATGGTCCGGACGATGACACCCCGGGCGAGCAGGATGCGCAGAGTCGCGGTCACGTCCGCATAGTTCCTGCCGAGACGGTCGATCCACCGCACCACCAGCACGTCGCCCTTCCACAACAGATCGAACAGGCGGCGACCCTGTGGGCGATCCTGGAGTTTGGTCGAGACCCCCGACACGCCTTCGTCGAACAGGACATGATCGAAGACGAAGCCAGCCGCCTCGGCCTGGGTGCGCTGATGGGCGGAAGTCTGTTCGGCGGTGCTTACGCGTCCGTAGAGGATCGTCTTCATGGGGTCGCCATCTGTCATCTGGGGTGGTGTCTTTTAAATAGGCTGTCCAGAAGTCGTGGGTCAACCCTAAATTACGCATTTCGCGCTGGTCGTTGATGTGTCCGCAAGGGCATACTGTAGATTACAGTGGGCCTCAGCGTCGAATGCCACTTGGCGGACCCGGGTTGTATGGTCGACGGATCTGGCCGTGCAGTGGCGTGCCGGCGTTGACCTGACCGGACTCCGGCCCGGTTTGGATCAGGCCAGCCACCACACCGCCAAGGCGGGCGCGAAGGCGGGGTCATTGTTCCCGCCCTCACGCCGCACTCAATCATCGCGACCTGGGAAGCCGCTCCAGACGCACGACCGCAATCTGGTCGTGCGCCTGCACGAAGGCCGATGGACAGCGGCGGGGCCTCATCCGTCCTTGCAGACCCGCCAGGACCCGTTGGTGACCGGGCACCCTACTTTGCCATTAGTCGCAGTATCACGGCCGCCTGCGCTACGTCGTCAGCGAGAGGGCCGTCCTCATTGACGATTCGCAGCATCGCATCGAGGTCATGGTCGCTGAACTTCGCCAAAAGATCGTCCAGCACTTGGATCACACCCTCCCTGCGTCCGAACCCAGGGTTGGCTTCCGCGATGCGGTGAAAGGCAAGTGCGCATTCTTCGGAAGGCTCACCCCAACGAAACCCAAGCATCTTGGCGACCAGCATATCGAGCAGCGTGTCCCTTGGGGGAAGATGACGACCCCGAATGCGGCTGATTATTTTGGACATGCTGCGCTGCGCTTCTCGACCGCCATCGACTGGCTTCAATTCGGAATCGTCATCGGCGGGACGCTCGACGGGGACCGCAAGCCAGAGATCAATATTGAAGTAGTCCGGCTCCTCCCAGTCTTCACACGAGTCACGCCAGACGAGGTACGCCTTGGCGCCGGGTGGAGCAGCTATGCCCACACCCACACCATCGGCGATGCTCGACGCTGGGTGAAAGCCGTGCGGGAGTAGCTCAGCATCCAATATCGCCTTGTCGGGCGAGGTATCGATGCTGTGGCTTACACGCAGCCACATCCATCCCGACGCGAGAACCTGCCTCCGGTTCTCTTGTCGCTCCATCAAACGCGCGTGTTGTCGATCAGGATCGTTGAATCCGGTGCTTGCGATAAGCGCGCGAAGCATTTCGCTCGGATTTTTGGCCATGGTCATCCTGGTAGCTCCTCGCCACCAAATAGTGTCCTGACCGATTCGGTCGCGGCGCGTTCGCCAACGCGCCCTCCCTTGGGCATCCAGTTTCTCGGATCAAGATCAGGGACGAGGCGCGGATCATCGAGGCCAACGCGCCTGCGTCGATCCTCTCGCTCTTTCCAGATCGCCACGTCCGCCTCGATCCAGTAGCGCCGTCCGGTGACGGTGTGTCGCATCGGCGTGGGGAAGGGATTGTGGGTCGACTCGCGGCGCAGATAACGGTGCAGGGAAGTGCGCGAGTTTATAAGGCCGAGCTTCTTCAACTCGGTAGAATCCAACAGGCGCGTGCCCGTGGTGCTGAGGTTGGTGATCATTCTCTAGTACCGGCGACGATACGCGTCGCATAAGGTCAATCAGCACCTCGCGGCGCTGGCATCTGCGGCCTCCGACCAACGCCCTGCGCTGGGTGCGGGATTGTAGCCTGTCCGCTGCTCCGAGGAGCAGCTTTGCCTTCCAACCGAGGAAGGGTCACGGCAACCACGAGGGCTGCCGGGGGTGTGACGCAGCGGCATCATACCAGCGGCGAACCCCCCACCCAAATTCATTCGGCGGCCCGCATCGGCAACGCGATCATCGCCGCAGTCACTCCGGTCGCGACGGCATCGCGCCGCTGCTGCTCGGCCTCGACGGCCTGCACGACAAGCGCCTGCCATTCCGTCAACACGCGCAGCATGGCGTCCACGCGCTTCGACTGGTCGTAACGCCACGTCACGCCCATCCGAGCACCGTTGGAATGATGCAGCAGGCGCTGGATAATGCTCTCCTCGGCGTTCAGGCGATCACCGCACTCGGTGGCGACCCCGGTTCGGAAATCATGGATCGTCCACTCGTCCCCTTCCGGCATGTCCGAGCAGCGCGACCTCAGGCGGACCATCAAGGTCTGCCACCCGGCGAAGGCGGTCCGCCCGGCGGTCACGGAGAAGACGTGGTCGCCGCCCACGCCGCGCTGGTCCGCCATCTCGCGCAGCATGTCCACGGCCAACGACGGCAGCGGCATCAACTGCGGGCGCTTGCCGCCCTTCATCCTCCACGCAGGGACGTCCAAGCGCGGGCCGATGAAGGCGGCCGGGTCCAGCATCAGCACGTTCTCGGCGGCATCGACGCCCTTCACCCAGGACCACATCAGCCCGGTGAGTTCCTCGCGTCGAAACGGTAGCAGGATGAGCAACCTGACCAGCACGCGGACATGCACCGGCTCGTCTTCAACGGCGAGCCAAATGCGGGCGAAATGGCCCACGCGCAGCACCCGCTTCGTGCCGTCGTTCAACCTCTGCTGACTCGGCTCGATCTTCACAGGGCGCCGGAGCACAGGCGCGACACCGGGTGGCAGGATACCTTCCTCGGTAGCCCAGTTCAGCATGTGCTTGACCTGCGTGTGCAATCGGTTCGGAAGCGTCGTCACCTTCCGCTTGGTGCTGTCCACAGGGCGCCCCTTGCGGCGTTTCAAGGTCTGGGCGTTCGCCTGTTCAGGTTCCGCCTCGCCTGACGCCTTCGCGGTCACCTTCGTCATCACCTTGCTGTAGAGCGTGGCGATGTCGCGCTGCGTCAGGTCGATCAGGCGATGGTTGCCGAGGTCGGGTTCCATGTGATTCCGAAGCAGACGCTCGGCGTTGGTCACGTAGCCTGCGGTGTTGCCCTTCCCGGTCAGGTAGTCCTTGAACTGGCCGATGGCCGTCGTCACCGTGATGGCGCTGGCCGGGTTGAACGCCGCGACAGTGACGCGCGGATCGCGGCCAATCGCGACCGCCGCCGCCGCCTCGGACGCCTTCTTCCGCGCCTCGGCCACATTGGCCGCGTCCAGCCTGACGGAGCGGAACTTGCGCGCAACGCCCTCGCCGGAGGTCGGGCGCCACTTGAAGTAGAACGCGCGGGTGCCATTGGGCCGAACCCTTGCCACCAACCCCTTTTGGGTGCGGTCGGTGATGTCCACCGCCTTGGTCAGGCGCTTGGCGGCGAGGTCATCAAGCTTCCTGTCGGTCAGGTTCGTGCGCCGAGATTGCCGGGGCAGCTTCGGTGCCGGGGCGGTGGCGGCCGGCGCGGGAGCGGCGGTCGGACGCCGGGCTGCATAGGTGGGTTGGTTGCGGTTCGGCGGGGTGCTGGCGTCCATTCATCGGTCCATGAGGTGGTGGTCGTCCCGCCTGTGGCACACGCTGTGGCACAGAACGAACAGGCGGGCGGTCGTGTTTCACCCGCGTTATCGCACATGTCCCACCCCGGACTCGATATTCTAATCAAGCGTTTATGCAGAATGGTGGACCACGACTGGAACGTGGCTGGACCTCATTGCGGGGGCCTCCCAGACGTGAAGCCTCCCTGTTGACTTAGGCCCGGCGCCCTCGTGGCAGCCGGGCCTTTCTTTTTGCGCGCCGCAATCGGCGCCCGGCCTCGACCGTTGCAACCCATGCGTGCGCATGGATATCCCCGCGACCGATCCTGCTGTAGGCTCCCTGTCCACGGACATCACGAGGCGCATCATGGCTGACATCTACCTGTGCGGGCATGGCGAGTGGAAAACCAACGGCGTTCCGTCCGGCTTCGCGAATGTGCCGGCGCGCACCACCGTTCATTTCTACACGCCGATCGGCCGCTTCCTCAGCATCGACCAGGCGATGGCGATCATGGGCAAGGGCCCGGGTGCGCTGCAGCCGGACCAGTCCGTCGGCGCCTACCGCACGGTCACGGACCTTGCCCTGTATCCGGCGCCGGAAATGCGCGTGCGCTTCATGACCGCCGCGCTGAACGCCGGCGCCACCGCGGTCATGGTCGATCATGACAGCATGCTGAGCGACCTGCTGACCGAATATGCCGGCCATGACGTGCACTGGCTGGCCTGCCGCGTCCGCTTCTCCGGCCTCGACACCACCGAGGGCGGCTTCAACGACGACTACATGCTCTGACCCGCGGGGCACCGATCCGACATGGCCGCAGACCCCTACGCGACCCTGGGTGTTCCGCGTGACGCCACGCCGGAAGCGATCAAGCAGGCCTATCGCAAGCTGGCGCGTCAGCACCACCCGGACCTGAACCCCGGCAACCCCGATGCCGAGGCGCGTTTCAAGGCGGTCGCCGCCGCGAACGACCTGCTGTCCGACCCCGATCGCCGGGCCCGCTTCGACCGCGGCGAGATCGACGCGGAGGGGCAGGAACAGCGCCCCGCCGGCGGCTACCGCCGGTATGCCGAGGAAGCCGCCGGCGAACGCTATGGCCCGCGCGCCGGCGGGCCGTATGGCGGCCCGTATACGGACTCGCAGGCCGGCGGCCCGACGCCCGACGACATCTTCGCCGAATTCTTCGAGGCCCGCCGCCGCGCCCAGGCCGCCCCGCATCGCGGGGATGACGAATCCTACCGGCTTGCCGTGCCGTTCCTGTCGGCCGTCGCCGGCGCCACCGAAGTGCTGACACTGCCGGATGGTCGCACGCTCAGCGTCAAGATCCCGCCGGGCGTCGAGACCGGCCAGGTGCTGCGCCTGCGCGGCCAGGGCGGCGCCGGCTGGAACGGCGGACCCGCCGGCGATGCACTGATCGAACTGAGCGTGCAGGACCATCCGCTTTACCGGCGCGACGGTAACGACCTGCGTATGGACCTGCCGGTCACGCTGAAGGAAGCCGTGCTGGGCGGCGCGGTCGAGGTGCCCACGCCCTTCGGCGCGCTGCGCGTGACGCTGCCGCCGCACAGCGATACCGGCCGGCAGATCCGCCTGCGCGGCAAGGGTGTCGCGGCGCATGGTACGCGCGCGGCGGGCGACCTGTTCCTCACGCTGCGCGTCATGGTGGGCCAGCCCGATGCGGCGCTGGAGGCCTTCCTGCGTGACTGGGTGCCCGAACACCCCAACGACCCGCGCGCCGGGCTGGAGGCAGGGGCATGATCACGCTCGATATCCTGTGCGCCCGCTTCACGCGGCTCAGCGCCAACGACCTGCAGCGCTGGATCGCCGAGGGCTATGTCCGCGGCGAGGCCGAGTCCGGCACGCTGTGCTTCCGCGACATCGATGTGGAGCGCGTGCGCCTCATCCTGGAACTCCGCCACGACCTTGAGGTGAACGAGGAGGCGCTGCCGGTCGTGCTCTCGCTGCTCGACCAGATCTATGCCCTGCGGCGGCGGCTGAAGCAGGTCGGCGTGGCGGACGGGGATGCGGCACCGCCCTAGCCGCATCCGCAACTTCGCCTTGACGCGCGACACCCGCCTGGCGTGCGATGCCTGTCAACCCGGCCGCGCGCCGGGATGCACGGAGGATCGCCCATGGGAAGCCACGCCACGCCGCGCGGGCCTGTCTCGCGCCGCGCCGCCCTCACGCTCATGGCCGCGCCGCTGGCCGCCCCCGCCCTGGCGCAGGCCGTCTGGCCCACCGGCCCGGTCCGCTATGTCTGTGTCTTCCCGCCCGGCGGGTCCACCGACACGCTGAGCCGCATCTGGTGCCAGCGCATGGCCGAGATCACCGGCCAGCAATTCGTGGTGGACAACCGTGGCGGGTCCGGCGGGAATGTCGGCACCGAGGTGATTGCCCGCGCCGCGCCGGATGGCACCACCATCGGGCTTGCCTCCGTCTCCTCCATGGCGATCGCGCCGACGCTCTATCCGCGCCTGCCCTTTGACGTGACGCGCGACTTCACCTGGATCTGCGGGCTGTGGCAGCTGCCGAATCTTCTCGTGGCGCGCAGCGACCTGCCGGTGCGCAACATCACTGACCTCATCGCGCTGTGCCGCGCCGATCCCGGTCGCTATACCTTCGCCAGTTCGGGCGCCGGCACCACGCTGCATATCGCCGGCGAGATGTTCAAACAGATGGCCGGCGTGAACATCCTGCACGTGCCGTATCGCGGCGGCGGCCCGGCCTATATCGACCTGATGGGCGGGCGGGTGGACATGATCTTCGGCAATTTCCCCGAAGCCAGCCGCCTGTCGCGCGAGGGCAAGGTGCGCCCGCTGGCCGCCACCGGCGCACAGCGCAGCCCGCAACTGCCGGACGTGCCCGCCATGGCCGAATTCCTGCCGGGCTACGAGATCAATTCCTGGGGCGGCGCGGCCGGCCCGGCCGGGCTGCCGCCGGCGATGGTGATGCGCATGAACGCGCTGGGCCGCCAGGCGCTGGACAGCCCCGAGGTGAAGCGCCGCTACGAGGAAGGCGGCGCCACCACCTGGTGGACCACGCCCGAGGGCCTCGCGGATTTCCGCCGTGAGAACGAGGCGCGCTTCGCACCGCTGATCCGCGCCTCGGGCGCCGTCGTGGAATGATGCGCCGCGCTTGACGTTGCGCGCGTTTCCCCTGTCCCATCCCCGGCAAGGCCATCAAGGCCATCAAGGCCACCAGGGAGACGTTCCATGACCAGCACCGCCGCGCTGCGCCGTCGCAGCCTGTTCGCCGTTGCCGCCGCGCCGCTCGCCGCGCCGGCCGTCGCGCAGTCCAACTGGCCGACCAATTCCATCCGCTTCATCGGGCTGTTCCCGCCGGGCGGCGGCACCGACATCCTGTCGCGCCTGTGGTGCATCAAGATGAGCGAAATCACCGGCCAGCAATTCGTCGTCGAGAACCGCGCCGGGTCGGCCGGGAACATCGGCACCGAGGTGATCGCGCGCGCCAACCCGGACGGCAACACGATCGGGCTGGCCTCGGTCGCGCCGCTCGGGATCGGGCCGACGCTCTACAGCCGGCTGCCGTTCAACCCGTCGCGTGACTTTTCCTACGTGTCGGGGCTGTGGCAATTGCCGAACCTGCTGGTCCTCAACAACGACGTCCCGGCGCGCAGCGTGCCGGAACTGATCGCGCTGCTGCGCGCCAATCCGGGCAAATACGCCTATGCGTCGTCGGGGTCGGGCACGACGGTCCACATCTCGGGCGAGATGTTCAAGACCATGGCGGGCGTCGACATGCTGCACGTGCCCTATCGCGGCGCCGCGCCCGCCCATGTCGATATCCAGGGCGGACGCGTGCACATGATCTTCGACAATATCCCGCAGGGCCTGGCACTGCACCGCGAAGGCAAGGTGCGCGCGCTGGCCGTGACGGGCGCGCAGCGCAGCCCGGTCGCGCCCGAGATCCCGACCATGTCGGAATTCCTGCCGGGCTTCGAGATCAATTCCTGGGGCGGCGTGATGGGACCCGCGGGCATGCCGCGGCCGATCATCGAGCGGCTGAACGCGCTGACGAAGCAGTCGCTGGAGAGCGACGACCTGAAGCGGCGGTTTCTCGAGAACGGGGCGACGCCCTGGTATACGACGCCGGAGGAGTTCGCGAGCTATCGCGCGGCGAACGAGGCTGCGCTGGCGCCGATCATCCGGGCCTCGGGCGCGCGGGTGGACTGACCCGCGGCTGCGGCCTGGCGGCGGTACGCCGCCGGCGCGGCAGGTTGCGGCCCGTGCGCGCGGCGGCCGGCGCGTCGCTTGCTGCCTCCATACAGCTAGCGCGGCGGCTGGCGGGCGGATGATCGCAGGTGCGCCGCGGGCCATCCGATCCAGCCCAGGACAGCCTGCGAGCCCGCCACGCCAGCGGCACGGCGATTGCTGACCCCGGTGCGACCGAACGCACCGGGAGTTTCCGCGCCATGATCCGTCGTCGTCATCTGCTGGCCCTGCCTGGGCTGCTGGCTGCCCCTGCCCTCGCGCAGGGCACGCGCACCATCCGCCTGATTGCGGGGTTCCCGGCCGGCGGGCTGGCGGATGTGGTGGCGCGCCTGGTGGCGGGGCCGCTCGGCGATGCGCTGGGGGCGTCCGTCGTGGTCGAGAACCGCACCGGCGCGTCGGGCACCATCGCCGCCGATGCGGTGGCGAAGGCGGCGCCGGACGGGACGACGCTCGCGGTCAGCCATGCCATTCCGTTCGGGTTTGCGCCGGGGGTGCTGCCGTCGCTGACCTACGATCCGGTCGCGGATTTTTCCCACCTGGGCATGCTGGCCGAGGCGCCGACGGTGATGGTGGTGACGGCGCGCTCGCGCTTCGCGACCCTGCCCGACCTGCTGGCGGCGGCGCGGACGGGGCCGGTGCGGTTCGGGTCCTCCGGGGTCGGGTCGGCCGAACACTTCCTGGGCGCGGTGATCGGGCGCGAGGCGGGGGCGGCGAACCTCGATCACGTGCCGTATCGCGGCACGCCGCCGGCGCTGCAGGATTTGCTGGCGGGGCAGGTGGAGGCGATCAACGCGCCGATCACCACGCTGGTGGCGCAGTTGAAGGACGGGTCGCTGCGCGCGCTGGTGGTCTCGACCGAGCTGCGCGTGCCGGCGTTCCCGGATGTGCCGACGGTGGGGGAGCTGGGGTTCGCGCGCGCGACGATGACGCAGTGGATCGGGCTGAGCGCGCCGCGGCGGCTGCCGGCGGCGGAGGCGGCGCGCATCGCGGCGGCGATCCCGGGGATTGTGGGGCGGCCGGAGATCGCGGCGCGGCTGGAGGAGCTGGCGTCTCCGCCGCGGGCGCCGCTGCCGGTGGGGGAGCAGTTCCAGGGGTTCGTGGCAGCGTTCCGGGACCACTGGGTGGGGGTCGCGCGGGCGGAGGGGATTGTGGCGGGGTGAGGGGTGTTTGGCTGTGCCGGGGCGTCTTCGGCGTGGTATCATTACGTTATGTCGGTGCGCGCCAATACTGCCCCAAGACCTTCGCAGCTTGATGCTGCGAAAGCCTGGCTGGGCTGGGCGAAGGAGCGTTTCGCCAATGCGCCCACATGGCGCGATATGGATGCACATCTGATTCTTCTGAGCGTCGTGACGGTGATCCTCGTGCTTGGCGTCATGGCCTTGACCGCGGCGCCCGCGTTCGGGCTGGGACGCAGCTGGGACTTCGTGACGTGGATGATCGCAGCCCCGGCCATCTACCTTGCTGCGTGGCAGCTTCTGTCGCTCGAATCGATTGCCGCGGCGCTTCGTGGCGCGGCTCTCGCGACCGCGATGTGCGCGGCTGCGTTCGGTGCAACTTTCGTCGCGGGCTTCGCGACCGTTGGCTTCGCCATACCCGTCGCTGCGTTGTTGTCGGTCTCGATGATCGGAGAATGGCTCACCCGTCGGGATGACATCATGGCCGGCTCCGGCTGTGGCGCAGGCCGCTTCGCTCACACGGCGGGTTTGGTGGCCTTCCTGGCAGGCCTCGTGCCCGCGGCGATGCATGTTTCGCGGACCGGTGTGGACGGCTGGAGCGTAGCGCTGCTGGTCGCCGCAACTCTCCCACATGCGCTGCTGACAAGCATTCTCCGCGGTTCCGCGCTGCCGGTCGCGACGCAATTGCGCCGCGCCTCGGTGCTGGTGGCCGTTGTCGGCGTTTCAGTCGCAGGGTTCCTTGGGTGGGATTCCGTAGTGCGCGGGTAGCCTTCCGCTCAGCGCCACGCGGCTGCGATCGAGAATCCCGCCAGCAAAACTGTCCCGATCACCACGCTTGTTGCGCGCCGCCGCTGCGGCACGGCCCGCTGCTCCACGGCGAGCAACGCCCAGCAGGACGCCGCATGATACGCCAAGCCCGCCAGCAGCGCGGCGAGCGGCAAGCCGAGCTGCACCCCGGGCATGTGCGCCACGGTGGAGGGCATCAGCGCAAAGGCCAGCCAGAAGGCCGGGACGGCGACGAGCCACCCGCGCAGATGCGCCCAGCGCCAAGTCTGCGCGGCCTCGGTCGGGACCTCGTCCTGCACCGCCGCCATGACGAGCCCGAACAGCGCGCCGACCAACCCACACCCAAGCACGGCGCCAATGGGCCACAGCACGATCATGGCGCCCACGGTGAATAGCATCGCCACACCGCTGATCAGTGCCAGCACGCCCACGGCCAGGGCGGCGCGCGCCACCGCCTGACGCGTCAGCACGAACCAGGCGGCGACATAAGGCAGGGGCGCGAACCACAGCCACGCCGCCGTCCAGAACGGCATACCGACGTAGTCCGCGCGCCACGGCCTGCCGATCCACGCGGCGGCGGCCACCCAGGACAAGGCGGTGGCGCCGAGGAGTGCGGCGATGTGCAAGGTGAAGGCCTGAGGCGCGAGCAGCCGCGGCGCCTGCGGCCGATCATCTGGGCCGCCCGGGGCGTTCAAACCCCCACCTTCTCCGCCGCCCCCCTCAAAAACCCGCCAAGCGCCGCATGAAACTCCGGTTCCTCCAGCAGGAACGCGTCATGCCCCTTGTCGCTCGCGATCTCGACGAAGCTGACGCTCGCCCCCGCCGCGTTCAGCGCCCGCACCACCGCGCGGCTCTCCGAGGTCGGGAACAGCCAGTCGCTGCTGAAGGACGCCAGGAAGAACCGCGTCGCCGTGCCGCGGAACGCCGCTGACAGATCGCCCTCGTGCTCCGCCGCGAGATCGAAAAAATCCATCGCCCGGGTGATGGTCAGGTACGCATTCGCGTCGAAGCGCTGCACGAAGGTCGAACCCTGGTGGCGCAGGTACGACTCCACCTCGAACACGTCTTCCAGAAAGGTCAGCGCGCTCGCCCCGCGCAGCCGCCGCCCGAATTTCCGCGTCAGCGCCTGCTCGGACAGGTAGGTGATGTGCGCCACCATCCGCGCCACCGCCAGGCCGCGCGCCGGGATGCGCTGAGCCTCCCAGTACCGACCGCCGGCATAATCCGGGTCGCCATGGATCGCCTGGCGGCCGACCTCGTGGAAGGCGATGTTCTGTGCCGAGTGATGCGCCGCGCAGGCGATGGGTGCCGCGGCCAGCACGGCGTCCGGATAGGTCGCCGCCCATTCCAGCACCTGCATCCCGCCCATCGACCCGCCGACCACGGCCAGCCAGCGCGCGACCCCCAGGTGCTCCATCAGCCGCTTCTGCGCGCGCACCATGTCGCGGATGGTGACCTGCGGGAAATCCGTCCCCCAAGGCCGGCCAAGCCCCCGCCCCTGCGCATCCGTCATCTCCGACCGCGGGCCGGTCGAGCCCATGCACCCGCCCAGCACATTGGCGCAGACGATGAAGTAGCGGTCGGTATCCAGCGGCTTTCCCGGCCCGACGATGCTTTCCCACCAGCCTGGCTTGCCGGTGACGGGGTGGGGTTCGGCCAGGTACTGGTCGCCGGTCAGCGCGTGGCAGACCAGCACGGCATTGCTGCGCGCCGCGTTCAGCCGGCCATAGGACCGGTACGCCACCACCAGCGGCACGACCACGGCGCCGCAATCCAGCGGCAGGCCGTCCGCGAAGACGACATGCTGGTGGTCCACCTCCGGCAGGGGGGCGATGGCCTGTGACATGGCATGCGATGCTTAGGGCCGGGCGGGCGGCGCCGCAACGGTAGCGGTGCGCGCGGCGCCACAACCGTCGCTATGATGCCGTGGTGCCGCGCGCGCCGCCACCACCGGCCCACCCGGCGCATGGCCGGCCCGCGCAGCTCGGCGGCAGCCCCCGCTTGGCGCACCGCGCGCGCCCGTCTATTGCACTTCCACCCATGCCAGACACCGCCCCCGCCGCCCCCGCCGAGGCCGAAATCGCCGCGCTGCGCGCCGAGATCGACGCGCTCGACGACGCCATGCACGACCTGCTGATGAAGCGCTCCGCCGTGGTGGCGCGCCTGGCCGGCAGCCGCGCCAAGGGCGGCACGACCCCGCTGCGCCCGGGGCGCGAGGCCGCGGTGCTGCGCCGCCTGCTGGCCCGCCACACCGGCCCGCTGGCGCGCGAACGCCTGGTGCGCATCTGGCGCGAGATCTTCATGGCCAGCACCGCGATCCAGGGCGGGTTCTCGGTGGCGGTCCACGCGCCCTCTCCGCAATCGGGCCATGCGCGCCTGGCGCGCGAGCATTTCGGGCCGATCGCCGCGATCCGCGTACACCCCACACCCGCCCGTGCCCTGGCGGCGGTCAGCGCCGGGGAGGCCTCCGTCGCCGTGCTGCCGGCCCCGGCCGAGGAAGAGGCCGGCGCGGGGGCGGCCTGGTGGGCGCGGCTCGAAGTGCCGAAGCTGCAGGTGGTCGCGCGGCTGCCCTTCGTGGGCGAACCGCCCGGCAGCCCTGGCGCGCTGGTGGTGGCCCCCGTCGCAGCCGACCCGTCGGGCGACGACCGCACGCTGCTGCTGCTGGAGGCCGAGGCCGGCGCGCCCCGCGCGCGCATCGCCGGCGCATTGGCCGAGGCTGGGCTGGCCGCGCCATCGCTGATCGTCGCCCGCGTCGGCCAGGCGACGCTGGCGCTGGCCGAGATCGAGGGCTTCCTGCGCGCCGATGACGCGCGCCTCGCGTCGCTGCCCTGGGCGCGGCGCACCATCCTCGGCGCCTATGCCGCGCCGGTCGTCGGAGACGCAGCATGACCGTGATGCCTCGCCCCTCGATCCTGTCGGTCGAGCCCTATGTCGGCGGTGAATCCAAGATCCCGGGCGTGAACCGGATCGTGAAGCTGAGTTCCAACGAGGGCGCCTTCGGCCCGCCGCCCGCCGCGATCGCGGCGATCGAGGCGATGGCGCGCGACGCGCATCGCTATCCCGATGGCGGTGCCAAGGCGCTGCGCGAGGCCATCGGCGCGCGCTTCGGCCTCGACCCCGCGCGCATCGTGGTTGGCAACGGGTCGGATGAACTGATCTCGCTGCTCATCCTCGCCTATGGCGGGGAGGGGACCGAGCTGGTGATGAGCGCGCACGGCTTCATGATGTACGACATCACCGGCCGCTGGGCGGGCTGCCGCATCATCAAGGTGCCGGAGCGCAACCTGACCGCGGATATCGACGGCATGCTGGCGGCGGTGGGGCCGCGCACGCGGCTGGTGTTCCTGGCGAACCCCAACAACCCGACCGGATCCATCCTGCCGCAATCCGAGGTGGAGCGCCTGCGCGCCGGGTTGCGCGACGACATCCTGCTGGTGCTCGACAGCGCCTATGCGGAGTACGTCACGCGGCCGGACTACGATGCGGGCGCGAAGCTGGTGGATGCATCGGGCACGACGATTGGCGGGCGCGCCGTCGGCACGACGGTGATGACGCGCACCTTCTCCAAGATCTTTGGCCTGGGCGGCATGCGGCTGGGCTGGTGCTACGCGCCCGCGCCGGTGGTGGATGTGCTGAGCCGCGTGCGCGGGCCGTTCAACGTGAATGCGGCGGCAATGGCGGCCGGCATCGCGGCACTCGGCGAGACGGGCTGGATGCAGTGCGCGATCGAGCACAACACGCTCTGGCGCGGGCGCGTGGTCGCTGCGCTGGAAGCGGCCGGCATCAAGGTCTGGCCGAGCGAGGGCAACTTCGTGCTGGCCGATTTCGGCACGCCGGCCAAGGCCAAGGCCGCCGATGATGCGTTGAAGGCGCGCGGGCTGATCGTGCGCGCCATGGGCGGCTACGGATTGCCGCAGTGCCTGCGCATCACCATCGGCACCGCCGAGGAATGCACCATGGTGACCGAGGCGCTGACCGCCTTCATGCATGGCTGAACCTGTCTTCGAACGGCTGTGCCTGGTTGGCATCGGGCTGATCGGGTCGTCCATCGCGCGGGTGGCGCGCAAGCGCGCCGACCTGGCGCGCACGGTGGTGGCGACGGCGCGTCGGCCCGAGACGCTGGCGCGCGTGCGCGAACTCGGCATCGTCGACGTGGTCGAGGACGATCCGTGCAAGGCGGTCGAGGGCTGCGACGCCGTGATCCTGTGCGTGCCGGTCGGCGCCTATGCCGGGGTGATGGCGCAGATCGCGCCGCACCTCGCACCCGGCTGCGTTCTGTCGGATGTTGGTTCCACCAAGGGAAGCGTGGTGCGCGACCTGTCGCCGCTGCTGCCCCCGGGTGTGCACCTGGTGCCGGCGCACCCCATGGCGGGCACCGAGCATTCCGGCCCGGATGCCGGCTTCGCGGAGCTGTTCGACGGGCGCTACTGCATCGTTACACCGCTGCCGGGAAGCGACGCCGCGGCGGTCGAGAAGGTGCGTGAATTCTGGCGCCGCTGCGGCTCCATGATCGAGACGCTGGACCCCGCCACGCATGACCGCGTTGTGGCGATCGTCTCCCACCTGCCGCACCTGATCGCCTTCACCATCTGCGGCACGGCCGACGACCTGGCGGAGGAGACGAAGGAGGCGGTGATGAAGTTCGCCGCCTCGGGCTTCCGCGACTTCACGCGCATCGCGGCGAGCGACGTGGACATGTGGCGCGACGTGTTCCTGAACAACCGCGAGGCGCTGCTGGAAATGCTGGCACGCTTCAGCGAAGACGCACACGCGCTGGGCCGCGCGGTGCGCTACGGGCAGGCGGAGTTCATCGAGGACCGCATCCGGCGCGGGCGGAAGATCCGCAGGGAGCTGATTGAGCGGAAGCAGGCGTGAGAGGTTGGGGCATGACGGCGCTTCAAGCAGGCTTGCGACTCGCGCTGATCGGCTGCGCGCTCTCCGTGCAGGCGGCCCCCGCCTTTGCCCTTTCCCGGAGCTTCAAGTGCGCCTTCGACCCCGGCAGCGACGCAATCGACTCGCGCTGCGAGCGCGTCCTCTCGCGGTATGTCGAATACTGGACCCAGTTGCGCGACGGCCGCCTGCCCGCATGGCCCGGCCCTGGCCTTGCGCCGCCCTACACCATCACGCGCATCGAAGTCGGAGGCCATGCGGACGGCGCAGAGGCAACGCGAGGTCTCGCGACAGTTGGTGAGCTTCGGGCGCGGGCCGTGGGGGAATGGCTCATCGGGGCGGGCATCCCGCGGGAGTATGTCATCGTCAGTGGATACGGCGCCCGACAGTTGCTCGTCCCAACACAACCGCACGAAGCGGAACCGCAGAACAGGCGGGTCGAGATCGTCTCGCGATAGGGCTCTGACGCCCAGGCCCCATTGCGCGCGTGCGTTTTGCGGTCGCACCACCTAGATTCCCCGCGCCATGTCCGCCCTCTACGACCGCGACATCCTCCTCTGGTCCGAACAGCAGGCCGACCTGCTGCGCCGCCTGTCGCGCGGGGAACGGGTGAACGATTCCCTCGACTGGCCGAACCTGATCGACGAGGTGGAAAGCGTGGGCCGCAACGAATTCCAGGCGGTCGAGAGCCTGTTGCGCGTCGCCCTGCTGCACCTCCTGCTCGCCCGCTACGCCCGCGTCGAACCCCCGCGCGGCCATTGGCTGGCCGAGGCCCTTGGCGCGCTGGACGAAGCCTCCCGCCGCTATGCGCCCAGCATGGCCCAGCGCCTCGACCTGCCGCGCGCCTGGCGCCTTGCGTGCCGCCAGGCGGAAGCAAAACTCGCCTCGGATGGCGGCCCATCCGCGCCGTTGCCCGCCGAGTGCCCCTACACCCTCACGGACCTCATCGAGCCGGACACGCAGCCCGCCCCGCTGCTCGCACGCCTTCCGCTCGGCTGACACCCCCCAAACCATACGCTTCCGTAAGCACGCTTCCCCAACCGCCCGCCGCACCCCATCTTGCGGTCATGCCCCGACTCACCCGCCGCACCACCCTCGCCGCCGCCGCCGCGCTCGCCGCCGCGCCTGCCGCCGCCCAGGCCCAGGCCCAGGCCCCGGCCGCCTCGCCCGCCGCCACGCCGCCGGACCGGCCGCTGTTCGGCGCAAAGCAGTGGCAGCTCTCCAACGGCCTGCGCGTCGTCCTCGCCGAAAACCGCCGCGCCCCCGTCGTCGCGCAATACCTGTTCTACGCCGCCGGCGGCGCCGAGGACCCGGCAGGCCGCTCGGGCGTGGCCCACTTCCTCGAACACATGATGTTCAAGGGCTCGCCCAACGTCGCGAACGGTGAATTCTCCCGCCGCGTGGCGCGGGAGGGCGGTAACGACAACGCCTTCACCTCGCGCGACGTCACCGCCTATTTCCAGCAGGTCGAGGCCTCGCGCCTGCCGCTCATCATGCGCATGGAGGCCGACCGCTTCGCCGCCGCCATCATCCCGGCCGACCAGGTGGAGAGCGAGCGCAACGTCGTGCTCGAGGAACGCCGCCAGCGCACCGACAGCTCCGCCCGCGCCCGCTTCCAGGAAGCCTTCCGCGCCGCGCTCTGGGGCCCGCAGACCTGGCCCGGCCGCCCGATCATCGGCTGGGAGGACGAAATCCGCGCCATCACGCGCGACGACATGGCGGCCTTCTACGACCGATTCTACGCGCCCCACAACGCGACGCTGGTGGTCTCCGGCGCGGTCGACGAAGCCACCCTGCGCGCCCTGGCCGAGGAACACTACGGCCGCGTCCCCGCCCGGCCGGGGGCCGCGCGCGACCGCGCTCGCGCGCCCTCCGCGCCGCACGAAGCGCGCCTGGTGCGCCGCGAACCCACGGCGCGGGAGGCGCTGCTGATCCAAGCCTGGATCGCGCCGTCCCTCACCGCCGGGGAGACGCGCCACGCCCTGCCGCTGGAGGTCTTCGCGCATCTGCTCGGCAGCGGCCAGGGCTCGCGCCTGCATGCCGCGCTGGTCGAGACGGGCCTCGCGGTCTCCGCCGGTGCGTCCTACGACGGCGAAGCGGCGGGCGAGACCGAATTCATGGTCTATGCCGTGCCCCGCCGCGGCGTCGAACCGGAACGCCTGGAAGCGGCGGTGAACGCCACCATCGCGACCCTGCTGCAGGACGGTCCGACCGAGGCCGAGGTCGCGCGCGCACGCCGCCAGCTGTCCTCCGGCGCGCTGCTGGCGCTCGATGGCTTCGGCGCGGCGCCGCGCATGCTGGGCGGCGTGCTCGCCATCGGCCTGCCGGCCGAGGTGGTGGAATTCTGGCCCGCGCGCCTGCGTGCCGTGACCCGGGCGCAGGTGACCGAGGCCGCGCGCGCCGTGCTCGCCGCGCCGCGCCACACAACCGGCTGGCTGCTGCCGGAGGCCGCGTGATGACCACCCCCTTCTCCCTGCCGATCCAGGTGGTCGAGGCCGGCCCCTTCACCGCCTGGCTGGTCGAGGACCAGTCCGTCCCGGTCGTCTCGCTCTCCTGGTCCTGGCCGGGTGGCGCGGCGCGCGACCCGGCCGGCCAGGACGGCACCATGGCGATGGCCGCCGCCCTGCTGATGGAAGGTGCGGGCGACCTGCGTGCGCTGGCCTTCCAGGATGCGCTGCGCGATGACGCGATCGGCCTGTCCTTCTCGGCCGGGCGGGACAGCTTCGAAGCCGGCTTCCGCTGTCTGTCCGATGCCCTGCCCGAGGCCCTGCGCCTTGCACGACTGGCCATGACGGCGCCGCGCTTCGATGCCGATGCGGTGGAACGCGTGCGCGCACGCGCCATCGCCGGCGCGCGGCAGTCGCTGGAAACCCCGCGCGGCCAGGCCGGCCGCGGCTTCTGGCAGTCCGCCTTCCCGACCCACCCGGCCGGGCGGCCGGCCACCGGCACGGCGGAAACGCTCGCCGCCGTGACGGCCGAGGGCATGCGCGCGGGGCTTGCCGCGCAGTTGCGGCGGGACGGCGTGCTGGTCGCCGCCGCCGGTGCCATCACCCCCGCGCAGCTGCGCGCCATCCTGCCCGATCTGCTCGGCGCGCTGCCGGCCGGCGCGCCCGAGGAACCGCCGCGCCTGACCGCCTTCACCGAATTCGGCCGCCAGGTGCTCGCGGTGCCCAGCCCGCAATCGCAGATCATCCTGGGCCAGCCGGGCATCGCGCCGAACGATGCGGATTGGGAAGCCGCGCAGATCGTGCTGCGCATCCTGGGCGGGGGCGGCTTCTCCTCCCGGCTGATGGAAGCCGTGCGCGTGCAGCGCGGCCTGACCTATGGCATCGGCGTCGGTCTCGACAGCCTGTTCGGTGGCGGGGTCATCACCTGCGGCTTCGCCACCGAGAATGCCCGCGTGGCGGAGGCGCTGGAGGTCACGAAGTCGGTGTGGTCCGACCTGGCCGCCCGCGGCCCGACCGCGGCGGAGCTGGAGGAAGCGGTTGCCTTCCTGACCGGCTCCCTGCCGCTGCAGTTCACCGACAGCCGGCGCATCGCCGCCACGCTGCTCGCGATGCGGCGCAACAACCGCGCGGTCGACTGGCTGGACGGGCGCAACGCGCGCCTGCAGGCCATCACGCCCGCGAAGGCGACCGAGGTGGCCGCGCGCCTGCTGCGACCGGACGCGATCGCCGTGACCATCGCAGGGCAGCCTCAGGGGATCCTGTAGCCGCCGTCCGGGGGCTCGGTCTCCGGGGGAATGCACCGCCCGGCGCCTGCGGGCGCCGGGCAGCAGCCTTCGCGCCGCCTGGTCTGCTGGCGGTGGCGAGCGTCGGCGCCGGACGCCCGGAGCGGACCATAGCCGACCGAAGCGCCAGATCGCGCCGCGGCCCTGGTCGCGACCGGGGCCGTCCCCACGCGACGTTCAGGTCGCGCCCACCAGTGCGAGCGCCCGGGCAATGCGCGGCGCACCCCATTCCCTGACCGGGCCGGGCGCCCCGTTGGGCGCCACATCGACGCCCTGGCCCTCGCCGAGCGGGACCGTGCCGCCGGCGGTGCGCACCTCGACCCGGCCGCGCGCCACGAACACCGCCTGCACGCCGTCCAGCACGCCGGCAAAGAAACGTGTGCCGCGCACGCCGATATGCGCCCAGGGCAGCGTCACATCGACCGGCGCGGGGCGTTCGCTACGCGGGATGTCGAGCAGCAGCGCGCCGCCGAAGCCGCGCAGCGAGGTGCCCGGGCGCGGGCCGCGCAGCGCCAGCGCATCGACGCGCAGCGCGGCATTCTCGCCCATGCGGAGCTCGAGCCCGCCGTCGAGCCGGCAGGCGAGCCGCGCGGCGGGACCGGTGGTCAGCAGATCCTCCATCAGCACCGGCGCATCGGGCGCGAGGGGGCGCGGCGCCTCGCCGCTGAACAGCGCCGCGGCGGCGCCGGTCAGGGCGGTCACCTCGCCCACGCGGATGCGCTGCGACAGGGCCGGGCGCGGCAGGACGAGCAGCGCCGGGGCCAGCAGCAAGTGGCGGCGGTCAGCCATGGCGGGATCCTAGAGCAGATCCTGATCAGATGGACTCATCTGATCGGGTGACGATGCGCGTGAGAGCGATCGGCCAGAGGTGTTTCAGCGAGCCGAGGCGAGCGGAGCCGACGCTACACGAGATCCCCTGTCTGATGGAATCGCCTGGTCGGGCGAAGATACGGGCGAAAACAGAGGGTTCGTGCCGCAGCGGGTTGCCAACGCGAGCGGCAGTGGCGCTGGCGCGTCGTCCGACCTCTCGGCACCGGCACCGGCCTGCTCGCCGCCCCGGCCATTCATCCAGGGTCCTGCCGTCGGGTCGCCGGGCCCGTGCCGTCCGACCGGCCCGCGCGCCACCGGGCGGGGCGTGCCGCCTGAAGTGCGCCGGTCAGCCGGCCTCCGCGCGCGTCGCGATGGCCTGCAGCACGATCCCCTCGGTCAGGATCTGCGGCAGCACGACCGGCGCCGCGCCGCCCGCCGGGTAGAACAGATACAGCGGCACGCCGTCGCGCTGGTGCGCGCGCAGCAGGGCGGTGATCGCGGCGTCGCCGCGCGTCCAGTCACCGGTCAGATAGGCCACGCGCCGGTCCGCGAAGGCGCGCTGCACGCCCTCGGTCGCGAGTGCCATGCGTTCGTTCACCTTGCAGGTGATGCACCAGGCGGCGGTGAGGTTGATGAAGACCGGCCGGCCCTCGGCGCGGAGCGCGGCGACCCGCGCTTCCGACCAGGCCTCGCCGGTGGCATCGGCGGCCCGCGCGGCTGCCGGGCGTGCACCCTGCACCAGCGGCAACAGCGCCAGGGCACCGACCACGGCCGCCGCGGCGGCGACGCGGCCGACCCGCCCACCGGCCGCCTGCGCCAGGCCCCAGGCCCAGGCCCCAAAGCCGATCAGCACGCCCCCCAGCAGCACCGCCAGCACGGCCGACGGCCCGGCCTGCTCGGCCAGCACCCAGACCAGCCAGGCGGCCGCGGCGTACATCGGGAAGGCCAGGCCCTGCTTCAGTCGGTCCATCCAGGCGCCGGGCCGCGGCAGCAGGCGTGCGAGACCCGGTGCCACGCCCAGCAGCGCATAGGGCAGCGCCATGCCCAGGCCGAGTGCGGCAAAGACCGTCAGCGCCCCGGCCGTGCCCATGGTCATCGCGGCGCCGATCGCGGCGGCCATGAAGGGCGCCGTGCAGGGCGTCGCGACCAGGACCGCCAAGGCCCCGGTGAAGAACGACCCCGCATGCCCGCCCTGCGCCGCCAGGCCCGCCCCGGCCGAGGCCGGTCCGCGCACCGCGAAGACGCCGGACAGGTTCAGCCCGACCGCGAGCATCAACCAGGCCATGCCGGCGACGAAGACTGGCTGGGTGAACTGGAAGCCCCAACCCGCCACGCCGCCTGCCGCGCGCAGCCCCACCAGCAGCCCGCCGAGAGCGACGAAGGACAGCACCACCCCCGCCGTATAGGACGCGGCATGGGCGCGCACCTGGCCCTGCGCTGCGCCCGACAGCCGCGCGATACCCACGGCCTTCATGGCCAGGATGGGGAAGACGCACGGCATCAGGTTCAGCAGCAGCCCGCCAAGTGCCGCCAGCAGCGCCGCCTGACCGAGCGGCAGCGTGGCAGGGCCGGCGGGCACGGCACCGGGCGGGGCCGAGACCACGTAGGCGCCGCGTACCCCCGCCGCGTCGGTGATGGCGACGACACCGGCGACCGGGTCTGGCAGCGACGAGCCCTGGCCGCGCACGAGCGCCAGGCGCAGCGCGCCATCCGTGACGCTCATCACCTGCGGCGCGGCATTGTCGATCACGCCCTGGTCGATCGGGAAGAAGTAGGCGGCGCGCACCGCGCCGGGGGCGATGGCCGGGCCGCTGACCTCGATCGCGCCGGTGGCCCCGGCGAAGCCGATCCGCGCGGCGAAGGGGCCGGGGCGGGGTTCGGCAGCCTCGGCGGCGGCGAACACGGGGGTATTCGCAGGGCGGGGCGTTGCCTCGACCGGGATGTCGATGCGGAAGGCGCCTTCCTCGGGGATGCAGACCTGCTCGCAGACCAGCCATTCGCCGCGGGCCTCGATGGTCAGCACGTCGCCCGGGCGCATCGCAGCGGGGGCGGTGACCGGAATGATGAAGACCGGTTCGCCCTCGTAGCCGAAATTCACCAAGGGGCCGAAGGGGATGCGCTGGGGTGCGGGGAAGCGCATCGGCGCGGCGGTCGCACCCTCGGGCAAGTCGAGCGTGACCTGCGGCGCCTGGCCAGCATCCCCGGGGTTCACCCAATAGGTATGCCAGCCGGGGGCGAGGCGCTGGCGCAGCGCCAGGCGAAACGCCTGGCCGGGGGTGATTTGCGCGTGGTCGGCGATGAGCGTGACGGTGGCGCGCGGGGAGGCGACGGGCAGCGATTCCAGGGCGCGCGCCGCGGGGGCGGACGTGACCAGCGCGAGGATCAGGGCGAGCAGCCGCAACATGGGTCCAATCAAGGCCCGCGACGGCTCCGGTGCAACCCCGAAGACGCGAAAAGGGCCGGCGGATCGCTCCGCCGGTCCATTCACGCGCCGTCCGCCGCCCCCCCCCTTTGCCGCCCGAGGCCTTGCCTGGGGCTGGGAGCGCCAGGCGCGACCGCGCCCAGACCACCCTCAGCCGCTGGCGCACCAGTGCATGGCGCGTAAGCCAAGCACGCGGATGCGTGCGCCGGCGCTTGAGGCCAACAAACTAACTATGCGCCAGCATCGCCAGCAGCAGCAGTGCCACGATGTTGGTGATCTTGATCATCGGGTTCACGGCGGGGCCCGCCGTGTCCTTGTAGGGGTCACCCACCGTGTCGCCGGTCACCGCCGCCTTGTGCGCGTCGGAGCCCTTGCCGCCATGGTGCCCGTCCTCGATGTACTTCTTCGCGTTGTCCCAGGCGCCACCGCCGGTGGTCATGGAGACGGCCACGAAGAAGCCGGTGACGATCACGCCCAGCAGCATCGCGCCGAGGGCTTCGAAGGCCGCAGCCTTCCCGCCGATCGCGAGGATGCCGAAATACACCACCAGCGGCGAGAGCACCGGCAGCAGCGAGGGGATGATCATCTCCTTGATCGCCGCCTTGGTCAGCATGTCCACCGCGCGGCCGTAGTCCGGCTTCTCGGTGCCTTCCATGATGCCCGGCTTTTCCTTGAACTGGCGCCGGACTTCCTCGACCACGCTCATCGCCGCGCGGCCCACCGCCGTCATCGCCATGCCGCCGAACAGGTAGGGCAGCATGCCGCCGAACAGCAGGCCGACGACCACGTAGGGGTTGGACAGCGAGAAGGTCAGCGACCCCATGCCCTGGAAGTACGGGTACTGCGCGGCGTTCGCCGCGAAATACGCGAGGTCCTGGGTATAGGCCGCGAACAGCACCACCGCGCCGAGCGCGGCGGACCCGATCGCATAGCCCTTGGTCACCGCCTTGGTGGTGTTGCCGACGGCGTCGAGCGCGTCCGTGGTCTGGCGGATTTCCTTGGGCAGCCCGGCCATCTCGGCAATGCCGCCGGCATTGTCCGTCACCGGCCCGAAGGCATCGAGCGCGACCACCATGCCGGCGAGTGCGAGCATCGTCGTGACCGCGATGGCGATGCCGTAGAGCCCCGCCAGCCCATAGGCGATCAGGATGCCGAAAATGATCACCAGCGCGGGCAGCGCCGTCGATTCCATCGACACCGCCAGGCCGCGGATCACATTGGTGCCGTGACCGGTCACCGAGGATTCCGCAATCGCCTTCACCGGCCGGAAGTTCGTGCCGGTGTAGTATTCGGTGATCCAGATGATCAGCGCGGTCACGATAAGCCCGACCGCGCCGCACAGGAACAGCGAGAAGGCGCCAAAGGAGGCCCCCGCCGCGGTCGCGGTGCCGAAGCCGAATATCATGTAGGACAGCGGCAGCAGCGCCACCAGCGACAGCGCGCCGGTCACCGCGAAGCCGCGATACATCGCCCCCATGATGTTGTTGCTCGCCGGCAGCTTCACGAAATACGTGCCGACGATGGACGTCACCACGCAGACCGCGCCGATCGCCAGCGGGAAGATCATCCCCGCCTTCAGAAAGGGCGTACCAGCGAAGGCGATGGCGGCCAGCACCATCGTCGCCACCATGGTGACGGCATAGGTTTCGAACAGGTCGGCCGCCATGCCGGCGCAGTCGCCCACGTTGTCGCCCACATTGTCGGCGATGGTGGCGGGGTTGCGGGGGTCGTCCTCGGGGATGCCGGCCTCGACCTTGCCGACCATGTCGCCGCCGACGTCGGCGCCCTTGGTGAAGATGCCGCCGCCCAGCCGGGCGAAGATCGAGATCAGCGAGGCACCGAAGCCCAGCGCCACCAGCGCGTCGATGACCGTGCGGTCATTGGGTTCCAGCCCGCCGATGACGACCAGCAGGAAGAAGTAGACCGCCACGCCCAGCAGCGCGCCGCCGGCCACCAGCATGCCGGTGATGGCCCCCGACTTGAACGCGACATCCAGCCCACCTGCCAGCGACACCGTGGACGCCTGTGCCGTCCGCAGGTTGGCGCGCACCGAGACGTTCATGCCGATGAAGCCCGCAGCCCCCGACAGCACCGCGCCCAGCAGGAAGCCGATCGCGACCGTGATGCCGAGCCGCCAGGCCACCAGCACGAACAGCACCGCGCCGACGATGGCGATGGTGGTGTATTGCCGCTTCAGATAAGCGTTCGCGCCTTCCTGGATCGCCTTCGCGATTTCCTGCATGCGCTCGTTGCCCGGATCGCGCGACAGCACGTCCTTGGCGGTGATGACGCCGTAGGCGATGGACAACGCCCCGAGCGCGATCACGATGATCAGCCAAACGGTCAGCAAGTTCAGGACTCCCCCTTGGTCACAGGTACGGCGGGACGCCGTGACGGCCCGTCTCGTGCCCGTCTTGTGCAGGCGAGGGGGAGGCTAGAGGGGCCTCAGGGGTCGCGCAACGGCACAGGACGGCCCCGGGCGGTCAGAATCCGTCCCGGCCCGCGAAGAATTCGCCGAGGAAAGCATCCCGCGCCGCTGGGCCGGGAAACCCTGGCTCGGGCGGCCGCCCACGGGTGAGGCGGGCGAAGACCACCGTCCGGTCGCCCCGCCGCGCCCAGCCGACAAACCAGCCCGAGGGTTGCGCCGCATCGGCGCCGCGGGAGCGCGCACCGCCGGTCTTGCCGAAAACGCGCCAGCCATTGGGGTATTCGCCTTGGTCGACCAGGGCCTCGGTCATGGCCCGGGCCTGGGCGGAGACCGGCAGTTCGCCACGCACCAGGCGCCCCAGGAAGGCCACCTGCTGCGCCGGCGTGATCTCGAGCGAGGAGCCGATCCAGGACCGCGCCAGCCCGTTCGCTCGGCCCGGATCGCCGGAGACATCCGCATTCCCGTAGCCGAAGTCGCTGACGTATCGCCGCAACCGTGCCGCACCCAGCGCCTGTGTGATGCGTTGCGAATACCAGACCACCGAATGCCTCATCCAGGCCGCCGGGTCCGTGGCCCGACGCCATTCCGGCAGCCAATCGGCATCGCCTGGGCGGAAGGGCAGCGCCGGGTGATGCGCATCGCGCAGGAAACCGGCGTCGAAGCCCATCAGCGCGAGCGGGATCTTGAAGGTCGAGGCCGGGGTCGCGCGCTGGTCGGGCTGGCCGTCGCGCCGCAGCGTGGCGCCGGTCGCGGCGTCCACCACCAGCGTGCAGACCGGCACGGCGGCGGCGCCGGCGGGCCAGGCCACCGGGAGCGCCGCCAGCGCCTGCAGCGCCAGCCGGCGCCCCGGCGCAAGACTCACGCCTGGGCCCGGGCGATCGCCTCGGTGATCAGCCGGCGGGCCTCGTCGGCATCGCCCCAGCCGATGAACTTCACCCACTTGCCTGGTTCGAGGTCCTTGTAGTGTTCGAAGAAGTGCTGGATCTGCTCGATCGTGATGCGTGGCAGGTCGGTGTAGTTGTGGACGTGCTCGTAGCGCAGCGTCAGCTTGGGCACCGGCACGGCGATGATCTTCTCGTCCCCGCCGCCGTCATCTTCCATCTTCATCACGCCCACGGGGCGCACGCGGATGACGGCGCCGGCGATGATCGGACGGGTATTGGCCACCAGCACGTCGATCGGGTCGCCATCCTCGCTCAGCGTATGCGGGATGAAGCCGTAATTGCCCGGGTAGCGCATGGGCGTGTGCAGGAAGCGGTCGACGAACAGCGTGCCCGCAGCCTTGTCCATCTCGTACTTGATCGGCTCACCGCCGATCGGCACCTCGACGATGACGTTGACGTCATGAGGTGGGTCCTTCCCGATGGGAATGGCGTCGATGCGCATGGGTGCTCTCTCCGGGCCGAAGCGGCGCGCGCCTGTAGCAGAGCGGCCCCAGGGGCGGAAGCGGGGGCGGAAGCGGGGGCGGAAGCGGGGGGGCGGAAGCAGGGGGCCGCGGGTTGCGCGGATCGCGCCCGCCGCCCAGGCTTGGCCCATGACCCCAGCCCGCGCCACCTTCGCCGCCGCCGCCCGCGCCCGCGCGCCCGAGGTGGCGGCCATCACCCGCCGCCTGGTCGCCGTGCCCTCGCCCAATCCGCCCGGCGACGTCCGGGCCTGCGCGCTGGATTGCGCCGCGCTGCTGCGCGACCTCGCGCCCGCTGCCGAGGTCTCGCTGCACGACACGTCTCCCGAGGTCACCAACGTGGTTGCGCGCATCGCCGGCGCCGGGCCGGGGCGGATTATCGCCTTCAACGGACACCTCGACACCTACCCGGTGAACGAGGCGCTGCCCTGGACGGTCGACCCGCTGGGCGGGGAGGTCCGCGACGGCCGCCTGTACGGCCGCGGCACGGCCGACATGAAGGGCGGCATCGCGGCCTCGGTGCTCGCCTTCGCGCTGCTGGCCGAACATCGTGCGGCGTGGCGCGGCGAAGCCATCCTGACCCTGGCGGGGGATGAGGAAACCATGGGCCCGCTCGGCACCAAGTGGATGCTCGACCATGTGCCGCGCCTCGCGCAGGCGCAGGCGGTGATCATCGGCGATGCCGGCTCCCCCCGCGTGCTGCGCTTCGGCGAGAAGGGCTTCCTGTGGATCGAGGTCGAGGCGACCGGCACCGCCGCGCATGGCGCGCATGTCCATCTCGGCCAGAACGCGATCGACCGGCTGCGTGCCGCGCTCGATGTCGTGGCGGGGCTGCGCGCCCTGCCGGTGGCCGCCCCGCCCGCCGTCACCGCCGCCATCGCCGCCGCGCGCCCCATCAGCGAACCGCTCGCCGGCGTCGGCGAGGCCGAGGTGCTGGGCAGCGTCACCGTCAACATCGGCAGGGTCGAGGGCGGCACGGCGCCCAACCTGGTGCCGGCCGCGGCCCGCGCGGCCTGCGACATCCGCATGCCGGTCGGCGTTTCGGCAGCCCAGGTCGAAGCCGCGCTGGCCGCCGGGCTGGGCGCGCTGCCGGGGGTCGCCTGGCGGGTGCTGCGCCGCTTCGAACCCAACCACACGGACCCCGGCGCCGACATCGTGCGCAGGGCCCATGCGGCGGCCGAGGAGGTGCTGGGCGGCCCCGTCGCGGTGAACATGCGCGTGGGCGGCTCCGATGCCCGCTGGTTCCGCATGGCCGGGCTGCCGACCATCGTCTACGGACCGACCCCGCACAACATGGGCGGCGCCGACGAATGGGCCGATCTGGCCGAGCTGGAGGCGGTGGCGCGCGTGCATGCCCTCGCGGCGTTTGATTTCCTCGCCGGCTGAGGGCAATCACGGGGGCGCATGGGCCTGTAGCTCAATGGTCAGAGCGGGCCGCTCATAACGGCTTGGTTGGGGGTTCGAGTCCCTCCGGGCCCATGCCCCGCCGCTACAGGATGAAGTCTCCCACCTGCAGCGCCACGTTGCCGGTGATCCGGATGGAGAATTCCGCGGTGCCGATCGCGCCGTCGGTATTGCCGAACAGGAAGGTGTCGCCGCCGATCACCTGGCTGCGCAGCTGCGCGGTGCCGGTGAAGGCCGCGGCGGTGCCGATGTAGGTGAAGGCCTGGTTGCCCGCTGTCGCGACATCGGCGTCGATGAAGAACACGTCGATGCGGTCGAGCTGCACGCGTGAGACATCCGCGATGCGGTCGCGCACCGGCCCCGGCGCGCCGCTGTCCGTGGTGGCGCTGAAGCGGACAGGTCGGCCCCGATTCCGCAGCGCAGCACGTCGATGCCCGCGCCGCCGATCAGCAGGTCGTTGCCGCTGCGCCCGGTCAGCGTATTCGCCAGGTCGTCGCCGGTCAGGGTATCGTGGCCGTTGCCGCCCGCGATCCACTCGATACCGGTGAAGTCGTCGCCCTGCGCATCGCCGCCCGACGCCTCGCCGGTCGCGAGGTTCACGTTCACCGCCAGCAACGAGCCCAGGTAGTCGAGCTGGTCGCGCAGCCCCTCCCCGCCATCGATCACGTCGGCCTGCGCGCCGGGGCGCAGGATGTCGTCGCCCGCGCCGCCGTCGAGCGTGTCGGCGCCGGCATTGCCGTCCATCACGTCGTTGCCGGCCCCGCCCTGCATGAGGTCGGCCTCGTTGTCGCCCCGCATGACGTCGCGCCTGGCCCCGCCCAGCAGCGTGCCGGCGCCGTCGCCGCCGAAGATGCGCCCGTTCAGCACCACGCCCTCGGTGCCGTCGTACAGGTCGCCGGCGCCGCCCAGGCCGATGTTCCCCACGATCGTGCCGGCGTTGAAGATCTGGTCGATCGTGACCGTGCCGAACACCGCATCGGTCTCGCCGCCGATCCGCCCCGTATTGTTCAGCACGTTCACGCCTTTCGCGCCGGACGCGCCGCTGAAGATGAAGACGCGCTCGATCACGCCGTCGTTCTGCACCAGGGCGGAGCGCCCATCGATGGTCACGCCGTTGATGCTGCCGGTGTCGATCAGCACCACCCCCTCGGACCCGCTGGTGGCGAAGCCGCGCCCGCCGGCGCCATCGCCCGAGAACGTGCCCTGGTTCACCACGGTCACGCTGTTCACGGCATCGAGCACCAGGCCGTTCTCGCGCCCGGCGATGGTGCCGGTGTTGGTCACCGTCATCTGCGCGGCGTTGCGCAGCAGCGCGCCCTGCACGGCGCCGTCGATCATGCCGCTGTTGGACAGCGGGCCGCCCTGCGAGGAGATCTGCACGCCGGCCGCGCCGCCCGAGATCCGGCCCTCGTTGACGATGAAGGCGTCGTCACCTGCGGTGATGTTCACGCCCACGGTGTTGCCGGTGATGGTGCCGCTGTTGTCCACCCGCGTGCCGGCGGTGAGCGAGACGACGCCGTTCTCCCACCCCGAGACGCGCCCGCTGTTCACCAGCACGTTCGGCCCGCTGCCCGAACTGGGCAGCGTGCTGGCGCCGAACACGATCGCGCCGGTGCCCAGGACGCTGTTGTCCCTGCCCGAGACCACCTCGCCGGCATTGGTCACGCTATGCCCGAGCCCCTGCAGCGCGATGCCTGACCCCAGCCCGCCATACACGTAGCCGCCCACACCGATATCGATGCGCGAACCCGAAGCCGGCGTGGCGCCGATGTTGTCGAGGCGGATCGCATCCGACGCCGCCGCATAGAGCGTGCCGAGGATGGTGAGGTCGTTCGCCAGGCGCTGCAGCGACACGACGGTGGCATTTGACCCGGTGTTTGTCAGCGTGGCGTCCGCGCCCACGAACAGCCGGTCGAACTCCGTGGCGCCGAGCGTATAGAGCGGCGTGAAGTTCGCCGTGCCTTCCTAATTGCTGAGGACGATGCGATTGGCCATGGCACGATGTTCCCGGTTTCGTGACAGAATACTGCGCCATCGAAACGGAATCCGACAATACCGGCCTTGGCCTTGCCGGGCCGCGGTGCGAGGCCCCCGCGCAGCCCGCGACCCAAGCGCAGCCGGCGGCCCGCGTGCAGGCTCGGCGCCGCCGGTCGCGCTACATCAGCAGCAGCGCCACCCCGGCGCCGGCGGCGCCCAGCAGCGCCAACCCGCGCGCGAGGCGCCGCCGCGGCACCGGTTTGGGGCGTGGCCGTGTCCGCGGCGACAGGCCCGGCGGCTGTGCGCGCCGGAAGGCCCGGCGCAGCGCCGGCCATGCCGTGGCCGGCAAGGCGCGCGAGGCCGCGAGCGCCGGCACCGAACCCTCCGCCCGCGCCGCCACGATCCGTTCGCGGTATCGCCCGGCCTGGTCGTCGAAGCGCGAGGCGACCACCACCACCACCAGGCGCGGGTCGGCCAGGGCCTGCGTGACTTCGCGGAAGCGCCACTGCGCCGCCTCCAGCCCGTCATGCGCGCTGTCGGTGTACCATTGTCCGTGCCGGATGCCGCCGCCGGGGATTGTCGCCAGCAGCATCACCTCGAAGGTCTCGGGCTCCATGGCGGGCTCCGTCGCCGTGTCTCGCGGGCTGCTTGGCGCGGTGGGGCTGCCCCTGTAGAACCCCGCCTTCCCAGACGAGACGCAGGTCCCCGCACCATGGCCGCCTACCAGTACGTCTATGTGATGAAAGACCTTACCAAGTCCTATCCGGGCGGCCGTGAGATCTTCAAAGGCATCACCCTGTCCTTCCTGCCGGGGGTGAAGATCGGCGTGCTGGGGCCGAACGGCGCGGGCAAATCGACGCTCATGCGCATCATGGCCGGCCAGGACAAGGAATTCGGCGGCGAGGCCTGGGCGGCCGAGGGCGTGCGCGTGGGCTACCTGTCGCAGGAACCCGAGCTCGATCCCAACCTGACGGTCGGCGAGAATGTCCGCCTCGCCTTCGCCGAGCTCAACGCCCACATGGCGCGCTTCAACGAGATCTCCGAGAAATTCGCCGAGGAGATGTCCGAGGACGAGATGAACACGCTGCTCGCCGAGCAGGCCGAGCTGCAGGAGAAGATCGACGCCGCCAATGGCTGGGAGATCGACCGCCAGGTCGAGATCGCGCTGGATGCGCTGCGCTGCCCGCCGCCCGATGCCGCGGTGACCAACCTGTCGGGCGGCGAGCGCCGCCGTGTCGCGTTGTGCCGGCTGCTGCTGGAAAAGCCCGACATGCTGCTGCTCGACGAACCGACAAACCACCTCGATGCCGAGAGCGTGTCGTGGCTGGAGCAGACGCTGAAGGCCTACACCGGCACGGTGCTGATCGTCACCCACGACCGCTACTTCCTCGACAACGTGACGTCCTGGATTCTCGAGGTCGATCGCGGCCGCGGCATTCCCTACGAGGGCAACTACTCCACCTACCTCGAGCAGAAGCGCAAGCGCATGGCGCAGGAGGAGCGCGAGGAGAGCGCCCGCCAGCGCCAGCTGGCCGAGGAACGCGACTGGATCGGGCGCAGCCCGTCGGCTCGCCAGGCGAAGTCCAAGGCGCGCATCGCGGCCTATGAAGACCTGCTGCGCGCCAGCCAGGACAAGGCCCCCGACCCGACCGAGATCGCCATCCCGCCGGCACCCCGCCTGGGCAATACGGTGATCGTCGCGGAGGGGCTGCGCAAGGGCTACGGGAACTCGCTGCTGATCGACGACCTGTCGTTCAAGCTGCCGCCGGGCGGCATCGTCGGCGTGATCGGCCCCAACGGCGCGGGCAAGACCACGCTGTTCAAGATGATCATGGGCCGCGAGCAGCCCGATGCCGGCACGCTGACGGTCGGCGAGAGCGTGCAGCTCGGCTACGTCGACCAGTCCCGCGACAGCCTCGATGACAGCAAGTCCGTCTGGCAGGAGATCTCGGGCGGGGAGGACATGATCACCATCGGCAAGCGGTCGGTGCCGTCCCGCGCCTATTGCGCCGCCTACAACTTCAAGGGCGGCGACCAGCAGAAGAAGGTGGGCTCGCTGTCGGGCGGCGAGCGCAACCGCGTGCACCTCGCGAAGATGCTCAAGCGCGAGCACAACGTGCTGCTGCTCGACGAACCGACCAACGACCTGGATGTGGAAACCCTGCGTGCGCTCGAGAATGCGCTGATGGATTTCGCGGGCTGCGCGGTGATCATCTCGCACGACCGCTTCTTCCTGGATCGGCTCGCGACGCACATCCTGGCCTTCGAGGGCGACAGCCACGTCGAGTGGTTCGAGGGGAACTTCGAGGCCTACGAAGAGGACAAGCGACGTCGACTCGGCGAACACGCTACCGACCCGCACCGCATCAAGTACAAGCCGCTCGCCCGCTGAGGCCGGGGGGCACGCGCCCCCCGCGACCCTGGTCTTTCTCCGGGCGAGCCGCGACCCGGCGCGCACGCCGATCCGACGGAGGGCGCAGATGAGCGCAGCCATGCAGGCGCTGAAGTCCACGCGGCTGATCACGACCGAGCGGCTGATGCTGATCCCGCCCGGGCGCGAGAACCTGCCCGACCTGATCCGCCTCAAGGCCGACGAGCGTGTCTTCGGCTGGATGCTGCATGGCGTGCGCAGCGAACAGCGCACGCGCGAGGAACTGGAGGACGACATCGACTTCTGGGAGGTGCGCGGCTACGGCACCTGGTGCGTCTTCGAGCGCGCGACGGGCGATTTCCTGGGCATCTGCGGCCTGATGGAACGCCCGGACGGGCGCGGTGTCGCGCTGCGCTACGCGCTGTGGCCGGAATGCCGCGGGAAGGGTTATGCGCGGGAGGCGGCGCGGGCCGCGCTCGCCTTCGGGCACCGCGCGGGCCTGCCGCGCATCATCGCGGTGGCGCGCGAGGAGAACGAGGCCTCGCGCGCGGTGATGGCCGACATCGGCATGACGCCGGCGGGCGACTACCGCTACCAGGGCCACCGCATGCTGGTGTTCGAAAGCCGCGGCTGACCCCTTCAGCGGCGCGCCGCGCGGCGGCGCCAGGCCAGCGCCAGTGCCAGTGCCAGTGCCAGGTTGCAGCCCAGCAGCCCGGCGCCGGCCGGCACCAGGTGGTGCAGCGCGCCCGCGGGCGTGAAGACCACGAAGGTCCAGGCGATCTTGGCCAGCACCATCGCATTCAGCACGACCAGGCCCCAGGCGAAGGACCGGCGCCAGAAGGCGGCCGCGAGCGCGGCGAGGCTCACCGGCACCAGCAGCGCGACCGCGACCTTGGCCGGTCCCCAGGGACCGAGCAGGTAGTCGCGCTCCGCGGCCAGCACGGCGACCGTCATAGCCGAGGGTACCTCGGGTGTGGGGAACCACGCCATGCTGGTGACCAGGGCCAGCAGGGTCAGCGCGAGGCCCGCGACGCTGCGCCGCCAGGCAAACCAGCACCAGGGCAGCAGGAAGAAGGGCCGGATCCACCAGCTCCATTCATTGTGGTGCCGCGCCCAGGCCCAGGCTGCGATCTCCTCGAGCGAACCCATCCGCCTCCGCTACTCGAGCACCTCCGGCCAGCCGATGAAGATGCCGACATCGCCGGGCATGCCGCCGGGATAGTCGATCACCCGCGCACTGAAGGTGAAGCCGCCGGGTTTCAGGTCGCGGTCCCACCATTCGTAGATCTTGTGCATCACCCCCGGCAGCGTGTCTTGCCAGCCCTCCAGGCGGTTGTTGATGCGCCGCCCGCCATCCTCGCAGAGCACCGAGGGGAAGCGCACCAGCATCAACTCGCGCTCGCCGGCTTCGAAGGCGCGGCGGATGCGCAGCAGGGCACGGTCGCGGTCCTCCTGCGTGATCTCATAGGTCTGCACGCGGTGGGAAAAGGTCTCGAGCTCGGCGCGCTTGTGCGCGGCCGCCTCTTCGGCCTCGGCGCGCCGGCGTTCGGCGGCGGCCGCCTTGGCGGCGAACAGGTCGCGGATCGACAGGGCGGGTGGATGCGGGTCCATGGCGGCGTGCTCTCCGAAGGGGAGGCACACCTACAGCATGCGAACGACGCAGGTCTTGACCTGCGTCAACGCGCGTCAGCTGCGCGCCTCGCGTGCTGCGAGCTGCGCGATCTGGTTGCGCATGGCATCGAGCAACGCGGCCACGCGCCCGCCATTGCGCTGGATAACGGCCGAGTATTCGCTGCGCGTGGTCAGGCGCAGCGAGGTGCCCTCGGCGATCACGTCCACCACGCGGGGCTGGCCGCCGACCTCGGCCACGCGCCAGTCGAGCGAGAAGGCCGGCTGGCTCGGGCGTTCGATGATGGTGTTGACCAGGACGTCTTCCTCGGTGCGCTGCTGGCTGCGGCCGAGCGAGAAGCGCACGCCGCGGTATTCCCCGAAGCGCGCCGAGAGGTTGCGCACGATGATGTCGTCGAACAGGCGGTTGTAGTCCGCGAGTTCCGCCGGCGAGGCCTGGCGGACGTACCGACCCAGGATGAAGCGGCCGGTCCCTTCAATGTCGACGGTGCGGCGCAGCACGGCGGCGACCTTGTCGCGCCGCGCCGCGACGTCGGACCGTGTGTCATTGATGGCTGCGACCAGCTCGTTGCCGGCGTCGCGCACGAAGGCGGCGGCGCGGGCCGGGTCGATCTCGGCATGGCCGGCGCGCGGCCAGGCCAGTGCCAGGGTCGCGGCGGCGGCGGGGAGGGCGAGGAGGGTGCGGCGTTGCATGGGGCTCATATGGTTCCTGGCACCCGGATTCCGAGTCATCGGGCCGGCGGCGGCGCGGCGTCGGGCCCGCCGGGTGCCGTGACACCCTGGCCGAAGCCGGTGACGCCGGAGGGCCCCACCACGTTCCCGCCGGGGCTTTCCTGGTTGCGGATCTCGAAGGCGCGGCGCTGGCGATACGCCGAGCGCAGCGTGGAATAGGGGTCGAGCGAGGTGGCGCGGACCTGGTCGATGGGCTCCAGCAGCGCCTCGCGCGTGTCGACCACCGTGAGGCCGAGCTGGGTCCAGCCCGCGGCATCCACGATCAGCCCCTGGCCCAGCCAGGAGAGCGGGTTGATCGCGAGGTCGACCGCCTGGCCGCCGAGGTCGCGCGGGGAGGAAGGGCCGAAGAGCGGGACGAACATATAGAAGCCCTCGCCCGCGCCCCAGACCGCCAGCGTCTGGCCGAAATCCTCGGAATGGCCGGGCACGCCCCATTCGCGCGCGACATCCAGCAGGCCGCCGACGCCCAGGGTGGAATTGACCATGAAGCGGCCGAGGGTGATGCGCGCCCGCGGAATGTTGCCCTGCAGCAGGTCGTTGGCGAGGATCACCGGCGCGCGCAGGTTGCCCAGCACGTTGCGGATGCCCGAGCGGATGGGCTGCGGCAGGATGTCGCGATAGGCCTCGGCGACCGGCTGGAGCACATAGCGGTCGGCCACTTCATGCACTTCGAACATGGCGCGGTTGGCGGGTTCGAAGGGGTCGTTGGTCTCGCGGAATTCGGCGAGGCCCTCGGCGTCATCGGGGTCGGGGCGCGTGGCGCAGCCGGCGGCGGCCAGGGCCAGCAGCAGCGCCAGGCCGCGCAGGCCAAGGGATTGGGACGGAAGCATCACGGCGAAATACACAGTCCTTCCGCACGTTGGAACCGATTTCCCAACGGGGGTTGCCGGGAGAGGGTTGCACACCAGCCTACTGCGTGGTTGTGGCGTTGCAGTGAACCGCTTCGCCGCGAAACGTAACGAAGCCTTGCAAGCCCCGGCCGGACAGGCGACAGGGGGCGCCCCGCGGCAGCGGGCCGGACGCCACGAGGAACGCGCGCGATGAACCATGCCATGACCGGAACACTGGCCCGCTGGCTGACCGGGCCCCGGGTGCCGGGGCTGCCGGCGCCGTCGGAGTTGCCGCCGCCGCGGCTGTCCTTCGAGTTCTTCCCGCCCAAGACCGAGAAGCTCGAGGAACAGCTCTGGCAGTGCATTCGGCGGCTGGAGCCGCTCGGGCCGCGCTTCGTGAGCGTGACCTATGGCGCGGGGGGCACCACGCAGGAGCGCACGCATGCGACGGTGTCGCGGCTGGTGAGCGAGACATCGCTGACGCCGGCCGCGCACCTGACCTGCGTGGGGGCCACGCGGGACGAGGTGGATGCGGTGGCGCGGCGGTACTGGGACGCCGGGGTGCGGCATATCGTCGCGCTGCGCGGCGACCCGCCGGCGGGGGCCAGCGAATACACCCCGCACCCGGGCGGCTATGCCCAGGCGGAGGATCTTGTGCGCGGGCTGCGGCGCATCGGGGAATTCGACATCTCGGTCGGAGCGTATCCGGAGGGGCACCCGGCGGCGGTCTCGGCCGAGGCGGATCTCGATTTCCTGAAGCGCAAGATCGATGCCGGGGCGAACCGGGCGATCACGCAGTACTTCTTCGACACGGATGTGTACCTGCGCTTCCTGGACCGCTGCCTGGCAGCGGGGATCACGGTGCCGATCGTGCCGGGGATCCTGCCGGTGTCGAACTTTTCGCAGGTGGTGAAGTTCTCGGCGATGTGCGGGGCGAGCGTGCCGGCCTGGATGGGGAAACTGTTCGAGGGGCTGGAGGAAGATGCCGAGACGCGGCGCATGGTGGCGACCGTGGTGGCGGCGGAGCAGGTGAGGTTGCTGCAGGCGAATGGGGTGGATGAGTTCCACTTCTATACGTTGAACCGGCCGGATCTGACCTATGCGATCGCGCATATCTTGGGGGCGCGGGCGAAGGTGGGGGCTACGGGTTGAGGGGGCGGCCGCGGCGGCGTTGAGGATTGTTGGTTTCGGACAAATGCCCCGCGGGTGGCGGGGGTGCTGGTTTCGGACAAATGGCGTGGCGGGTGCGCGGCGGGGGCTAGGCACCCGATCGGCGAGCCCGCGCGGGATTCGCGCATTTGCGCGGCGCGCCGGTGGGGCGGTGGTTGGGGACGGATGGGGGTCGGGTCAAAGAGCGGCCTCGCTGCGCAGATGCAGCGCGAGGATTTTGTTCCTATATGGCCGCGCAGGCTGAGTCCAATGGTTTTGCGGTTAGCACGGGGTGTTGGTACTTGCGGCGCTTCAGTGCCGTAGGCGAAGCTGGGTGGCGACGGCTTATCCGCACCTGCTTGTGCCTTAGTCGCCCCTGACGATTCGCCCCGGTTGCCTCGCTTCGCTGCGCGTTGTGAGTGCCTGCTCGACAGGCCGGTCGTGGGACCAACGGGTCGACTAATTTCGTGGAGTGCCGATATGATCAAAGGGCAGTCGACGGCTACGCTGTTTCACGCGAAACGTCACCCGACCGCCAATTCCGATTTAGTGTTTCGGCGCAGTCTGGGTAGTCTAACGTTTGCTGTGACTTCATCACTCATTGCCTCCAACACGTCTGCAGGACAGACCAATATAAGGGCGATACCTGCGGCCTTTTTTTCGAACGTAAGATTCATAGCAATTATTAATTCAGTCAGGATCTGGCAGGATGATGCTTGGCGCTATATTTCGGGAGGAGCCGTAACTTCTGCGCGTGCACTACCAGGAGGTGTGCTCGATCAAGATTTTGATATTCAGGGCCTAGTTATTTCGACAGCTCGGCAAAATTTTCGGATCCGGCTTCATTCTCTTTCTCGATTGCATCAGATACCGGTGCTCATCGGAAAAGGTGAGCCCTTGCCACATGGAACTGCTTCCGACCTTTCGAGAGATCTCTATATCTCGATAAACTTATCAGCGAAAGAACATCAGAGGAACCCTTCGGCGCGGGCCGGATCTGACATTGATTTGGAACTTAGATGGAATTACGTTTTGCAACGAGGATCTATAACTTCGATCTCGTTCATCTCAGATGAAAAACATGAGTTCGGCCGGATTAATTCGTATGATCTTACTTCATTTGTTTTGAGCAAAGCGAGGGAGTGTATTGTTGAGATTTTTCAGAATGAATTTGTGGTAGATTAGTAATTCATCCTGAAAGCATTCGAGGCGATTCTCTCAACAATTGCGTACTTGCTCAGGTGTATTTGGGGCAGCGCGACCCGCTATCCCGCGACCTCCAGCGCCAACAGCCCGGCCGCGAGCACCCGCCGCAACTCCCGCTCCGGCAGCGCCACGCAGCCTTCCGTCGGCGCGAAATCCGCCCGCGCCACATGCAGGAAGATCGCGCTGCCGCGCCCGCGCTGCACCGGCGCGTCGTTCCAGCCGAGCACCGCGATCACGTCGTAGACCGCATCCGCGCGCCACAGGTTTTCGTGCCGCGTCGCGTGCGGCAGGCGGATGGCCTGGTTGTAGTCGCGGTGCGCCGGGTCGTCGCACCAGCCATCCTCGGGCGCGATGGGTTCGCAGGGCAGGGTGGTGGCCGGGCGCGGGCCGCGGTCGGCGCGCCACAGCACGCGGCGCAGCGGCAGCAGGCCGATGGGCGTGGCGCCGTCACCTTCCTGCTTCGCGGTGGTGATGCCGCCCTTGCCGATGGCGCAGCGCAGCGTCTCGCCGCGGAAGCGCAGCAGGCCGTCGGCAGTGACGCGGGCGGTGGTGGTCATGTAGGGTCAGGTCCGGCGAGAGTGGCGCGGATTATCGGCGCATCGCGGCTGCGCCACCACACCTCGACAGCCCGAAAACGGACGGCACGCCGCCACCGGTCGAGCACGGCACTCCACGAAAGGCCGCGAAGGCGGGCCGTGGATACGCAACTGAATGCCGCCGGATGCAAGACAGGAAACGGATCGCGCCAGGCGCGATCCGGGAGCGCTCAGCGCGACCGCGCCCAACCTGCCAGCCACCCCCGGCGCACCAGCGCGGGGCGCGAAGGCAAGCCGTGCGGATGCGCGGCGCCCGCCGTCTGAGGGATCAAAAAACAGCGTTCGGCGTGCCTCCGCACGCCGAAGATCACTGCGGCAGGATATGCCCGAACCGCTCCGCCTTCGTGCGCAGATACCCGTCGTTCACCCCATTCGGGTCGAAGGCATGCGCCTCGCGGCCCTGCACCTCGATCCCGCAGGCGGACAGGCCGTTGATCTTGTCGGGGTTGTTGGTCAGCAGGCGCACGCGTTCCACGCCCACCGCGCGCAGCATGGTGGCGGCGACCAGGAAGTTGCGCTCGTCCGCGCCGTAGCCCAGCGCGCGGTTGGCATCGAGCGTGTCCAGCCCGGCATCCTGCAGCGTGTACGCGCGCAGCTTGTTCACCAGGCCGATGCCGCGGCCTTCCTGCGCCAGGTACAGCAGCACGCCGCCTGCGGGGTCGGCCGCCATGCGCACGAGCGCGCCGCGCAGCTGCGGGCCGCAGTCGCAGCGCAGCGAACCCAGCAGGTCGCCGGTGAAGCATTCGGAATGGGCGCGCACCAGCGGGGCGCCGCCCTCGCGCGCGGTCTTCTCCGGGTCGCCGACCAGGATGGCCAGGTGCTCGATCCCGCCATCGGCGGCGCGGAAGGCGATGATGCGTGCCTCGGGCACGTCCAGCAGCGGCACGCGGGCCTCGGCCACGCGCGCCAGCGAGGTGGCGGCGCCGGCCGGGTAGGCGAGCACATCGGCCGCCGGCACGCTCAGCAGGGACAGGCGCGCGGCGGCAGCCTCGGTGGCCGGCGCGGCGACCAGGGCGGGCAGCAGCCGCGCCAGCTTGGCCAAAGCGATCGCCGCCTGGGCCAGCGGCGGGGCGGCCAGGCGTTCAGGCGTGTCGAGAATGAGCCGATCGGCGGTCGGGTCCGCCAGGGACCGCAGCGCGGCGGGCGCCATCAGCCCTGCGGGCAGGCGCAGGGCAACGGCGCCTTCGTCCTCGGCCGCGTGGGGCACGGGGCGCTGCAGCACGGCGGCGGCGCGCACGGGGGCGAGCAGCAGCAGGGCCGGGCCGAGCGCGGCGTCCGCGAGTTCCGCGAGGCCGCGCGCGCCCACCGTTTCGGCCGCGGCGACGACGAGGCAGGTGTCCTGGCCGCGCAGGACGACAGGCGTGCCACGCCGCAGCTCCGCCACCGCACGATGAACCGATCGCAGCGCATGCACGCCGGATTCGTGATCGTGGGCAGCGTTTTTCGCTTCGGTGGCGAGGTTGCCTGGTGGCGTCATGGTGTGGCGTTCCATTCTTCGATCCATGGCGCGCCGGGAATGTGGCGTGCGCATGGCGGCACGGATGGCGCCCGGTAGCCTTCGGGCTGATGGCATGTGGTACGCATCAGCGGCGCGTCCAGATGCGTGAATCGTCAATCACAGATGCGAGAACTTGCCCGCGGCGACGCGGCGAGGCTGGCATAACCGTGACTTACCGGCCATACCTGCGGCGGGGGCTACCGTCGTCGCGGATCCGTGACGACCTTCAGAATGGGGAATCGGCGCATGCCAGGTCCGCGCCCGGTGCTGATCGTCGATGACGACACCGCACTTTCAGCGACACTCGCCGAACAGTTGTCCCTCGAAGGGGAATTCGCGCCGGTGGAGGCCGCGAGTCTTGCGCAGGCCGAGGCGCGGCTGACCGCGGATGGAGCGCGGTTCGACCTGATCCTGCTGGATATCCGGCTGCCGGACGGGGACGGGCGCGACTACTGCACGCGACTGCGCCGCGACGGCTTCCGCATGCCGGTGGTGATGCTGACCGGCGTGGACAGCGAGGCGGACGTGGTCAGCGGGCTCGATGCCGGGGCGAACGACTTCATCGTCAAGCCGTTCCGGCTGAACGAGTTGTTGGCGCGCATCCGGGCGCAGCTGCGCGGCTACGACAGCAGCGAGGATGCGGTGTTCAAGGTCGGGCCGTACCTGTTCCGGCCCTCGGCCAAGCAGTTGCACGACCAGGCGAAGGGCAGGCGGATCCGGCTGACCGAAAAGGAAGCCGCGATCCTCAAGTTCCTGTACCGCGCCGGCGGGCGGCCGGTGCCGCGCACCGTGCTGCTGAACGACGTGTGGGGCTACAACAGCAACGTCACGACGCACACGCTCGAGACTCACATCTACCGCCTGCGCCAGAAGATCGAGCCGAACCCGGCCGAGACGCGCTTATTGGTGACCGAGGCGGGAGGCTATCGGCTGGAGCAGTTCGAGGACTCCGCCACGCCGGGCGCCTGACGCTCCCGCACGACGGGTTGCATCGCGATCCGGCAGTGCCTGGCGCATCCGCGCCCAGGCCAGCAGTGCATGGCGCGCAACCCGCGGCGGCCGTGGGTCGCCGCTCGAGGGTGGCAAATGCAGCCGCCACGTCCGATATGGGCGCGATGAACCCGCCCGCGCTGTTGGTCGAAGCCCTCACCAAGACCTACGCCGCCGGCACCGCGCCGGCGGTCGACGGCCTCACCTTCACGCTGCCCATGGGGCAGACCTGGGGCCTGCTCGGCGGCAATGGTGCCGGCAAGTCCACCACCATCGCCATGCTGCTCGGGCTGCTGGTGCCGACGTCCGGCCGTGTGGTCGCACTTGGCCACGACATGGCACGCGACCGCTTCGCCGCGCTGGCGCGGATGAACTTTTCATCGCCCTACATCGCGCTGCCACATCGGTTGACCGTGACCGAGAACCTGCGCGTCTATGCCGATCTGTACGGCGTGCCCGACGCGAAGCGGCGCATCGCGGACCTGGTCGAGCAATTCGCGCTCGGCGACTTCGCCACGCGCCCTGCGGGGCAACTGAGTGCGGGGCAGAAGACGCGCGTCGCGCTCGCCAAGGCGCTGGTGAACCAGCCCGCGCTGCTGCTGCTCGATGAACCGACGGCGAGCCTCGACCCCGACACCGGCGACTGGGTGCGCACGACGCTTGAAGCCTATGCCGCGCAGAGCGGCGCCTCGATCCTGCTCGCCAGCCACAACATGGCCGAGGTGGAGCGGCTGTGTTCCAACGTGCTGATGCTCAAGGGCGGGCGCGTCGTCGATGAAGGCAGCCCGGCCGCGCTGCTGGAGAAGTACGGGCGCGACGACCTGGAGGAGGTTTTCCTCGACATCGCGCGTGGCCGTGCGCGCGCGGAGGCCGTGGCATGAGCAGCGGCGTGGACCGCCGCGACGGCGCAGCCACCGAAGGCCTGAACCACGGCCGCCAGCAGGGCGGTTCGCTGCGCCGCATCTGGGGGCTGATGTACCGGCACCTGGCACTGTACCGGCGGTCCTGGCCGCGGGTGCTCGAACTCATGTACTGGCCGGTGCTGCAGATGGTGGTGTGGGGTTTCGTCACCTCCTACCTGGTCGGGGTGCAGGGCAATGCGGTGACCATCGCGGCCGGCGTGCTGCTGGGCGGCGTGCTGCTGTGGGAGGTCACGCTGCGCAGCCAGATGGGCTTTGCGATTTCGTTTCTCGAGGAAGTGTGGTCGCGCAACCTGGGGCACCTGTTCGTCTCGCCGCTGCGGCCGTGGGAACTGGTGGCGGGGCTCGCGGCCATGAGCGTGCTGCGCACCGCGGTCGGCGTGGGTGCCGCGATGGTGCTGGCCTTCGTGCTGTACGGCTTCGGGCTGTGGACGATGGGGCCGGTGCTGGTGGCCTACATGGCCGCGCTGATGGCGATGGGCTGGGCGGTGGCGCTGGCTGTGACGGCGCTGATCCTGCGCCACGGCGCGGGCGCGGAAGCCCTGGCCTGGGGCGTGATGTTCGGTCTCGCGCCCTTTGCGGCGGTGTTCTACCCGGTCGCGGTGCTGCCGGGCTGGCTGCAGCCGGTGGCGTTGTCGATCCCGGCCACGCACGTCTTCGAAGGAATGCGCGCCGCGCTGGTGGATGGACGCATCGCCTGGGACCACTTGGCCTGGGCGGTGGTGCTGGATGGCGTGTGGCTGGCGGTGGCGGCCTGGGTGTTCCTGTCGCAGTTCCACCAGGCGCGGGTGCGGGGCGCACTGCTCAACATCGGGGAGTGAGCGGCAGCACCAGGCGGCGTTCCGTCACGGCGCGTCCCCATTGCTGCGCCGTCACCTCCCGGTCCAGCACGAAGCCTGCCGCCGCATACAGCCGTGCCGCGGTATCGAGGCCATCGAGCGTCCAGAGATGGATCTCCGGCAGGCCGACGCGCCGCGCCTGGCCGATCGCCTCCGCCAGCCAGCGCCGGCCGAGGCCCTGTCCGCGCAAGGCGGGGTCGAGGATGAACCAACGCAGATGCGCGCTGGCCGGGTCCTCCCCGCAATCGAGCGCGATCGACCCCAGCACGCGCCCGTCCCGCATCGCGCAGCGGAACAGGTCGCGCGCGGGGTCGAGGCGCAGCAGGAAGTCACCCAGTTCGCGCGCGACCTTTGCTTCGAAGAAGGCGCCGAAGCCGTGGGTCGCGGCATAGGTGCGGGCGTGCAGCGCGGCGATGTCGCCGATCGCGCCGGGGGTCCAGGCGGTGTGGGTGGTGGTATCCATCGCGCGATGCTGCGACGCGGCGGCCCGCGGCGCGAGGGGGCGGATGCCGCCGAATGCCCGCGACGGTCATGGCCGCCCGCCGCGCCCATGCCCGCCCATGGGTGGCTTATGAAACCCCGCCCCCCGGCCCCTGCCAGGCCCATGCGCCGCGCGCCATGGCCCTCTGGCCCCGGCCACGCTATGCCGCCGCCATGACCCCCACCCGCTTCTTCCTGGTCCGCCACGCCCTGGTGGAACCCTCCGCCCGCGCGGTGCTGTATGGCTCCATGGATGTCGCTCTGTGCGACCTCGCGCTGCGCGAGGAAGCCGCGGCCTATCGCTGGCTGGCGCATCGCCTGCCGCAGCCGGCGCGATGGTACGTGACCAACCTTTCGCGCACCCGCTTCACCGCCGCCGCCATCTTCGCGGCCGGCTATGGCGAGACCGAACTCGAAGCCGAATCCGACCTCGCGGAACAGCACCTGGGGGACTGGCAGGGCATCCCGCACGAGGCCCTGCCCGCCCTGCTGACCCGCCCCGCCCACCCCTTCTGGCCCCATGCGGGCGAGGAACATCCGCCCGGCGGCGAATCCTTCCGCCAGGTCCAGGCGCGCGTCGCCGGCGTGCTGGAACGCATGGCGACGCTGCTGGAAGGCCAGGACGTGGTGATCATCGCGCATGGCGGGTCGATCCGCGCCGCGCTTGCACATGCGATGGGCCTGACCCCCGACCAGGCCTTCGTGTTCAGCGTGAAGAACCTCTCGCTCACCCGCATCGAGAAGCATGGCCCCGACTGGCGCGTCGCGGCGGTGAACGAGGAACCCTGGACGCCGCCCGCGGCATAGCGTGGAGGGTCCGAAACGCATCGCCATAGCGCGACAGCGTCGGACCGGTCGGCACGCCGCAACGACACCGGGCGCGTGGCGCGAAGCCGGGGGTCTGCCGATTCGGCAAATTTCAGTTTCGCGACACCGGCCGGCCGCTTCACCTTGCGGTGATCGGCGGTCCCGGCCATCGCGGCGGCATCGCGAAACCTGTGTGGTGCCGCTCGGCCGGGCCTGGAGCCGCCTTGGCTCGCGCAACGCCACCGGCCTTTGGCATTTGCGGGCATCGGCCCCCGATCAGATGATTCCATCTGACCGGGAACTGCTCTAGAAGAACGCTCAGTCAATGGGTTGGGGGGTTCGCCTCATGCGCCGTCTCGCCATCTTCGCCCTCGCCGCACTCGGCCTGGCGATCGGTCACCGCGATGCCCGCGCCCAGGCCGAGGAGCAGGCGCTGGTCGATCGCGCCACGCTCTCCCTGAGCGAGGTCTTCGACATCGGCGACCTCAGCGCCGATGCCAAGTCGCTGCTCGGACGCGCCCGCGCCGCCATGATCTGCCCGCGGGTCATCCGCGGCGGCTTCGTCATCGCCGGCCAGGGCGGCGACTGCGTCCTGGTCGCGCGCGACGGCGGTGGGTCGTGGTCCTCGCCGGCCTTCTACACCATGGGCGGCGGGTCGATCGGCTTCCAGGTCGGCATCCAGGACGCGCAGGTCGTCATGCTCATCATGAACGACAAGGCGCTGGATGCCGTGCTCGATAGCCAGTTCCGCGTCGGCGGCGATGCCGGCGTGGCGCTCGGCACGCTGGGGCGCGGCATTGCCGGGTCCACCACCGCGGCGGTGGGCGCGGACATCGTGACCATTGCCCGCGCACGCGGGCTGTTCGCGGGCATCTCGCTCGACGGCAACATCCTGTCGGCGCGCAGCGCGGCGATGCGCGCCTATTTCGGGCGCGACGTCTCGGCCCGCCAAGTCGTGGTCGCGATGGAGGCGCACAACCCCGCCGCCGACCCGCTGCGTGCCGCACTGATGCGCCTGGCCGCCGCACCGGCCGCCACGCCTGCGCCGGCCGCGGCCCCCGCCGCGCAGGGGTCGGCCGCTCCGCAGGCGGTCATCACGCCGGGCCCGGCAACGACGCCCCGCGTGCAGTCCGAAAGCCTGCCCTCTCCGCCGCGCGGCACCCGCTAGAACGCTGCGCGGGACGCACCCGCTGGAACATCGCGGCGCGACATACGCTGGAACGCCGTGCACCACGCGCTGACGGTGGCGGGCCTAGCCACGTGCGGGCCGGGTGTCCGGCAGTGCGCCGGTGCCGGTCTCCTGACGCAGAACCCGCGAGGCCTTTCCGCTCGCCGTTGATCGCGCCGACGCCTCTGGCCCCGTGTTCTCGCGATCAGCGTGACCCGATCCGATGAATGCCTCTGGTCGGGACCTGGTCGAACCGCCTGACCCCGGCATCAGGATTGCAGGACCGGCCCTGCAACGCCCGGAGCCCGCCATGCGCCGCATCCTCCTGCCGATCCTCGCGGCATTCCTCGCCCTGTCTGCCCATCGCGGCGCCGAGGCCCAGGCCTGGCCCACGCGACCGGTGCGCATCGTCGTGGTCTTCCCGCCCGGCGGGTCGTCCGACATCGTGGCCCGCGTGCTGGCCGATGCGCTCTCCACGCGCCTGAACGGGCGCGTGGTGGTCGACAACCGCCCGGGCGCCGGCGGCACGCTCGGCGCCATCCATGTCGCGCAGCAGCCAGCCGATGGCTACACGCTCATGCTGTCGAACACCGCGCCGATCACCTCCTCGCCGCCGATCTACCCGAGCGCCACCTACGACCCCGTGCAGGGCTTCACGCACATCGCCTATATCGGCGCGACCCCGCTGGTGGTGGTGGCGAACCGCGCGCTGGTGCCGGCCACCGACCTGCGGTCCTTGATCGAATGGGCGCGCGCGCAGCGCACGCCGCCGGGCTTCGGCAGTTCCGGCGCTGGGTCTGTCGCGCATATCGCCGGCACGCTGTTCGAACGCCAGACCGGCGTCGCGCTGGCGCATGTGCCCTATCGCGGCAGCGCGCCCATGCAGGCGGACCTGCTGGGCGGCAACATCCCCATCGCCTTCGACACGCTGCCGCAGAACATCGACCACATCCGCGAGGGCCGCCTGCGCGCCTTCGCGGTGACCGCCCGCGCGCGCGAACCCATGGCGCCCGAGGTGCCCACCACCGCCGAGGCCGGCCTGCCCGACCTGCTGGTGGAGAACTGGCTCGGCTTGTCCGGCCCGGCCGGGCTGCCGCCTGCCATCGTGGCGCGCCTCAACGCCGAGACCAATGCCGCGATGCAGACCGACGCCGTGCGCCAGCGCCTGGTCGAGCACGGCATCGCCCATCGTCCGATGACGCCGGTGGAATTCACGGCCTTCGTGGCGAACGACGTGCAGGTGATCGGCGGCCTGGTGCGATCGCTCGGCATCACCGCCCAATGACGACCATCCGCGCCGTCTTCTTCGGGCGGCCGGGCGCGGGGGCCTTCAACGCGGCGGGGGTGGCGGGCCTGGCGCGCGCGGCGGCGCGCCTCGGCGTGGCGGTCGAGACGATCTGGGCGCCCGACCCCGCGCGGCGCATCGACGTGCTGCGCGACGCGGCGGCCGGCGCCGCGCTGGTCATCGCCCATGGCGGACAGGGCGAGGCACCCGTCGCCGCCGTGGCGCCGGAGGTCCCGCGCACGCGCTTCGCCGTCACGCAGGGGCGCATCGCGGGACCGAACATCGCCTGCTTCGAGGTGCTGCAGGAACACTCCGCCTTCCTCGCCGGTGCGCTGGCGGGGTGGTGGGCCGGGGGGCAGCCGGTTGCGCACCTCTCGGGCGAACCGGTGCCGCCCGGGTTGCGCGGGCGCGCTGCCTTCGCGGCGGGCCTGCGGCATGCGGCGCCCGGCACGCCGCTGCTAACCGGGTTCTGCGGCAACCAGCACGACCCCGCGCTGGCCGAGCACTGGACCGAGGCGCAATGCGGGGCGGGCGCGGTGCTGCAATTCGCCATGCTCGATGGCGGGCGCCCCGGTGCGATGGCGGCGCTGCGGCGCCACGGCGCGCGCGCCATCGGCAACGTGCACGACTGGACCGCCGAGGACCCCTGCTTCCTGGCCAGCGCCATCGCCGACAATGGCTGGTGCATCGCCGCGGCGCTGGCGGCGCATCTGCGCGACGACTGGCGCGACGCGCGGGTGGGCGCGGAACAGCCCGATGCGGTGCGGCTGGCGCTGGCACCCGACGTCGCGCCGGACCTGGCCGCGCGCCTCGCGGCTCTCGCGGGCGAACTGGCGGCCGGGCACATCGACGTGCCGGAGCATTTCAGCGGCCCGGAATTCGCGCCCCCCGTTGCGTCCGCGTGATAGCCTGCCGCCGCGGCCCCGCAGAGGACCGCGCGAGGAAGGAAACGCCCCCATGCACGTCCAACGCCGCGCCCTGCTGGGCGCCGCCGGCAGCGCCGTCGCGCTTGCCGCGACACCTGCCTTCGCCCAGTGGCAGCCGAGCGAACGCTACCCGGACCCCGCCGTCCAGGTGCTCGACCCGTCCTTCAACCGCTATCGCCTGGTCCTGGCCGGGGTCGAGCGCCTGTACAACGGCGCGCGGTGGTCCGAAGGCCCGGTCTGGATGGGCGACCAGCGCGCCCTGATCTGGTCCGACATCCCGAACAACCGGATGCTGCGCTGGCACGAGACCACCGGGCGCACCGACGTGTTTCGCAGCCCGTCCAACAATTCCAACGGCAATACGCGCGACCGCCAGGGGCGCCTGATCACCTGCGAGCACCTGACGCGGCGCGTCACGCGCACCGAACCCGACGGGTCCATCACCGTCATCGCAGCGCGCTTCGACAACAAGCCGCTGAACAGCCCGAACGACGTGGTGGTGAAGCGCGACGGGTCGATCTGGTTCACCGACCCGCCCTTCGGCATCCTCGGTTTCTACGAGGGCGAGACCGCGACACCCGAACTGCCCACCAACCTGTACCGCGTCGATGGCCAGACCGGCGCGATCCAGGTGATGACCGGCGACGTGGGCCGCCCGAATGGCCTGGCCTTCAGCCCGGACGAACGCATCCTGTACGTGGTGGAAGCCGCCGCCACGCCGCGCGTGATCCGCGCCTTCGACGTGAGCGGGGAGGGCGCGCAGACGCGGCTGGCGAACAACCGCATCTTCTTCCAGTGCCGCGAGGGCGAGACGCCGGACGGCTTCCGCGTGGACGTGGACGGCAACCTCTGGTGCGGCTGGGGCATGGGCACGGCGGAGCTCGACGGGGTGCGCATCATCAACGCCGCGGGGGCCAGCATCGGCCATATCCGGCTGCCGGAACGCTGCGCCAACCTCGCCTTCGGCGGGCGGCACCGCAACCGGCTGTTCATGACGGCGTCGCACGCTCTCTACAGCCTGTACGTCAACACGCAGGGCGTGGCGGGCGGTTGATGCGCGGCCGGGCGGCGGCCATGCTGCCGCCCGAACGCCTTGGGGAGACAACGCCATGACCGACGACCCGCGCTGGCAGCCCAGCCAGCGCTACCCTGATCCGTGCATCGTGGCGCTCGACCCGTCCTTCAAGCGCTACCATTTGGCGCTCTCGGCGGTAGAGCGGCTGCATCACGGCACGCGCTGGGGCGAGGGACCGGTCTGGCTCGGCGATGCGCGCTGCCTGCTGTGGTCCGACATCCCGAACAACCGCGTGCTGAAGTGGGATGAGGAAACCGGCGCCGTCTCCGCCTGGCGCAAGCCGTCGAACAACGCCAACGGCCACACGCGCGACCGGCAAGGCCGCATCATCGCCTGCGAACATGGCGGGCGGCGCGTCGTGCGCTTCGAATACGACGGCGCCATCACCGTGCTGGCCAGCCACTACCAGGGCAAGCGGCTGAACAGCCCGAACGACGTGGTGGTGAAGTCGGATGGGTCGGTGTGGTTCACCGACCCGCCCTTCGGCCTCGCGGCCTTCTACGAGGGCGAGAAGCAGGCGGCGGAACTGCCGCACACCAACGTCTATCGCGTCGATGGCGCGACCGGCGAGATCACGCTGGTGGCCGACGACGTGGACCACCCGAACGGGCTGGCGTTCAGCCCGGATGAATCGCTGCTGTATGTCATCGAAAGCCGCAGCGAACCGCGCAACATCCTGGCCTACGACGTGGACGGCGCGCGGCTGCGCAACCGCCGTGTGTTCGTCGCCTGCCAGCCCGGCGAGACGCCGGACGGCTTCCGCGTGGACGTGGACGGCAACCTGTGGTGCGGCTGGGGCATGACGGCGGAATTCGACGGCGTGCGCGTGATCAACGCCGCCGGCGCGCCGATCGGGCATATCCACCTGCCGGAGCGCTGCGCGAACGTGGCGTTCGGCGGGCGCCACCGCAACCGGCTGTTCATGGCGGCGGCGCAGTCGCTGTATGCCTGCTACTTCAACACGCAGGGCGTGGTAGGGGGCTAGACGACGTCCCGCAGCGCCTCGGCCAGCAGCGGCAGGTCGGCGTCGTCCAGCGCGATCGGGTTCACCGCCAGCACGCCGCGGCGGATGCGCGACGCATCCACATGCACCGCGGGGTCGCGCGCGCGCAGCGCGGCCTCGGCGCGTTCGGCCGCCGCGCGATCCGCGAAGCGCAGTTCCAGCAGCGGCAGGCCGGGCTTGGCGCCATCGGGCACCAGCACGGCGCCCGGCACGTCCAGCGCTGCCAGCCGCGCCGTCCAGCGCGCGCTGCGTGCGGCGGGATCCTCCGCGGCGAAGCGGCGTAAGGCGGCGACCAGCCCCGCGACCTCCTCCTTGCCCACCTTCGCCACGCGCCCGATGCCGTGATGCGGCAGGAAGCGCAGCTGGTTCAGCGCGGCGAATTCGGGCGGCGCCACGAACTGCGCCTCGGGCAGGTCGAGGTCGAGCATCTGCGCCAGCGCGCTGCTCACCAGTTCGGCCCGCCCGGCCAGGATGCCGGAGGCCTGCGGCCCGCCGATCGCCTTGCCGCCGGAGAAACACACCAGGTCCGCGCCCTGGTCGATGAAGCGGCGCAGGTTCTCCGCGGGCGGCAGTTGTGCGGCGGCATCCACCAGCACGGGCACGCCGCGCGCATGCGCCACGCGCACCAGGTCGGGCAGCGACGGTTCGGCATCCGTGCCGGCCAGGTGGAACACCGCCGCGGTGCGCGGCGTGATGGCGTCGGCGATCTCGCCGGCGCTCGCGTCGCGCACGCCGGGACCCGATAGCCGGTCGGGAATGCCGACCTCGACGATGCGTCCGCCGGCGACGCGCAGCGCACGGTCGTACATGTTGCGTTGGCTGCGACTGACGATGAATTCGTTGGGCAGCCCGTCGGTGTCCGGCAGCCGGTTCATCGCCGCCGGATCGAGCCGCGCCATGCAGGCGGCAGCGCCCAGCATCAGCGCCGCCGCGGCGCCCGCCGTCACGATACCTGCCTGCGCGCCGGTGGCCTCGCTGATGGCACGCGACGCCGCGGCCTGCACATCCGGCATCTCGAAGCAGGCCTGCGCGGCCGCGGCCATCGCCGCCACCACCTCGGGCGCCATCATCCCGCCGGACAGGCGCGTGTTGGTGCCATAGGCGTTGATGATGCGGCGCGGGGTCATGCCGCGCTGTCCGCCAGGCGCGAGGCGCGCAGCGCGCCCACGCGTTCCAGCAGCGGATGCGCGGTCGCCGCCAGGTGCCCGCCCACGCGCTTGAGGTCGCGCACCACCTCCAGCAGCAGCCCGGTCGCCGCGATGGCGGCGGGCTCCACCGCCAGCGCGAAGCGCTGCGCCGTGTCGGCCTCCTCCAGGCGCATGCGCTCCTTCTCCTCGATCAGGCGGCGCGCGGCCGAGAGATCCTCGCGCATGAAGGCGGCGACGGCGAGCTGCAGCTGCTCGATCCCGCGCAGGTGCACCGCCTGGATCGATTCCATCATCGCATCGTCCAGCGGCATGCCATCGCGCGCCCATTTCGCGGCGACGCGCGCAAGGCTGCGCTCCAACACATCCCCCGCACTGTCGAGGTTGATGGCGAAGGTGCTGATCTCGGCGATGCGCCGGCGGTCCTCCTCGCCCAGAAGTTCGGTGTTGAGCGCCGCCAGGTAGCCCTGCACGGCGCGGTTGAGCCGGTCCACCACCTCGTTCAGCCGGGCGACGCGACGCGTGAGGTCGCGGTCCTCGGTGCGGAAGCCGGTGGCGATGGCGCGCAGGATCTCCTCGAGCGCATCGGCCTGGCGCAGTGCCTCGCGCTCGGCATTGGCCAGCGCGACCGGCGGCGTGCGCAGCGCGGCATCGTCCAGGTAGCGCGGCGTGGCTTGGTCGTCGGCCAGCGGGCGTTCGGGCAGGGCGCGCTTGAGCAGCCGGGCGACACCCGGCAGCAACGGCAGCATCAGCAGCGCCAGGGCCAGGTTGAACGCCAGGTGTGTATTCGCCACCAACCGCGCCGGCCCCGGGTCGATCCACTGCATCGCCGCGACGCACCAGGGCAGCAGCGCCAGCGCCAGCACCGCGCCGAGCACGCGGTTCGCCAGGTTGCCGATCGGCACGCGCATCCGCGCCCATTCGCTGCGGTCCCCTTCCAGCACCGGGTTCAGCGCGCTGCCGAGATTCGCCCCTACCACCATGGCGATGGCGGCTTCCGCCGGCACCACCCCGGCAGCGTGCAACGACGCGACGAAGATCACCCCGGCGATCGACGAATGCATCGCCCAGGCGATGACCGCGGCGATGACCAGGTTGGGGAAGGGCTGGTCGGCCAGCGCGCGCAGCACCGCGCGCAGCGCCGGCGAATTCTCGACCGGCGCCATGGTGCTGCCCATCAGATGCAACGAGAGCAGCATCAGCCCCAGGCCGATGCTGGCACGCCCCAGGTCGCGCTGGCGCGTGCGTGTCGCGCTGCGGAAGGCGACCACGCCGGCCAGGATCAGCAGCGGCGCCAAGGCATCCATGTTGAACGACACCAGCTGCACGATCAGCGCGGTGCCGACATTCGCCCCCAACATCGCCGCCAGCCCGGGCACCAGTGCCACCGCGCCGCCGGCGCAGAAGGACGCGACCATGAAGGCTGTGGCGGTGCTGCTCTGGAGCAGCGCGGTCACCACCAGCCCCGCCGCGAAGCCGCGCCGGCGGTTCGACAGCCCGCTGCCCAGCCGCTGGCGCAGCCGGCTACCATAGGCGCGCATCACGCCGCTCTGCACCATGTGCAGGCCCCACAGCAGCAGCGCGGCCTCGCCCGCGAGTTCCAGCAGCAGCCAGGCTTCGGTCATCCCGCTCCCCTCAGCGCGCCGGCGACCGAACCGCGATAGCGGAATCGCCGAAGCGGTGAATCAGTCGCCCCGATCAAGGCACCAGCGTGTTCGACCATCACGGATCACGCGCTCAGCGTGCGGCGCACCGCATCCTGCCACAGCGCGTGGCGGCGCGCGGCCTCGGCCTGCGGCATGGCGGGGGTGAAGCGGCGGTCGAGCCGCCAGTGCGATGCCCCGCCCGGCCCTGGCGGCGGCAGCAACCCTGCCTGCAACCCCGCAAGATAGGCCGCGCCGAGCGCGGTGGTCTCGCGCACCACCGGGCGATCGACCGGCGCGCCGAGTACATCCGCCAGGAACTGCATGGTCCAGTCCGATGCGACCATGCCGCCATCCACGCGCAGCACCGTATCCCCCGCCGCCGGCCAGTCCGCCAGCATGGCATCGACCAGGTCGCGCGTCTGGAACGCCACGGATTCGAGCGCGGCGCGGCACAGCTCGGCACGACCGCTGCCACGCGTCAGGCCGAAGATCGCCGCGCGCGCCCCGGCGTCCCAGTGCGGCGCGCCAAGGCCGGTGAAGGCCGGCACCATCACCACCTGCTGCGCCGGGTCCGCCCGTGCCGCGAGCACGCCGGCCTCGGTGGCATCGCGGATGATGCCAAGCCCGTCGCGCAGCCACTGCACCGCCGCACCCGCGACGAAGATGGCGCCCTCGAGCGCATAGGTGCGCACGCCATCGAGCTGATAGGCGATGGTGGTCAGCAGCCGGTTGCGTGAGGCGACCGGATCGGCGCCGGTGTTCAGCATGGCGAAGCAGCCCGTGCCATAGGTGGACTTCACCATGCCCGGCGCGAAGCAGCCCTGGCCGATGGTGGCGGCGTGCTGGTCGCCGGCGATGCCGCGCACCGGCACCGCCGCTCCCAGCAGTGCCGCGTCGGTGGTGCCAAATTCGGTCGCGCAATTCGTCACCTCGGGTAGCACGGCGCGCGGGATGCGGAAGATGCGCAGCAGGTCGTCGTCCCAGGCGCCGCTGCGGATGTCGAACAGCATGGTGCGCGCGGCGTTGGTCGCATCGGTTGCGTGCACCCGGCCGCCGGTCAGGCGCCACAGCACGAACGCATCCACCGTGCCGAAGGCGAGGTCGCCGCGCTCCGCCGCTGCCCGCGCGCCCGCCACGTTGTCGAGCAGCCAGGCCAGCTTGGTGGCGGAGAAATACGGGTCGGCCAGCAGCCCGCTGCGCTCGACCAGCAGCGGTTCCAGGCCCTCCGCGCGCAGGCGCGCGCAGTGGTCCGCGGTGCGGCGGTCCTGCCAGACGATGGCGCGGTGCAGGCAGCGGCCCGTCGCGCGGTCCCACAGCAGCGTGGTCTCGCGCTGGTTGGTGATGCCGATCCCCGCCACGCGGCGCGCGTCGCCGCCAGCCTGCGCCAGCGCGCCGCGCAGGGTAGTCAGTGCGCCGCGCCAGATGTCCTCGGGCTCGTGCTCGACCCAGCCGGGGCTGGGGAAATGCTGCGGCAGTTCCTCCTGCGCGGTGGCGATCGGCACCAGCGTGGCCTCGAAGGCCATGGCGCGCGTGCTGGTCGTGCCCTGGTCCAGGGCGAGCAGGATATCGGCGGTCATGCGGTGGCGGTCCCTTCCCGGATGCCAGGATAGCCGCGGATCGGGGTGCCGGTCATGCTTGCGCCTGGCCCTGCCCCTTGCGCTGCGCGCGCGGACGGGGCGGGATGGCGCCTCGGACTGGGAGAACGGTCGATGACACGTCCCGCATTCCTTGCGGCCTTCGCGGTGGCGACCGCGCTCGGCACCGCTGCGCTGGCGCAGACGCAGCCCTATGCGCCAGGCGCGCACAACATCGCGCTGCCGGCGGACTGGCAGGCGCGCTTCATCCGCTACACCACGGTCGACCGGCCGGACCGCAAGATCATCCGCAACATGTACGTGAACCCGGAGGCCTTCGCCGCGCTGCAGGCCGGCCAGCCGCTGCCCTATGGCACGCTGGCCGTCATGGCCGACCAGCGCGCGCGCGTGGATGCGGCGGGCGAGGTGCTGCGCGACGGCAACGGACGCCTGATCCCCGAACCCGCCTTCATCGCGATCGCCGCGCAGCAGAAGGAACGCGGCTGGGGCGAGGGCTACGGCCCCGACCAGCGCAACGGCGAATGGGAATACGCCGTGTTCGACCCGCGGACCGGCGCACGCGCCGAACGCCCGCTGAACGCCTGCTTCACCTGCCACCTGCAGGCGCGCGCGCAGCAGGATTTTTCGTTTTCCACCTGGGACTACGCGAACCGCTCGCGTTGAAGGACGCCACGCCATGACTGCACCTGTGCTGATCCGCGACGCCGCCTGGGCGGTGGTGTGGGACGCGCCCGCCAAGCGCCACGCCTATGCGCGCGGCATGGACGTGCTGATCGAGGGTGGGCGCATCGCCGCCATCGCGCGGCACGATCCCGACGCGCCTCCGCCACCGGCTGCGGAGGTGGTGGATGGCACGCGCCTGCTGGTCATGCCGGGGCTGGTGAACATCCATACCCACCCGACGACCGAACCGGCTTCGCGTGGTGTGCGCGAGGATCATGGCGTGCCCGAACAGCAGATGACCGGGTTGTTCGAACGCCTGCAGGCCTTCCGCATCGACCAGGCCGGCCAGGCGGCGGCGATGCGGCTGGCTTATGCTGAACTGATGTCGGCCGGCGTGACCAGCGTGGTCGATCTCTCCCCGCCGTTTCCCGACTGGCTGCCCATCATGCGCGAGAGCGGCCTGCGCGTCTGGGCCGGACCCGGCTTCGCCGCCGCGCATTGGGGCATGTCGGCGCCGCAGACGGTCACGTACATGTGGAACCGCGAGAACGCCCGCACCCAATTCGACGCCGCCAAGCAGGTGATGAAGGAGGCTGATGCCGACAATTCCGGGAGGCTGCACGGCATCGTCTTCCCCGCCCAGATCGACACGGTCGAGGAAGACATGCTGCGCGAAGCCATCGCCTATGCCGGGGAGACCGGCCGCGGCTTCACCACCCACATCGCGCAGGCCGTGGTCGAGGTGCGCGAGATGATCCGCCGCCACGGCACCACGCCGATCCAATGGGCGGAATCGATCGGGTTGCTGACGCCGCGCTCCATCCTGGGCCACGCGATCTTCGTGGACGAGCATGCGTCGATCGGCTGGCATACCGCGAAGGATATCGGCCTTGTGGCCGACAGCGGCGCCACCGTCGCGCACTGCCCAACCCCCTTCGCGCGCTATGGCGAGCATCTGAAGCACTTCGGCAAGTACCGCGCGCGCGGCGTGAACATGGGCTTCGGCACCGACTGCGCGCCGCACAATTTGATCGAGGAGATGCGCCTCGCCATCATCCTGGCGCGCAACGCGGTTCGGGACGTGGCGGCGGCGGATACCGGCAGCGTCTTCCATGCCGCGACGGCGGGTGGGGCGGCTGCACTCGGCCGGCCCGACCTCGGCCGCATCGAGAAGGGCGCGGCGGCGGATGTCGTGCTGGTGGACCTGGCGCATCCGCTGATGAACCCGCCGCGCGATCCGCTGCGCGCGCTGCTGTTCCACGCCGCCGACCGCGCCGTGAAGCGCGTGCTGGTCGGCGGCGAGACGGTCTTCGCGAACGGCAAGCCGACGCGGCTCAACGTGGCCGAGGCCGCGGGCATCCTGGCCGAAAGCCAGGCAAAGATGCTGCGCGATGCGCGTGGGCGCGACTATCGCGGCCGCAGCGGGGACGAGATCTCGCCCCTGGCGCTGCCGATGCACTGACGGCGCGCGACCGGCTGGTTGCGGGCCTGCGGGTCGCAGCCGCGATCAGGGTCGGTCGGGACCACCTAGAGCCATCGCCGGTCGGACGCCTCTTTACGGGAGCGTACGACACGCGCGCGTCCGGCCGCGCCGTCCGCCGCGTCCTACGCCAGTCGCCGCACCTGCACCGCCAGCACGGCCGTCAGCGCCGCGACCAGCAGCGGCGCCACGCCTGCGCCGAAGGCCTGCACCGCCAAACCGATCACGCCTGGCAGCACCGCCACGCCGACCGTCGCCGCCGCCACCTGGAAACCCACCGCGTGCATGGCGGTGGCTGCGCCAAGCCGCGCCGGCGTGCGTGCGACCAGCGTCGGGAACAGCGGCGAGAGTGCGACCGCCAACACCGCCAGCGCCACCAGGTCGAGGCCACGCGGCGCCAGCGCGAAGCCCAGCGCCGCGACCGCCGCGACCGGTGCCGCGATGCGCACCAGGCGGTCCGCGCCGATGCGGTCCACCACCACCCCCATCGCCACCCGCCCGAGCGCCAGCGCCGCCCAGAACAGCGTCGAGGCCCCCGCGGCGATCGCGGGCGTGGCGCCGCGCGATTCCACGAGCACCGTCGCGGCCCACTGCCCTGCGCTGGCCTCCACGCCCGCCAGCAGAAAGAACACCACGATCAGCCGCCGCACCATCGGCTGCCGCAACGCCGACAGCGCCGGCAGCGGCGGTGCATCCGCGCCGGCGCCGTCCTGCCAGCGTGCGCGCGTGGCGGCGAAGGCAACCGCCAGCACCGCCAGCACCACGCCCACCGCCGCATAGCCTGCCTGCCAGCCGGCGCCGATCGCGAGCAGCGCCGTCGCCAGCCCCGGCCCCAGCGTGGCGCCGAGCCCCCAGCACGCATGCAGCCAGTTCAGGTGGCGCGGCGCGAAGCGCAGCGCGGCGAAGGTGTTGAGCGCCGCATCCACCGCGCCGCTGCCGAACCCCGCCAGCATCGCCAGCGCGACGAAGGCCAGCCACGGCGGGGCGAATGCCTGGCCCAGCGCGGCGGCCGCGGTGGCGGCGATGCTCGCGGCCAGTAGCGCGCCGATGCCCAGCGCCTGCATGGCGCGCCCGGCGAGGATGCTGGCCGTGAGGTAGCCCGTCGCCATCGCCGCCAGCACCAGGCCGAGCGCGCCATGCGGTTGCGCGTAGTGCGGCCGCAGCTCCGGCCAGAGCGTGCCCGGCAACGGATCCGGCAGGCCGAGGCCCACGAAGGCGAGGAAGGCGAGGGCGAGAAGCGGCACGCGGTCTCCGATGTCGCGCGGCATGCGAGGGCCGCGCGGCACGATGCTATCGCGCTTTCGTGTCGCGTGGTGCTGCTACTCGACCACCGCCACCTGGCGTGGGTCGATGCGCAGCCAGACCCGCGCGCCGACATCATGTGCCTCCAGCGGCGGTGCGGCGGCGCGCAGGCGCAGCGCGGTGCCCTCGGGCGCCAGCACGTAGTCCCAGGCCTCGCCCAGGTAGGTCCGCTCGGCGATGGTCGCGCGCAGCAGCAGCCCGTCATCGGCAGGCGGTTCCTCGGCCAGGATCGCCATGGCTTGCGGGCGCAGCGAGACCAGCACGGCGCCCGTGACATCCGGCGCGATGCCGGCGCGCGCGGCGGCGCCGAGGTTGACGCCGTCCAGCAGCAGGTCGCCGCCCTCGATGCGCGCCTCCAGCATGTTGGTGCGGCCGACGAAGCCGGCCACGAAGCGCGTGCGTGGGCGCGTGTAGAGCAGGTGCGGTGCATCGACCTGTTCAATGCGCCCCGCATTCATCACCGCGATCCGGTCCGATGTGGCCATCGCCTCGGCCTGGTCGTGCGTGACATAGACGGTGGTGATGCGGAATTCGTCGTGCAGGCGGCGGATCTCGAAGCGCATCTCCTCGCGCAGATTGGCGTCGAGATTGGACAGCGGTTCGTCGAGCAGCAGGACCGAGGGCTTCACCACGATGGCGCGCGCCAGTGCCACGCGCTGCTGCTGCCCGCCCGACAATTCGGCGGGGTAGCGATGCGCGAGCTTGCCGAGTTGCACGATCTCTAAGATTTCGCCGACGCGGCGTTTCACCTCCTCGCGCGGCAGCTTCCGCAGTTCCAGCCCGAAGGCGACGTTCTGCTCGACCGTCATGTTCGGCCATATCGCGTAGGACTGGAAGATCATCGACATGCCGCGGCGTTCCGGCGGCACCACCGCGCCGGGTGCCGACAGTACGGTGCCATCGACGGATATCGAACCGCCGGTCGGATCCACGAACCCCGCGATCATGCGCAGCGTGGTGGTCTTGCCGCAGCCCGAGGGGCCGAGCAGTGAGACGAACTCGCCTTCCTGCAGCGTGAGGTCCACGCGATCGACGACGGTCAGCTTGCCATAGGCCTTGGTGAGGCCGGTCAGCGTGAGGCGCGGCACGCTATTCCCTCCGCAGCATGAAGTCGCGGCCGACCAGCTTCATGCCGATGCCGACGATGACCATGGTGATGACCAGCAGGATGCCGCCGAAAGCGGAGACGACCTCGAAATTGCCCTGCTCGCTGAGGTCGTACAGCAGCACCGACATGGTGCGCGTCCGCGGCCCGACCAGGAAGATCGCCGCCGAGAGTTCGCGCGAGGCGACGATGAACACGACCAGCCAGCCACCCAGCAGTGACGTCTTCAGCAGCGGCGCGGTGATGCGCAGGATGGCATGCAAGCGGCCGGAACCAAGGATGCGCGCGGCTTCCTCCATCTCCGGATGCACCGCGCGGATCGCCGCCTGGGAATTGGCGTAGGCAATCGGCAGGAAGCGCGCGGTGAAGGCCAGGATGATGAGCAGCGCCGAGCCGTACAGCGACAGCGGCGGCCCGGCATAGGCGGCGTAGAAGCCGATCGCCATGACGATGCCCGGGATGACGAAGGGCGCCATGGCGATGAAGCCCAGCACATCCGCGAAGCGCATCAGACGGCGTACCACGATGTAGGCGACCAGCAGCGCCAGCACGATCGCCATGGTGGCCGAAGCCGCCGAGAACCAGACCGTGTTCCACGTCGCCTGCGGGGCCACGTCGTGCTCGAATAACAGGAAGCGGTAGTTGCGCAGCGTCAGGTTATCCAGCGAGAAGCCACGCCCCCAGGCCTTCGCGAAGGAGGCCTGCAGCAGCACCGTCAGCGGCTTGATGACCGCCAGCAGCCCCACCAGCAGGCACCAGCCGAACAGCACCCAGCGCCAGGGACCGAGCTTCACCTGGCGGCGTTCCCCGCCCTTGCCGGTCTGCGAGACGAAGCCCTTGCGCGACAGCAGCAGCTTCTGCACGCCGATCATCGCCACCGTGATCAGCAGCAGCGGGATGGCATAGGCGGCCGCGACCTCAACCCGTACCGGGTCCTCGAAGAACTGCCAGAGCTGCGTGGTCACCACGTTGATGCGCGCCGGGATGCCGATGATGGCGGGCGTGCCGAACAGCGCGATGGTCTCGAGGAAGATCAGGATGAACCCACCCAGGATGGACGGCCAGACCAGCGGCAGCGTGACGCGCCGCATGGTGGTCCAGGTGCCGCCGCCCAGGATGTTCGCGGCGTCCTCCATCTCCGACGAGATCAGGTCGAGAGCCGACTTCACGAAGATGAACACCAGCGGGAAGGAATGCAGCGCGATGACGAAGGCCATGCCGGTGAAGGTGTAGACATTCACCAGCGGGTCGGTGGCGCCGGTCAGTGCGCGCCAGGTCACGTTGATCCAGCCGGAATTCGGCCCCGCCAGCAGGATCCAGCCGATCGCACCGAGGTACGGCGGCATGATGAAGGCCGCCAGCACCATCGCCCAGGTGAAGCCCTTGCCCGGCATATCTGTGCGCGATACGGCCCAGGCCATCGGCACCGCGATCACCGTGGAAATGGCGGCCGACAGGGCGCCGAGCATCAGCGAATTGCGCAGCGCGTCGATGTAGCGCTGCCGGCCATAGGCGGTGAGGTAGTTCTCGAAGGTGAATTCGCCGGTGTCCTGCATCTCGAAGGAGATGAGCAGCATCTTCACCAGCGGCGCGGCCACCAGCACCAGCAGCGCCGCGACCAGCGCGACCCACAACAGCATGACAGGTTCGAGCAGCCGGAAGCGCGCCGGCCGCGCCGATGCGCTCACGTCAGACGCCGAAGATCTCGCGCCATTGCTCGCGCACCTCCGGCACGCCGCGCTCGGCCTGCTCCAGCGTGGGCGCGAGCATCGTCACCTGGTCGAGCGGACGCGAGCCCTCCGGCGGCGGCACGTCGGGGCGGATGCTTTCGTTGAACAGCAGGCGAACGGCGGTGGACAGCGCCGGGCCGGTCTGGAATTCCTGGAACAGCTTCGCCGCGTTGGGGTGCGGCGCATTGGTCGGGATCGCCGACGGCGACAGCGCGGCGATGACGCCCTCGGTCGGGTAGATCAGCTTCAGCGGATTGCCGCGCGACGCCGCGAACAACGTGGACGCCGAGGGCACCGCCACGCCGACCGACCGCTCGCCCGCCGTCATCATGGTGACAGGGTCGATCGACGAACGCCCCACCTGCGGCTTGTTGCGTTCGAACCGGCGGAGGTAGTCGGGGCCGAACATGGTGCGCATCTGAAGCGCCCAGAGCCCGATCGCGCCGCTGAAGCCCGGATGCCCGACCGCGAGCTTGTCCTTCCACTTCGGATCCAGCACGTCGGTCCAGGATTTCGGCGCCTCGGCCTCCGACACCAGGTTGGTGTTGTGGCCCATCAGGTAGATGCCGAGGAAGGAGGACTGGAAGAAATTGTCCGGGTCGGGCGTGCGCAGGATGGGCAGCAGCCCATCAGCATTCACCGGGCGGAATCGCACCAGGCGGTTCTGCCGCTTCAGCTGGATGTAGTGCCCGCCATTGGTCGAGGAGAACACATCGCACTGCCCGACGCCGGCGCGGAAGTCCTGCGACAGCCGCTGGAAGGCCACCTGTGACGTGCTGCGCACCACGTTGCAGCGCACGCCCGGATAGCGTTCGTTGAAGGCGCGCCCGGCGGCCTCGGAGGCATCGGCGCTGTACTGGCCGGTGTACCAGGTGATCTCGCCCTCGCGCTTCGCGGCTTCATAGAGCTCGCGTTCCTGCGGGTGCATGGGCGCTTGCGCGTAGGCCTTGCTCGCTGCTGCGGACCACGCCGCGAGCGCGAGCATCTGTCGCCTGTCGATCAGGAACATCCGGCTTCCTCCCAACTGCGATGGTGCCGGCCGCCTTCGACGGTCGCGGCGGATACGCTACGGTCTTGGACGCTGAAACGTTGCCATCGCCCCCCGGAGATGTAAACCGGCATCAAGAATGAACGGAGGAAGCCATGTCATTGATCGACCGCATCGGCGTCGATGTCGGGCGCAAGCTGAAGCTTGAGGACGCGATCGACTGGGCCGCGCGCAACCAGGTACGCCACATCGATATCCAGCTCGACACCGGCGCCAACGCCGTGACGCTGTTCGATGATGCGCGCTGCCGCGACATCCGCGCGCGTGCGAAGGCGAATGGCGTGCATATCGCGCTGCACACGCTCTCGGCCGTGAACGTCGCCGAATACTCGCCCTTCCTGAGCGAGGCGGTCGACGCCTACCTGCGCGCCTATATCGAGGTCGCGCCGAAGCTCGATGCGCAGTGGATCGTGGTCCATGCCGGCTACCACTTCACCGCCGACGTGCCGATGCGCATGGAAGCCGGGCGCGACCGCCTTGCACGCATGGTCAAGCACGCCGAGCAGCACGGCGCGCTGCTGCTGCTCGAGAACCTCAACCGCGAACCCGACAATGCCGAGGTCCACTACCTCGCCTGCAGCATTGACGAATGGCGCTACTGCTACGACGCGATCCACTCGCCATCCTTCGCGCTGTCCTTCACCGCCAACCATGCGCATCTGCTGCCGCCGGGCGTGCAGGGCTTCGTCGATGCCGTCCCGCTGGATCGCGTGAAGGAGGTCCGCCTGGCCGATTGCTGGCGCAACGGCTTCGAGGAGCACCTGGTTCCCGGCCAGGGCGACTTCGACTTCGGCGCCATGTTCGCGCTGCTGGAATCGCGCGGCTATCGCGGCGCCTACACCAACGCCTTCGGCACGCTCGACGACATGCAGGCCGCCCGGGCGTACCTGGTCGACAAGGCGCGCGCCGCTGGTGTCGCGACCGGCTGACTACAGCCGGCCGACCAGGTCGCCGAAGCCCCAGATCAGCGTGCCTATGATCAGCAGCGCGAAGCCCGCCTTCTCCAGCACCTGCCGGTCGATATCCTTCTGCAGCTGCTTGAAGGACGCCAGGCGCGCGGTGCGCTCGGCACCATCCGCGCGTTCCATGTCGTGCAGCAGCGCCAGCAGGTCGTTGCGCGCGATCAGGATCTTGCGCGACGCCAGAAGAAGGCCGAGCGCGGTCAGGATCGCACCCGACCGCGCCAGCCACATCCAGTCCCCGGTCGCCGCCGACAGCCACACGGCGCCTGCGACCGTCGCAACCGATACCGCCCAGAACCCCAGGACGATGCGTCGCAGCGATGCGATGCCCTGCGCCATGCCTCAATCCCCCGCCATGCTGCGGACGAACTCCGCGATATCCGCCAGCACCGGCGGCGCCACCGGCCGCAGCGGCGCCAGCAGAGATCCGATGATGTCGATGTGCCCCACATCGCCATAGGTGATGACCTGCGCCCTGTATCCCGCGGCGCGTCGGCGGGTGGCGAGGCGCTCGCTCTGTTCCGGCAGCACTGTCCGGTCGGCCAGACCGTGCAGCAACAGCATCGGCGGGCCGGGACGATCGGCGAAGGTGATGGGCTGGGTCTCGGCACGGTTGGTGCCGCCGAACAGGTCCGCCAGGAAGCCGCCTGCCCGCAGCGGCAGGAAGTCGTAGGGTCCGGCGATGCCCACCACGCCCGCCGGCGCCGCCACGCCCCAGCGCGGGTCGAGCGCGAGCAGCATGGCGATATGCGCGCCGGCCGAATGTCCCGCCAGCACGCGCGCACCGCTTGGCAGGTCGGGTGCGCCTGCCGCCCAGCTCATCGCGAGCGCGCAATCCTCGACAAAGGTCGGGAAGCGCACCTGCGGGTAGAGCCGGTAGTTCGGTACTGCTGTCGCGATCCCGCGCGACGCGAAGGCCTCGCCCAGGAAGCCGTAGGTGTCCTTCGATCCGTTGCGCCATGCGCCGCCATGGAGGAACACGACCACGGGCGTATCGGCGGCCGCGGCCTCGGGCGTGTAGACATCCACGCGGTGCCGCGGCAGCGGGCCATAGGCGATGTCGCGCCGCACGACATATCCGCCGGACGGCGTGAGCGCCGCGGCGATGCGCGCGGGCGAGCACCCCGGCAGCGCCAGCGCGCCGCCGGCGGCGAGCAGTGCGCGCCTAGATCGCTTCAAGCACCACCTTGCCGATCATGGTGCCGCTTTCCACCAGTGCATGAGCCTCGCGCAGTCGTGCCGCGGTCATCGGGCCGAGGTTGCGCGTCATGGTGTGGCGGATGCGCCCATGATCCACCAGCTCCGCCACCGCATCCAGCAGCCGGTGCTGTTCGACCATGTCCGGCGTGCCGAACATCGGGCGCGTGAACATCAGTTCCCAATGCAGCGACACCGACTTGCGCATCAGGTCGCGCGCATCGATCGGCGCCTGGGATTCGATCAGCACGATCTTCCCCTGTGGCGCGACCGCCTCGACCAACTGCCCCCAGTTGCGCGCCGTGGTGTTGGTCGAGAACACATAGCGCGCGCCCTTCAGCCCCAGCGCCTTCATCTGCGCGGCGATGTCGCCATGGTGGTCCACCACGTGATGCGCGCCCATGTCGCGGCACCAGGCGGCCGTCTCGGGCCGCGACGCGGTCGCGACCACCACGAGCCCGGTGCGCTGGCGTGCCAGCTGCGTCACCATCGACCCCACGCCGCCCGCACCGCCAAGCACCAGCAGCGCATCGCCGGCGCCGCCGCCCTCCTGCAGGCCCATGCGGTCGAACAGCCCTTCCCAGGCCGTGATGGTGGTCAGCGGCAGCGACGCCGCCTCAGCGAAGGTCAGGCTGCGCGGCTTGCGCCCGACGATGCGCTCATCGACCAGCTGCAACTGCGCATTGCTGCCCGTGCGCGTGACGACGCCGGCGTAGAAGACCTCCTCCCCCGGGGCGAACAGCGTGCAGGCGGGCCCCACCGCGCGCACCACGCCGGCGGCGTCGAAGCCCAGGATGCGCGGGCCACCCTGTGGTTCCTCGCTGCGCCGCCGCTTGGTGTCGACGGGGTTCACCGACACGGCGCGCACCTCGACCAGCAGGTCGTGTCCGTCGGGTGCCGCGGGATCGGGCACATCGAGGTCGAGCAACGCCTCCGGGTGGTCGGCCGGGTGGCATTTGGTGAAGCCGATCGCCTTCATGGGAATCCTCCGTGGATGCGGAGGATATAGCGCCGCCTCAGCCGATGCGCAGCAGGGCGGGGCCGTTGTCGCGCAGCCAGTCCTGCGCCTTCTCGCGGTTCGGCGTCAGGCGCTCGACATGTGCCCAGAAGCGTGGGGAATGGTTCAGTTCGCGCAAATGCGCGACTTCATGCGCCACCACGTAGTCCAGCACGTCTCCCGGCGCCATGACCAGCCGCCAGGAAAACGCCAGCGTGCCGTCCGGCGCGCAGGACCCCCAGCGGCTGTTGGTGTCCTTCAGCCGGATGGCGGCGATCTTCACGCCGAGCGTGGCGGCGTGTCCTTCCGCCAGCAGGGCGATGCGGCGCTTCGCCTCGGCGCGCAGGAAGTCGCGCACGCGCCGCGGCAGGAATTCCGCCGCGCCCGACACCACGATGGTCGCGCCATCGAGGAAGGCACCACCACGCGCGGCGGGGTCGTGGCGGATCACGTGCGGGCGGCCCCCCAGCGGGATCTCGACGCCCGGCGCGAAGGGCAGCGGCGGCGCCAGCGCCGCCAGGCGCTGCATCACCCAGGCGGCGTGCGTTGCCAGCAGCGACATGCCCGCGCGCCGCGCCGTGCGCATCGGCAGCGTGACCACCACCGCGCCGGCGCGTGCATCGATGCGTAGGCTGACGCGCCGCGCGCGTGAGGACCGGCACCAGCGCACCGGGCAATCCACCTCCGATCCCAACACACCCGGGCGCAGCACGACAGTTTCCGAATCGACAGGCTCCATGCGCACACCATGGCGCAGCGATGATGAAGCGTTCAACCGCTTGACAGCGGCTCGCGCGCGATGACGTGTGACTGAATGCATCCTGCGCTGCGACCGCTGCCGCCGCTGCTGCTGCTCGGCACGATCTGGGGCGCCACGCCCGCCTTCGTGAAGCACCTGGCCGGTGCGGGCTGGCCGCCGCTGCTGATCGCGACCTGCGCCGGCGGCATCAGCGCGATCATCCTGTTCGCGGTGTGTCGCGCGCGCGGTATCGCCGTACCGCATACGGGCGCACACCTGTTGCACTATGCGGTGTCGGGGTTGTTCGGCCTGGCGCTCGCGAACCTGGTCGGGTTCACGGCGCTGCAATACGTGCCGGCGGGGTTCTTCTCGCTGCTGGTGCCGCTCTCGCCGATGCTGACCGTGCTGGGCGCGGCGCTGCTGGGGCTGGAGGGGATGACGCGCCGGCGCGTGGTCGGCACCGCGCTCGGCCTGTCGGGCGTGCTGCTCGCCATGAGCCCCGGTGCTGCGCTGCCCGATCCGCGCGTGCTGCCCTGGGCAGTGCTCGCCGCGCTCACGCCGGTCTGCTACGCGGCATCGAACCTGCTGGCAGTGAAGCTGGCACCGCGTGGCGCGCCGCCGCTGGCACTCGCCACCGGTACGCTGGCCGCGGGCACGGTGCAGGCGGCGGTCTTCGCCGCGCTGATGGGTCAGCTGCGCCTGCCGCCGATGGATGGCCTGGCGGTCAGCGCGCTGCAGGGCGCAGCGACGGCGCTGGCCTTCATGATCTATTTCCGGTCGCTCGCCGCGCATGGCGGCGTGGTCACGTCGCAGACCGGCTACGTGGTCACGCTCACGGGTCTGGTCTGGGGCTGGGCGCTGTTCGGCGAGAGGCCGGGATGGCTGACCATCCCGGCGGCGGCGCTGGTCTTCGCGGGGCTGGCGCTGGTGACGCTGCCCGCGCGACGCATCACCCGATCAGGTGCTTGAGCTCCGTCTCCACGAAGGAGAAGGCCGTGGCGCCCGCGTTCACCACGTTGTGCTCGACGCCGGCGGCGCGCGCATAGGCGACGCCTGCCTTGATCTGCGCCGACGCCGTCTGGCCGCCGGGCAGTTCCAGCAGCATCTCGCCGTCATTCACGGGCACGACGACATAGGCCATGCCGTGGCGATGCCAGCCGGTCTCGGAGCCCGGCGGGAAATCCCACCGGGTCACGCGCACGTTGTCGTCGTCCACCTGGACCGTGGCGATGGCAGGTTCGCGGCAGCGCAGCGGTTTGCCGGCCTGCGGCGGCCGATCCAGCGCTTCGGCGCTGCGGTTGTCGGGCGCCGTCATTCCGCCGCCGCCTTCGCAGCCGCCATGCCCGGCAGCGGGATCGCGCCCGCGGCCGACCACGCGGCCCAGACCTTGTCCGCCTGCTCGGCCGTCAGCGGCAGGTGCGGCGGGCGGATCACGCGCCAGCCGGCATCGCCGGTGCTGCGCGCGATGATCTCGCGCAGGCCGGGAATGAGCGGCACCGAGGTCGCCGCGCGGCGCGTGGCCGTCAGCGTCGCCTGCGCGGCATCCGCCTCCGGCCCGGTGCGCTGCGCATAGACGATCCCGCCCCAATGGCTGTTCGCGTTGGACGCCGCGGTGATGCAGCCCGCGCCACCCTCGGCCAGGATCTGCTGCAGGAACTCGTCGCTGCCCGAATAGACCTCGAACCCCTCGGCAGCGAATTCGCGCACCATCGCGGCCATGTTGGCGTAGTCGCCCGAGGAATCCTTCACGCCCTTGATCACGCCCGGAAATGCCTTCAGCAGCCGCCCGATCAGGTCGAGGCTGAAGGGCACCGCCGATTGCTGCGGGAAATGGTACAAGTAGATCGCGACGCCGCCGCCCACGCGCTGCACAACCTCGCTGAACCAGGCGAACAGCCCGTCATCGGACGGGCCCTTGTAGTAGAAGGGCGGCAGCATCAGCACGCCGGGGCAGCCGGCATCGCGTGCATGCTTCGTCAGTTCCACGGAATCGGTCAGCGAGGCGCAGCCCGTCCCGGGCATCATCTTCGCCGCCGGAATGCCGCGCGAAATCAGCCCTTCCAGGATCTGCTTGCGTTCGTGCAGGCCGAAGGAATTCGCCTCCCCCGTCGTCCCCAGCACGCCGAGGCCGTTGCAGCCATTGGCGAGCAGCCAGCGCGCATGGGCCGCCATGCGGTCGAGGTCCGGCGCGAGGTCCGGGCCCATCGCGCTCAGCACCGCGGCGTTCACGCCGCCATAGATCGCGTTCTTCATCCTGCTTTCCTTGTCTTCGCCTGTGGACGTGCTCCTGCCGGCCAGCGGCCAGGCCAGGTCACGACATGATCCTCGAAATCGCCGGCCGCGCGCTCGGCCACCACGCGACCGCGCACCGAGACACCGGCCTCGTGCACCGTCTCGGCGCGGCCGGAGACCAGCGGGTGCCACCAGGGCAGGTCCTGCCCGTCGCGCACCAGGCGGTACGCGCAGGTCGGCGGCAGCCAGTCGATGCCCGCGATGCGCGTGGGCGTCAGCTTCACGCAGTCGGGCACGCGGCGCTTGCGGTTCGCGTAGTCCTTGCAGCGGCAGGACTCCGCATCCAGCAGCCGGCACGCGACATTGGTGAAGGCCAGCCGGTCGGTTTCGTCGTCGCGCAGCTTGTGCAGGCAGCAGCGCCCGCAGCCATCGCACAGGCTCTCCCATTCGGCGCGGGTCATGGCGTCGAGCGTCTTGGCGCGCCAGAAGGGCGGGGCGGGGCTCACGCGCCCCTATAGCGCGGGGGGCGGTGCGCACGGAAGGCGGCAATGCCGGGCCGGTGGTCCGCGCGACTTACCCGGCCGCGATCGCCGTGCCCGCGCCCGCGGCGGCAGTGCCCGGCGCCTGTGCGGTGCGCCTCCGCTCGATGATGCGCAGCAGCAGCGCTTCCTGCACCTCCAGGAAGCGGTCCTGGTCGGCGGCATCGACATGCGCATAGACCTGGATCTCGATCGTCTCGGGCGTCAACGCCACCAGTCGAACGCGCGGGATGCGATCGTCCTTCACGACCATCGGGTGGTCCATGAGCAATGCGTGCAGCGCCGCGAGGACGCGCGCGACCTCTGCCTCGCTGAGCGATGGCGGCAGCGTCACACGGTGGTCGAACAGGAAGCGGCTGCGTACCGACAGGTTCGTGACATGGGCCTTGGCGATGTCCGCATTCGGCACCGTGGTCAGCGTGCCGTCGGGCCCGCGGATGCGCGTCGACCGCGGCCCGATGGATTCGACGCGCCCGTTGGCGGCCTGGAAGCGGATGGTGTCGCCCACGCGGAATGGCCGGTCGGCGAAGATCGACACGCCGCCGAACAGGTTCTCGACGGTGGACTGGGACGCCAGCGCGACCGCGATGCCACCGACACCCAGCCCCGCCACCAGCCCCAGCGCCGGGATGCCGATGGCATTGGCGCCATAGACCAACACGGTCGCCGCCGCGATCAGCCCGCCGATGCGCGCCAGCAGCCGCAGCAGATGCGCGTCGTAGTTGTCGTCCGGCACGCGCGGCGAGGCGATGATGGCCTCCGCCACCAGGCGGCAGGCCAGGATCGCCGCCCAGGCACCGGCGATGTGCAGCAGGAAGGTGGCGCTCAGCGTCTCGGCATCGGACAGCGGGCCGCTGAGGTTGACCTCGCCATCGATGATCACATGCGCGAGCGCCACCGACAGCGCCAGGACCAGCGGCACGCTGAGCCAGCGCAGCACGCGGCGCAGCGGCGCGGCATGGCGTGCCCAACGCCGCACCAGCCCGCCCCAGGCCAGCGGCACCAGCAGCGAGGTGGCGATCAGCGCGGCCGAGGCCAGGATCTTCCACACCGGGGTCTCGAGCACCGTGCGCCGCAGCGGCGCCGGCAACCCGGCGATCAGGTCGGGCGAGAACAGCGGTCCGGCCATCTGGATCTGCGCCTCGCGCCAGTTCGTCATGGCGGCAGGACGCAGCGGCGGCTGGTCCATCACCTGGGCGTGGAATTCGGCCAGCCGCGCGATGGATGCGCGCGAGAAGCGGTAGTCCGGCGGGGCGTCGGCGCCGCCGACGCGTTCGATGCGGATCTCGGTCCCCGGCAGGGTCCAGCGCGTGGGCAGCGGGCCCCGGGGCTGTCCGGGCGCGCCGGGGATGCTGTCCGGCGCGATCTCGGGCAGGCGCAGGAGGATGTCCGCCAGCTCCGCCAGGGCCCGCGCACCCACCTTGCGGTGTGTCGCGGCCGGCACGTCTGTCAGGTCGAGCAACTGGTCGGAGGCGCGATGCACCGCGTCACGCAGCACGAGCCCGGTCGCGTGGTTCGGGTTGGCGCGATAGGCCGCGAACAACGCCGCCAGCCGCTGCGTCTCTGTGGTGAAGGATTGGATCGTCGCGTAGGGGCTCGAGGTGTCGAGCGCAGGCAACAGACGGACCTGCGCCGCCGCCGGCAGCGCGGTCACCAGCAGCAGGAGCAGCAGGCAGGCAAGGCGGGCGCGCATGATGGGCCTCGGACAGCGTCAGCCGGGCTTAGACCAGTCCGGGGTGCCGTGACATCACCCGTTCTGGGGGTGCCGTCCGGGGACCGCGGGCGCCCGGGCTGCCGCACCGCCCGGCCAGACCCCGGGCCGCACCGCCGCCGCGCACACCCCGCCATAGGCGGTGATGCCGAGCGCCACCGCCACGAACTGCCCGGTCAGCCCGAAGCCCATCCAATCCCCCAGTACCCAGCCGCCGCCGACCGCGAGCGCGATGCGCGACAGCCCCGCCGCCACCGGCCAGGCCATCCGCCCCGCTCCCATGGCCGCGAAATACAGCGCCATGCCGATCCCGAAGCCCGGCATGGCCCAGGCGATGATGGACAGCGCCTGCGTCGCGATGGCGCGCACCGCGGGGTCGTCGGTGAAGGCGGCCGCGGTGGCGGCGGGAAAGATCGCTACCGGGATGGCGATCGCGGACGTCACGCCGAACGCCAGCGCGCCGCCGGTCCAGGCGATCCGCCGCGCCTCGGCCCAATCCCCCGCCCCCACCGCGCGCCCGACCAGCGCGGTCAGCGCCGACCCTACGCCGAAGGCCAGCGGGATCATCAGGAACTCGATCCGCGCCGAAATCCCGTACCCCGCCACCGCCGCCGCCCCATGATGCGCGATGCGCGCCGTCACCAGAATGGTCGCGAGGTTCGCGATGGTGGCCATGGCGCAGGCGACCAGCCCGACCGACAGGATGCGATGGAACAGCGCAGCCCGCAGCGGCGTGCGCAGGTTCGGCGTGAAGCCCGCGCCGCCCGCCATCACGACGGCCGCCATCACCGCGGCCGACCCGGTCATGGTCAGGGCGAAGGCCAGCCCCGCCCCGGCCAGGCCCATGCCCAGCGGTTCCATCAGCACCCACGCCAGCGGCGGGAAGGCCAGCCAGGCGCCGATCACGCCCCGCGCCGCCAGCGCATGCCGCCCGCCGCCGCGCAGGATCGACGCCAGGGTATTGGTCAGCCAGGCCGGCAATGCCCCCGCGCCGAACAGCCAGGCGGAATAGGCCGCGGCCGCCCCGGCCGCCTCCGCGCCCCCGATCAGCCCCAGGATGCTGCGCGGAAACACCGCGAGCGGGATGGCGAACAGTGCCGCCCCGGCGCAGGCGATCACCAGCGCATGGGTGGCCAGCGCGGCCGCTTCGTCCCGCTTGCCCGCACCCAGCGCGCGCGCGATGGCGGACACCACGCCGCCGCCCATCGCCCCGGCCGACATCTGCCCCAGCAGCAGCGCGAAGGGCAGCACGACGGCCCAGCCGGCCAGGGCCAGCGTGCCCTGCCCCGCCGCCAGCCAGGGTTCGATCAGCAGGGCCGCGACCTGTGTCGCCGCCAGCAGCGTGGTGGGCGCGGCCAGCGCCAGGATGCGCCGCACGCGCCCGGGCGGCGGCGCAGCGGCGGCGATGGTCTCAGCCATGTGCGGCGTCCTCCCCGAAGCGGCGGCGGATCGCCTCGTTCGCACCGGGGCCGGGCAGGATGCGCACATCCTCGGGCCGGATCGCGGACCCATCCGCGCGCCGCGGCGCCGGCGCGGGCACCGGCGCGCCGGTCGCGAGGTCCACCATGATGGTCGGCGGGCCCTCGGGCCCCGACAAATGTCGCGCCCCCCAGTCGCGGATCGCGAGATACAGCGGGAAGGCATCCCGCCCGCGATCGGTCAGGTGGTAAGCATGGCGCCCGCCCTCCGGCCGGCGTTCCAGCAACCCGTGCCGCACCAGCGCGGCCAGCCGCGCCGACAGGATGTTGGGCGCGATGCCGAGGTTGCGTTCGAAGGCATCGAAGCGGGTGGTGCCGGCGAAGGCCTCGCGCAGCAGCAGGATGGTCCAGCGCTCGCCAAGGATAGCCATGGCACGGGCGACGGGGCAGCGCATGCGGGCGAAGTCGATACGGGGCATGGGGATCCTGGAGCGGGCCGCGGCATCAGGCGCCGGAAGCTTGCACAATGCAAGCAAACTTCGCCCCCGGCTTGTCCACAGGAAACTGCACGCGCGGGGCATCGCAGAACTTGTGTCCGCGACGCGGTTTGGCCTACCGTATGTTGTGTCGGGGGACAGAAGGGGGACCAAGCCATGGACTGGACGACGGAGGCGATCGAGCGCCTGAAGGCGCTCTGGGCCGAGGGCCATTCGACGGCCGAGATCGGGCGCCGCATGGGCATTTCGAAGAATGCCGTGGTCGGCAAGGCGCACCGGCTGAACCTGTCGGCCCGGCCGAGCCCGATCCGCCGCGACGCAATGCCACGCCCGGCCCCCGCGCCCCGCGCACCGCGGCCCGCACCCGTGCCGATGCAGCGCCTGGTGCAGCCGACGGCGATCCGCCAGGCGCCGCCGCCCGCCCCGCCGCCGCAAGCGAGCGCCGCGCCGGTGGTGCGTAGCTTCCCGAGCGCGCGCCCGCGCATCGGCGCGCGGTCTTGCTGCTGGCCGATCGGTGAGCCGGGCACCCAGGGCTTCCGCTTCTGCGGTGCCGACCCGATGGCCGGCAAGCCGTATTGCACGGAACACGCGGCGCTGGCCTATGTGAAGCCGCGGGATCGTCGCGAAGACGCGGCGTAGTTTTTTCGGCCCTCAGACGTCGGGTGGGCGTCGGGGCAGTGCCCCGACCCGCGGCCCTTGCCGTCGCCGCCTGCGCTGATGCGCTTGGTGCGACAGCACGCGGCGGCAAGCCAAGCACCCGGAGACGCGTGCCGGCGTTGGAAAAAAGAGCGTAGAGGTTCCGCACGCAGCACCTGACCGTGCAAGGAACATCACGGCTTCCGCGCGCGGCGAAACCCAGCGATGCTGCGCCCATCATGCAATCGCGCCTCGCCGGGGTCGCGCTGCAACTCGCGGCGCTGGCGACCTTCGTCGTCATGGACACCATCATCAAGCTGCTGACGGCGCATTTCGCCGTGCCGCAGGTGATGTGGGCGCGCTTCCTGTTCGGCTTCCTGACCGTGACGATCGCGCTGCGCATTGCCACGGGCCATGTACCCTGGCGGTCGCGCGCGCCGGGGCTGCAGACGTTGCGCAGCCTGATCCTGGCCGCCTGCAACTACCTGTTCACCGTGGCGCTGGTGCACATCCCGCTCGCCGACGCGACGGCAGTGGGCTTCGCCTCCCCGCTGCTTACGGTGGCGCTGGCCGCCGTCTGGCTGAAGGAACGCGTGGGCTGGCGGCGATGGACCGGCGTGGTGGTCGGGCTGCTCGGCGTGCTGGTGCTGCTGCGCCCGCCTTTCCTGTTCGCGGGCGAACCGGTGCACTGGGCCATGCTGCTGCCGCTCGGCACCGCCGCGCTGTTCGCCGTCTACCAGATCCTGACGCGGAAACTGGCCTCCATCGACGACCCGCGCACCACCATCCTGCACACCAGCCTGGCGGCAGCCATCGTCACCTCCGCGATCCTGCCCGGTGCCTGGTCCTGGCCCTCGGCCGGCGGCTGGGGCGTGCTGGTGCTGCTCGGCGTGCTGGGCGGCGTGGGGCATGGGCTGATGGTGCTGGCCTTCGCCCGCGCGCCGGTCAGCCTGCTCGCCCCCATGTCCTATACCCAGATGATCTGGGCGGTGCTGGCCGGCATGCTGGTCTTTGCCGACTACCCCGATCTGGTCACGCTGCTGGGCATGGTCGTCATTGCGGTGGGCGGGCTGCTGGTCGCGCTGCCCGACCGCGCCCGCAAGGCCACGCCCTGAAGGCAAATGGCTGCGCGCAGTCCCGGCGCTTGCGCCGCGGGCGCCGCTGGTCTAGCGAGGCGGCTTGCGGGCCCGTGACCGGGCGCGCCGTCCTCGCGGCCGCCCATTCGGCGCCGCGCATGAGGGGTTCGATGGCTGACATCGGGATGGCCAAGGGGGCCGAGGAACGCGGGCACGCGCGCGCAGCGCTCGATGCCGACAGCGTGCGTGAGGCATATCGGCGCTGGGCCGGCGTGTACGACACCGTCTTCGGCGGCGTGTCCGGCTTCGGGCGGCGCCGCGCCGTCGCCGCGGTGAACCGCCTGGCGGGTCCGCGCGTTCTGGAAGTGGGCGTCGGCACCGGCCTCGCGCTGCCGCTGTACCGGCGCGACCTGCAGGTGGTCGGCATCGACCTCTCGCGCGAGATGCTCGAGAAGGCCAAGCAGCGCGTCGAGGCCGAGCAGCTGGCCAATGTCCGCGGCCTGCTCGAGATGGACGCCGAGCACATGGCCTTCGCCGACGGGTCCTTCGACATCGCAGTGGCGATGTTCACCGCCTCCGTCGTGCCGGACGCCAAGAAGCTGTTCATCGAAATGTCGCGCGTGGTGCGCCCGGGCGGCCACCTGTTGTTCGTGAACCACTTCGCCGCCGAGGGCGGCCCACGCTGGTGGATCGAGCGTGCCATGGCGCCGCTGTCGCGCCGGCTCGGCTGGCACCCTGATTTCGCGCTGCGCGACCTGCTCGACCCCGAGGTGACGACGGTCGAGCGCATGGAAGCCTGCCCGCCGGCGGGTATCTTCACGCTGGTGCAGCTGCGCAACCCGGATGCGGTCCCGCAGGCACTCGCCGCCGAATAGCCTGCCCGGCGCACGCCGGCACGACTGCCCTCACCGAGGCGACGTATCGAAGGAATGGCCGGCCGCGACCCGCCCGGTCGCTGCGGTCAGCCCCGTCGCGCCGCGCGCGGCGCCGCCACGCCGCGCCCGATATCGAAGCCAAGGAACCCCGCCTCCGGCCGCGGCGTGCCGCCATCATTGGCGAACAGGCGCGGGCGCATCGATGGCGCCGGCGCCGCGCGCCCGCCCACCGCACCCTGCGCGCGCGCCGCTGCCTGTGCAGCCCGTGCCGCCTCGGCCTGCAGGGCACGGTCGCGCGCGGCGCGCTGCGCGGCGGTGAGGGATGCCTCAGCCGGCGGGGCCGGGCCGCGCGCCGTCGACCGGGCGGCGAGCAGGAAGAACAGGATGTCGTTGCGCCCCTGGTCGACCGCGGCATCCACCGCGGTCAGGCCGAGCACGTTGCGTTCCTCGAGGCTCGCGCCGCGCGTGACGGCGTCCCGCGCCGCGGCCAGGTCGCCGCGGTTGATCGCGTCGAACAGCGCGGCGGTCGGCGCCAGGTTGGCGTTCGGGTCGCCCGGGATGGGCTCCGGTGCGCGGCGTGCCGCGAGCCCCGGCAGGGCGGGTGGCGGCGCGCGCCGCGCCGCGGGGGCGGCCGGCGGCGGGCCGGTGAACTGCGCCTGCGCCGGCGCGGGGCCGAAAGGAAGCCCCGGCAGCGGCACCACGCCGAGCAGGGGCAGCAGGGCAAGGATTCGTCTCATGCCGCCTTCTACCCCCCTTCGCCCCCAGGCGGAAACACTGGATTGCCGGGGGCCGCTTCGCGCATTTCTTGCGTCAGTGGATCGTCTGAGCGTTCACTGTGACGCAGCATGTGCTCAGGAGAACGCCCATGTCCGGTTCGTCATCGTCTCCTCCGGTGCTCGGCAATGCGCACCTTGCCGGTGCGCAGCCCCGCGATACGGAGCTGGGGTCCGTGGTCCGTGTCTATCGCCCCGACGGCGAAACCGGGCGGCTGAACAGCGTTCCGGCGGAGCCCGGCATGGCCCTGCAGCATGGCGATATCCTGTCGGCCAATGCCTTCACGACCGGGGTCGATGTTCATTTCGGCAGCAACACCCAGACGTTGCTGGGCCGCGGGTTGCTTGCGCATGAACTGACCCACACGGTCCAGCAGGGCCAAGGGTCCGCGCCCCCGAACTTCGAGCCGGTCAACAACGCCTACCTGCAGGACAGCCGGGAATAACGGCCGCGCGAGCCGGCGCAGGGCGCGGGCGCTACCGTCCCTCACGCCGCCAGGCCATCACCGCGGCCCCCAGTACCAGCGCGAGCGCCAGCCAGGCGGGCAGCAACGGCAGCGCGCTGATGCCGGTAACCGTGTGGTCCCCGTTGCGGCGCAGGCCGATCCAGCCCGCGCCCGCCGCATCGCGCCCGGCCGCCACGCGGCGGAGTTCCGGGATCGCCGGCGCCGCCGCATCGCCCATGAAACGCGCCGCGCCGCCGGTGCTTGCCAGCAGCGGGCGCAGGCGTTCGGGGTCGGCGCGCAGGTCCGCGATCTCGAGCGGGTTCGCCGCCGCCGAGGCCGCGAAAGCGGTGCGCCGCCCGTCGCCAGCCTGCCACACCCCGGGCTGTGTCGCGGGCACGCTCAGCGTCGCGCGGCCGCCGCCGGCTTCCTCGGGCCGCGCGCGGGTGATGGTGCCGTCCGGTGCCGTGATGCTGAATTCGGGTGGCGGGCCGGCATCGAGGCTGCGGCGCGTGACGGTCAGGCGGCCGGCTTCGATGCGCGCGGTCAGGTCTTCTTCTTCCAATTCGGTCTCGCGCATCAGCCAATGCGCGACGCGGCGCAGCACCTCCTGCTGCGGGCCGCCGCCATCATGCCCGCGCGACCACAACCAGATGTGGTCGGACAGCAGCAGCGCGACGCGGCCCTCGCCGACGCGGTCCAGCACCAGCAGCGGCGCGCCGTCGGGGCCTTCCATGACGGTGCTGCCGGACCGCGCCTCGGTGCGCAGCCAGCGGTACCAGCGGCCCCATTGCGCCTCGGCCTGCTCGGTATTGGCGCCGACAAGACCCTCGGTGACCGGGTGGCGGAAGCCCAGCGCCGAGACGCGCGGGCGGAAGGCCTGTTCCGCCACCGCGTTCTGCCGCCCCGCCGGGCGCGCGGGCAGCACCTGGCCGAGCGGCGTCAGCGCCAGCGAGACCGGCCCGGAATACTCCGGCCCGGTCGACATCAGCAGCGCGCCGCCGCCGCGCACGTAATCGGCGATGTTGCGCAGGTAGGCCACCGGCAGGATGCCGCGGTTGGAGAAGCGGTCGAACACGATCAGGTCGAATTCGCGCAGCTTCACCTGGAACAGCTCGCGCACCGGGAAGGCGATCAGCGCGAGTTCGTTCAGTGGCGTCAGGTCGTCCTTCTCCGGCGGGCGGAGAATCGTGAAGTGGACCAGGTCCACATTCGGGTCGGCCTTGAGCAGGCGGCGCCAGGTGCGTTCGCCGGCATGCGGTTCACCACTCACCAGCAGCACGCGCAGCCGGTCGCGCACGCCGTTGATGGTCACCACCTGGCGGTTGTTGCGTAGCGCCACCTCGCCGGGACGGGGCTCGGCCTCGATCTCGACCACGGTGGGGCCGCCGCGCTGGATCGGCACGGTGATGCGGTGGTCGCGCCCGACCGGCACGCTCTCGCTGCGCGCGGCCTCGCCGTCGCGGCGGATGGTCAGGCGCGCGGCACCCTGCGCATTGGGCACGCCGAGGTCGTCGACCGCGACGCGGATCTCGACCGTGCGGCCGACGATGCCGAAGCCGGGCGCCTCGATGATACGCAGGCGACGGTCTGTCTGCCCCGCGCGGCCGGGCAGTAGGGCGTGGAAGGGGGCGTCGAAGGGCGCGGCGGCGGGGATGTCGTGCGCCTGGCCGTCGGTGAGTGCGATCACGCCGGCGAGGCGCGCACGCGGGATCTCGGCCAGCGCACGCTCGATCGCGGCGAACAGGCGGGTGCCCTGGTTGCCGCCTTCCGGCACCTCGATGGTGCGCAGTTCCAGTTCGGGCAGGCGGGCTGCGCGGGCCTCGACCTCTCGCCGCGCGGCGTCGATCTGCGCGGTGCGCGTCGCGATCGTGGTGGAATCGGTCTGGTCGACCACCAGCAGCGCGATGTCGGGGCGGGTCTCGCGGGTTTCCTCGACCAGGCGGGGATTGGCCAGCGCCAGCAGGATCAGCGCGAAGGACACGCCGCGCCAGACGATGCCGCGCGCGCGCCGCAGCACGGCCGGCACCAATGCCAGGACGGCCAGCGCGGCGGCGATCCCCAGCAGCCAGAGCGGCAGCACGGGCGCGAAGTCGATGCCGGCGATGGTTTGGGTCATGGGCATACCTCGACGGCATCATGCCTTCGGCCCGATGCCTGCATCAGGCCGCGAGCGCGAAGCGCGACCGCGCCCACACCATCGTTTGCCCCGCGGACGACAGCCCGGGGCGCGAAGACAAGGGCCGCGCACGGGCCCCATGTCGCGTTGCTGCGCAACGCGAACGGGAACATGGACGCGGCCCGCCCGCCGTCTGAGGGACGAACGAACATCTCAGTTCCCCAGGCGTTCGAGGATGGCCGGCACATGCACCTGGTCGCCCTTGTAGTTGCCGGTCAGCGCGTACATGACCAGGTTCACGCCGAACCGGTAGGCCAGGATGCGCTGCCGCGCGCCGCCGGGGATGGTGGCGTAGGGGTTCTGACCGCGCGCATCCATGGCCCAGGCTGCCGCCCAGTCGTGCCCGCCGATGATCACAGGGCTCACGCTGTCATTCGCGCGGTCCTGGTCGCGCGCCACCCAGACCTGCCCGCCGGCGAAGCGCCCGGGCAGGTCCTGCAGCAAATAGAAGGCGCGCTTCAGCACGTGGTCCTCGGCCACCGGTGCCAGCGGCGGCACCGCGAGGTCCCGCGTCACGCGCCGCAGCGCGGCACGCCCGCCGGGGTTCATGCCCTCGCCCGAGCCTTCATCGCGCGTGTCTAGCAGGATGATCCCGCCATTGCGCATGAAGGTGTTGAGCGCGGCCGCCGCGGCGGCGTCGGGCTGCGCCGCTTCCGCCAGCACCGGCCAGTAGATCAGCGGATACAATGACAGGTCGTCGCGCCCCGGCACGACGGCATGCGGTTCGGCCAGCGCGGCCGCGGTGCGGCGGTTCACGAAATCCGACAGGCCCGCCAGGCCGAGGCGCGAGATCTCGTCGACCTGCGTATCGCCGGTGACGATGTAGGCGAGGCGCGTCGCGGTGGCGGCTGCGCCCTCGGGTTCGGGCGCCTGGGCATGGGCGGGCAGCGCGAGGGCCGCCGCCAGCAGCAGTGCCGCCATGCCCGTGCGACGCGACCATTGCGGCCCGACCAGCCCGCGCTGCACCAGGGAGATCACCAGGTCCGCCGCCAGCAGCAGCAGCGCCAGCGCCAGCAGCCAGGGCCCGAGGTCGCGTTCGCCGGGCACGCCGCCGATCGTGTCGGCGCGCGCACCGGGCGGCGGCGCGGCAGCGGCGCGCGGCGGCGGCAGGTGCGCCGAGAGGTTCAGGGCGCGGCGCCAGGCGGCGTCCTCCGCCTGCCCCGGCGTGCCGTACCAGCCTGGCGGATGGCGTGGCGAGGCCACTGTCTCCTCCACTCGGTTCGCCGGAATGGGCGCGGCCGCCGGCGGCGCCGGACCCAGCCGGCCGAAGCCGTCCAGGATTTCCAACGGGGCCAGCGGCGCCTCGCCCTCTGCCCCCTGCACGCCGGCGGACAGCGCGACCATCCGCCGCAGCATGTCCACGAACAGGCCGGACAGCGGCAGGTTCGACCATTCGGCATTGGCCGTGACATGGAACAGCACGATCCGCCCGCGCCCGCGCGCGACGCTGGTCACCAGCGGCGTGCCATCGGACAGCCGCGCCCAGGAGCGTTCGGTCAGGCGCGGCGAGGGTTCCGCCAGGACCTGGCGTTCCACCGTGACCTCGGCCGGGGGCACCAGGCCGGCGAAGGGCGATCCCTCCGGGAAGGGAGCGAGCGACTGCGGCCGGTCCCAGGACAGCGCGCCGCCCAATTGCCGTTCACCGGCACGCAGCGCCACCGGCAGCAGCGGGTCCGGGCGTTCGGCCAGGCGCGGCCCGGCGAAGCGCACCAGCAGCCCGCCTTCCTCGACCCAGCGGGTGAGCGCGGCGCGCTCGCGGCCCTCGGGCACCTCGCGGTCGGCCAGCACCATGACCGCGAGGCGGCGGCCCAGCAGCGCTTCGGGCGTGCCGCGCCGGATCTCGGCGTAAGGCGCCAGCGCGCGCTCCAGGTAGAACAGGTCGCCGGTCAACGGCGCATCCGCGCTGGTCTCGATGGCGGCGGAGAGCCCCACCGGGCGGCGGCGGAAGCGTTCGTCCAGGAGCACGGTGCCGGCCGCCCCGGCCTCGGGCTCGAGGTCGAGCCGCACCACCTGGTTGCGGATTTCGATCGGCAGGTCGAGCGACGCGTCCGCACTGGTCGCGCCAGCCGGGAAGGCCAGCACGGCGGAAGCGATGGCGCGCCCATCGCTGGTGCGCGCCAGCACCGTGGCCTCGGTCGGCCCGGCGGCGGGAGTCTGCAGCGCACGCACCACCAGGCGGTCGGCCTCGGCACGCGGCGGGGGCAGGATGCGTGCGGGGCGGCCCTCGGCACGGGCCAGGGTGAGCGGCCCGGCCTCGGCCAGCGCAGCCCCGAAGGCGCCGGCGGCGTCGCCCTGCGGGGCGTGTTCCACGCCGTCGGCGATCCAGAGCGTCGCGATGCCCCCCGGATTTGCCGCGCGGAAGGCCACGAAGGCGGCCAGCGCGGCCGCGTGGTCTGACGGCCAGGGCCGCGGCCGCAGCGCGGCGATCCGCGCGCGGGCTTCTTCGGCCGGCATCAGCGCTGTGGCGGCGATCGGCTCACCACTCGCTGGCGGCGCGGTCGAGAGCAGCGCCACGCGCCGGCCCTCGCGCCCCGCGGCCTCCAGCGCCGCCACGGCCGATGCGGCGCGCGCCGGCCAATCCGGCGCGGCCGCCCAGCCATCATCGATCGCGACCAGCAGCGGACCCGTCCCGCCACCGCCCGCCTGCGGCTGCCAGACCGGCCGCGCCAGCCCGATGATGAGCAGCGCCGCCGCCACCAGGCGCAGCAGCAGAAGCCACCACGGCGTGCGATGCGGCGTCTCCTCGGTCGGCGGCAGGTCCTGCAGCAGGCGCAGCGCCGGGAAGGTCTGCGTCTTCGGCGCCGGCGGGCTCACGCGCAGCAGCCACCACAGCACCGGCAAAGCCGGCAGCGCCAGCAACAGCCACGGCGCCGCGAAGGCGAGGGGACCGACCTGCCACATCAGCCGGGCGCCAGCCGGCGATGCAGCGCCAGCAACGCCGCTTCCGGCGGCTGGTCCGTGCGATGCGTCGCGAAGGACCAGCCAGACGCCGCGGCCAGCGCCTGCAACCCATCCCGGTGCCGTGCGAGCCGTTCCTCGTACAGGGCGCGCACGCCCTCGACCCGCGGCACCAGAGCGTGCTCCGCATTGCCGGGGCCTTCGAAACGGACACGGCCGGTGAAGGGCAGGGTTTCCTCCGCAGGGTCGAGCACCTGCACCAGATGGCCCCGGATGGACCGCGATGCCAGCGCGGCCACGCGATTGCGCGTCTGGTCCAACGGCGCCAGGAAATCACTGAACAGCACCACGCGCGCATGGCGCGGAATGCGGCCATCATCGGCGTGTTCCGCCTGGCGCGGCAGGTTCTGCGCCAGCGCGTTCAACGCCCCGCGCCCGCTGAAGGCGCGCGGCAGGCCGAACAGGCGCACCCGTTCCCCACCCCGGAACAGCAGCGCCGCCAGCGCCAGCAGCAGCAACTCGGCCCGCACCCGCTTGGCCGGCAAATCCTTGTGGCTGCGCCAGTCCATGCCGGCACCACCCTGGCACCAGACCGCGACCGTCTGCGCGGCCTCCCACTCCGTCTCGCGCACGAACAACCGATCGGACTTGGCGGACTGACGCCAATCGACCCGCGCCGCGGCGTCGCCAGGCGTGTACGGCCGGAACTGCCAGAAGGCATCGCCCTGCCCGGGCCGCCGACGCCCGTGCACACCCTGCATGACGGTGGCGGCGACACGCTCGGCCTGCACGACCAGCGGCGGCAGCGCCGCGCCGAGGGCCTCGGCCCAGGGGACGGTGACGGAGGTGCTCATGGTGCGGTCGCCTGGGGAGGGCTCTGCCCTCCCCAGACCCCACCCGCCAAGGGCTTAAGGCCCTTGGAACCCTCGATTTGATCGGGGGATTTGGGGAGGGGCATGGCACGCCCCGCGCGCTGGGCATCACCGACGATGCCCCTCCCCAGATCCCCCGATTCAAACCCCACGGTCCAGGGGGCCGTAGCCCCCTGGCGGGGAGAGGTTTGGAGAGGGGCAGAGCCCCTCTCCAAGGCGCCACACATGCGCACTTACGCCACGCTCTCCTTGAGTGCGTCGATGACCTCGCGCAGGTGGATGCCGTCCGCGCGGGCCGCGAAGGTCAGGGCCATGCGGTGGCGCAGCACCGGTTCGGCCAGCGCCAGCACGTCGTCCACGCTTGGGGCCAGGCGCCCGTCGAGCAGGGCGCGGGCGCGGGTGGCGAGCATCAGGGCTTGTGCCGCGCGTGGGCCGGGGCCCCAGGCGAGGTGTTGGCGCACGCTGTCCAGCGTGGTGGTTTCGGGGCGGGCGCCGCGGACCAGTTTCAGGATGGCGTCGAGCACCTGTTCGCCGACCGGGATGCGGCGGATCAGCGCCTGGGCGGCGATCAGTTCCGCGCCGGTCATGGCCTGGACGGGCCGCGCTTCCTTGGCACCGGTGGTGGCCAGCAGCATGGCGCGCTCTGCGGCTTCGTCGGGGTAGCCGACCTCGATTTCCAGCAGGAAGCGGTCGAGCTGCGCCTCGGGCAGCGGGTAGGTCCCTTCCTGTTCGATCGGGTTCTGGGTGGCGAGCACGTGGAAGGGCGTGGGCAGGGCGTGGATCTCGCCGCCGATCGCCACGCGATGTTCCTGCATGGCCTGCAGCAGCGCGGATTGGGTGCGCGGCGAGGCGCGGTTGATCTCGTCCGCCATCAGCAGCTGGCAGAAGATCGGGCCCTTGATGAAGCGGAAGGCGCGTTTTCCGTGCGCGTCCTCCTCCAGCACCTCGGAGCCCAGGATATCGGCGGGCATCAGGTCCGGCGTGAACTGCACGCGGCGCGGGTCGAGCCCCAGCACGGTGCCGAGCGTGTCCACCAGCTTGGTCTTGCCCAGCCCCGGCACGCCCACCAGCAGCACGTGCCCGCCCGAGAGCAGCGTGATGAGCACGCGTTCCACCACCAGGTCCTGGCCGAAGATGACGCGGCCGACGGCTTCCCGCACCCGGGCCAGGCGGGTGCCTAGCGCCTCGACCTCGGCGACCAAGGCGGCGGGATCCTGTGCGTCGGCCACTTCACTCATGCGGGTCCGGCTCCCTATATGACGGTAGCGGAGGCGCACCGGCCGGTGCACCCCCTGGTGGAATTAGCTCGCATCGGCCACGCTGAGTGCAAGGGCGACGGAATGCAATGATGCTGCAGGACACGCAGACGCCCCAGGCGATGCAAAAACCGGGCTGCGGCGGGCCGCCGGCCGGAGCGCTGTTGGCGCGTGCCAGGATGGAGTGCGGAAACTACGCGATCCGCATCGCCCGCGACGGGACCTGGCTCTACAAGGGCAGCCCGATCAACCGGAAGCCGCTGGTCTGCCTGTTCGCCTCGGTGCTCAAGCGCGGGGAGGATGGCGACTATTGGCTCGAGACGCCGGCCGAGCGCGGGCGGATCGAGGTCGAGGACGCGCCCTTCATGGCGGTCGAGTTGTTCTGGCGCGATTGTGACTGCGGCTGCGCAAAACCGCAGCAGTGCCTGACCTTCCGCACCAACCTCGATGAGATGGTCACGGCCGGGCCCAACCACCCGATTCGCGTGCACCTCGATCCGCGTTCGCGCGAACCGCGGCCGTATATCCTGGTGCGTCCGGGGCTCGAGGCGCGCATCAGCCGCGCGGTCTTCTACGAACTGGTGGCGCTGGCGCAGCCCGAGACGGTGGAGGGGCGCGAGGTGCTGGGCGTCTGGAGCGAGGGCGTGTTCTTCCCGATCGACGAGGCCCCGGCGCTGGACCTGGCGGCGGAGTGAGCGCGGCGGCGCTGCGACTCGACGCAGCCTGGCTCCGCGCGCGCCTGGCGGACCCGGACCGCCTGCCGCGCGACCGCCCGTCGCCCGAGGATGATTTCGCCCGCGCCGCGCGCGCCGGCGGCCAGGTGGTCGCCGCGGCAGTGCTGGTGCCGCTGGTGCTGCATCCGGAACCCACCATCCTGCTGACGCTGCGCTCGGCGCGGCTCAAATCCCATGCCGGCCAGGTCTCGTTTCCCGGCGGGCGGATGGAACCGGGCGAGACGCCCGAACAGACCGCGCTGCGCGAGGCGCAGGAGGAGGTCGGGCTCGACCCGGGACTGCCGCAACTACTCGGCCGGTTGCCGACGCTGCTGACCGGCACCGGGTATTGCGTGACGCCGGTGGTTGCGCTGCTGCGCCCGCCTTTGGACCTGCGGCACGATCCGGGCGAGGTGGAGGAAGCCTTCGAATATCCCCTGGCTCAGCTGCTCGACCCCGCGGCGCCGGAACGCCGCGCGCAGGAGTTCCGCGGGCGCCTGCGCGAGTTCTGGGTCTGGCCGCATGACCGCCACTATATCTGGGGGGCGACCGCCTCGATGCTGGTGACGCTGGCGTCGGTGCTGCGCGATCAGCCGTAGAGCCACGCCCCCACCTGCCAATACAGCGGCAGCCCCAGCAGCAGGTTGAACGGGAAGGTCACCCCGAGCGACGCCGTCAGGTAGATGCCCGGGCTCGCCTCCGGCAGCGCCGCGCGGCAGGCGGCCGGCGCGTCGATATAGGACGCGCTGGCGCAGATCGCCCCGAGCACGAAGGCGCCGCCCTGGCTCAGTCCGATCGCGTGCCCCGCGACCACGCCCACCACGCCCCAGACGATGGGCGAGGCGATGGCGAAGACCGTGAGAAACCGTCCGACCGTCGCGAAGTCCCGTACCTGGCGTGCCGCGGTCATGCCCATCTCGAGCAGGAAGATCATCAGCACACCGCGAAACAGGCCCTCGTAGACCGGGCTGATCTGGTGCCACTGCGCATCGGTGGACACCGCGCCGATCAGCATCCCGCCCGACAGCAGCAGGATGCCCCGCCCGCGCAGCGTGTCCGTCGCCAATTGCCCGAGCGACATTCCCCCCTTCGCCCGGCCCATCGAGACGCGCGCGAGGAGCAGGGAGACGATGACGCCCCATTCCATCAGGGCGACGACGGCGGTCATGTATCCCTCGGCCGGCTTGTCCATGGCGCGGGCGAAGGCGATCGCGGCGAAGAAGGTGACCGAGGAGACGGACCCATAATGCGCCGCGACGGCCGCCGCGTTCTGCGCGTCGAACCCCGCCAGGCGCCGCAGCACCAGGAAGGTCGCGACCGGGATGGCGACGGTCAGCGCCGCCGCCAGGCCGAACAGCGGCGCGACCTCAGCGACCGAAACCTGCGCCAGTTCCCGCCCACCTGTCAGCCCGATCGAGAACAGCAGGTAGATCGAGATCAGCTTCAGGACTGGGTCCGGGAGTTCCAGTTCGGATCGGATGAACCCCGCCACGGCACCGAGCGCGAAGGCCAGCACGATGGGCGAGAGCAGGTTGGTGAGCAGAAGGTCGAAGCCCGGCATGGCGCGATCGGTCCCGTTGCGTGTCGGGGCGGTTCTGCCGAAGCGCAAACATGAGGAGAAATGAGTTTTCGTGCCGGTTCTTATAAGAAATAGCTATGAAAGACCGGTCGCGCGCGCGATTCCCTGTTCGACCGCGCGCGCCAGCGCCTCGGCCGCGGGCGGCGCGCCGGGGCGCAGCAGCAGGCAGATCACCGTCTCCTCCAGCGCCGGCAACCCGGCACGGACAGGCAGGGTCGCGAGGCCCGGCGGCACCAGCGTGCGCGGCAGCACCGTGATGCCGAGCCCCGCGCGCACCGCCGCCGCCGCGCCGGCCAGGCTGGGGCTGGTATAGACCACGTCGAAGCCGCGCCCGGCGGCCGCCAGTGCCTCGGTCGCGCGTTCGCGGTACACGCAGGGGGCGGGGCTGAGCACCAGCCGCAGCGGCGCGTCGCGCGCCGGCGGGCGGGCGCCTTCCGCGGCCACCCAGACCAGCGCCTCCCGCCAGACCGGCCGTGCGCCCGGGTGCAGCCGGCCCGGCGCCTGCTTGATGACGGCCAGGTCGTAGGCCGCCGCCTCGACCCCCTCGATCAGCCGGCGCGTCAATTCGCAGGCGGTCGAAAGGTGTACCGCCGGGTGGGTTTCCACGAAGCGGGCCAGGATGCCGGGCAGGAAGGCGGTGGCGAAGTCCTCGGGGCTGCCGAAGCGGACCTCGCCGGCGGCATCGAGCCCGGAGAGGCGTTCCGCCGCCTGGCCGACCAGGCCCAGGATCTCGCGCGCCATCGGCAGCAGCGCCTCGCCCTCGGGCGTGAGCGCCACGCGGCGGCGGTCGCGCGCCAGCAGCCGCGCACCGAAGGCATCCTCGAGCCGGCGCAGCTGCAACGTGACGGCCGGCTGCGTGCGGCCGAGCCGTTCCGCGGTGCGCGTGAAGGACCGGGTTTCGGCCAGCAGCACGAAGGCGCGCAGCAGGGCGGTATCGATGTCGGGGGCGCGGCGGGTCACGGGGCATCATCGCACCGGCCGGCGGGGCTGGCACGGCCTGGCCGCCGCGCCGTGGCACGATTCACACCCGTCGCGGGACGCGGCGGACAGCGATACCCCTTTCGTCGCCGGGGCGCTGGCGGCTACAAGCCACGACCGCGCCTGGCGCAAAGAACATTACGGGAGACACCATGGCCACCAGCATTGCCGCCGAGCGCCGCCTGCTTGGCGACGACTTCGCCCTGATCGCGAATAGCCATCATCCGGCCCTCGCGGCGCTGTCGGCGGAGGACGCGGTGGCCCTTGCACGCCTGCTGCGCGAACAGCGCGACCGCCTGCGCGGCATGGTGCACAGCAACCGCCGCGCGCGCCGCGGCAAGGGCGAACCGCGCGCGGCCGCGAGCCACGACCCGGCGCTGCTGCGCCGCAAGCAGGTGTTCGCCGCCGCGCTGAAGCGCGTGAATGCCCGGATCGAGGCCCTGCACGGCGAGGCGCGGCGCGCCTTCCATGCCGCCGCCCTGAAGGAGGCCCTGGCCCGCAAGCAGGCGGCGCGGCGCCACCACCCGGGTGCCGGCGCCTCCGCCGCAGCGGGCATGCGCGCCAAGGCCAGCGGCAAGCGGCGTACGCGCATGGACCCCCGCAACATCGGCAGCATCTCCCAGGCCGGGAAGAACGCGCAGGCGCGCCGCGACGGCTGACCGACCGGCCGCGCACGCGCCGTCCGGCGCATCCTGACGCGCGGCACCGGTCCGTCCCTCCATCCGGCCATCCTCGTCCGTATCCGGGGATAGCTGGCCGGATGTGGCGCTCGCCGGTGCCGTCATCTTCGATCGGTCGGTAGCCCGGCGGTGGCTATCGCGGGGCTACGCGGACCCACCGCGCTGCCGCTGGCCTTCGCGCACAGGGCGCGATATCCCGGTGGGAACACCAATCCGGGAGCCACCGTCCATGACCACCCGCCGCACCATCCTTGCCGCCACTGCCGGCCTGCTCGCCGCGCCCGCCGTCCAGGCCCAGGGCGAATGGCCGAACCGCACCGTGCGGGTGATCGTCCCCTGGCCGCCCGGCGGGTCGACCGACGTGCTGGTGCGCATCTATTGCGAGCTGTTGCAGGGGGCGCTGGGCCAGACCTTCGTGGTCGAAAACCGTGCCGGCGCCGGCGGCAACATCGGCATCGACGCCACCGCCAAAGCCGCGCCGGACGGCTACACCATGGGCATCGCGTCGGTCGGTCACCTGGTGATCAACCGCTTCCTGTATGCCCGCCTGCCCTATGACCCGACGCGCGACCTGATGCCGGTGGGTGTGGCGTGGGACCTGCCCAACGTCGCGGTGGTGTCCTCGCAGCACAACCCGTCGCGCACGCTGGCGGATTTCGTGGCCTGGGCGAAGGCGAAGCGCGGCGGCTTCACCTATGGCTCGCCCGGCGTGGGCACCACGGGGCATCTTTCGGGTGGGCTGTTCGCCGGGCGCATCGGCGCCGAGGGCACGCACGTGCCCTTCCGCGGCGCGGCGCAGATCATCCCGGCGATGCTGTCGGGCGACCTCGACTTCGCGCTCGACAACCTGGCGTCCTACGTGCCGGTCATCACCGAGGGGCGGATGCGCGCGCTGGCGGTGACCTCCGCCGAACGCTGGCCGACCCTGCCGGACCTGCCCACCATGGCGGAGGCCGGCGTGCCGAATTTCGTGGTGTCCTCCTGGCAGGGCTTCGTGTTCCCGACCGGTACGCCGCCGGCGGTGATCCAGCGGGTGAATGGCGCGCTGCGCAGCATCGTGGCGGAACAGTCGCTGAAGGACCGGTTCCTGCGCGTCGGCGCGCTGGCGGTGTGGTCCTCGCCCGAGGAGATGGTGGCGCGCGCTGCTTCCGAGGCCGCGATGTGGCAGGAAGCGGTGCGGATTTCCGGCGCGCGGGTCGAATAGACGTGCGGGGGACGACACCTCCCCCGAACCCCCGCCCGCCTTCTGCCCGATTGAGCTCGACGCCAACGGACAGAAAAAGGAGGGGGTTTGGGGGAGTTCTCTCCCCCAACCTTCCTTTGCGCGCCATATAGCCCCGATGCTTGCCCGCGACCTTTCAGTGCCCGGTGCCCGCCGCTCGGCCTGGCTGAATTCCCTGTTCGTCGACCATGCGCTGCTGCGCCTGGGTTGGCGCAACTGGGGCGTGGTTGAAAGCGGCCACCTGTACCGGTCGAACCACCCCACGCCCTGGCAGCTGGAACAGGCGGTGCGCCGGTACGGCATCCGCACCGTGATCAACCTGCGCGGCCATCGCGAGGCCTGCGGGTCGGATGCGCTGGGCCGCCAGGCGGCGGCGGCGCTGGGGCTTGAGCATATCGACGCACCGCTGGAATCGCGCGGCGCGCCGCACAAGGACCGCGTGCTGCGCCTGGCCGGCATCTTTGCGCGTATGAACGGACCCGCGCTGATCCACTGCAAGTCGGGCGCGGACCGCACGGGGCTTGCGGCCGGGATCTGGCTGCTGACGCGCGGCGGCACGGTGGACCAGGCGCTGGATCAGCTCTCGCTGCGCTTCGGGCATGTGGCGGCGGCGCGCACCGGCATCCTCGATGCGTTCTTCCGGTCCTATGCCGCCTTCACGAAGCGGCAAGGCGGCAAGCCCTTCCTGGATTGGGTGCGGGAGGATTACTCGGAAGACGCGCTGCGGGCGTCGTTCAGGAGCACCCCCTGGGCCGACCGGCTGGTGGATGGCGTGCTCCGGCGCGAGTAGGCGCCGCGCGACATGTCAGGCGCTTCTGGACGCTGCGCATCGTTTCCCGCGCGGCTGAGCGCCGCGTTTCGATTCGGGCGCCGCTGACCGCCGCGACTCGAATCAGGCGCGGCTGATCGCCGCGCATCGATTCAGGCGCGGCTGATCGCCGCGACGTCCCCGCGCACCAGCGCCGGGATGGCGCGCGCCACGCGATCGGCCGGCCAGTCCCACCACGCGATCTCGAGCAGGCGTTCCACCGTCCCGGCATCGAAACGCCGATGCGCCAGCCGCGCCGGATTGCCGGCCACCACGCCATAGGGCGGCACATCGTCGGTCACCACCGCGCGCGCGCCCACCACGGCGCCGTGGCCGATGGTGACACCCGGCAGCACCAGGCATTCCGTGCCCAGCCAGACATCGTGCCCCACCGTGATGTCGCCGCCGCCGCGCCAGGGGTAGTCGGTCAGCGGAAGTGCATCGGCGAAGGCGCCGCCCATGATCGCGAAGGGATATGTGGATGGCCCCGCCATGGCGTGGTTGGCCGCCGGCATCAGGAAGGTGGCGCGATGCGCGATGGCGCAGTAGCGCCCGATCGTGAGCTGCCCGATGCCGAAATTGTAGCGCACGCAGAGTTCGAGGAACCGCCGGGGGTCCTCGTGGTCGTGGTAGTAGGAATAGTCGCCCGCGGTGACGTTCGTGACCTGCGGGCTGAGAGCGAGGAGCGGGCGCAGGAAAGCGGTGCGCGTGGTGCCCGCGATCGGATACAGCGTGTCGGGACTGGGCGGTGTGCTCATGCGGGGCTCCGGGGCACCAGGCGCAGATACAGCGGCAGGATCGCCAGCGCGACGGCCAGGAAAACGACCCCCGCCAGCAGCGGTGCCGCCGGCACGCCGGTGATGTCGCGCGCCAGGCCCGCCAGCGGCGGCAGCAGCGCCAGCGCACCGTAGAAGATGGTGTAGTGCACGCCCATGCCGAAGGCGCGCGAGGGCGGCGACAGCGCCCGCCCGACCATGGCCATGACCAGGCTCGCGGGCGGGCCCGCCAGCAGCCCGAACAGGCCGAGGAACAGCCAGGCGTTCAGCCCCGCCACCACCGCCGCCAGGCAGGCGGCCATGCCCAGCATGCACGCCACCACCGTCGCGACCGGACGGCCGAGCCGTTCCGCCACCGCGCCGCCCATCGGCAGCAGCGGAAGGATGGCGAAGCCGACCAGCGAGGTGGCCGCGCCCGCCTGGTCCGCGCCCCAGCCGCGCGCCACCAGGAAGGCCGGCGCAAAGCCGAGCGCGACCACGAAGGCGGCGTTGTAGAAGGCCCAGATGCTCGCCGCCGAGAGGAGCGGCGCCCATTCCCCGCGCAGCAGTCCGCCCGCGCGCGCCGGCGCCGCGCCGGCCCCCTGCCCGCGCGGCAGTGCGAACCACAGCGGCAGGAAGGAGGCCGCGCAGATGGCTGCCGACAGCCACAGTCCCGCCCGCCAATCGGTGCCCAGCAGCGGCAGGACGACCAGCGCGATGCCGATCCCACAGGGCCATGCCATCAGCATCAGGCCCAGCGCCGGCGCCAGCGCGGCGCCCGAGAAGCGGTCCAGCACCATCTTCGCACAGGCGATCGCGAGCAGCGCGCCGCCCATGCCCGAGACCAGCCGCCCCGCCATCGCCACGCCGAAGCCGCCGGCCAGCGCGAGCACCATGCCGCCCAGCGCCATCAGTGCGACCCCCGCCAGCAGCACGCCGCGGTCGCCCAGGCGCGCCATCACCCAGCCGGCCGGCAGCGCGACCAGGATGCCGGCCAGCGAATAGGCGCCGATCAGTGTGCCCAGTTCGGTCCAGTCGGCCGCCAGCGTGCCGATCAGCAGCGGGCCCAGCGCGCCCACCACCTGGAACTGCGCGCCCATCGCGGCGCGCGAGGCGGCGAGGATGGCGAGTTCGGCCCAGCGGTTCGGCGCGCCGCGGATCATCGACGCCGCCGCCACGCTGCCTGACACCGATCGAGACGGCGCGGTGCGGCGCATCCTGGAGTGCCGCCCCCGCCCAAGTCGCCACCCGGCCACCCATCCACGAAGTTGTCGTCGCGCGCGTGGCGCGCCTGTTGTGCGCCGGGTGGCCGGCCAGCGCCGTGGGCCGGTGCCGGCATGCGCGAATGGATCTTCAGGTCTCGGGCCGCGCGGGCTCGCGCGGGCGGCCCACGGTGGACAGCGGCAGCGACAGCCATTGCTCGATGAAGGAGGATTCGATCTTCGAGGCCTCGGCGATTTCCGCCATCACCTCGGCATGGCCGGGCTGGGCGCTGGCGGGCTCGGGGCCGCCCTCCCGCCGGTCGGAGGCGTTCAGCCGCGGAATCGCCGGCGGGCGCGGGAAGCCGGTGTAGTGCGCGACCGCATCCAGGAAGTCGTTCAGCGCATCGGACCGCCCGAGCACGTAGCTGCGCGTCTGCAGGGCGTGGCGCACCTGCTGCAGGTTCGTGGCGCCGAACACGATGCGCAGCTGCGCGTTCACCACCTGCTGGCGGAACGGGGCGAAGCTGCGGAAGGCCTCGGCCAGCGTCAGGCCCTGCAGTTGCGCATGCAGCGGGTGCTTGGGCGTGCCTCGGATGTAGTCATACAGCGATGCGGCGCGGGGCGCAGGGTCGCGGAACACCGACAGGAACACGTTCTCGCGCACCTCGGCCTTCGCGGCCGGGTTGTTCACGTCGATATGGCCGGTGACCAGCAGGTAGTTGTGGAAAAAGGCGGGGTCCGTGCGCACCGCCGCCGCCAGGTCGATCCCGCCGGCATAGAGCACCAGGGAGCGGAACATCCGGTCGAAGACGCGGCTGACCGAGGTGCCCGCGGTCTTGGGGATGTGCAGGAAGTGGTACAGCGGCAGCAACCGGGGTTCGATGCCGAAGGGCGCGCGCATGGCGCCGTGGCCGGCCGGCGCGGGCGCGTCGGGTTCGGCATCGGGGACGTAGGCGCGGCTGAAGCGCGCGCCGGCACGCTTGCGGAATTCACCGCTGCGCATCACGAAGACCATGACGTCGACCGCGCTCATGCCCGCGGCGCGGAAGCGGTTGGGCAGGGCGTCGTTCTCGGGCGCGCGACCCAGCAGCATGCCCCAGATCGCGGCGACTTCCTCGTTCGTCACCAGCCAGGGCGGTGTGTCGCCCGCGTGGCGGCGGCGCAGGCTGCGCCATTCCTCCGAGGCCAGGATCTCGGCGATCACGACGCCGATGTGGCGCGACTTCTCCTGTGCGGTCACCACCGCCTCGTCGCGCGGTGCGCGGCCCAGCAGCGCGCGGTGGGCGTGCAGGATGTCGTCGCGGCTGACCGGCATCAGGCGTCCTTGCGGCAGGCCGGGGGCGGGGTCAAGCGGCCGGCGCGGCCATGGGCGGGCGCGCCGACTGGCGCAGATGCGCGCGCGCCAGGCGGAACACCACGCGGTCCAGCCAGACCGATCGTTCGATCTCGGCGCGCGCCTGCGCGTCCGGGGGTTCCTCGACCACGGGCCCGAGGCCGGGGGCGGCATCGGTGCGCGCATTCAGCCGCGCCAGCGCCGGCAGGCGCGGCATGCCATAGGCCAGCGCCACCCTGGCGTAGACCTCGTGCAGGTTGGACGTGAGGCCCACCACGTCGATCGCGAGCAGATTGCCCAGCGCGCGGTGCAGCACCTCGAGCTCGGTGACCGGCAGGGCCGCGCCGCCGGCGAAGTAGCGATAGGTCAGGTCGCCGTTCACCGTCACTTGCCCGGCCAGGTAGCGGGTCATGGTGTTGTTCACGGAATCCTGGACCTGATGGTGCGGGTTGCGCAGGAATTCCGCGAGCGGCGCGCTGCGGGCCAGCGCCGGACCCTCCATGCCCGGGCGCGCCACCGCCTCGGCGGTGTGGCGCTTCCAGTACAGGTAGCTCGACATCAGGCGCTCGACCGGGTCGCGCAGCACGGTCACGAGAAACAGCGGGCCGGGGATCAGGCGCACCTGGTCGAAGTTGAAGTGGCCGCAGAAGTACCGGTAGCGGTCAAGCTGTTCGCGCGGCAGGTCATGCAGGTTCGAGAACCGCTCGGGGCAGATCTCCTCCGGCGCGAAATGGGCCGAGAAATGGTGGTGCAGCGTGGTGCCGCCGGTCTTGGGCAGGTGCAGGAACACGAGCTTGCGCCCGCCGGCCTGCGGCGGAGGAAGGGTCGCCATGCGCGACCGATACCAGAGCCGGCCGTGCCGCGCACCCCTGGCCGCGACGCCTGCCGTGCCTATGCTGGGCGCAATTACGAGGAGGACGCGGCGATGCTGCCATTGGCGGGGATACGGGTGATCGAGGTCGGCCAGGCGCTGGCCGGGCCGCTGGCCGGGGCGATCATGGCCGACATGGGGGCCGACGTGATCAAGGTGGAGAAGCCCGATGGCGGCGACGACGCACGCGGCTGGGGACCGCCCTTCGGCCCGGATGGCGTGACTTCGCTGTATTTCCACGGGCAGAACCGCAACAAGCGGTCGATCCGGCTGGACCTGAAGCGTGCCGAGGATGTCGAGGCATTGCACCGCCTGTGCGAGTCCGCCGACATCCTGGTGCAGAACCTGCGCGCCGGCGTGGTCGAGGAGATTGGCATCGGCCCCGCCGCCATGACGGCGCGGCATCCGCGTCTGGTCTATTGCTCGATCTGGGCCTTCGGCAACGCCGGGCCGATGCGCATGCGCCCGGGCTTCGACCCGCTGCTGCAGGCCTATGGCGGCATGATGAGCGTGACCGGGCGGCCCCAGGACCCGCCTACCTTCGCCGGTGCGTCGATCAACGACAAGGCGACCGGGATGTTCACCGTGATCGGCGCGCTCGGGCTGCTGCGTCGGCGCGAGGTCACGGGCCGCGGCGGCGTGGTGGATACGTCGTTGTTCGAGACCGCGGTGCATTGGGTGGAAGGGCAGGTGAACAACCACCTGGCCACAGGCGACGTGCCGAAGCGCCACGGCACCGGCGGCGCGGTGATCGTGCCCTACCAGGTGTTCGACACCGCCGACCGCCCGCTGTGCCTCGCGGCTGGCAACGACAGGCTGTGGGCACGCTGCGCGCAGGTCCTGGGCCATGCCGAATGGGCGGCGGACGAACGCTTCGCGAAAGGCCCCGCGCGCGTGCGCAACAAGGCAGAGCTGATCCCGATGATCGCGCAGGTCCTGCTGACGCGCCCGCGCGATGCCTGGATCGCCGCGCTGGAAGCCGCGGGCGTGCCGTGCTCGCCGGTCAACGATATCGGCGAGGTGGTGGCGAGCGAACAATTCGCCGCCATGGACATGGTGCAGCCCCTGCCCGGCGGTGGGCCGCGCGTGGTGGGCCTGCCGATCAGCTTCGACGGGGTGCGCCCACGCCCAGCGCGCGGCGCGCCGGCACTGGGCGAACACGACGCGGAGGTGCTGGGCCGGGGCGGCTGACCGGCGCGGTCAGTCACCTTCCTCGAGCCGCGCGATGTCGTCGTCCGACAACCCGAAATGATGCCCGATCTCATGGATCAGCACGTTGCGGACGAGGCGGAACAGGTCCTCCCCGGTCTCGATCCATTCGAGCAGGATCGGCTCGCGGTACAACAGGATGCGGTCGGGTTCGCGCGGGATGTCGCCGACCGACTTCTCGGTCAGCGGGACACCCTGGTACAAGCCGGTGAGCTCCCACGGGCTCTCGATGCCCATGTCGCGCAGAGTCTCGTCATCCGGCACGTCCTCGACCAGGATGGCGGTGCCGCGCACCAGGTCGCGAAGCGGCGCAGGGATTGCCGCGAGCGCATGCTCGGCCATCTCCACAAGGTCATCGAGGCCGGGCGGGGTCGAGAAACGCATGGCGCGTCATGCGCGGCAGGACCGCCCGCCGTCAAGCAAAGGGAACCCGCCGATGGTCGAGACACTGGACGCCACCGCCCGCGCAAGCCTGGCCACCGACCTGCCGCACTGGACGTTGCTGGAAGGCCGCGACGCCATCACGCGCAGCTTCCGCTTCGCCGACTTCAACGAGGCCTGGGGCTTCATGGCCCGCGTCGCCCTGCTGGCGGAGAAGCACGACCACCACCCCGAATGGTTCAACGTCTGGAACCGCGTGGAGATTACGCTGAGCACCCACGACGCCGGCGGACTCAGCGCACGCGACGTGGGGCTGGCGAAGGGGATCGACGGGCTGGTGGCGTGAGGGTTGGGCGGCGCGACCGGAGAGGGGCTTTGCCCCCCTCCGGACCTCCCCCCACCAGGGGGCTACGGCCCCCTGGACCGCGGGTCTTCAATCGGGGGAATTGGGGAGGGGCATGGCGCACCCGCCTCGTCGGCGGCACCGACGATACCCCTCCCCAATTTCCCCGATCAAGTCGAGGGTTCCAAGGGCCTTAAGCCCTTGGTGGGTGGGGTCCGGGGAGGGCAAAGCCCTCCCCGCCGAGCGCCCCACCCATCACAGCGCCCGCCAGCCGATATCCCTCCGGCAGAACCCGCCGGGCCAGTCGATGGTGTCGACGGCCACGTAGGCCGCGGCCTGGGCCTCCGCCAGCGTCGTGCCGGTCGCCGTGATACCCAGCACGCGGCCGCCGGTGGCGACCAGGGCACCGTCCTCGCGGCGTGCGGTGCCGGCGTGGAAGACCTGCACGCCTGGGATCTGCGCGGCGCGTTCGATGCCGCGGATTTCGCTGCCCTTGTCGTAGCTGCCCGGGTAGCCGCGTGCGGCCATGACCACGACCAGCGAATGCAGCGGTTCCCAGCGCAGGTCGAAGGAGGCGAGTTCGCCGTCGCAGGCGGCGAGCAACGCGGGAAGCAGATCGCTGCGCAGGCGCACCATCAGTGCCTGGCATTCGGGGTCGCCGAAGCGGACGTTGAATTCGATCAGGCGCGGGCCGTCCTGCGTGATCATGAGCCCGGCAAACAGAACGCCGCGGAAGGGGGCGCCGCGGCGGGCCATCTCGGCCAGGACGGGCTTCACGATGCGCGCCATCACGTCGTCGCGCAGGCCGTCGGTGAAGACGGGCGGCGGGGAATAGGCGCCCATGCCGCCGGTGTTCGGGCCGGTGTCGCCATCGCCCACGCGCTTGTGGTCCTGCGCGGCGCCGAGCGGGATGGCGTCCGTGCCGTCGCACAACGCGAAGAACGAGACTTCCTGGCCGACCAGGCATTCCTCGATGAGCACGGTCGCACCGGCGGTCCCGTGGATGCGCGATTCCATGATATCGGCGATGGCGGCTTCCGCTTCGTCCACGGTGGCGGCGACGACCACGCCCTTGCCGGCCGCGAGCCCATCAGCCTTCACCACGATGGGCGCGCCCTGCGCACGGATATAGGCGCGCGCAGCGCCGGGATCGGTGAAGCGTTGCCAGCGCGCGCCTGGCGCGCCGGCGGCGTCCGCGACCTCGCGCGTGAAGGCCTTGCTGCCTTCGAGCTGCGCGGCTGCGGCGGATGGCCCGAAGCACTTGAGGCCGGCCGCCGCGCAGGCATCCGCCAGGCCGAGCGTGAGCGGCGCCTCCGGCCCCGCCACGACCAGGTCGATCTGCTGCGCCACCGCGAAGGCGACGATGGCGGGAATGTCCTCTGCCCCGATCGGCACGCACTCCGCGACCTCGGCGATGCCGGCGTTGCCCGGCGCGCACCACAGCCGCGTGAGCAGCGGGGATGCCGCGATCGCCCAGCACAGCGCGTGTTCCCGCCCGCCGCCGCCGACCACCAGGACCTTCATGGAGCCCCCGTTCCGCACCGCATGTGACCACCCCGTTCCGCAACGGGGGCGCCTTAGCATAGGGTGGCGTCATGGACACGCCCGCGACCAACATTCCCGACTACAGCGTCTCGGACCTGGCGGGCGCGATTCGCCGCACGCTGGAAGGCGCCTTCGGCCGCGTGCGCGTGCGCGGCGAGATCACCGAGATGAAGCGCTATCCGTCCGGCCATGTGTATCTTTCGCTGAAGGACCAGGACGCGAAGATCGAGGCGGTGATCTGGAAGACCGCGATCCGCAACATCGGCACCATGCCCGAGAACGGCGTGGAGATGATCGCGACCGGGCGCATCTCCACCTATGCAGACCGGTCGAAGTACCAGCTGGTCATCGAACGCCTGGAATATGCCGGCGAGGGCGCGCTGCTCGCGCGCATCGAAGCACTCCGCAAGCGCATGATCGCCGAGGGCCTGTTCGACGACACGCGCAAGCAGCCCATCCCGCGCCTACCGGCGGTGATCGGCGTGGTGACGTCGGAGAAGGGTGCGGTCATCCAGGACATCCGCACCACGATCGCTCGGCGCTTCCCGCGCCATATCCTGCTGTGGCCGGTACCGGTGCAGGGCCAGGGCGCGGCGGAGCAGATCGCCGCCGCCATCCGCGGCTTCGATGCCATCATGCCGGGCGGGCGCGTGCCTCGGCCCGACGTGATCATCGTCGCGCGCGGCGGCGGGTCGCTGGAAGACCTGATGGCCTTCAACGAGGAGATCGTCATCCGCGCTGCGGCGATGTGCTCCATCCCGCTGATCAGCGCGGTGGGGCACGAGACCGACACGACGCTGATCGACTACGCCTCCGACCGCCGCGCGCCGACGCCGACGGCGGCGGCGGAACTCGCCGTGCCGGCGCGCGTGGAATTGCAGGGCGCGCTGTCGCAGACCGGCGCACGGCTGGTGCAGGCGGCGGCCGGGCTGCTCAACGGCGCGCGGCTGCGGCTGCTGCGCGCGGATCGCGGACTGCCGGACGTGCCGGAACGCCTCGCGCGATCGCGCCAGCGCTTGGACGACATCGGCGACCGGCTGCCGCGCGCGCTGGCCGGGCTGCTGAGCGCGCGCCGCCAGTCCATCGCGGTGCTGCGCGTGCCGCATCCGCGCGAGGGCATCCTGGCACGCCGCGCCGCCGTGCAGGGGCTGACGCTGCGCCTGTCCGCGGCCTGGGCGCGCCAGCGCGACGCGCGTGCCCGCGCACCGGCCATCGCGAGGCTTTCCCCCGCGCCGGTGCAGGCGCTGCTGCGCCAGAAACGCGCCGTGCTCGAGGGATTGTCGGGACGCCTCGAAAGCGCCTCCTACCAATCCGTCCTGGCGCGCGGCTTCGCCCTGGTGCGCGACGCCGAGGGTCACGCCATCACGGCGGCCGGCAGCATCACGCCAGGCCAAGCCTTGCGCCTGGGCTTCGCGGACGGCGAGACGCGCGCGACGGCGGACGGCGCGGCACCGCGACGGAAGGGGCCGGCGCAAGGGCAGGGAAGCTTGCTGTGAACGGTGATGTTGCGCGGGGCGGGGCTTTGCCCCTCCCCGGACCCCTCCCCACCAAAGGCCTAGGGGCCTCTGGACACCAGGATTTGATCCGGGATGTCGGGGAGGGGGCGGTTGCGCGTGCGGCGGCTGGCGGGCCCGCGAGCCCCCTCCCCGACATCCCCGATGAAAGTGACGGGATCGAAGGGCCTTTCGGCCCTTGGCGGGGTGGTCCGGAGGGGCAGAGCCCCTCCGTGCTCCACCGCCGCGCATTGCTCGCGCTCCCCGCCCTGCTGCTGGCCCGCCCCGCTGCCGCCGTGACCTTCCCCGACCGTGGCCTCACGCAGGGTGGGTTCGTGGTCGGCCAGGCGGCGCCGGGCACGCGGCTTGCGCTGGATGGGCGTGCCGTGCGCGTGGCCGCGGATGGCGCCTTCGCCTTCGGTTTCGGGCGCGATCATGGGACGACGTCCGTGCTCGCCGTCACGCAGCCGGGGCAGCGGGCGGAGGAGCGGCGCCTGTCGATCGCGCGGCGGCAGTGGCAGGAGCAGCGCATCAGCGGCCTGCCGCCGGCGCAGGTGACGCCGGACGAGGAGACGCTGCAGCGCATCCTGCGCGAGCGAGAGCGGCTTGGCGCCGCGCGTGCGACGGACTCGGCGCTGACCGGCTTCGCGCAGGGCTTCATCGCGCCGGCGACGGGGCGCATCTCGGGTGTCTTCGGCAGCCGGCGCGTGCTCAATGGCCAGCCGCGGCAGCCGCATTACGGGCTGGATTTCGCGGTGCCGACCGGCACGCCGATGCTCGCGGCCGCGGCGGGTCGTGTGACACTGGCGGACAGCTTCCACTTCTTCGGCGATCTGGTGGTGATCGACCACGGGCATGGCGTGAACACGCTCTATGCCCATCTCTCGCGCATCGATGTTCGGGAGGGGCAGATGGTGGCCAAGGGCGAACGCATCGCGCTGTCCGGTGCGACGGGGCGCGTGACCGGGCCGCACCTGCATTTCTCCCTGTCGTGGTACCAGGTTTGGCTGGATCCGCAGCCGGTGGTGCTGGGCGCATGAGCACGTCGCTCGCCTGGGATGAACGCTATGCCGGCGGCGGCTTCCAGTTCGGCGAGGCGCCGAACCTGTTTCTGCTGTCGCAGGCGCATCGGCTGAAGCCGGGGATACGCGCGCTGGCGGTCGGCGATGGCGAGGGACGCAATGGCGTCTGGCTGGCCGAACAGGGGTTGGAAGCGACCAGCGTGGATTGGTCGGACGTTGGCCTGGGGAAGGCGCGGGCGCTCGCCGCGCGCCGAGGGGTTGCGCTGCAGACCGTCACTGCCGACCTCACGCGCTGGGACTGGCCCGTGGCGGGCTTCGACGTGATTGCCTGGATCTTCGTGCACCTGCCGCCGGAAGACCGCACGCTGGCCTGCGACGGGGCGATGCGCGCGCTCGCACCTGGCGGGCTGCTGCTGCTGGAGGCCTTCACGCCGGCGCAGGAAGGCCGCCGCAGCGGTGGGCCGAAGGATACGTCGCTGTTGTGGTCCCGCGCGCTGGTCGAACGACATTTCGCGGGGCTCGAGGTGCTGGAACTACTGGAGGGCACGATGGCGCTGGACGAAGGCCCGCGCCACCAGGGCCTGGCGGAGGTGGTTCGCGCGGTGCTCCGCCGCCCCTGACGCTACTTGTGCAGCAGGCGCCCCAGCACGGGCATCGCCGCGAAGCCGACCGCCAGGCCCACCACGCCGGCGATCGCCGCGTTCACCACCCATTCCACCACGCCGCCGCCCACCGCACGGCCCGCCGCGGCGGCGACGCCATGCGCCCAGTGCGGCAGCGCGCCCAGGCCGAATTCCTCGAGCCCGTGCAGGATGATGCCGCCGCCGACCCAGATCATGGCCGCGGTGCCCACGACCGACAGCACCTTCAGCACCACCGGCATGCCGCGCACCAGCAGCGCGCCGGCCGAAATGCCGCGCCGGACCATCGCCGCGCCCACGTCGTCAGCCTTCACGATGATGGCGACCACGCCATAGACGCCGACGGTGATGACCAGCGCGACCAGCGCCAGCACCGCCGCCTGCGTCCAGATGTTCGACTGCGGCATGGTGGCGAGCGCGATCGCCATGATCTCGGCCGACAGGATGAAGTCGGTCTTGATGGCGCCGGCGACACGCTCGTTCTCGAGATGCAGGGCATCGACGGGCGGTGCGTCGGCAGCCGCTTCGGGCGCATGTGGGCGGATCCATTCCGCCACCTTCTCGCTGCCTTCGAAGCACAGGTAGATGCCGCCCAGCACCAGCAGCGGCGTGATCAGCCAGGGCGCGAAGGCCGACAGCAGCAGCGCGGCCGGTAGCAGCACCAGGAACTTGTTGCGTAGCGACCCCATCGCGATACGGCCGATGATCGGCAATTCGCGCTTGGCGTCGAAGCCGACCACGTAGCGCGGCGTGACCGCGGCATCGTCAATCACGACGCCGGCGGCCTTCGCGCCGGCCTTGCCGGCCTGCAGCGCGACATCGTCGAGCGAGGCCGCGGCCACCTTGGCGATGGCGGCAACGTCATCCAGCAGGGCGAGGAGGCCTGTGCTCATGTGCAATGTGTCCCGGGCGCGGAAGCCGCACCCTCGCAGATGCGAGACGGGCGTTCAATCCGCGGGCGCAGCGTGGAGACACGCCAGCGCCGGATGTGACCGCGCCTTTGGCCGCCGCCGCCCGCAGGCGCACACCGGTCGCTACAGCACGGTGTCGCCGGTCAGGGTGATGCCCGGCAGGGTGCCGACCCTCGTGAGCAACAGCGTACCGCCACCGATGCTGATCGTGCCGCCAGACAGCAGGATGTCCCGTTCGCTGACCAGCCGGACGCCGCCGTCCGGCCCTGGGTGCGGCAGAGGCTCGTGGACGCTGCCAAGCGAAATCCTGCCGTCAGCTAGCGGGATGTTCAGCGGCGGCGGGCCGGCGCCGCGCAGCAGCACGCTGTCGCCGCCGTCGAAGGTGAACAGGTAGCCGGCGGCGACCTCGGCGCCGGTGACGGACCCGAAGGCGCCGAACGAGACGACATCCGTCGTCCAGTCGAAATCCACCACGACGTCGTTGCCACTGCCGGGCGCGAAGACGAAGACGTCGCTGCTCGCGCCACCCCACATCGTGTCGTTGCCCGCGCCGCCCAGGATGCTGTCGTTCCCGCCCTGCCCGTAAAGCCGATCCGCGCCGGCGCTGCCGACCACCGTATTGTCGGCGCCATTGCCCACGCCGAAGCGGGCCGCGCCGTCCAGCACCAGCACTTCGATCCCGGCGCCAAGCTGGTATCCGTCCGCGCCCGAGGCGATGACCGTGTCCGCCCCGCCGCCCGGCAGTTCCAGCGCCCGGTCGGCGCGGCTGTCGACCAGCAACGTATCGTCGCCCGCGCCGCCGCGCAGCGTGTCGGTGCCCGCGCCGCCCACCAGGCGGTCGCGCCCGCTGCGCCCATCGAGCAGGTCGGCGCCGCCACCGCCTTCGAGCGTATCGTCGCCGGCGAGACCGAACAGGCGGTTGGCCGCGGCATTGCCAATGATCCGTGTCGCGCTTCCGGCCGCGGTGCCGCCGGCCGCGCCCGCGGCCTCCGAGAGTACCAGCGTCTCGATGCCGGACGACAGGCGGAAGGTCGCCGCAGCGATCACGGTGTCGGCGCCGGCGGTGTCGCTCACGCGATCGCCCTGGCCGTCGACCAGATAGAGGTCGTCTCCGGCGCCGCCCGCCAGCAGGTCGTCCGCCGCGCCGCCGTCGAGCGTGTCGTTGCCGGCCCCGCCCAGCAGCGTGTCGCGGCCGGCGGCGCCGGAGAGGCGGTCGGCCTCGCCCTCGCCGAACAGCCGGTCGTTGCCGTCCATGCCATACAGCGTGTCGTTGCCGGCCCCGCCCTGTACGGTGTCGTCGCCGCCCCCGGCATAGGCGATATCGCGTCCGGCGCCCGCGCGCACGCGGTCCGCGCCATCGGCCGGGACCGCGGCGACGGGGTCCAGCCGGAACACCTCGCCGCCATAGTCCACCACCAGAAGGGCGCCGTCCGGCGCCGTGGCGAAGGCCGCCGGCAGTTGCATCGCACCGGCCGTGGGCGTGATCAGCGTGTTGATCTGCGTGCGCGTCCAGGTGCCGTCGCCATCGGTGTCGTCGAGCGCGAAGATCCGCCCGCTTGCGAAGTCGCCGAAGATGTATTGGCCGTGCAGCGCCTCGGACGGGCCGCGATAGACCGTGCCGCCGGTGACCGACCGCCCGTCGCCGGACTCATGCGTGTAGTCGTGGATCGGGAAGACCAGCCCGTCGGTCGGCGCGGTTGGCGTCGCGTAGGGGGCGTTGCCCTCGTAGAGGCGCCAGCCGAGGTTGTCGCCGGCACCGACGATGTTGATCTCCTCGCGCGCATTCTGCCCCACGTCGCCGACGAACAGGCGGCCGGTCGCGGGGTCGAAGCCGGCGCGGAACGGGTTGCGCAAGCCATAGGCGTAGATCTCGTCGAGCCCCGCCGTGGCCGCGAAGGGGTTGTCGTCCGGAATGGCGTAGTTGCGGCGGTCATCGGCGGCGAAGTCGTCGCCATCCACATCGACCCGCAGCACCTTGCCCAGCAGCACGTTCAGGTTCTGCGCATTGTTGTTCGGGTCCCCGCCGCCGCCGCCATCGCCCGATGTCGCATACAGCATTCCGTCGGGGCCGAAGCCGATCCATCCGGCCTTGTGGTTCACCGCGTTCGGCTGCGGGATCTCGAGGATGGTGCGCGCGCTGCCCGGCACTACAATGCCGTCGGCGCCGAGCCGGTATTCGCGGATCTCGCTGGTGCCCTCGGGCTGCGAGAGGAACACGAAGAAGCGTCCATTCGTGGCGAAGTCGGGATGGAAGGCGAGGCCGAGCAGTCCGCGCTCCCCGGTGATGGCGATCTGCCCGGTCAGGTCCAGCGCCGGCGTGGGCGCGATGGTGCCGGTCGCGAGGCCCATCACCTTCAGCAGGCCGTCGCGTTCCAGGATGAACAGGCGGCCGGATTCGTCCGGCGGTGCGGCAACCGCGATCGGCTTCGCGAGACCCTCGGCGATCCGTGTCGCGACGATACTGTTGACGGCGAGGCCCGGCGTGAAGGCGATGATCACGTCGTCGGTCGAGCCGCCCGCCAGTGTCTCTCCCGCCTGGCTTCCCGTGATCTGGGCCATGCCTGTCCCCCTGCCGGGCCAGACCCTAGCGCGGTTTTCGACCTGTCGGTATCGGCACCGTTGCGCAACGGTTGGCCAGGTGGCGGTGCGGGTGGGCGTCGTCTGTCCGGAGCACGCGCCAGCGAAGGGCGCGCGGCAGGGCCGTCACGCCCCTGTCACGATGCCGGATCAGCCATTCGTCATGCCGCCGTTGATGGCCGCGGAGACCAGCGACACCACCAACGAGCCGAAAAATGCGGCCCAGAAGCCCGTCACCGTGAAGTCCGGCACCAGGCGTGCGACGAGCGCGAGCATGCCGGCATTCACCACCAGCACGAACAATCCAAAGGTCAGGATGGTGATCGGGATGGACAGGAGCAGCGCGACCGGCCGGATCGTGGCATTGACGATGCCGAGCACGATGGCGGCGATCAGCAGCGCCGTGCTGCTCCCGGCCTGCAGGCCCGGCACGATGGCGACGGCTACCCACAACGCCACCGCGGTGACCGTCGTCCGGAGCACGAATCCCAGCATTTCCCCCGCCTCGCACATCGCCACGCCGGCGCGCGGCCCCTGCAGCGGCACCTGTCCTCAGGCGCCGTCGATCCTGCGGCACGATACCCGGTCACACTGAATTCCGTGTGATCGGATCATGCTGTAGGTTCGCGTCAGGCCCTTCGCCGCGACCACCGTCACATCTCCTGGCAGTTTGCGCCGACCGCATGTCGATTTCCACCCTCGCCGGCACGGGCGCCCTGCTGCTCTGGGCCTTCCTCGCGTTGCTCGCTCGTATGGCGAGCGGGCTGCCGGCGCTCCAACTCACGAGCCTCGCCTTTGCAGTGGGCGGGGTCATCGCGGTCGGCGTGGTCGCGGCGCGCGGGCGGCTTGCGGCGCTGCGCCAGGGGCCGGTCGCGTGGTTGCACGGGGTGGGCGGGCTGTTCGGCTACCATGCGCTGTACTTCGCGGCACTTGCGCTGGCGCCGGCGGTCGAGGCGAACCTGCTGAACTACCTGTGGCCGCTGCTGATCGTGCTGCTGTCGGCGCCGGTGCTCGGGCTGCGGCTCGGTGCGCGGCGGCTCGCGGGCGTGGGGCTGGGCTTCGCGGGCTGTGCGCTGCTGGTGGGCGCGGGCGCGTCCTTCCCGGCGGGGGCGGGCTGGGGCTTCGCCTGCGCGGTGGGCTGCGCGGTGGTCTGGGCCGTCTATTCCGTCACGTCGAAGCGCATGGCCGCGGTGCCGACAGATGCGCTGGCCGGCTTCTGCCTCGCCACTGCCGGGCTGGCCGGCCTGGCGTCGTTTGCCTTCGAGACCCCGGTGATGCCGGATAGACGGCAATGGCTGGCGGTGCTGCTGCTCGGCGCAGGGCCGCTCGGCGCCGCCTTCTTCCTGTGGGATGCGGGGATGAAGCGGGGCGATCCGCGGCTGCTCGGCACGCTGGCCTATGCGGTGCCGGTCGCCTCCACGCTGCTGCTGGTGGCCGCCGGCGAGGGGGTGCTCGACTGGCGGGTGGCGGTGGCGGCCGCGCTGGTGGCGGGCGGGGGCCTGCTGGCGGCGACCGCGCGCGACTGAGGGGCGCGGGCGGTTTCAGCCGCGCTCGTCGCTGACGATCCGCCCATCCACCAGGTGGATGCGCCGCGTGGCGCGGCGCGCCAGGTCGGCATCATGCGTCACCACGAGCACGGCGCGCCCTTCCTCGGCCGCCAGGCGGGCGAAGATATCGAACACCGCGGCGGCGTTCTTCGTGTCGAGGTTGCCGGTCGGTTCGTCGGCCAGCAGCAGGATCGGGTCGTTGGCCAGGCAACGCGCGATGGCGACGCGCTGGCGCATGCCGCCCGAGAGCTGTTCGGGCAGCTTCGCCGCGGCATCACCGAGGCCGAGCGCTTCCAGCAGGCCCATGGCGCGCGCCCGCGCTGCCTCGCCCTGCAGCGCGCCGCGGCGGCGGATCGGGATCAGCACGTTGTCCAGCGCGGAGAACTCCGGCAGCAGGAAATGGAACTGGAACACGAAGCCGAGCCGTGCGAGGCGCAGCGCCGCGAGGTCGGGCGGTGCGAGGCGCGCGGTATCCGTGCCTTCCAGCAGCACGCGCCCCGAACTCGGCCGGTCCAGCAGGCCGAGCAGATACAGCAGCGAGGACTTGCCCGACCCCGACGGGCCGGTGATGGCGACGAATTCGCCGTTGGTCACGGTCAAGGAGATGTCGCTGACCAGCGTGACGCCTTCACCCAGGCGCTTGGTCACGCCCTCGGCCGCGAGAAGCGGCGCGGTCACGCCGCGCCCCGCACCACCTGCACGGGGTCGAGCCGTGCGGCGCGGCGCGCCGGGATCACCGCCGCCAGCGCGGCCGAGACCACCGCGAAGAAGGATGCGACCGCGAAGATCCGCCAGTCCTTGGCGAGCAGGAAGCGGTCGTTGCCGGCCGGCGTTTCCGTCCGGAAGCGCACCTGACCCAGCCCTTCGATCATCAATTGCCCGAGCAGGCAGCCGAGTGCCGCACCGAGCAACCCCGCGATGATGCCCTGCACCAGGAACAGCAGCTGGATGTCGCCTTCCGTGAAGCCCAACGACTTCAGGATGGCGATGTCGCGCGTCTTCTCGAACACCACGGTCGAGATGATGTTGTAGATGCCGAAGGCGGCCACCAGCAGGATGGCGCCGGTCACGCTGTACATGATCGCGTTCTGGATGATGAAGACCGTGAGGATGTTGCGGTTCTGCTCCTCCCAGGATTCGGTGCGGTCGCCGAAGCGTGCCTCGATGCTGCGCGCGAGCGGTTCGGCCTGTGTCACGTCGGCCAGGCGCAGCAGGATCTGGTTCACCACGTTGGGGCGGTCCTGCAGGACCTGGTTCACCTTCAGCAGCGCGTAGCCGGCCGATTGGTCCAGGCTGACCAGGCCGGTGTGGAAGATGCCCACGATCTTCATCTGCAGCGAGACGCCGCGCGGCGAGACGGCGATCACGCTGTCGCCCATCTGCACGCCGAGCCGTGTCGCGAGCGCATCCCCGATGATCAGGCCATTGGCGGCCGAGCGCAGATCCTCGAGGCTGCCCTGGATCATGTCCTTCTCGAGGTTCGCGACGCGGCGATAGCGGGAAGGCTCGATGCCCGTGACGCTGATGCTGACGTCGCGCGAGCCGTAGCGCAGCAGCGCGGGGCCGGTCAGGATCGGGGCCGCGGCGGCGCCGGGGATCGCCTCCAGGATCGCCATCTTCTCGCCGGCGGAGCGGATGCCGCGCACGCGGTCGCGCGGCTTCACGCCGTTCACGGACACCGCGCCGTCGGGTGCGGCCAGTTCGGCTGCCTGGGGCAGCGGGCGGCGGGTTTCGTCCTTGATGGTGATGTGCGGCTGCACGTCGATCACCTGCTGGACGAAATAGGTCTGGAAGCCCCGCATCAGCGACGCGATCGCAATGAAGAATGCAACGCCGAGCGCGACGCCGAGCACGCTGACCAGCGTCTGTCGCCGCCGGCGGGAGAGCATGCCGCGCGCCAGGTCGAGGATCAGCCTCATGGTGTGAGCCGCACCGTCTGGCCGGTGACGAGGCCGGCCGGCGGGTCGAGCACCACGGTCTCGCCCTGCGCCAGGCCGCGCAGGATCTCGACCGCGCGGGGGCCCTGCACGCCGAGTTCGACCTGGCGGGGGCGCACCGCCTCCCCCTGGACGACGAAGACGCGCCCGTCGCGCAAGGCCGCCGGCGGCACCAGCACGGCGTTGTCGGTCTGGCGCAGCACGATGTTCGCCTCGACCGTCATGCCGATCATGAGCGGCGTGTCGTCCGGCAGGACCAGGCGCACGCGGTAGGCCTTGCGGGTGGCATCGCCCTTGGGGGTGATCTGGCCGACGGTCGCGGTCAGCACCTGGCCGGGGAAGGCATCGGCGCGCAGCAGCACGCGCTGGCCTTCGCGGACCTGGGCGATGTCTTCCTCATCCACCTCGGCGGTGACGCGCAGCGGGCTGGGTTCGCCGATCCAGAACAGGCTGGCGGGGGTGTCGACCACCTCGCCGACCTCGATGTCGCGGCGCAGCACCACGCCATCGGCCGGGGCGCGCACGATGTAGTCGTCCAGGCGCCGCTGGGCGGCTTCGGCCACGGCGCGCACGGCGCGGGCCTCGGCCTCGGCGCGGTCGAGGCTGGCGCGCGCGGCGATGTCCCGGGTGACCAGGGTGCGGATGCGGGCGAGGTCTTCCTGGGCAAAGCGGGCGCGGGCCTCGGTTTCCTCGGCGCGGTGGGCGGCTTCGCGGTTGTCGAGCCGCGCCAGGGGCTGGCCTTCGGTCACGCGGGCCCCTTCGTCAACCAGGACTTCGGTGACGCGGGCGCGGACGGCGGGACCGACGCGGGCCCAATGGACCGGCTCGACGCTGCCGGTGGCGTAGACGGCGCGCAGGGCCGGGCCGGTGGTGGCCACGGCGATCGCGACGGCAGGGGGCAGTGTCCACCAGAACCAGCCGCCGGCGGCGGCGAGGGCGAGGAGGAGGGTCAGCAGCAGGCGGCGACGCATGGTCAGGCATGGTTAGCACGGCAGTGGCGGCGGCGCGCGGGGGGGATGGGGTGAAACCCGGTTGCGGGGGGACAGCGCGGCGGGTATTAGGCGCGGCCCGGGTCGCGCAGATGCCGCGCGAGGGGTTCGGGGCCGGCATAGCTCAGTGGTAGAGCAACTGATTCGTAATCAGTAGGTCCGCGGTTCAAATCCGCGTGCCGGCACCAGCTTCCAAGCCGAGAGTTACAGAACAGACAGGCATCGGAAGGTGGACGTTACGGCACTGCCTGGCTGGACGTGTCGCGCCGCGTGGCCTCCCCGCCCAGCAACCGCGGCACCTCTCGCCGCAGATGCGCCACGAAATGCCCCATGATCGCGGACCGGGGCGCCGATCGCGCGCGGATCAGCAGCGTCTTCATCTCGATCCCCGGTCGCAGCCGCCGCGCCACCAGGCCGGGCACTGGGAAGGTGTTGAGCAGGAAGGGTTCCACCAGCGCGATCCCCGCACCGTGGAAGGCCAGCGCCATGCCGGTCATGGACATGCTCACTTGCACGCTGATGCGCGGCACGATCCCGGCCTCCGACAATGCGCGGTCGACATAGCCGCGCAGCGGCGCGCGCGGCAGGAAGGTGATGATCGGCAGGCCGTCGAGCTGGCGGATCGCCACCTCCTCCTGCCGGGCCAGCGGATGGTCATCGCGCATCACGCAGGCGACACCGGAGGAGACCAGCACCTCGGTCTCGACTTCCGGATGCACGATGGGCTCGAGGCCGACGCCCAGCTCGATCTCCCGGCTCGCGACGCGGTCGAGCAATTCCGACGACGCCAGCGCCTGCAGCACCACCCGCACCCCGGGCCGTTCCGCCATGAAGGACGCCACCGCCGCGGCCAGGTAGCCATTGGCGATCGGATAGGCGCCGGCGAGCGAGAGCGTGCCGATGCTGCCGCCTTTCAGGTCGCGCAGCTGCCGCCCCACCGAATCGAGCCGCGCGAAGATCGCCTCGATGTCCGGCAGGATGGCCTCGGCCTCGGGCGTCGGGTGCAGCCGCCCCCCGGTGCGCCGGAACAGCGGGATGCGCAGCTGGGCCTCGCAATGCTTGAGCACCGTGCTGACCGACGGCTGCGTGACGCCCAGCAGCCGCGCCGCGCCGGTCACGGTGCCGGCGCGCATGACGGCGTGGAAGACTTCGAGCTGGCGCAGGTTCATCGCGGGCTCCCGTCAGGCATAAACCGCATCAATGGATCATGGCAGGCATCGCGGTGGACCGCATGCCCGGCGGCTGGAATGCTCGTGGTGTCGATGCCGCAGGGCATCGGCGCGGGACGGAAACGCGAGGGTTCGGGGCAGGTCGCCGCAGGTGGCCTGGCCGGTCCTGCGGCGTGCCGGCCAGCGCCCGCGACGCCGCACAGGAGAACCCCATGGCCGCCCCGCCTTCCGCCCGCCGCGACCGGATCAACCCGGCCTTCCCCAAGCTGGTCGAGATGACCAACACCTACGTCTACGGCGACGTGTGGGAACGCAAGCAACTGTCAAAGCGCGACCGCAGCATGGTCACGATCGCCGCGCTGGTGGCGCTCGGCTGGCAGGACCAGCTCAACAGCCATATCGGCCGCGGCCTGACCAACGGCCTGACGCGTGAGGAGATCAGCGAGATCATTACGCATCTCGCAATGTATTCCGGCTGGCCTTCCGCCATGACCGCCGCGCATGTCGCAGTGGACGTGTTCGAAGCCCAGGACAAGGCGAAGGGCTGACGTCATGAAGGTGGGATTCATCGGCCTCGGCACGATGGGGGCCTTCATGGCCGCCAACCTACAGAAGGCCGGCTACGATCTGGTCATCCACGACATCCGCCGCGAGGCTGGCGCGAACCGCCTGGCCGCCGGCGCCGTCTGGGCCGATACGCCGCGCGTGGTGGCGGAGCAGGCGGAGGTGATCTTCACCTCGCTGCCCGGCCCGAAGGAGGTCGAGCCGGTGGTGTTTGGCCCCGACGGCATCCTGGCCGGGGTGAAGCCGGGGACTGCGTATTTCGACCTGTCGACCAATTCGCAGGCGCTGGTGAAGCGCTTCGCCGAAGCGCTCGCGCAGAAGGGCGCCTACGGCTTCGACGCGCCGGTGAGCGGCGGGCCGAAGGGGGCCGAGAGCGGCAAGCTCGCGATCTGGGTGGGCGGCGACCGGGCGGTGTTCGACCGCTGCAAGCCGGTGCTCGACGCCTTCGGCGACCAGGCGGCCTATATCGGCCCGGTGGGCAGCGCCACGGTCGCGAAGCTGGTGCACAACATGGCCGGCTACGCGATCCAGACCGCGATGGCCGAAGTGTTTTCCATGGGCGTGAAGGCGGGCATGGACCCGCTGGAATTGTGGGCGGCGATCCGACAGGGGTCGCTCGGCCGGCGGCGCACCTTCGACCGCGTGACCGAGCAGTTCCTGGTGGACAAGTACGACCCGCCGGCCTTCTCGCTGAAGCTGGCGCACAAGGATGTCTCGCTCGCGGTGCAGATGGGGCGCGAGCTCGGCGTGCCGATGCGCTTCTGCAACCTCACGCTCGAGGAAATGAACGAGGCGATGAACCGCGGCTGGGAGAACCTGGATAGCCGCGTGCCGATGAAGCTGCAGCTCGAGCGTGCGGGGGTCGCCATCAAGTGCGACCCGGCCGCGGTGCAGGCGGTGCTCGACGCCGACAAGGCGAAGTAGCGCCATGCCTTCGCTGCTGCGGCGCCCGGGCATGATCGGCCCGCTGCGCATGAAGAACCGCGTCGTCATGGCGCCGATGGGGACGAACTTCAGCACCAGCGACGGCCTGTCCACCGAACGCGACCGTGCCTACTACGAGGAACGCGCCAAGGGTGGTGTGGCCGCTATCGTGACGGAAGCGATGGCGGTGAGCGCCGGCGGTCGCGCGCACAATAACTCGCTGTGGATCTACCATGACCGCTTCATCCCTGGCCTGGCGCGGCTGGTTGAGGCGATCAAGCTGCATGACTGCGTCACGATCGGCCAGCTCAACCACCGCGGCGCGCTGCTGCGACGGATGGTGCTGAACATGGAGCCGGTGGGGCCATCGCCCTGGCACAATCCGAACACGGGCGACGCGGTGCGCCCACTCGACAAGGCCGAGATCGTCGAGATCCAGAAGGACTTCGTCACCGCCGCGCGTCGGCTGTGGCAGGCCGGGTATGACGCGGTCGAGCTGCACGCCGCGAACGGCTATCTGTTCCAGCAGTTCCTGACCTCGCGCATCAACAAGCGCGCGGACGCGTATGGCGGCAGCCTGCAGAACCGCGCGCGCCTGCTGCTGGAGACGGTGCACCGCCTGCGCGATGCGCTGCCCGACTTCCCGCTCTGGGTCCGCATCTCCTGCACCGAATACTGCGACGATGGCTACCCGATCGAGGAGATGGCGGAACTCGCGCGCATGCTGGAAGCGGCAGGGGTCAGCGCGCTGGATCTCTCGGGCGGTACGAACGAGAGCCCGGCGCTGTCGCGCTTCTGCATCCAGCCGCCCTCGATGCCGCGCCGCACGCTCGAACCGCACGCGAAGCCCATCACGGATGCAGTGAATATCCCCACCATCATCGCCGGGCGCATCCTGACACCCGAGGACGCCGAGGCGGTACTGTCAGGCGGCGCGGCGGACTACGTCTCGCTCGGCCGCGCTCTGACGGCGGATGCGCATTGGCCGCGCAAGGCGTTCGGCGAGTCGGCCGTGCCGATCCGGCTGTGCATTTCCTGCAATGTCTGCTTCGAACGCCTGACGCTGGAACGTGACGTCGCCTGCGTGACGAACCCGATGCTCGGCACGGAATTCGAAGCGCCGGAATTCTCCGAACCCCCACTGCCCGCCGCCGCGCAGCGCCAGCGAATCCTGGTGTTGGGTGCGGGTGTGGGCGGCATGGAGGTCGCGCGGCTTGCGGCCCTGCGCGGGCACGAGGTCGAGGTCTGGGACAAGGCCGCGCGTCCCGGCGGGCAGATCCACCTGGCCGTCGCCGCGCCGGACAAGGAGGAGGTCCGCCCGCTCTGGACCTGGCGCTGGGACCAGGCGATCGCCGCCGGCGTGCGCGTGCGCTGCGGCGTGGAGGCAACCGCGGCGATGATCCGCGCCTTCGCACCCGATCACGTCGTGGTCGCAACCGGCGCGCGGCCGAGGCCGCTGGCACTGCCGGGTGCCGCGCCGCTGCAGGCCTGGGATGTCATCCTGGATCCGTCGCTGGTGCCCGAAGGCGCGGGCGTGACGGTGATCGGCGGCGGCATCGTCGGGCTGGAAGTGGCCGAGATCCTGGCGCTGCGCGGCTGCCGCATCGTGGTGCTGGAGGCGCTGTCCGCCATCGCGCCGGCCATGGCGCGCAACAACCGCACCGACATCATGATCCGCCTGCGCGCCGCGGGCGTCGCCTTCCACACCAACGCGCGCGCCGACCGGCTGCAGAATGGCGTGCTGCATTTCAACGAAGCCGGCACGGCGCACCGGCACGACGGCATCACACATGTCATCGCCGCCATCGGCGCATTGCCGAACCGCGATGCGCTGGCGGTGGTCGAGGCCACCGGCCTGCCGCACACGCTGGTGGGTGATGCCAACCAGCCGGGCGACTACCTGTCCGTGTTGCGCGACGCGTCGATGGTGGGCCTGGCGCTCGGCGCGCGCCCCGCCAACGTCACCACCCGGGAGACCGCCGCATGACCGAGCCCACCTACCGCGTCTATGCCCTGCGCTACGCGATGCGCGAGGCGCGCCGCCACGAGCACTTCATCGGCGGCGACCCGCATGACGCGCCCATGCCGATGGACTACTTCGTGTGGGTGGCGGTGAACGACGACCGCGCCATCGTCATCGACACCGGCTTCACGGCGGAAGTCGCGGCGCGGCGCAAGCGCATCTACCTGCGCTGCCCGATCGAGAGCCTGCCGCTGATCGGTGTCGATCCCGACCAGGTCGAGGACGTGGTGCTCACGCACCTGCACTACGACCACGTCGGCAGCTTCCACAAATTCGCCAAGGCGCGCTTCCATCTGCAGGAAGCCGAGATGCACTACGCCTGCGGCCACTTCATGAAGCACAAGAAGCTGCGCCATTCGTTCGAGGTCGAGGACGTCACCGGCATCGTGCGCATGACCTTCGCCGACCGCACGGTGTTCCACATGGGCGATGGGGACCTCGCGCCGGGCATCACGCTGCATGCGGTGGGCGGCCATTCCGCCGGGCTGCAATGCGTACGCGTGAACACCGCGCGCGGCCAGGTCGTGCTCGCCTCCGACGTCACGCATTTCTATGAGAATATGGACAGCGGCCGCCCCTTCACCACCTGCTTCCATGTCGGGCTGATGCTGGACGGCTTCGACCGGCTGCGCGCGCTGGCACCCAGCGTGCGGCACATCGTGCCCGGCCACGACCCCGAGGTGATGCGCCGCTACCCCGCCGTGCTGGGCCTCGAGGGCATCGCGGTGGAGCTGCATCGCGACCCGTCGGACTGAACCACACGCATCACGGCAAGGGCGCAGGTCCAAGGCGCCGCCACAACGGGAGGAACGACAACCATGACCACACTGAGCCGCCGCATCCTGCTGGGCGCATCGCTGGCGCCGCCGGGCGTCGCGCATGCGCAGCAGGCCTTCCCGAACCGCCCGCTTCGCCTGGTGGTGCCCTTCCCGCCGGGCGGTGCCGCCGACATCACCGCGCGCCTGGTCGCCGAACGCATGGCGACGCTGCTCGGCCAGCAGGTGATCATCGACAACCGTCCGGGTGCGGGCGGCAACATCGCCGGCGAGGCGGTGGCACGCAGCGCGCCCGACGGGCACACGCTGTTCCTCGGCGGCGCGACCATCCTGTGTGCGAACAAGTACCTGTACCGCGGCGGCATGCCCTTCGACGGCATCACCGACTTCTCGCACATTTCCCGCGTGTCGGTCGGCACCACGCTGATGGTGGTGCGCGCCGACAAGCCCTGGCAGACCTTCCAGGACCTGGTGGCGGACGCGAAGCGCCGGCCGGGGCAGATCAGCGCGGGGTCATCCGGGCTCGGCACGATCAGCCATCTCAGCCTGTCGAAGATGATGACCTCGGCGGGCATCGAGATCACGCACGTGCCCTATCGCGGACTGGCGCCGAGCCTCAACGACCTGATCGCCGGCAATGTCGACATCATCTTCGACGGCATTCCCGCCATCATCCCGCATGTGCGGGAGGGCCGGCTACGCGCGCTCGCGGTGGGCAGCCAGCAGCGCGTGACCTACGTGCCGGGCCTCGAGCAGACACCGGGTATGGCGGAACTGCTGCCCGGTTCCGGCATGGACATGGAGTTCTGGTACTGCCTGTCGGGCGCGGCCAATACGCCCGCGCCGATCGTCGCCGCGCTGCATCGCGCCACCGTCGCAGCGGTGCGGCAGGACAGTTACCGCGAAAGGCTCACGCCGCTCGGCTTCACGCCGGTCTGGGACGAGACGCCCGAGGCCCTGGTGGCCTTCATCCGCAGCCAGGATGCCGTCTGGCGCGAGTTGGTCGAACTCTCGGGTGCGCGGCTCGACTGACGCGTTGATCAGGGTTGTGGCGGCGCCCGCCGCGCCGCTAGCCTGCCGCGCATGACCCGAACGGCGACGCCCTGGATCGGCCTGTTCGACCTGTTCCGGATCGGCGTTGGCCCATCCAGTTCGCATACGGTCGGGCCGATGGTGGCGGCCGCAGCCTTCGTGTCGGGGCTCGAAAGCGCGGCCGAAGGCCTGCGGGTCGAGCTGTTCGGCTCCCTGGCGCTGACCGGCAAGGGCCATGCGACGGATGCGGCGATCATCCTCGGCCTGACGGGCGCGCGACCCGACACCATCGACCCGGACGACGCTGCCCTGGTCGTGCAGCAGGTGCGCGCGCAGCGGCGCATCATGCTGCCCGATGGCCGGCGCATCGGCTTCGACCCGCAGGCCGACATCGTCTTCCACCCGCGCGAGACGCTGCCGCTGCACACCAACGGCATGCGTTTCAGCGCGCGGGTGCCCGGCCGGCCGGACGCCGTGCAGACCTACTACTCGGTCGGTGGCGGCTTCGTCGTCGATGGACAGGGCGCACCGCTGGCCGATGCCGCGCCCGCGCCCTGCGACGTCCCCCATCCCTTCCACGACACCGCCGAATTGCTCCGTCGCGCCGCGGATGCCGGCCTGACCATCGCCGAACTGATGCGCGCGAACGAGGCCAGCCAGCGCGGCGTGGCCGAGGTCTCGGCCGGCATCGCTCGGCTGCGCGCGGCGATGACCGCCTGCATCGTCCGCGGCCTGCGCACCGGGGGCGAATTGCCCGGCGGCCTGCGGGTGCGCCGCCGTGCGCCCGACCTACTCCGCCGGCTCGAGGCGCGCGCCCGGCTGAACGAGTCCGACCCGCTCGGCGCTATGGACTGGGTAAACCTATGGGCGCTCGCAGTGAACGAGGAGAACGCGGCGGGTGGCCGCGTCGTGACGGCACCGACCAACGGCGCGGCGGGCATCATCCCGGCCGTGTTGCGCTACCACGACACCTTCGTGCCGGGTGCGACGACCGCGGGGGCCGAGACCTTCCTGCTCGCCGCGGCGGCGATCGGCGCCATCATCAAGCGCAATGCGTCGATCTCCGGTGCCGAAGTGGGCTGCCAGGGCGAGGTCGGTTCCGCCTGCGCGATGGCCGCGGCCGGCCTGGCGGCCGCGCTGGGCGGAACCAATGCGCAGGTGGAGAACGCCGCCGAGATCGGCCTCGAGCACAATCTCGGCCTGACCTGCGATCCGGTGGCGGGCCTGGTGCAGGTGCCCTGCATCGAACGCAACGCGATCGGGGCGGTGAAGGCGATCAACGCCGCGCGCCTCGCGCTGCATGGCGATGGGCAGCACCTGGTGAGCCTCGACCAGGTGGTCGCGACCATGCGCCAGACCGGGCTCGACATGTCCGACAAGTACAAGGAAACCTCGCTGGGCGGGCTCGCGGTCAACGTCGTGCAGTGCTGATTTTCGCTGCAGTGCGGCGCGATTAAGGGTTCCAAAACCCCACCTCTGGTGAAGTGCGGTCGTGGCGATGGCGCTGGCCCTCGTCCGATCTCCGGCCGCATGGATCGACACCGACGTGAGCACCGCCCTCCACAGTGCCAGGCAGGACAGCGCGACGACGTCCCGTGCCGGGCGGTATGCGCTGGTGGGCACCGCGGCGGTGCTGGTTGTGCTGGGCGTGGCTGCCGGCGCCGGTGCGCTGCGCGGCGGAAAGGCCAGCGCCGCGGCCGATCCGCTGGCCGCGCGCGTCGCGCGCCTCGAAGCCGCGCTGGCCGCAGCGCAGGACAGCGCGGCGCGCAGTCTGCCGCCGGCACCGGTGATGCCGGCCGCACAGTCCGCGTCGCCCGCACAGGCCGACCGCTTCATCGCCGCCGCGCTGCTACTGCAATCGGCGGTCGCGACGCCGCGGCCCTGGCTGCGGGAATACCAGGTGATGGTGGCGCTCGCCCCGCCCGGAGCGCTGCCCGCGCCGTTGGCGGAAGTGCTGCTGAGCCATGCCGTGCGCGGCCTGCCGACCGAGGCCGAGTTGCGCGAACGCTACGCCGTTCTGGCGCCGCAGCTGGTTGCGCGCGCCCCGCGCCAGGGCGATGCGCTGGACCAGACCTTCTCGGCTATCCGTGGCGCCGCATCGACCATCGGCATCGCCGCGCCGCCGCCGCCCACCGATCAGGAGCAGGCGATCGCCGGCGTCGCGCAGCAGCTGCGGCGCGGCAATCTGGCGGCCGCGGTGGCCGATGCCGCGGCGCTCGCCCCCCCACTGCAGCCGCTGCTCACCGGCTGGCTGACGCAGGCGCGCGCGCGCCTGGCGGTCGAACAGGCCGTGCAGGAGACGCTGCTGCGCGCCCTGGTCGCCCAGGTGCCTCCGGCATGACCCACCCCCCGTCCAGAATGGAGGCCGCCTTGCGCCACCTCGTCCTCGGCCTTGTCGCCGGGCTCCTGCTGCTGGGCGGGGGTTCCGCTCATGCCCAGGGAACGCTCACGCTGCGCGACCGGCTGGTCATCGTGAACTCCTCCTCGACCGCGGGCCTCGCGCAGATTCTGGCGCGCAGCTTCGCCGAGAGGTTCGAGGGCGTGCAGCCGCCGCAGGCCAGCACGCTCGGCTCGGCCCGCGCGATGGAAGCCTTCTGCAGTGGTATCGGTCCGCAGACGCCCGACATCCTTCTGGTCACCCGCCGCCTGTCGCGCGCGGTGATCGAGAGCTGCGTGGCCAACGGCGTGCGCGACATCATCGAGGTCCAGCTCGGCCTCGGCGCCGTTGTGCTGGCAGCGCGGCGCGGCGAGCCGATGCCCGCCCTCTCCTCCCGCCAGGTCTTCGAGGCCCTGGCTGCCGAGCGTGTGGTCGCCGAGGAATTCGTGCCGAACCAGGCGCGCTTCTGGTCCGATGTCGGTGCCGGCCTGCCGCGCACCGACATCCGCGTCATCCTCCCGGTCGTGGGCTCCGGCCACCGCGCGCTGTTCGACGACCTCGTGATGGAAGCCGGCTGCCGCTATGTGCCCGACATCCGTCTGCTGTTCGAGGCCGCCTACCGCCGCACCAAGTGCATCACCGCGCGCACCGACGGCCGCGCCCTCGATGTGCGGGCCGACCAGGCGGTGGCCGCGCTGCTCGCCGCACCGCCCGGCACGCTCGCGGTGGTCAGCTACGACCAGCTGCTGGCCAGCGGCGGCAACCTGGTGGCGGTGCCGCTCGATGGCATCGCGCCCACGGTCGCGTCGATCGGCAGCCTCGACTACGAGCAGGCGCGCACCTTCTTTGTCTATGCCAAGCGGCAGCACAGCCGGAACCAGCAGGGCGTCGGCGTGGTGCGCGGCATCCATGAGTTCCTGGTCGAGAGCACCAGCGAGCAGGCCGCGGGCCCGGGCGGCTATCTGCTCGCCGCCGGCCTCGTGCCGCTGGTGCCGGCGGAGCGTGCGGCGCAGCGCCGCATCGCCGAGCAGGCCCGGCTGATGTCCCGCTGAATCGCCGAGAAACGGAGCTCCCCCCATGCTCGCCAAGGCCCTTGCCGTCTCCGTCCTGCTCGCGCTGCCCGCCGTGGCGATCGCGCAGCCGGCGCCCCAGGCGCTGATTCCGGCGCCGCTCCAGGACCTGCCCTCGGATGATGGCGTGATGGCGCGCGCCGAACGCCTCTGGAGCGGCGTGATGGACAGCTTCGGCATCGGCTTCGGCGCCGGCGGGTCGATTGCGCGCGGCCATGCCGTGGCCGCGGCGCACCAGCAGGCCCGCGACGACTTCGCCTGGCTGATGGACATCGCCGGCTACAAGCTGAAGGAGATCGAATCCTCGATCAGCCTGTTTCCCAGCCTCTCGCTCACCTTCGGCCAGGCGCGCGAGCTCACCGACGCCGACCGCGACTACGTGGAGCGCATGCTCGAGCGCCATGCGCGGCGCCATTCCGGCCCAATCTCGGCGCTGCAGCGGACCATCGTGCGCGGCGTGATGGATGCCGGCGAGCTGGGCGGCTTCGCGGTCGACAAGGTCGAGGTCGACCTGCTGCCGCTGCCGCGCGTGAAGTTCCAGCTCTCGCCCGCCGATGCGCCGCTCGGCGTCGAGGCGAGCCGCATCCTGCGCGCGATCGACCGGCTGAACCACCGCGTCCAGGCGATGTCCCGCGCGCCCGCGCCGGGTGGCCGGCAGACGCTCGACCTTCCCGGCAACACGCCGCAGCCGCTGCTGCCGGCGACCGCCATCCAGCACTGATCCCGCTCACCCGACCGCGCCAGGACGGCGCAGACCGCGAAAGGCAGAAGGCCCGATGACCGCGACGGACACGTTGCCCCGGCAACGCTTTGCCGAACTGGTGAAGCTGCAGCTCCAGGGCCGCCGCTTCCTCGACCGTGACCAGGAACGCCGGCTGCTCGAGGAAGCGATCACCCGATACGGGCTCAGCCTCGACCAGGCGAGCGGCCTGTTGCGCGGTGCGGCGCAGGAGGAATCGATCGCATTGGAAGGCGAGCTCGGCGCCTCCTCGCGCGAATTGCTGCGTACCCTTGCGGACCGCCGCGACCGCATCGCGCGCGACGACTTCCGCCGCGCCGTCGCCTTCTATCGCGCGCGCAGTGGCGGCGGCGTCACCGAAGCCGACGCGCAGAAGCGCGTGAAGCGGCTGATGGAGGAACTCAACCTGCAGCCGCGCCCGACCGGGCGGATCATCCGGTCGCGCCGCTGGTACCGCGCGATCGAGGCCTGATCCCATGACCCGGAGCGCTCATCCCATGACACGCATGCTCGCCGTCCTCTCGCTGCTGCTGCTGGCTGTGCCGGCGGCGGCCCAGGTGCCCGCCGCGTCCTTGCCTGCGCAGGTTCCCTTCGCCACGCGTGCGGCGCCGCCAGCCGGCGTGCCGCAGATCTCCGCCGGGCACGCCGCGGCGCTCGGCGCGGGCATGTTCGTCGGCGCGCTGGCCGGCTCCGCGCTCATTCACGGTGGTGCGCTGGCCGCGCTGATCGGTGCGGCCGCCGGCGTCACCGTCGGCCACTGGTACTGGACGGAACACCACCGCGACGACGCCGACTGACGCCCACCCGGCCGCGCAGAACGTGCGGCCGCCCGTCATCACCCGAAGCGCCGCGGAGGATCCGGGCCTTGGACATCCTGCTGCCCCATGGGCTTGCCACGCTGCCGGCCTGGCTCGGCATCGCCATCACCATCGCCGTACCGGTGGCGATCGCGCTGCTGCTCGGGCGCGTCATGTACACGCTGTTCACGCACGCGGAATTCCAAGCGAACGCCGTGGTCGGCGCGGTCAAGTACGGCTTCGTCGTCGAGATCTACGCCGTGGTGGCCGCCCTGACGCTTGTCGGCGCGTGGGACACCTTCCAGACCGCGCGCGACACCCTGCAGAAGGAGGCCTCGGGCCTATACATGCTCGCCCTCGCGGTCGACACCTTCGACGGGCCGCGGCTCGAAGCGACGCGCCACGAGATGCGCGGTGCGATCCGCGCCTATGCCGCGTCGGTCGTGGCGCAGGATTGGCCGGCGATGCAGGCGGGCCTGCCCTCCACCGCCTCCGACGCCGCCTTCCAGCGCATGACGCGCGCCTTCCTCGATGCCGATGGCGAACGCTCCGCCCAGCAGGTGCTGCAGCAGAAGACCGGCGACTGGCTCGGCCAGGTGGCGGAGGCGCGGATCGCGCGGCTGTCGGTCCAGTCGCGCACGCTGTCGGGCTTGATCTGGATGCTGGTGCTGACCGTCTCCGTCGCCGTGATCGCCTTCCAGTGGTTCTTCGGCGGCGCCAGTGCGGCGATGCACTACGCCATGGCGGCGGTGATCGCCGTGATCGTGGGATCGGTGCTGCTCGTGTCGGTGAAGCTCGCCTTTCCCTATGTGGGCGACCCGGCGTTGCTGACGCCCGCACCCTTCCTTGCGATGATGGACCTGCGCTGATGACGGCGGCCGTGTCAGTGCGCGGGGCGGACCGCGTAGCGCCAGTGCTGGAACGCCAGCAGCGCCAGCGCGAACAGCCAGGGGCCGAGCTGCGCCGCGAACCACCCCAGCAGGTATGCGCTGTAGTGCGCCAGCAGCGCGGTGTGCAGCACCAGCATCAGGAAGGCGGCGAAGGCACGCCGGCGCGGCCTGCCCCGCCACAGCCGCAGCGCCGTCAGGCTGCCATGGGCGAAGCCCAGCAGCGCCAGCCAGGCCAGGATGGCCGTGGCGACGCTGGCGCCCATCAGCGCGCCCGGCAGCGCGGCAAAGGACTCCGCGTGCGGCAGGGCATGCGTGCCGAGCAGTGTCGGCAGGCCCTCGCTCCAGGGGCCCTCGGCTGCCAGCAACCGCCCGGGCGTGAACATCGCGCTGTGCGGCGCGGCCAACACCAGGGCCAGCCCGAAGGAGAAGCCGGACCAGATCGCCAACAGGCGCAGCAGCGGCACCGCTTCGGCATCATGGGGCGCGGCGATGGCAAAGGCCGCGCCGGCAAGGCGCGCCAGCAGCACGGCCAGGCCCAGCGCCAGCAGCGCCGTGGCCACACCGCCCAGAATCTCGCCAAGACCGCCCGCCATGCGTCCTGCATAGGACACCGCGGGTTGACACTTGCTTGCCTGTGGGTCGCGGCGCTGCTGCTGGCGGCACCGCTGCGGGCCGAGACCATTGCCCTTGCGCCGCCCGGCGGTGCCTGCCGCATCCATGCCGCGCCGCCGGGCACCCATGCCGGCGAAGTCGCGCTGCTCGAGGCCGAGGCCACGCGCATCGCGGCCTTCGCCGCCCGCCTGCTGGCCGATGCGGCCGCGATGCGCCTCGGTCCTGCGCGCGAGGGCGTGCCCGGCTTCGGTGACTGGGCCTATGGCTGGGTGCAGAGCTACGTCACCTCCTATCGGATCCTGCTGCGCGGCGTGACCGGCCTGGCGCGGTCGGTCGCCGCGGAGGACGAGACGCCGATCGCCAACCGCATCGCCGAGGAGATGGCGGAGCCGATCCGCGCCGAATTCCGCGCCCGCGTGCTGGCCCCCGCCTTGGGGCAGGGCAGTTTCGCCGCCGACCTCGCGCATGTGGGTGCCGCGGTGGATGACGCGTGGAATGCGGCGCTCGCGGCCAGCGCGGCGCGTATCGCGGCGCTGCCGCGCGCCGCCGCGCCGCCGACCCACCGGCTTGGCCTGGCCGCCGCGGGACGGCCAGACATGGCGGGCGTGCTGGAAGCCGCACCGTCCGACCCGATGGCGCTGCTCGCCGAGGACGGCGCCGATGGCGGCACCGTGTTCCTACGGTCGATGCGCCCGATGGCGGCGCGCCTGGGCGCGGTCGTGGTGCGGGTCAGCGAGGCGGGGTCGCTGGTCGCGGCCGGCGGCGGGCTCGGCTTCGCCATGGCGGGCGTGCCCGGCACCGTCATCGGCGTGGGCAGCGGCATCGGCGCTTCCTGGGCGATCGACTGGCTGATCAACAGGCTCGATGCGTCGATCAACCGCGCTGCCTTCGAAGGCCAGGCGATCGAGGCGATCGCGCGGGCCGAACGGCATCTGGCCGAAGGGTCTGCCGCGATCGTGGCGGCGGCCTTGCAGCAGCGCCTCGTGGCACTCGTGGCGGAGACGTCCTGCCCATGACCGAACCGACAGACGTGGCGCCGCAGCGCGCCGTGGCCGGGGACTGGACCGGGCTGGTAACGCTGTGCCTGGCGGCGCTGTCCGGATTGTTCTCGGTGCTCGCGCTGGTGGTGGCGCTGCATGGTGCGCCGCCGCCCGTCGCCGCCGCGGCCCATGCCGCCACGCCAAACTGGAACGCCAACGTGCGGGCCGAACCGCCACTCGCTGGGGATGCGCCGCGCCTCCTGGTCGCGATCGAATTGCTGTTGCCGCACCTGCCGCGCGGCGCGCCCTTCCCGCGCGCCTTCGCGGTGGCGGTGGCGCTGGCGTCGGGCGATGCGGAAGTGACGCGGCTGCTGTTGCCGCTGGCGCCCGCGGCCGCCGAGGGTGCACCAACGCTGCGCCGCCTGGCCGAGGATTTCGCCGCCGCCGCCGATGCCGCGGTGCTGGCCGAGATGGGCTTCGGCCCCGATGCCGGCTGGCTGGCGCGTGGTGCTGCCGCAACCATGCGGCTTGGTGCGTCGCTCGGCGCCGCTGGCACGCCGGGGCTGGCGGCGCTGCGCGAAGCCGCGGCGCTGCTGGCCGCGGGCGATGCGGTCGCGGCCGAGGCGATGCTCGCCACGCTGCCGCCCGCCACCGCCGAGGCGCTGGGCGACTGGCGCGCGGGGCTGCGCCGGCGTGTCGCGGCCGACCAGGCGCAGGCACGGCTGTCGGCCCTGGCGCTGGAGCGCGCCCAGGCGGTCGCGCCATGAATGCCGAGCGCTTCGACTGGCGCGGCGTCGTCTCGCGCGCGCTGTTCTGCCTGTTCATCGTCTTCGCGATCTACAACCCGTCCGGCACGTCCTTCGTGCATTGGGTGCTGTCCGGGTTCGACTGGTTCTGGGTGAAGCTCGCGACGGGCGCGGCGCTGGCGGTTATCTGCATGGTCATGTGGCGTACCACGATCGGCGTGCTGGGCGCGCGTGGCGTGCTGCTGGTGGTCGCCTTCTGCATCGGCATGGGCATGACCGGGTTGCACCTGACGGGCAGCCGGCTGCTGGCCGGCGACACGCTGCTGATCGGCGCGCTGGCCAGCCTGGCGGGCGTGTTCACCGCGGGGCTCTGCTACTCGCACCTGCATCATCGCCTGGGTGGCATCTCGCATACGGAGGACCTCAACAAGTGACCCCGGCCACCGAAGCCGTGCCGCCGCGCACGACCGATGCTGCGCCTTGGCGCACAACCGATGCTGCGCCTCCGCGCAAGGCCGACGCCTTCCTGGTCAGCTGCATCGACCCGCGGCTGACCGACGACGTCACCTGCCTGATGGCGGCACTCGGCCGCACCGACCGCTACAGCGAGATGCGCATCGCCGGCGCTGCGCTGGCGGCGGTCGATGCCAACCGCCCCGCCTGGAACACGGCGCTGTGGGAGAACCTGGCCGCGTCGCGACAGCTGCATGGCGTGCGCAAGGTGATCTTCGTGAACCACCGCGACTGCGGCGCGATGCACCTGTGGGCCGGGCGGCGCCTGTCCGACGACCCGGCGGAGGAGCTGCGCCAGCATCACGCCGTGCTGGAACGCGCCGCCGCCGCGGTGCGCGCGCGCCATCCCGACATGACGGTCGAGATCAAGCTGATGGAGCTGGATGGCAGCGCGCGCGTGCTGCCCTGCGCGGCCTGCGCGCCGTCCGGCGGGCTGCGGGCCGAGGCAGTGGACCCCGCCGGCGCGGTGATTGCCGCGGCGGCGATGGCAGGCGGTGCGCGGATCGTGCCGCCCGCGCCGGAACCAGCGGCGCCGGACAGCACCGCCTTCGCCGAACTGGTGCGCCTGCGCGCGACCGGTGGCCTCGCGGATCCCGAGGCCGAACTCGCGCTGCTCACCGAGGGGGTGGTGCGCCATGGCTTGACCGCCGCGGATGCGCGCGCGGTGGTGCAGGCCGAGGCGACGCGCAGCGGCAAGGCGGGCGCGGCGGCCGCCGCCGCCGAGGCGCGCGCCTATCTGCGCGCCCAGGCCGACCCGCGCGGGCGCGTGGCGCGGACCGACGCGCTGCATGCCGCAGCGCTGTACCGCCGTGTCACCGGCCGCCAGGCCACCGAGGCCGAGGCCACGCGCCGCATCGCCGCGCTGGTCGAGGCCGAGGGGCTGCAGCCGCGGCCGGAGGGGGTGCTGCGGTCCACCACCTGGTTCCGCCGCATGGCGCAGGCGTAGCGCCGCATCCAGCCGCCGTGCGGTGCGCAGGCCCCGGCTTCCGCACCGCTACGGCGTGGCGTCGCGCGCGCGTGCCGCGTCCACGATGCGCGCCTGCATCGCCAGCAGCGGCCGGTTGTCGACCAGGGAGAGCATGAAGGCGTTCTCCGCGAAGGCGTCGCGCAGGTAGTGCCCGGTCGGCGTCGGTGCGCCGGCATAGGTGAAGCGCAGGAACTGCACCAGCAGCAGCGACCGCACCATGTGCACCGCGACCAGCCGGTCGAGCAGGATGGTCGTCTCGATCTCGCGTTCGACATGCGACAACAGGTTCACGGCCGTGAACCAGGGTCCGCTTCGCTCGATCCGGATGCAGTCGCGGTACAGCAGCAAACGCCCGCCGATCCCGTTCAGCGCCGCGATCCGTGGCCCGCGCCGCACGCCGGGCCAGGTCACTGGCTGACCGTGCGCGCCGGCCGCGCGGCCGTGCCGCGGTGCGCCAGACTGTGTTCGAGCACGCGATACGGTTCGGCCGAGACGGTGAGTTCGCCGCGGAAGGGCTGGTCCATCAGGAATACGAAGGCGACCAGCGCGCTGAGCGCGGCGGATTGGATCGCCAGCATGGCGACGACATGCGGGCGCGCTGGATATAGCGGCCCGGTCGCCAGCAGTAGGCCACCGAGCAGCAGGATCAGCATCCAGAACTGCGTCGGCAGCGCCGCGCCGGCTGCCTGCAGCCGTGCCTCGCGCGTGGTCTCCACCTGGTCGGCCTGGTCGATCAGGTCGGCTGCCAGGCTTTCCGGGAGCGCGGCGGCGGCGAGGTAGACCGCATCCTCCAGCGCCTCGGCCCGCAGCTGCGTGGTGTCCTGGCGGCCGTCCCGGGTCATGGCGGGGAATTCGACGGCGCGGATCTCGCGGGCATAGGCGGTGATGGCGGGCAGCAGTGGCCGCCCGGCGGGCCCGATCCGGTCGGCCATGCGTGCGAGGCCGGCGATGGCGTTGGCCTCAGCCTGCACGAGGCGCTGCGCATCGGCCATCTGGCTTCGCGCCTGCACGGCGCAGAAGGCCAGCGTGAGGGTCAGCGCGGCGGTGATGGCGCCGGTGGTGCGCATCGCGACATCCAGCATCTCCTTGGTCTGCGGCGCGCGGATCACGGGGGCGAGCAGCACGCAGGCGAGTGCCGCCGCACTGCCCGACGCGGCCATGAAGATGGCGTAGACGAGGGTGCTCGGCAGGTCGTGCAGGGACGGCAGGGCGTGCATGGCGGGTGCGGCGGCTCGCGACAGGGGCGGGAGCCTCGCATGCGGTGCTTCACCAAGTGGTTAGTGCTGTGTCCGGCCTGCCGGTATCGGCTCCGGCCGGCCACCCATCCGGGGCGATGTCGCTGAGAGGTCGGGCGGGGCAGCGGGCCTGGTGCCGTCCGTTCTCGCAGCGGCTTCGTGCCGGCGCGCCCGCCAGCGTGCGGATTCCGGTTCCGCGTTAACCGAAAATACACTATTGCCCGGGGGCGGCGCGCAGCGCGTGGCACCCCCTGCTCGGTCCGGCCGGAAAAAGCGGCGCGGCCGGGCCTGCGCCCAGGCAAAGGCGGACCGGATGCGTCGCTCGACCAGATTTCTCATCTTCAGCCTGCTGGCCCTGGTGCTGGCGGCGCCTGCGCAGGCAGCGCCGGACCCGCTCGAGCCGGTGAACCGCCGCATCCATGCGCTGAACCGCCTGCTCCAGGCGCATGTGCTGGGCCCGGTCGCCGAGGTCTATGTCGAATACACGCCGCCCGGCGTGCGCGAGGGCGTGGCCAATGCGCTGGCGAACCTGGGCGAGCCGATCACCGCCATCAGCAGCATCGCCGCGGGCGACCTGCCGCGGGCGGGCAATGCGGCGCTGCGCTTCGGCATCAACACGACGCTCGGCCTGGGTGGCGTGGCGGATGCGGCGGCCTCGCTGGGCTTCCCCCGCAGGCCGATGGCCACCGCCGACGCGGTGTGCAGCTGGGGCGTGCCGAGCGGGCCTTACCTGGTGTTGCCGGTGATCGGCCCGTCCACGCTGCGCGACGCGGGCGCCATGGTCGCGACCAGCGCCGCGCTGTCGCAACTGGTGGGGCCCGAGGCCTTCCTGGGCTGGCGCAGCGGCGAACTGTTCACGACCTATGCATCGTTCCATGCGGAGCTGCAGCAGATCGACGCGCAGGCGCTCGATTCCTACGCGGTCCATCGCAGCGCCTTCCTGCAGCGCCGCGCCGCCGCCTGCCCGGCGGACCGGCAGGCGATAGCCGAGGAGGAGGACGAACCCGCCCCGCGCGAGGCGCTGGCCGCAACGGATTGACCGCTGCGGGGCAGGGCGATCCTTCATCGCCTGTCTGTCGGTCTGCGACGGCAGCCTGGCCACGGCGCCCGCTGCCCGTGCGCGCCGTGCAATGAGTCGGGTCCGTGGTCGCGGCACTGTCGCGGCAACATGGGGTTAAGCCTGCCCGCCGCATGATCGCGTGCCGCACCGCGCCGCAGCCCAAAGGTCCCCCATGCGCACCTGCACCGACGCCATGCCACGGTTCCACCATGCTCCCGGCTGCGGCTGTACCGCGCGGCCGGGCAGGCGCGCCGTGCTGGGGCTGCTGGCCGCCGCGGGCATCGCGCGCGGGGCCGCGGCCGGGTCCGGTCAGTACGAGGCGATGCTGCTGAACTGCATCGACCCGCGCTTCACGACCGGCAGCTTCCTGTTCATGTCCTCGCACGGGCTGCGCGACCGCTACAGCCAGTTCACCATCGCCGGGGGGCCGATCGGCGTGGTGCATCCACGCTTCGCCAGCTGGCACCAGGCCTTCTGGGACAATCTGGGCGTGACGGTGCAACTGCACGGCATCCGCCAGGTCATGGCGATGACGCATCGCGACTGCGGCGCGGCGAAGCTCGCCTTCGGCGATGCCGCCGTGGCCACCCGTGCACAGGAAACCGCGACCCACGCGGAAGCGTTGACCGCCTTCCGCGCCGAGGCGGCGCGTCGCCAGCCCGAGCTTCAGGTGGTGACTGCCATCATGGACCTGGACGGCACCATCCAGCGCGTGGGGTGATGCGCGGTGTGCCGTCAGGTCTGCGCGCCGGCCTGGCGCCTGGCCGGATTCGACCCTCGCGCCGTGTTCCAGGCATAGAGGATCGCGGCCAAGACCTCGTAGGCGCCGGCCGCGACCCATCGAACCACGGGAAGGGAGACAAATCGCGCGAGCGCCCGATAGGGACGGGAAGGCGTCTCTCGCCAGATCGCGGCAAGCGCCGGAACGCCGACCAGCATGCGTCCGTCGCGGGTGAGCACGTGGATGCGGCGCACCACGTCATCGACGGTCAGGCCATGCGCGGCCAGCGCGTCCTGATTGACCGCGACATCGCTCCAGCAGGTTGCGTCGGCGCCTGGCAGCATGCGCCGGTAGCGGGCCACCTCGAGTCCGCAGACGGGGCATTCTCCATTGTAGAAGACTTGGCTTTCCATGACCCCTCCCGCGTCCAGCCGTCTTGCCCGGCGCGCTGTGCAACACCCTTCGCGAGCACCCATCGAGGCTTGATGTTGGCGCGTGACGGGGCCCAGGCAAGCCGGCGGTCGGTCCGGCTGTGCCGAAGCTCCCATCCATCGTCACGGCCGCGGCGAGGTATGCAGCGGCCCCGGAAAGGAGGCGTCGACGCCCGCGGCTCAGGCACCATCCAGTCGCGGCGCCCGCGCCATCAGGTTTGCGCGCCGCCGTTCACCTGCAGCATCTGGCCGTTCACGTAGGCACCGCCGTCGCTCACGAGCATCCGCAGCACGGTCGCGACCTCGGCCGGGAGGCCCTCGCGCCCCAGCGGCACGCGCGCGACGATCGCCTGGCGATAGGACGACAGCGGCGCACCGGCCTCGTCATCCGCCGCGATCGGGCCGGGCGAGATCGCGTTCACGGTGATTCCCTTCGGCCCGAATTCCTTGCCCAGTGCCTTGGTCAGCCCCCAGACGCCGTGCTTCGCCACGCTGACGGGCGCGCGCCCGGCATAGCCGTGGATCGCATTCATGCCGGTGAAGTTCACCACGCGCCCCCAGCCGCGCGCGACCATGCCCGGCAGGCAGGCGCGCGAGAGCCACACCGCGGCATCGAGGTCCACCGCCATGACGCGCCGCCATTCCTCCTCGGTCATCTCGAGGAAGGGCTTCTGCGGGCGCAGCGCGGCGTTGTTCACCAGCACGTCCACGGCGCCGAAGCGCGCGATCGCTGCATCGGCGATGCGCGCGCATTCCGCTGCGGAGCCGACATCGCCCATCACCACCTCGGCCGCCACGCCGAAGCCGCGCGCTTCCTCCGCCACCCGGTCGCAGGCGGCGCGGTCGGAGGATCCGTTCACCACCACGTCGAAGCCATCCTGCGCCAGGCCGAGTGCGACCGCGCGCCCGATGTTGCGCCCCGCGCCCGTCACCAGCGCCGTCTTGCCGCGTCCTGCCATGTCCTGCGTTCCCCCGATGGATGCTGTCCACCGTTCCTACCGCGTGGCACCGAGGCTGGCGAGGCGCCGGCCGCCCCCTTTGCCAAGCGCCCCGCTTCCCCCGTATCCATGGCGCCTCGGCGGTCCGGTGCCGCCCCCACCCCGTGCATGCAGCGATGACACCATGACCACCCAAGGCCCCGTCCATCTCCGTTGGCGCACCGGCTCCGCCGCGCCCGAGACCGAGACCTTCCCCGACCTCGACGCCGCGCTCGACGCCGTCGAGGCGCGCTGGGAGACTTTGCAGCACCAGGCGCCGCAGATCCTGGACGCGCGCCGCATCCTGCTCATCAGCACCGAGCAGTTGCAGGCCGCTATGGTCGAGGACGACGACGCGGGCAGCTGACCCGTCGCATGCGCGCGGCGGGCTTCGGGACGCGCCGCCGGGCGTGAAGTCGCGACCGGTCCGTCAGGCCAGAGCGAAAAGCCGCCCCGCGCCGGCGATGCGTTCGCCGATCCCGGCACGCCGCAGGGCGTGCCAGTAGGTGACCGGGTTGGTGGCAAGCACGGGCTTGCCGAGTTCGGCCTCGGCCGCCCGCGCCACGCCCGCGAAGGGCAGGTTGGTGCCAACCTGCACCACGGCCTGGACATCCGGGCCGTCCAGGTCCCGCACCGCATCGCGCAGGCGGTCGAGCGGCACATGCGCGATCGCTGCCGGTCCCGGCGCGCGCAGGCCGACCACCCGCAGCACGTCGATGCCCGCCTGTTCCAGGAAGGCCTTCGCCGCCGCATCGCCGGCCGGGAAGAAAGGCGTCAGCAGCGCGATGCGCGTGACGCCCAGCGCCGCCAGCGCGGCCAGCGTCGCGTGCGTCGGCGCCGTCACGGGACAGCCGATACGCGCCGCGGCCTCGGCCAGCAGCGCATCGCCAGCGGCACCGCCGCCGACGAAATTCTCGACCATGACGCCGATTGCGACATGGTCGGGCCGCGCGGGAGCCAGCGTGTCCAGCGCGCCCATCAGCCCGCCCACCATCGCGGCACGTACCGCGGCCGCATCGGCATCGCCGGCCACGCGCGCATCGGGGTTGGCGATTCGCGCGGTGGCGTTGATCACGCCGCGCGGGCGGAGGTCGTCCATCTCCGCCTCGGTGGTGACGTTGGTGGCCGGGACCACCACGCCCATCAGCAGCCGCTGCGCGAGAGGGCAGCGATCCGTCACTTGCCCTCGACCGGCGTGGTGGCGTTCGGCCACAGCGTGCGCGAGGCCACGCCGGCAATCACCGCGCCGATGATCGGCGCTACCCAGAACAGCCAGAGCTGCTGCAGCGCCCAGCCGCCCACGAACACCGCCGGCCCCGTGCTGCGCGCCGGGTTCACGGAGGTCTGAGTCACCGGAATGCTGATCAGATGGATCAGCGTCAGGCCCAGGCCGATGGCGATCGGCGCGAAGCCGGCCGGTGCGCGGCCATGGGTCGCGCCCATGATGATCAGCACGAAAAAGAAGGTCATCACGATCTCACAGACCAGCCCGGCATTCATGCTGTACTTGCCGAGCGAATGGTCGCCGAAGCCGTTGGCGGCGAAGCCGCCCAGCTCGAAGCCCGGCTTGCCGGTGGCGATCACGTACAGGATGCCCGCGCCGGCGATGGCGCCCAGGACCTGCACGAAGATGTAGGGCAACGCGTGTGCCATTGGGAATCGCCCACCTGCCACCAGGCCGAGCGTGACCGCCGGGTTCAGGTGGCAGCCCGAGATGTGGCCGATCGCATAGGCCATGGTCAGCACCGTGAGCCCAAAGGCGAAGGAGATTCCGAGCAATCCGATCCCGTATTCCGGGAAGGCGCCGGCGAGCACCGCGGAGCCGCAGCCCCCGAGCACGAGCCAGAGGGTGCCGAGGAATTCGGCGGCAAGTTTCGGGGCCATGCAGTTATCTCCCTAACATATTGTCGGTCACGACCGAGCTTAGCGCCGGACTGTGACACCTCGGCAAGGGCACGTCATGGCCCGTTTCGTGACGCTGCGTCCCACAGGTGACGGTGCGCCGCAGACGCCGGTCGCGACGCCGCCGGCGCGCAGCAGGCGCTATGGCAGCGCCAGCGCCAGCCGGTGCGCCGCCGCCGGCGTGCCCTGCGGCAGGCGCACGCGCAGCCGCGCCGCCACCACGCCGGGTTCGGGCAGTTCCGCGCTGGCCGACGCCAGCGGGCCGTCCTCGGTGGCGAGCGCCCCGAGCCAGGCATTCAGCGCCTGCACCGCCGCCGCCGTGCCGCGCCCACGTTGCAGTTCCCAGCGCGCCCGCAGTGCCAGCGCCTGCAGCACGCGCCCGGTTGCGAGCACCCAGGGCAGCCGCGCCGCCAGTGCCGCATCGGCGGTCGCGGCGGCCGCCTGGAACTTCGGCGGCTTGTGCAGGCTGGGCGCGAGCAGAACCGCCGCGCGGTCCGCCCCGCGCGGCACCAGAAGCGTGAGGCCGAGCGCCGCGAGCGCGACTTCCTGCCCATCGGCCGGGTCGCAGGCGGTGGGGATGCTGCCCATCGGTGGCAGGCCGGTTTCGGTCCCGTCCTCGCGGCCCTCGATGCCGGCGGCCCAGCCGTCGCGGCGGAAGGCGGCGGCGATGCGCGCGGCGAGCACCCAGCCGCCGCCCGTCCAGCGCGGTGCGCCTTGCGCGTCGCAGGCCAGCACGGGCGGGGCCACCAGGGCGAGGAAGCGCGCCTCCTCGCTTTCGCGCAGGCTTCGCCAGGCGATGTGGCGCGGGCCTTCATGGACGCGCGCGATGTCGCGCTTGCCGGGCAGGTCGGGCCATGCCGCGAGGTCGACCAGCGCCGGGTCGACATGCGCGACCACCGGGACGAAGGCGCCGGCGCCCGCCGCCGCGAGGCCGCGCAGCGCCTGCACATCCTCCGCGTCGGCGCCGAAGGGCATGTCGGCCAGCAGCAGGCCGAAGGGCTCGCCGGCGCCCAGGCCCTCGTGCCAGAGCAGCGCGACCAGGGTGCTGTCCTCGGGGTCCTGCACGGCGCGCTGGTCGCGGACGATATCGCGCCTGGTCAGCGGCAGCAGCTTCGTCACCACGGGGGCGTCCTGCTGCTGCGCCACCAGGCGGTGCAGCGAATGCCAAGCGGCCTCGAGCGCCACGAAGCGCGGATGGTTGCGGATCGCGGCCGTCAATAGCGCGATCATCGCGTCGACCTTCGCAATGGCCTGGGCTTCCGATCCGGTGGCCTGGACCGGCCGCGCGGCCTCGGTGGCGGCGAGCACGGCGGCGAGCGGGTCGTCGGCGCCGGGCGGCGTGTCGGGCATGGCGGGCGTCCTTCGCGGCTGGGGGGGAACGCTAGCGCGGGATGGGCGGCGCGGGGAGGGCTCTGCCCTCCCCGGACCCCACCCGCCAAGGGGCTACGGCCCCCTGGACCGCCCGATCAAGTCGAGGGTTCCAAGGGCCCTTAGGCCCTTGGTGGGGGTGGTCCGGAGGGGGCAAAGCCCCCTCCGCGCGCCCGCACCCACGCTTGACGCCCCCGCCTGTCCTGCGAGGCTGCCCGCTTGCGCCCTGACCTTTCCTTGCTCCCGTTGCTCGCGCTTGCCGGTTTCGCCGCCGGGGGCGGGATGCGGTTGATGGACCCGTTGCTGCCGTTGCTGGCGACGGATTTCGGCGTGGGCGTGGCGGCCATTGCGCCGGTCGTGGCGGGGTTCACGCTGGCCTATGGCGCGGGGCAGTTGGTGACGGGGCCGCTGGGTGACCGCTTCGGCAAGGTGTGGGTCGCGTCCATTGCGCTGGTGCTCTACGGCGTGGGTTTGGCGGCTTCGGCGCTGGCGTGGGACCTGACCTCGATGGTGGTGCTGCGCACCGGTACGGGGCTGGTGGCGGGCGCGGTCATTCCGCTCGCCATCGCCTGGATCGGCGATGCGGTGCCCTATGCGGAGCGGCAGGCGACGATCGGGAAGTTCCTCACCGGCATGGTGATGGCGCAGCTGCTGGTGGGGCCCGTCTCGGGCGTGATGGCGGAGATCGCGGGCTGGCGCGCATCCTTCCTGGTGCTGGCGGCGCTCGCGCTCGTGGTCGGCGTGCTGATGCTGCGCCGCGCGGCGCCGGAACCGCGCGTGGCCACGACACGCGGGCTGGGGCTGTCGCAGTATGGCGTGCTGCTGCGCGCGCCCGCCGGCCGGCGGTTGATGGGGGCGGCAGCGCTGGATGGCGCGGTGCTGTTCGGCGGCGCCTTCCCCTTCATCGGTGCCTTCCTGATCGAGCGCTTCGCACTGTCACCCGGCCAGGCGGGGCTGGTGGTGGCGGGCTTCGGCATCGGCGCCTTCATCTACACGCGCCTGGCCAAGCGGCTGGTGGCGCGGCTGGGCGAACCGGGATTGCTCGGCGTGGGCGGCGGTGTGCTGGCGGTGGCGCTCGCGGCGCTGGCGGTCGCACCCGCCTGGTGGGTGGTGGCGCTGCTGCAGGTGCCGCTGGGCATGGCGTTCTACATGTTCCATGGCGTGCTGCAGGCGCGCGCGACCGAGGCGCTGCCCGATTCCCGCGCCACTGCGGTGTCGGCCTTCGCGATGGCGTTGTTCCTGGGGCAGAGCGCGGGCGCGCTTGCCTTCGGCGCCGTGCTGCACGCCGGCGGCTATGGGGCGGTGTTCGCCCTCGCGGCCGCCGCGACCGCGGGCCTGGCGGCATGGGTCGCCGGCATGCCGCTGCGCTGAGGACGGCCCAGCCGCTACCGGCGCCGGCCCGGGGCTGCGCCGGGCGGCGCATTCCCGGGTGGTACCGGTCCGGTCAGATGAACACGCCGGTGAGGATGCGCACCGCGATGTTCACCAGGATAGCCACGCCGATCACCGCCAGGGTGAAGGTCAGCGCCTTTTCCTGCGGCACGCGCATGACGATCGGCACGCCGATGTACAGCGTGTACAGCGCGTAGAACCCGCCGATCAGCGCGATGATGCCGCCCAGCAGCGGGATGATGATGGCGCCCCCTGCGACCCAGGCGATGGTCGGCGCGAAGGCCGCCAGCTTCAGCGCCGCGTCGGCATCGGGCTGGCCGCCGAACTTCGGCGCCAGGATCTCGATGATCTTCGCGGTCACGAAGACGCCGACCACCGACAGGATGTAGCCCACGATCGCCATGCTGAAGGCGGTGAAGGGGGCCCAGAACAGCAGCAGCAGGAAGCCGGCGATGGCCGGGATCGCTGCCAGGATCATCACGTAGCGTGTGAAGACCGGCACGAGTTCGATCGGCTCGCGCGCGATCTTCTGCCATTCCTGGGCCGGCGCCATCGCCATGCCCTTCACGCGTTCGATCAGGTGGTTCATGCCTAGCCTCTTGCCCCTCGTTCCCACGGCGATACTGCCCAGGGGGCGCGGCCCGGGGCAAGCCCGGCGCGCTGGCGGCGCCCCGGGGCTTCTGCCAGCCTGACCCGGATGGACGATTCGCGGTTCTCGCGCTGGGCCGATCGGCGGCTGCTGGTGATGCTCGCCCTGGGCTTCGCGGCCGCCGTGCCGCTGCCGCTGGTGGCGGGGCAGGTGCTGCGCCAGTGGTTCGTCGAGAGCGGCATGTCATTGGCCGAGATCGGCCTGACGGCGCTGATCGGCCTGGCCTATGCCAACAAGTTCCTGTGGGCGCCGGCGCTGGATGCCGTGCGGCCGCCCGTCCTGGGGCGGCGGCGGGGCTGGCTACTGCTACTGCAGGTTGCGCTGGTGGCCACGATCGCGGCGCTGGCGGCCACCGACCCGGCCGGCGGTGCGACGATGACGGTGGTGCTGGCGGTGGTCGTGGCATTCCTGTCGGCCAGCCAGGACATCGTCATCGACGCCTGGCGAATCGAGATGATGGAGACATCGGAGCGCGACCAGGCCTGGGGCCTGACCGCCTACGTCTGGGGCTACCGGGCGGGCCTGCTGGCCTCGGGTGCCGGCACGCTGCTGCTGGTGGGCCATGTCGGGTGGCATATGGCCTATGGCGTGGCGGCGTCGCTGATGCTGGTCGGCATCGTTGCCACCCTTGCGGGGCGCGAGCCGCCGGCGCCTGTCGTCGCGCCGGTCGGCTGGCGGGCGCGGATGCGGCTGTCGGTGGTGGGGCCGTTCATCGACTTCACCGGGCGGCGCTACTGGCTTGCGATCCTGGCCTTCGTCGCGCTGTTCAAGCTGGGCGAGGCGCTGGCCGGGATCATGGTCACGCCCTTCTACCGGTCCGAGGGCTTCACCCGCGACGACGTCGCCACGGTCGGCACCGTGTTCGGCCTGGCGGCGACGCTGGTGGGCGCGGTGTGCGGCGCCTGGCTGATCGGGCGGATCGGCGTGGGGCGGGCGCTGATCCTGACCGGGATCACGCAGATGCTGTCGAACCTGATGTACCTCACGCTGGTCGGGGGCGGGCGCGACTTGCCCATGCTGTTCGCCCAGGTGGGGGTGGAGAACTTCACCGACGGGCTCGCGGATGCGGCCTTCCTGACCTACCTGTCGGGGCTGGTGAACCGCAGCTTCAGCGCGACGCAGTATGCGCTGCTGTCCTCGCTTGCGGCGGTGCCGCTGCGCACGCTGGGGGCCTCGGGCGGCGTGCTGGCGGCCTCGATGGGCTGGACGTGGTTCTTCCTGCTGACCACGGCGGCGGCGCTGCCGGCCATGGCCATCATGCTGTTCCTGTTGCGGCGCCTGCCGCCGCCTACGCCCGCGGAGAGACCATGAACCCCTGGATCGTCACGCCGCTGCTGCTGGTGGGGTCGAACGTGCTGATGACCTTCGCCTGGTACGGGCACCTGAAGGCGCCGTCCTGGCCGCTGTGGCTGGCGGTGCTGGTGTCCTGGGGGATCGCCTTCTTCGAATACTGCCTGGCGGTGCCGGCCAACCGGATCGGCTACGGCACCTTCACCGGGCAGCAGCTGAAGGTCATGCAGGAGGTCATCACGATCGCCGTCTTCGGCGTATTCTCCGTGACCTTCCTGGGGGAGACGCTGCGCTGGAATTTCCTCGCGGCCGGGGCCTGTCTGGTGGCGGCGGTCGTGTTCATCTTCCTGCCGGTGGAGTGAGGGAGGGCAACGGCCATGCGCATCGGTGTCCCGAAGGAAGTGAAGGTCCATGAATACCGCGTGGGCCTGGTGCCGGGGTCGGTCCGGGAGTTGGTGCTGCACGGGCACGAGGTGCTGGTCGAGACGCAGGCCGGTGCTGCGATCGGCTTTCCGGACGAGGCTTACATCGCCGCCGGCGCGCGCATCGCGCCCGACGCCGCGACGGTCTTCGCCGAGGCCGAGCTGGTGGTGAAGGTGAAGGAACCGCAGCCCGGCGAATGGGCGCGGCTGAAGCCGGGGCAGGTGCTGTTCACCTATCTGCACCTGGCCCCCGACCGCGCGCAGACCGAAGGGCTGATGGCGTCCGGCTGCACCGCCGTCGCCTACGAGACCGTGACGGACGCGCAGGGCGGGCTGCCGCTGCTGGCGCCGATGAGCGAGGTGGCAGGCCGCATGGCCGTGCAGGTCGGCGCGCGCTGCCTCGAGAAGGAAGCTGGCGGCGCGGGCATCCTGCTGTCCGGCGTGCCGGGCGTACCGCCGGGGCGCGTTGCGATCATCGGCGGCGGGGTGGTTGGGTCGAACGCGGCGCGCATCGCCAACGGCATGCGCGCGAATGTCACGGTGCTGGACCGCAACCCGCGCGTGCTGGCCGCGCTCGACATCGAGTTCAACGGGCTGGTGGATACCGTGTTCGCCACGCGCGATGCGCTGGAGCGCACTGTGCTGGACGCCGACCTGGTGATCGGCGCGGTGCTGGTGCCCGGTGCCGCGGCGCCGCGGCTGGTGTCGCGTGAGACCGTGTCGCGCATGCGCCCGGGCAGCGTGATGGTGGATGTCGCGATCGACCAGGGCGGCTGCTTCGAGACGTCGCGCCCGACCACTCATGCCGATCCGACCTATGTGGTGGATGGTGTGGTGCATTACTGCGTGACCAACATGCCGGGTGCGGTGGCGCGCACCAGCGCAGTGGCGCTGAACAACGCGACGCTGCCCTTCACGCTGCAACTGGCGGACAAGGGCTGGCAGCGCGCGGCGGCGGAGAACCCGCATCTGGCGGCCGGGGTGAATGTGCACGGCGGGGCGGTGACGCATCCCGCGGTGGCGGCCGCGCTGGGGCTGCCGCTGGCCGCGCTGCCGGCTTGACCGGCCGGCAGCCGCGGGCGAAGGTAACCGCCTGGTTACTGGTTGCGGAGGAAACGCCGTGGGCCTGCGCTGGCAGGATTGGCCGGAAGGCCTGGGTGCGCGGCTGCGCGCGGGCTGCGCCATCCCGGCGCATCCGCTCGCGCTGACCGCGGCGCGTGCCCTGGACCCGCGCCGGCAGAAGGCGCTGTCGCGCTATTACCTCGATGCCGGGTCGGGCGGGTTGGCCGTCGGTGTCCACACCACGCAGTTCGCGATCCGCGAGACGGGGTTGTTCGAACCGGTGCTGCGGGTCGCGGCCGAGGCGGCGGCGGAGCAGGCACGCCAGCCGATCCTGGTGGCGGGCGCGATCGGGCGCACCGCGCAGGCCGTGGCCGAGGCGCAGGTCGCGCGCGGCCTCGGCTACCACGCGGTGCTGCTGTCGCTGGCGGCCTGGAAAGGCGCGTCGGAAGACGAGATGATCGCGCATTGCGCGGCGGTCGCGGCGGAGATGCCGATCTTCGGCTTCTACCTTCAGCCCGCGGTGGGTGGGGTGAAGCTGTCGGCAGCGTTCTGGCGGCGCTTCGCGGCGATCGACAATGTCGTCGCCATCAAGATCGCGCCGTTCAACCGGTACGCCACGCTCGATGTGCTGCGCGGCGTGCTGGAGGCGGGCGCGCAGGATCGAATCGCGCTGTACACCGGCAATGACGACCACATCGTCGCCGACCTGCTGACGCCCTTCAGCCTGGTGCATCGCGGCCAGCCGACCACGCTGCGGATTGTCGGCGGGCTGCTGGGCCATTGGAGCGTCTGGACGCGCGCGGCGGTGCACGTGCAGGCGCGATGCGCGACGGTGCAAGGCGACATACCGGCCGACCTGCTGGCGCTGGACGCCGCCGTCACGGAGATGAACGCCGCGGTCTTCGACGTCGCGCACGACTTCCACGGCGTCATTGCCGGCTGCCATGAGATCCTGCGCCGGCAAGGGCTGCTGGAAGGCACCTGGTGCCTGGATGAACACGAGGCGCTCTCGCCCGGCCAGGCCGATCTGCTGACCGCGGTGGCCGAACGCTACCCGCACCTGACGGACGACGGCTTCGTCCGCGAAAATCTCCATCGCTGGCTTTCTTAAGGGACCACGACACATGGCGGAACGCCGCATCGGCCTCATCATGAACGGCGTCACCGGCCGGATGGGGATGAACCAGCACCTGATCCGTTCCATCGCGGCGATCCGCGCGGATGGCGGCGTGAAGCTCGGCAATGGCGACACCATCATGCCGGACCCGGTGATCGTTGGGCGCAACCGCGGCAAGCTGGAGGCGCTGGCCAAGGCGCATGGGATTTCGCGCGTGTCGACGGACCTCGACGCGTGCCTGGCCGACCCGAAGGACGAAATCTTCTTCGACGCCGCCACCACGCAGATGCGCGCTGGCCTGCTGACCAAGGCGATCAACGCCGGCAAGCACATCTATTGCGAGAAGCCGACGGCCGACACGCTGGCCGATGCGCTCGCCGTTGCGAAGCTCGCGAAGGACAAGGGCATCAAGAACGGCGTGGTGCAGGACAAGCTGTTCCTGCCCGGGCTGCGCAAGCTGAAGATGGTGATCGATTCCGGCTTCCTCGGGCGCATCTGCTCGGTGAAGGGCGAATTCGGCTACTGGGTTTTCGAGGGTGACCTGCAGCCGGCGCAGCGGCCGTCCTGGAACTACAAGAAGGCCGAGGGCGGCGGCATCATCCTCGATATGCTCTGCCACTGGCGCTACGTGCTGGACAATCTGTTCGGCAATGTGGAGGCGGTGTCGTGCCTCGGTGCCGTGCATATCCCGGAACGCATCGGCGAGGACGGCAAGCCCTATGTCGCGGATGCGGATGACGCGGCGTATGCGACCTTCCAGCTCGAAGGCGGGGCGATCGCGCATATCAATTCATCCTGGGTGACGCGCGTGCGGCGCGACGACCTGGTGACCTTCCAGGTGGATGGCACGCATGGCTCCGCGATCTGCGGGCTGCACAAGTGCTGGACGCAGTCGCGCGTCGCCACGCCGAAGCCGGTGTGGAATCCCGACCAGCCGCAGACCATCGACTTCTTCGCCGGCTGGCAGGAAGTGCCGACCACGCAGGACTTCCCCAATGGCTTCCGCGTGCAATGGGAGGAGTTCCTCAAGCACGTCGCGGGCGAGCGCGCCGATTATCCGTGGGACCTGATGGCCGGCGCAAAGGGCGTACAGCTCGCCGAGGCCGGGCTGAAGTCCTGGGCCGAACGCCGCTGGATCGACCTGCCGAAGCTTGAGGCGTGACGCCATGCCGGTGATCAACCTGCCCAACGGCGCGCGCGTGGAGCCCTTCGCCACCAGCCCGCCGCGCGAATTCGCCAAGGCCACGCCGCCCTTCCCGCGCGTGGCCCTCGCCGCCGCGCATGTCGTGGCCGACCCGCTGGCCGAGCAGGACCCGTGGCTCGATGTGAAGATCGACTGGGACCGCACCATCGCCTTCCGCAAGCATCTCTGGTCTCTCGGCCTCGGCGTGGCGGAAGCCATGGACACCGCGCAGCGCGGCATGGGCCTCGACTGGACCGGTGCGCAGGAACTGATCCGGCGTTCGCTGGACGCGATGAAGGACCATCCCGGTGCGGTGATGGCGTCCGGCGCCGGCACCGACCACCTGACGCCCGGCCCGGACGTGACCGTGGACGACGTGATCCGCGCCTACGAGGAACAATGCGAAGCCGTCGAGGCGATGGGCGGGCGCATCATCCTGATGGCCTCGCGCGCGCTCGCGAAGGCCGCGAAGTCCCCGGCGGATTACGAGCGCGTCTATGCCCGCATCCTGTCGCAGGTGAAGCAGCCGGTGGTGATCCACTGGCTGGGCGAAATGTTCGACCCCGCGCTGGAAGGCTACTGGGGCAACCATGACCACATGGCCGCGATGGAAACCGCGCTGGCGGTCATCCACGCCCATGCCGACAAGGTCGATGGCGTGAAGATCTCGCTGCTGGACGACCAGAAGGAGATCGCGATGCGCCGCCGCCTGCCGCGCGGCGTGCGCATGTATACCGGCGACGACTTCAACTACGCGGAACTGATCGCCGGCGACGAGCACGGCCATTCGGACGCACTGCTGGGCATCTTCGACCCGATCGCGCCGGCGGTGGGGGGCGCGCTGGCGGCGCTGTCGCGCAACGATCTCAGCACCTTCCACGACATCCTGGCGCCGACGGTTCCGCTGTCGCGCCACATCTTCAAGGCGCCCACGCGCTTCTACAAGACCGGCGTCGTGTTCATGGCCTGGCTGAACGGCCACCAGGACCATTTCGTCATGGTGGGCGGGCAGCAGTCCACGCGCAGCCTCCAGCATTTTTCGGAGCTGTTCCGCCTGGCCGACAAGGCCGGGCTGCTGCGCGACCCGGACATGGCGGTGGCGCGGATGCGCTCGCTGCTCGCGCTGCACGGCGTCGCATGACGCCCCTTGTCGCCCGTGCGTCGATGATGATCGCGGCGACGCCGGAGCGCGTCTTCGACGCCTTCGTCGAGCCGGAGTCGCTGGTCCGCTTCTGGCTCGGCTCAGCGAGCGCTCCGCTGCGCCTCGGTCAGCCGGCGCATTGGACATTCCTGGTCCCCGGCGCGGAGGCCGAGGCGACGGCCACCACGCTCGACCGCCCGCGTCGCCTGGCCTGGAACTGGTCCGACGGCACGAAGGTCGAGATCACGATCGAACCCGAAGGCGAGGAGACGGCCGTCGCCGTTGCCTGCACCGGTTTCGATGGTCCGGCGGAAACACAGGTCGCGACGGCGCTGGCGACGACGGAAGGCTTCGCCATCGTACTGTCCGACCTGAAGACCTGGCTGGAAAGCGGCCGTTCCGCAGGGCTTACCGCCGCGAAGGCCCGTCTCATCATCGCACGGGGGTGCTGAGAAACGCATGGGCCCGGAACTCTCCCTCAACACCATCACTGTGAAGTCGCTGACCCTCGCGCAATGCATCGAGGCCTGCGCGCGGCACGGCATCCCCGGCATCTCGCCCTGGCGCGACGTGCTGCAGGCGATGGGCGTCGATGCCGCGGCGAAGCACATCCGCGATGCCGGGCTGAAGGTGACCGGCCTGTGCCGCGGCGGCATGTTCAACCTGCCCGGCGCGATCGACGACAACCGCCGCGCCATCGAAGAGGCCCACGCCATCGGCGCCGATTGCCTGGTGATGGTCTGCGGTGGCCTGCCCGCCGGGTCCAAGGACCTGCCCGCCGCGCGCGACAACGTCCGCGACGGCCTGCACGCCATCCTGCCCGAGGCCCGCGCCGCCGGCGTGACCATCGCGCTCGAACCGCTGCACCCGATGACCTGCGCGGATCGTTCGGTGCTCTCCACGCTCGGCCAGGCGCTCGACCTGTGCGACGAACTCGGCGAGGGCACCGGCGTCGCCGTCGATGTCTATCACGTGTGGTGGGACCCCGACCTGGCGCGGCAGATGGCGCGTGCGAAGGGCCGCATCGCCGGCTTCCATGTGTGCGACTGGAAATCGCCCACCACGGACCTGGTCTTCGACCGCGGGTTGCCGGGCGAGGGCGTCATCGACATCCCCGCCATCCGCGCCATGGCCGAGGCTTCGGGCTGGACCGGCGGCGTGGAAGTCGAGATCCTGTCCAACCACTGGTGGGCGCAGGACCCGGAGGCGGTGCTGCGCGAGATCAAGGCCCGCCACGCCTTCTGCTGACCAAACAACAACCGGGAGAAACAACCATGACCGCCACGCGCCGCACGCTCATCGCCGCCACGCTGTTCGCCCCCGCCGTGGCGCGCGCGCAGGCGCCATGGGCACCCACGCGGCCCACGCGCTTCGTCGTGCCCTTCCCCGCGGGCGGTGCGACCGACGTGGTCGCCCGCGTGCTCGCCGATCGCATGCAGGAGAGCTTCGGCCAGCCCGTGGTGGTCGAGAACCGCACCGGCGCCGGCGGCAATATCGGCGTCGAGAACGTGGTCCGCAGCGCGCCGGATGGCAGCACCATCCTGATGGGCACGACCGGCACGCTGACGGTGAACCCGCATCTGTATTCCAACCTCGGCTTCGACCCGCTGCGCGACCTCGCGCCGATCTCGATGGCCTTCACCACCGACCACGTGCTGGTGGTCAACCCGCAGGTGCAGGCGCAGACCGCGCAGGAATTCCTCGCGCTGGTGCGCGCGCAGCCCGGGCGGCTGTCCTACGGCTCGGCTGGCGCGGGGTCGTCCACCCATACCGTGCCGGAACTGTTCAAGCTCGCCGCACAGGTCGATATCGCGCACGTGCCCTATCGCGGCAGCGCGCCGGCGCTGAATGACCTGGTCGCGGGCAATGTACAGATGATGCTCGACCAGATCCCGTCCGCCATCGGGCAGATCCAGGGCGGGCGGGTGCGTGCGCTGGCGGTCACCGGCGCGCGGCGTTCGCCGCTGCTGCCCGACGTGCCCACCATGGCCGAGATCGGCCTGCCCGACGCGCAGGCGACGTCGTGGGGCGCGGTGATGGCGCCTGCCGGTACGCCTGCCCCCGCCGTCGCGCGCTTCAATGCCGCGATCCGCGAGGCGCTGGCGCAGCAAGCGGTGAAGGACCGGCTGGCCGCGGCCGGTGCCGATGGCGTGGCCTCCTCGCCGGAGGAACTTGCCACCTATCTGCGTGCCGAGAGTGCCAAGTGGGCGCGCGTGGTGCGCGAGGCGCGGATCACGGTGAACTGAGAAAGGTTGGGGGAGAGAACTCCCCCAAACCCTCTCCTTTTTCTGGCCGTTGGGAACTGACCTCGGCTGTCAGGTCCCAGGTGACAGAAGAAGGGTGGGGGCTCGGGGGAGGTTCTCCTCCCCCGACCTTCCCTTCCGTCCACGGCGGGCGCAGCATCCGTGGCGGAGGAAACCGCCATGCCCAGCCGTCGAGCCCTGCTCGTCGCGCCTGCGTTGCTCGCCGCCCCTGCGGCGCGCGCGCAACAGCGTCCGTTGCGCATCATCACCCCCTTCGCCACCGGCGGTTCGACCGACACGCTGGCCCGCCTGGTGGGTGCGCGCATCACCGCGCTGACCGGCCAGGCGGTGGTTGTGGAAGCCCGCCCGGGCGCGGGCGGCGACCTGGCCATGCAGGCCGGCGCCGCCGCGGAACCGGACGGGCATACGCTGATCCTCGGCAGCGATTCCTCGCTGGTGCGCAACCCGATGCTGCGCCGAGGCATCCCCTATGATCCGGAACGCGACTTCGCGCCGATCGCGCGCCTCGTGGTCTCCTGGTACGCCGTCGCGGTGAATGCGGCGCTGCCGGTGCGCACGCTGGCGGAATTCGTCGCCTGGGCGCGGGCCAATCCGGGGCGGGTGAATTACGGGTCTGCCGGGCCCGGGACGCTCGCGCATGTCATCGGGGAGATGATGAGCCAGGGCCTTGGCCTCGACATGCAGCACGTGCCCTATCGCGGCGCGAGCCCGGCCCTGCAGGACCTGGTCGCGGGACGATTGCAGTTCTACGCGGTCTCGGCCGGCGGGCTGCTGAACCTGTTGCGCGAAGGTACGGTGCGCGTGCTGGCGGTGACCGGGGCCAGCCGGCAGCCGGCGCTGCCCGGCGTGCCAACCATCGCGGAGGCACGCTTCGCGGAATACGACCATTCGGCCTTCTATTCGCTCTCGGCGCCGGCGCGCGTCGCGCCCCCCTTTGTGGACCAGACCGGTGCGCTGCTCGGACGCATCATCGCCGAGCCGGATACGGCGGAGCGGCTGCAGGCGTTGGCGCTCGACCCCGCCTTTCTCGGCCCGTCGGAGTTCCGCGCCTTCCTGGCGGCCGAGCGCGTTCGGTGGCGCGAGATCATCGCCCGCACGGGCCTCAGGCTGGAGGGATGACGCGGATGACTCTGCTGCGATTCGAGGAATTCACCGCACGGCCCCGCCGGGCCGCCGCGCTGCAAGGCAAGCTGCGCGATACCCCGGGCGGCCGGCTGTTCGGCCTGTGGCGCGCGCAGATCGGGCCGTCGATGAACATCGTGACGCGCGCCTCGCTGTGGCCGGGCGAACCGCCCGCGACGCCGGAGGCTGCCGACCCCGACATCGCCGCGCTGCGCAGCCGCACGCTCACCATCCTCACCCGCGGCGAGACGCCACCCGACCCCGCGCGCGGCGGCATCGTCACGCATCGCTGGTTCATCCTGCCGGCCGAAAAGGTGGCCGAGATGGTCGCCATCACCACCGAGGCCTGGGTCGGCTTCGAGGGCGATACCGGCAGCGAGCCGCTCGGCCTGTGGCAGGACCGCGCGGCCGGCGATCCCGCCCATGTGCTGCTGATGACCTGGTATCCGTCGCTCGCGGGCTGGGAGCAGAGCCGCTTCTGGAACAGCGCCGCCGCCGGCCCGGACCAGGCGCAGCGCGCCAAATGGGGCGCGCTGTTCGCGCGGCGCCGCGACATGCTGGTCGACACCTGGGTCACCGTGCACGGAGCCGAATCGACATGAGCGAGTCCGACATCGCCGCCGCCCGCGCCGCCATGGATGGCTTCATGGCCGCGCTGAATGCCGAGGATGCGGAGGCCATCCGCACCCGCTGGTTCCACTTCCCGCATGTGCGCTTCCACAGCAGCCGCGTGACGGTGTTCCAGACGCCGGCGGATTATGCCTCGATCGTGCTGGCGAAGACCGGGCAGGCGGCGGAATGGGCGCGCAGCGCCTGGGACTACGTCGAATGCGTCGATGCCGGCCCGGGCAAGGTGCATTTCCGCGTGCAGTTCAGCCGCTACCGCAAGGATGGATCGCTGATCGGGTCCTACCGGTCCTTCTATATCGTGACGCTCAAGGACGGCCGCTGGGCGATCGAGGGGCGGTCCTCCTGGGCCGAATGATCACACCGGCACCAGACGCGTCAGTCGCGACGGCGTCTGCTCGCTGAGGAAGATGCAGCCATCCGGCGCGCGCCACATGCCATGCGCGCCGTTCAGCACCGGCCGGCAGCGCCCCAGGATCGCGCCATTCTTCGACAGCAGTGACAGTTGCGGCACCTGGTCGGTCACATACAGGCCGCCATCGGGGCCGCCATGGACGCTCATGGGTTTGTGGTTGCCGCGCCAGTCGGCGAGCCAGGCGCCCTCCGGCGTGAAGACCTGCACGCGGTTGTTCTCGCGGTCGGCCACCGTCACGCGACCATCGGGCAGCACCCAGACGGAATGGGGCGTGGAGAATTCGCCGGGCCCCGTGCCTTCCCGGCCCCAGCGGCCGAGCGGCGTGCCCTCGGCGCTGAAGCGATGCACGACCGAGGCGGCGTAGCCATCGGCCACGTAGATCGTGCCGTCCGGCGCGAAGGCCACGTCGCAGGGCGCATTGAAGGGCTCGCCTGGTGCGTGCCGCTTGCCGATGCCGCCCAGCCGCTTGCCCTCGGCGGAGAAGATGATGATTTCCTGCGCGTCGCGGTCCACCACGAAGACGCGGCCGTCCGGATGGACCGAGAGCATGTGCCCATCGGCCACCTCCGCCCCGCCCCAGGCGGCGACGCGCCGTCCATCGGGCGCGAGGACGACGACGGCGGGCCCCTCCGCGTCCGTCATCGGGTCCTGGCGCAACTGGACATAGACGCGGCCCTTCGCGTCGCAGGCGACATCGGATGGCACGCCCTGGCCGGATGGCACCTCGCCCCACGGGCGTTCAACGCGATAGACCGTCTCGCCAAGGCGGACGCGAAGCTCGTGGCGGGGCATGGGGCACTCCTGCGGCTGCAGGCAGCCTGCCGCCGCACCACAGGCCAGGCAAGCATCGCCCCGCCGCTTGACGCGACGCGGCCGGCTTCCACACGGTGGATGCGGCAGCCCGGGGGGCTTCGCTTCGATATGTCGATCTCTTCCGCGCCGCCGCCCGCGCGCATCGGCATCGGGCTCGTGGTCTTCGCGGCCGTGATCGTGGCGCTGGCCGACCTGGCGCTTGTCGTGCGGCCCGACGGGATGCTGAAACTGGAACGCCTCGCGGATGCCGATGGCTACCTGCGGCTGCTGCGCGTGCTGGCGCTGCGCGAGGGCGGCGCCTGGTTCGACGACCTGATGCCCCGCGTGGCCGCGCCCGAGGGCCTGGTCATGCAATGGACGTGACCGCTCGATCTGCTGATCCTGCTGCCGGCGCTCGCGGTCGAACGCCTGCTGGGCCTGCCGCCGGCGTCGGCGTTGTTCGTCGTGGGGCTGTTCGTCTCGCCGGTGCTGCTGGTGGCGGCGGTGGTGGCTGCGGCCTGGGCGGCGCAGGCGGTGTGGCAGGGCGCGGCGCCGTGGTTCGCGGCCCTGCTGCTGGCCATCATGCCGACGGCGCAGGCCTAAAGCAGCGTCGGGCGGGCGGATCATCACGCGTTGATCCTGCTCGCGATCGTGGTGGCGCTGGGTGCGACGTTGCGCGCCTTCCTGCCGGGTGCGCGGGCCGGCATGGCGGTCGCTGCGGGGGCGGCCTACGGCTTCGGCCTGTGGGTCGGGCCGGAGGTGGTGCTGGTCGCGGTGCCTGTCCTCGCCACGGCGGGGATCGTGGCGGTGATCGCACCCGACGGCCGCACCGCGGCGCGCCAGGGATTGCTGGTCGCGTCCGGCATGGCGGCGATGCTGGCGGCGGCGATCGTGGTGGAGCACGCGCCGGCACAATGGGCGGTGGTCGCGTATGACGTGGTGACGGTGCACCACCTCGTGCTGGCGTTGCTGATGGCGGCAGTCTTCGCGGTGGCCTGGCAGGCGGGCGCGGCGCCGTGTAGGTGGCGGGTCGTGCTGTCGGGCGGCGCGGGCTTGGTGGCCTTCGCGCTGCTGGTCGCGCTGTATCCCGACATGCTGCGTGGGCCGCTCGGTAGCGCGGATGCGCAGGCACTCGCGAGTTTCGTGCCCTTCGTCGAGGAAATCCGCACGCTGCCCCCGCTCGGTCCGGGCAGCCTGGCCGAACCGATCATCCTGTTCGGCGGCGCGGTGCCGCTCGGGCTTGCCGGGATCTTGCTCGGTGCGCCTGGTTGGTGGCGGGACGGGCGCTGGCCGGCGGGCATGGTGCTGGCAGGCGCGCTGCTGGTGACGCTGGCGGCGGCCTTCCTGGCGCGACGCTTCGCGCTCGACCTTGCGGCGCCGGCGCCGGTGGCCGGCGCCGGCGTGGTCGGGCTGCTGGTGCACGCCGCCTGGCCGCGCGCGGCGGTGACGCGCGCGCTGCTCGCTGCCGCGGTGTTCTTCGGCGCACTGGCGCTGCCCTATGCTGGCCTGGCGCTGCCGCAGGCGCCGCGCCCGGCGGCGCGGGCGGGGGGCTGCGACTGGACAGCGATGGCGCATTGGCTGGACGCCGCGCGCCCCGCCGTCACGCCGGGCGATCCCGCGCCGATCCTGATGACGGCCGACCTGTTCCATGGCGCCGAGGTCGCGTGGCGCACGCCCTATCGTATCGTGGCGCTGGCGCATCACCGCGCCGGGCCCGCGATCGCCGACACCGTCGCCGTGCTCGAATCCCCTGATGCCGCGGCGCTCGGCGTGCTCCAGCGGCGCGGGGTGCGTCTGCTGCTGGCCTGCCCGACCGACCCATGGCCCGCGGCCCGCCGCGGCGCGGTGTCGGAGGCGATCCGCGGCGGCCGCCCGGTGGCGGGCCTGACGCCCGTGCCGCTGCCCGCGGACCTCGGCGGCTTCCGGCTGTTCGCGGTCGTGGCCGGGCCGTGAACACCTTCAGCGCTGGGTGCCGGCGTGGCCGCGCGGCGGTGCCCACCCGGGCCGGGGCTGCCCGACAGCACGGCCCGGTCGCACCGAAACGGTGTGATCGGATTTCGTGCTGTAGACTCAATGGCTTCTGGAGCAAGAAATCCGATCGGTCGTTTCCGGTTCATCGGAAACTGCTCTACTCTGGCTTAGACGTCGTGATCGCGACGGCGGCCCCCGCGCCGTCACAACAATGGAGACGCCCCGTGCCGGTCCATGTCCTGTCCTGGCGCCGCACCGCGCCGCTGCTCGCGACCCTCGTGCTGCTCGGTGCCTGCGACCAGGCGGCCGGCATCGCTGGCGGCGCCGCGAACCAGGCGGCCGGGGTTGCCGGCGGCGCGGCTGGGCGTGCGGCCTCCGGCGCGGTGGCCGGCGCGGTCGGCGGACCGGCAGGCCAGGTGGCCGGGGCGGCGGCGGGTGCGGCCGCGAGCCCGGCGGCCGCGCAGCTCGCGCAGATGACCGCCGCGGCGGGGCAGAATGCCTGGGATTCCATCGCCGCCACCCAATTGGCGGCCTGCACCGGCGACGCCGACAAGGACTGCGCCGAGGCCCAGGCCCTGCGTGCGCGCGCGTGTCGGCGCCAGGCGGCCTCGGCGGCGCGGGACCAGCGGACGGGGTTGCTCGACTGCGCCGTCTCGGCCGGCCAGGCGGCGCTGGCGGCGGGCGGGGCCAACACCCAGGCGCAGCGCAACGGCTGGCGCGAGGAGCTGCTCGCCGCGCTGTTCGACCGACGCGCCATCACGCCGCGCGCGGGGATCTGCCCGGACAACGACCTGATGCGCGCCGAGGCCGACACGCTGCTGCGCGACGCGCCGGGCAATTCCAGCGCCCGGTTCTACGGCGGCAGCGCCCGGCTGGTCGGTGTGTCCGTCTCGTGCGGGGCCGACGACCAGCGTTGCGCCGACCTGGCGCAGGCGGTGCGCCTGCTCACGCCGCCGCAGGGCGACCAGCGCTGGCGGGACACGCTCGAAGGCGTGCGCACCCAGCAGCGCGTGGTGGTCGGCTGCCCGGACGCCGCCTGACGTCGCGCCCGGTCAGTCCACGCGCGCGCCAGACGCCCGGATGATCGGCGCGAGGCGCGCTTCCTCCGCCGCGCGGAAATCGGCGATCTGCTCGGGCGTTGTCGGCCAGGCGGTCGCACCCTGGTCCAGGTAGGCGCGCTTCAATTCCTCGGTCTCGAGCGCGCGCCGCGCCAAGGCCGCGATGCGCGCCACCACCGCGGGCGGAATGCCCGCCGGGCCGCATAGGCAGGTCCAGGACGTCATGTCGAAGCCGGGCAGCGTCTCGGCGATGGCGGGGGTGTCGGGCACCACCGGGCTTCGTGCGAGCGAGGTCACGCCCAGCGCGCGCACCCGCCCCTCCCGCGCCTGCGCCAGCGCGCCGGGGATATTGTCGAAGATCATGTGCACCCGCCCGGCGATGATGTCGGGATAGGCAGCCGCACTGCCGCGATACGGGACATGTGTGATCTCCACGCCCGCCATGGCGCGGAACAACTCGCCCGAGATGTGCAGCGTGGTGCCCGACCCGGCCGAGGCATAGCTGTACTTGGCCGGGTTCGCCTTCAGGTGCGCGATCAGCTCGGGCACGTTGCGCGCGGGGATATCGTTGTTCACCACCAGCAGGTTGGGCAGCTGCCACATGCCGGACGCGAAGGTGAAGTCACGATGCGGGTCGAACGGCAGGCGGGCATAGAGCGTCGGCGCGATGGCATGCGTGGCGATGCCGCCCAGGCCCACCGTGTAGCCATCCGGCGCGGCGGCTGCGATCGCCTGGTTGCCGACGATGCCGCCCGACCCGGTGCGGTTCTCGACGACGAATTGCTGGCCCGAGAGTTCCGCCATCTTCTGGCAGATCTGGCGCGACAGCGTGTCGGTCGGCCCGCCGGCGGTATAGGGGTTGATGTAGCGGACCGGACGCGCCGGCCAGGCCTCCTGCGCGCGGGCCAGGCGCGGGGCGGCGAGCAGACCGGCGGCCGCGACAAGGCTGCGACGGCGGATGGCGATCAGCGTCATGCGGAATCCTCCCTGGCGGCCCGCTTTGGTCGGGGCCGCTCGACCGCCAGCCTAGAGCACATGCCGACCGGACGGAATCGTGCAATCCGGGCGAAGATGCCTGCCAAAACAAGCCGCTAGTGAGGCTGACGCGCGCCAGGGCGAACGGTGCGGTTCCCGGCTGCCGTGCAGCTTTCACGTGGGAATGCCTGCCCCGAAGCATGGCAGCCGCAGGCGCCCCGCCATGGCCGGGCCGTAGCGGCCGCGGGTTGGCGCTCCCCGTTGCTCGTGCTAACCGCCGCGCGACCGACAGGCGCGTCTGCCGCGCCCGCTTCGAAAGGCCCTGACATGTCCGAACAGCAGACTCCGCCCGTGAACGGCGGCGCCGCCCCTGCCACCGGCCCGGTGGTGCTGAACCTGCAGTTCACCAAGGACCTGTCCTTCGAGGTGCCCGGCGCGCCCGAGATCTACCTGACCATGCGCGAGGCGCCGGCGATCAACATCGCCCTCGATGTCCAGGCGCGCCGGCTGCAGGAAGGCCAGGAGACCTACGAGATCTCCCTGCAGATCCGCGCCGACGCCAAGACCGGTGCGGGCGCGACGGCCTTCATCGCCGAGTTGGTCTATTGCGGCATCTTCACCCTGAACGGCGTGCCGGCCGAGATGCTGGAGCCCGTGCTGCTGGTGGAATGCCCGCGCCTGCTGTTCCCCTTCGCCCGGAACATCCTGGCCGATGTCACGCGCGACGGCGGCTTCCCGCCGGTGCTGCTGGCGCCGATCGACTTCGTGCAGCTGTGGCAGTCGCGCCGCGGCCAGCCGTCATCCGCATCCGTGGCCAATGCCTGAGGGAACGCGGGGCCTTGATTCGGGCGCGGGGCGGGACATGTGCGGACAGGCCATGACCAAGCGCCGCGTCGCCATCGTGCTGTTCAACCTCGGCGGTCCGGACCGCTCCGAGAGCGTGCGGCCGTTCCTGGTGAACCTGTTCACCGACCCCGCCATCCTGCGCGTGCCAGGCTTCATCCGGCCCTGGCTCGGGCGGCTGATCGCCTGGCGGCGCACCAAGCCGGCGATGGAGAACTACGCCGTGCTGGGGGGCAAGTCCCCGCTGCTGGAACTGACCGAGGAGCAGGGCCGCGCGCTCGATGCCGCCATGGCGCATGACCCGGACATCGAGGTCCGGTCCTTCGTGGCCATGCGCTACTGGCACCCGATGTCGGATGAGGCCGCCCATGCCGTGAAGGACTGGGCGCCGGACGAGGTGCTGCTGTTCCCGCTCTATCCGCAGTTCTCGACCACCACGACCGGCAGTTCGATCGCGGCCTGGGACGAAGCCTGCCGCAAGGCCGGGCTGTCGGTGCCCACCACGACGCTGTGCTGCTGGCATTCCGATGGCGGCTTCGCCGCCGCCACCGCCCGCCTGGTGCAGGACAGCTTCGAGAAGGCGCGCGCGGAACTGCCGGCCGATGTGAAGCTGCGCATCCTGTTCTCGGCGCACGGCCTGCCCGAGAGCATCGTCAACGCCGGCGATCCCTACCAGTGGCAGGTCGAGCAGACCGTGGCGTCGGTGGTGAAGCACCTCGATATCCCGGATATGGACCACATCGTCTGCTACCAGTCGCGCGTGACGCCGCAGAAGTGGATCGGCCCGTCCACCGAGGACGAGATCGAGCGCGCCGCCGAGGAGAAGGTGGCGATCCTGATCTGCCCGATCGCCTTCGTGTCCGAGCATTCGGAGACGCTCGTGGAACTGGACGTGGAATACCGCGAAGAGGCCGACCACCTCGGCATCCCCGGCTATTTCCGCGTGCCCGCGCAGAACTCCGACCCGGCCTTCATCGCGGCGCTGGCGGACCTGGCGCGCGGCGCGCTCGGGTCGGGGCGGTCGCTGTGTTCCTTCGCCGGCGGACGGCAATGCCCGAAGCAGCATCGCGACTGCCCGCATGCCAAGGCGCGCGTCGAGGCGCGCGTGGCGGTCAAGGAACCCGCGTGAGCCGACCTGCCGCGGTCCTGTTCGACTGCGACGGCGTGCTGGCCGACACCGAGATGCTGGTGAACACGCTGGTGTCGGAGCAGCTCACCGCGCTCGGCTGGCCCATGAGTGCGGCGGAATCGCGCGAAACCTTCCTCGGCATGGCGCTGCCCGACATGGTGCCGCGGATCGAGGCGCGGGTCGGCCAGCTTCCGCCGGACTGGGTCGAGGAAATCTCGACCCTCATCGCACACGAGATGAATCGGCGCACGCCGCCCATCCCGGGCGCTGCCAATGCGTTGCGCGCCGTGGTCGCCGCCGGCGTGCCCGTGGCGGTCGCGTCCAATTCCGGGCGCGCGGAACTGATGGCGAAGATGCGGTCGCTGGGCCTTGCTGCGGTCTTCGCCGACCGCGTGTTTTCCTTCGAGGATGTCGACCGCCCCAAGCCCTGGCCGGACATCTACCTGGCGGCGGCCGCCGCCTGCCACGTTGCGCCGCAGGATTGCGTCGTGATCGAGGACAGCGTGCCCGGCGTGCGCGCCGGCCGCGCTGCCGGCTGCCGCGTGCTGGGCTTCGCGCACGAGACGCCTGCTGGTGTCCTGTCGGCGCATGGCGCCGAGCCTTTCGCGTCGATGGCGGAGTTGCCCGCCCTGCTGGGCCTCTAGTCTCGGCCGGTCCGGGGGACACGGTCCCCCGGGCGGGGATCCCGCGGGGCGGCGCCCCCCGGTTCACGGCGCGACCAGCATCACCCACAGCGGCAGCGTGACGATCGACACGATGTGCTCGGTCGTCGTGATCGCCGCCATCAGCGGCGCATCGCCGCCCATCGCGCGCGCCATGACATAGGATGTGGCGGCAGTCGGCAGCGCCATGAACACCACCGCGACCGCGGTCGCGAGCGGCGGCACGCCCAGCAGCACGCACAGCCCCCAGGTGACCGCCGGCATCACCACCAGCTTCAGCACGCCTGTCGCCGCCTGTACGCCCACCCGGTCGGAGAAGGATTGCAGCGACAGCGCCGCCCCCACGCACAGCAGGCCAAGCGCGACCGAAGCCCGACCCAGCGTCTGCACCGTCGGCGCCAGACCCGCCGGCAAGCCGCCCAGGGCCGCGATGCCGAAGCCGATTCCCACCGCCAGCAGCAGCGGGTTCAGCGCCAGTTGCCGCAGCACCGCAAGCGGCCGCGGCGGCCCGCGCTGGCCATCGAAGGCGAAGGCGAGCGTCGTGACGGTCTGCACGAAGGGCACGATGATGCCGGTGGCGACCGCGCCGAAGCCGGTGCCCTCGGCGCCGAACAGCGCGCCGACGATGGCGAAGCCCATCAGGTTGTTGAAGCGGATGCCGCCCTGCAGCACGGATGTCATGGCCGGGTGCGCCAGTCCGAGCACGCGCGACAGCGCCAGCGCCGCCAGGCTGCCCAGTGCCAGCGCGCCCCAGATGGCGCCGGCGATCCGCCCGAGCGGCAGCGTGGCGAGGTCGAGCGGCGACAGCGCGGCGATGATGAGCGAGGGCAGCAGCACCCAGTAGATCAGCCGCTCCATCCCTGCCCAGACCGCGTCGTCGCGCAGCAGGCGCCGCTTCAGCAGCGCGCCGAGCGCCAGCAGGGCGAAGGCCGGCACGAAGGCATCGAGCCAGGCGTTCATGCGCACCCCGGACGAGACGCGCGCCGGCCGCGCACCACTGCATTGGCGCAGGCCGATTCGCAGGACGGACATCGCCACGCGTCCGTGCAAGCGGCGCTTGCCCGTCCGCTGCAGCCCGTTCCGCTTGTCTTGGCCCGCTGCAACGCGTCTAGCCTTCCGTTGTCGCGCGCATCTTCACCCCATCGGAGGGTTCCATCCGATTGGCGTCTGCTCGCGCCGCGCTGCCGCCCGGCAGCACCGGGCGTGTCATGGAACGGCCATCACGCCCGTGGTCCCGGGTCGCCCCAGGGCAGGGTGGCGGGCGCTGCGGCGATGGCGGACAGGCACGTTGCTTCCGTCACGCCCTGCGCGGTGCCATGCGCCCGTGCTGCGGCATGCGCCACGACCAGCGCGCCGCCCTGCGGATAGAGCACGAGGTCGAGTCGGCAGGGCGGTGCCTCGTAGAGCCAGATCTCGGCCTCGCCTTCAGCGCGGCGCAGCGCGGGGTCGCCGAGCATCCGGCGGAGTTGGTCGGCGCTCGACCCCATGAGCGCCGCCGCCGACCCAGGCGGCGTGCTGCCGCGCTGGCGGGGGCCTGGCGCGACAGCTGGTGGCGTGGCGGCCGCGACCGAGGGCCGGCCCGCAGGCGGTGCCGCCCGACCGGATTGCGCAGGTGCCGCGCCGCCGGCCATGGCGAGGCTCGCCTGGGTCGAGAACAGTGCCTGCTGCAACAACGCTGTCGCTTCCTCGCCCCGGTCGGCAGAACAGCCCAGGGCCAGGATCGGCAGCAGGACGGCCGGGCGCAGGCCAGACATCGGGCGCGCCCGGGCCGGATCGTCAGGCGTCGGCGGGCTCGGTGGTGCGGGCCGGCGCGGGCACCGGCACCGGCGCCAGGCGCGGCGCGGTCGCGGCCGGGGCATCCCCGGTGATCATCTCCATCTTGCCGGAGAGCTGGCCGCCATCCTCGACCGACAGGCGGCGCGAACGCGCCACACCGATCACCCGGCCGGTGGCGCGGATGGTCAGGCTGCCATTGACGGTGAGGGTGCCGTCGAACACGCCGGCAATCTCGGCGTCCTCGACCTGGACCTCGCCCTTGAAGACGCCGGAATGGCTGATCACCAATTCCTGCGCCTGCAGCAACTGGCTTTCCATGGTGCCTTCGATGACCAGCTTCTCGGCCTCGGTCACCGTGCCCTGAAGGCTGATGCCCTTGCCGATGATCATGGTGCGGCGGTCGGCGGCCTCGGCGCGGCCGGGGCCACCACGGGCGGCGGCCGGCCCGCTGGGCGCGGCGCCGGGTGCGGGCGGCACCCGCGCCACGCCGGCGCCGGCGGGCGGTGCGCTGGGCTTCGGCGCGGCGGGGCCCGATGCCGTAGCCGGCAGCGGAACGCCGGCCGGCCGGAAGGGCGGCATGGCGAGGTCGGAATCGCGCGCGACCGGCACGCTGGCCGGCGTGGCTTCGGGCTGGCCCGTCTCATCCTTGCGGCGGAAGATCGACATGTCGGTTCCCCTCGATTCCCGGCTGTTGCGTGGTGCCCGTCGGGGCTAGCACGCGCCGGAAGCCCGCCACAACGCCGCAGCCGGGATTATCCCCAGGAATCACCACCTCACGCGATCGTGCCACGCTGCAGCAGGTGAACGGCGGCCGCGGTGCCCAGCACCGGCACCAGCAGGTTGAGCAGCGGCACCAGTGCCATCGCCGCGAGCACCAGGCCGAGTCCCCAGCCGGACCAGCGCAGGCGGCGCCAGGCCGCGCGCGCCTGCGCCGGGTCCATCCTCAGCAGCGCGGTCTGCTGCACCATGCCCGACCCCAGCGCATGGGCCGAGACCGCGAGCGCCAGCACCACCCCCACCACGGGAATGAACAGCAGCGGCAGCAACAGCACCTGCACGACCAGCAGCCGCAAGCCGAATCGTAACCCGAACGCCACCTGCGCCGCGACCGAGGCGCCCCGCGGCGGCGGCAGGGCCGGGTAGTGGCGGCGTTCCACCGCCGCAGCGACCGGTTCGACCAACTGTGCCGCGATCGCCGCCGCTACCGGCAGGAACAGCCACCAGGCCAGGACCAGCGCGGCCAGCCCGCCGCCCGCCTGGGCCAGCCAGGACAGCCAGCCGGTCCCGCCGGCCAGCCAGGCCGCGCCCTCGATGGCGCCCCAGGTGAGCAGCCCGACCGCCAGCAGGGCGCCGAGCACGCCCCACAGCAAGGGGCGCCGGAAGGCTGGGTCGTCGAGTTGTGCGAAGGCGAGTGCGACGGCGCGGATCATGCGCCGCCATATCGGACGGATCGCGCGTCACGACGAGGGGGGCGCCGCCGCACCGGCCCGCAACGGCGCTGCCGGGCGGCACGCTGCGCCCCGGTTGGGCCGTGCCGGGCCGCCCCTGCCGCGTCAGTGCACGGTGATGCGCTGGCGGGCGATCACGGCGTTCGCCGCATCCGCCGCGCCCATGACGTAGCGGAGTTCGTAGGTGCCCTTTTCCTCGGGCAGGGTGATCTCGCCCTGCGCCGCCTCGCCGATGGTGAAGTAGGTGATGTACTGGTCGCCAGCGGAATCGACCGCGGCGACGGCGATGTAATCCGCACTGCCACGCGGCCCGGTGAAGCCGACCGTCATCGGCGTGCCGGCGGCACCGGTCGCGGGCGCGGTCAGCGTCGCGGCCGGCGCCGTCGCGGTGATCGGGCGGCGCAGGATGATCTCGGCGCTGCCCGGCGCGACCAGGACATAGCGCAGCTCGTACCGCCCGGCCGTTGGCGGCAGGTGGAAGGCGACCTCGCCGCCTTCGGCATAGGCCCAGGAGCCCTGGATATAGTCGCTGGCAGCCGCATCGGGCGCGACGATGGCGATGAAGCTGCCCTGCGATGCCGCGGCCGGCGCGAAGCGGATCGTTACCGGGCTGCCGGCCATGCCGCTGTCCGGACCATCCAGCGTCGCTGTCGCGGCGGTCACCGCCAGCGGCCGGGTCGCCAGTGGCGTGCCGTCGATGCCCTCGACGAAGCGGATCTCGTACGCGCCGGCGGCCGCCGGGGCGGTCAGGGTCAGCGGCGTCGCGGCATCCTCGACATAGACGAAGCCGCCCGCGATGTACTGGGCGGGCGGCGCGCCCGCCGGCACGATGCCGATCCAGGAGCCCGGCGCGCGCGGGCCGGTCCATTGCACCGCGACCGGGCTGCCGGCGGCGGCCTCGGCCGGCGCGGCAAGGGTGGCGGTGACCGGTGTGACCGTGATCGAGGCACGCCCGATCGGCCGCGCGGCACGGGCCAGCACGTAGCGGACCTCGTAGGCGCCGGCCACGCCGGGGGCGCGCAGCGTGGCGGGGCTGCCGTCGCGGGCATAGGCGTAATGGCGGGTCTCGGGTTCCTCCTGGCCCTGCGCGGCGGGGGCCATGACCAGGTAGTCGCCGGGTTCGTTCGGTCCGGTCCAGGTGACCTCGACCGTCGTGGTGGCATCGACGCTGGTGCGCGCCGGCGTGACCGTCGCGCGCGGCAGCGCGTCGGCCAGTGGCACGACGATCTCGGCCGGGGCGGTCGCGGTCACCTCGGCGGTCACGGTGCCGATGCGGTCGATCGTCGAACCCGTGACGATGTAGCGGCCCGGCGCCAACGGCAGGCTGGCGGCGCTGCCTTCATGCACCGGCGTTTCCTCGCCTTCGCGCAGCACGGTGAAGGTGGCCTCCGCCAGGGTCGGGCCGCCGGGGCCGTTGGTGGCGCGCAGGCCGACGCCACGCGGGGGCGCGACAGGGGTGGTGGGCGCGGGCCGCGCCTCGGTGGCGCGGGCCAGGGCGCCGGCCAGTTCATCCGCATTGGCCGCGGGCACGAACACCCCGCCGGTGCGCTCGGCGATGCAGGCGACGCGGGCGCGCTCGGAGGCCGTCCGCAGGTCGAAGCCCACGACATGGGCGGTGAAGGACGCATTGGCGGATTCGAGCTCAGCAGCGAGGGCGCAGGGGTCGCCGTCGCAGGTCTCGATGCCGTCGGTGACCAGGATGATGGTGCCGCCACGCTCGCGCACGCGCAGCGCCGCCGCCGCCTGGCGGACCGATTCGGTCAGCGGCGTCCGGCCGCGCGCGGTCAGGCGGTCCAGCGCCTGGCCGGCCGCGGCGGCGTCCACCGGGCCGGGTTCGAACAGCACCTGGATGTCGCTGCATTGCCCGGCGCGGCGATGCCCATAGGCCATCAGCCCAACCCGGCTGCCGGCGGGGAAGCGGGAGAACATGCCGCGCACCGCCTCGCGCGCGATCTCGAGCTTGGTCTGGTCGCCGATCCGCCCCCACATCGAGGCCGACATGTCGAGGATGACGATGGTCTCGCCCGCTTGCTGCGCCGGCTGCTGCGCATGCGCGGATGGCGCACCGAGGCAGGCGAGCGTGAAGGCAAGGCCAAGGAAGTGGCGCATCAGGGTCCGGCTCCGTGCGATGTCGCTTTGATTGACGACGTTGCCGCAACCATCGCGGGGACGCGCTGCAACGGCAAGATCTGCGCGGCGCTTCGTGCAGCCGGGTGGCCCGCGCGACACCGGGGACGGGCGCTGCGCGCGCCGACCGCAGCGCGCGCCATCGCGGTTCGCGGCGCCACGCGCTAGACGGGGCCGGCATGATGATCGACCTCCCGGTTGCCGAGGCGCTGCCGCGCCTCACCGCCGCGCTGCGCGCCGCGCCCAACGCCGTGCTCGTCGCACCACCCGGCGCGGGCAAGACCACGTTGGTGCCGCTGGTGCTGAAGGACGAGCCCTGGGCCGAGGGAAGCCGCATCCTGGTGCTGGAACCGCGCCGCGTCGCGGCCCGCGCGGCTGCCCGGCGCATGGCCGACATGCTGGGCGAAGGCCAGCCCGGCGGCACCATCGGCCTGGCGACACGGCTCGACCGCCTGGTGTCCGATCGCACGCGCGTCGAGGTGGTGACCGAGGGCCTGCTGGTGCGCCGGCTGCAATCGGACCCCGGCCTGGAAGGCGTGGCCGCGGTGCTGTTCGACGAGGCGCATGAGCGCAACCTCGACACCGACCTCGCGCTCGCATTGTGCCTCGACCTGCAGGCGAACCTGCGGCCGGAGCTGCGGCTGCTGGCGATGTCGGCCACGCTGGACGGCGCGGCCTTCGCGCGGCTCATGGGCGCCGGGGCGTCGCAGGATGCGGAGACCGGGCCGGATGACGCCTCCGCGCCCGCCGGCGGGCCGACGATCGGGCTCGCCGAGGCGCCGGTCATCGAAAGCCTGGGTCGCGCCTTTCCGGTGGAGGTGAAGCATCGCAGCCGCGACCTCAAGGACGCTCGTGACTTGCCCGAGGCCATGGCGGGCGCCATCCGCGACGCGCTGCGCGACCACCCCGGCGATGTGCTCGCCTTTCTGCCCGGCTGGGGCGAGATCAGGCGCACGGCCGAACGCCTGTCGGGCCTCGATGCGCTGGTCGTGCCGCTGCATGGCGAACTCCCGCCGGCCGAACAGGATATCGCGCTGAACCCCGCGCCGGATGGCCGCCGCAAGGTGGTGCTGGCGACCTCCATTGCCGAGACGTCGCTGACCGTGCCCGGCGTGCGCATCGTGGTGGATGGCGGGTATCGCCGCGCGCCGCGGCTGGATGCCGCGACCGGCCTGTCGCGGCTGGCCACGCTGCGCATCGGCCGCGCGGCCGCGGAACAGCGCGCCGGGCGCGCCGGGCGGCAGGCGCCGGGCGTTGCGATCCGCCTGTGGACCGAGGCGCTGCACCGAGGCCTGCCGCAGGCCGACAGGCCCGAGATGCTGGAGGCGGAGCTCTCCTCCCTGGTGCTGGATTGCGCCGCCTGGGGCGCGGCGCCCGCAGCACTCGCCTTCCTCGACCCGCCGCCGGCCGGCGCGGTGGCCGCGGCGCAGGCGCTGCTGCGCGATCTCGATGCGCTGGACGGGGCCGGGCGCATCACCGATGTCGGGCGGCGCATGGCGCGCCTCGGCACCCATCCGCGCCTCGCGCGCATGATGCTGGCAGCGACGGATGACGGGGAACGCGCGCTGGCGGCGGACATCGCCGCGCTGCTCGAGGAACGCGACCCCATTCGCGGGCGCGACGCGCCTTCCGATATTCATCTGCGCCTGGACCTTCTGCATGGCCGCGACCGCGGCGATTCCGACGCAGGTGCCATCCACCGCATCCGCCGCGCCGCGGCGCTGCATCGGAGGCGGCTGCGCGTGCATGGGTCGGTCGCGGCGCAGGGCGATGCCGGCGCGCTGCTCGCCGCCGGTTTCCCCGACCGCATCGCGGCCAAGCGCGGCACCATGGATGGCGCCTTCCGGCTGGCATCAGGCCAGGGCGCCCGGCTGCCTGTGACCGATCCGCTCGCGCGTGCCGCGCTGCTGGCCGTGGCCGACCTGGAACTGCAGGGCACCGACACGCGCATCCGCATGGCAGCGCCGATCGACCGCGCCGTGCTGGAAGCGCGCTTCCCGGAACGGCTCCGCCGCGACGAAGGGGCGGCCTTCGACGCACGTGCCGGCGCCGTGGTGGCGCGGCGCCGGCTGATGTTCGGCCCGCTGGTGCTCGAGGAATCGACGCTGCCGCATGCCGACCCCGCCGCGGTGGCGATCGCCCTGGCCGAGGCGGCGGCCGAACGCGGGCTGCGCGACCTCAATTGGATCGACGCCGCGCGCCAGGCGCAGGCACGGATCGGCTGGATGCGGCGGGTCGAGGGCGAGGCCTGGCCGGATGTCTCGGACGCCGCGCTGGTGGCCTCGGTGCGCGACTGGCTCGCGCCGCACTTGCACGGGCGCACGCGCCTGGCCGAACTGCGCGCGCTGGACCTTGCGGTGCTCCTGGTCGATGCCCTGCCCTGGGACCGTCGCCGCGCGCTGGATGCCGCGCTGCCGGCGCGCATCGCCCTGCCGGGCGGGCGGTCCGCCGCCATCGATTACGCGCGCGACACCCCCACGCTGGAGGCGCGCGCGCAGCACCTGTTCGGCTTGGCCGCCATGCCGCCGCTGGCCGGCGGGCGGGTGCCGCTGCAGGTGGCGCTGCTGTCGCCCGCCGGGCGTCTGGTGGCCGTCACAGGCGACCTGGCAGGCTTCTGGAAAGGCGGCTGGGCGGAGGTGCGCCGCGACATGCGCGGCCGCTATCCGAAGCACGCCTGGCCGGAGGATCCGGCAGCGCCTGGTTGAACGGGCGGGGTGGCAAGCGCAGATTGCCTGCGTGACCGCGCCCCAGCCATCGTCCGATTCGCCCCGCCTGTCGCGCCGCGCGGCCCTGCTGTTGCCGGGTGTGCTCGCCGCCTGCTCGGGACCGGCGCGCGCCCAGCGCGGCCTGCCCGACTTCGCCGACCTTGCCGAGCGCGTGCTGCCGGCGGTGGTGAGCATCCAGGTCACGAGCCGCGAGACGACCGGCGGTGCGGCGGAGTCGCGCGGCGGCCCGGTCGAACGCGGTCGGCGCGCGCCCTTGGTCCAGGGCGCCGGATCGGGCTTCATCATCGAGCCGGCGGGCATCGTGGTGACCAACGGGCATGTCGTCGGCAACGCCACCCGCGTCACTGTCACGACGCAGGACGGGACGGACTATGTGGCGCGCCTGATCGGGGCGGACGAACTGACCGACCTCGCACTGCTGCGCATCACGCCGCGCGCGCCGCTCGCCGCCGTCTCGCTCGGCGTTTCGGGCAATATGCGCGTGGGCCAGTGGGTGATGGCGGCAGGCAACCCGTTTGGGTTGGGCGGGTCGATCACCAGCGGCATCATCTCGGCGCGCGGGCGCGATATCGGCGCCGGGCCCTTCGACGACTTCATCCAGACCGACGCGCCGATCAACCCGGGCAATTCCGGCGGGCCGCTGTTCAACATGCAGGGCGAGGTGATCGGCATCAACACGGCCATCTACTCGCCCTCCGGTGCCTCGGCGGGCATCGGCTTCGCGGTGCCCTCCGACCTCGCGCGGCCGGTGATCGAGGCGCTGCTGAGGGGCGGGCGGGTCGATCGCGGATGGCTCGGCGTGTCGGTCTCCGACGCCGAGGAACAGGGCAGGCGCCAGCGCGGTGCGGTGATCATGGGTGTCGAGCGCGGCAGCCCCGCCGCGCGCGCTGGCCTGCGCCAGGGCGACCTGGTCACGGCGCTGAACGGGGAGGCGGTGACCACGTCACGCGCGCTGGTGCGCGGTGTCGCGGTGCTGCCGCCGGGCGAGACGGTGCGCCTGACGCTGCAGCGCGCGGGGCGGGTGCAGGAGATCGCGGTGCAGATCGGACGGCGGCCGAGCGAGGGCTGAGTGTCTGATCGCGAATGCGCCTTTTGATGCATTCGAGACGTTGGGCACGGGTTCGCACCCCCGCACGGCCAGCCCTTCCGGGACACTGACGGGGGTGGCCGGGTGGGCGTACCGGCCGGTGCCGGACGTGCCGGACGTGCCTTACAGGCGCCGAGGGCCGCCGGCGCCGAGCTTCGGCCGGTCCGCCCACGCCAGGTGCTCGAAAGGGTGGCCGGGATTCCTGCCGGGCCGGAATCCGGTCTATGGTCTCTGGACGTCGCGCCGCATGGGCGCGTGCGAGCCCTGGAAGCACGGAATGCGGATACTTCTGGTCGAGGACGATGCCGAGGTCGCGCGCTTCGTGCGCAAGGGCCTGGCCGAAGCCGGGCACAATGTCGAGCACGCGGCCAATGGGCGCGACGGGCTGTTCCTCGCGGCGTCGGAATCCTTCGATATCCTGGTGCTGGACCGCATGCTGCCGGGCGGCGTGGACGGGGTGCGCTTGGTCGAGACGCTGCGCGCGCAGGGCAACCGCACGCCGGTGCTGTTCCTTTCGGCGCTGTCGGCGGTCGATGAACGCGTGAAGGGGCTGAAGGCGGGCGGTGACGACTACCTAGTCAAGCCCTTCGCCTTCGCGGAACTGCTGGCGCGGGTCGAGGTGCTGGCTCGGCGCCCGACCATGGATGCGCCTGCCACGCGGCTGAAGATCGCCGACCTCGAGATGGACCTGCTCGCGCGGTCGGTCACGCGCGCGGGCAAGCGCATCGAGATCCAGCCGCGGGAGTTCCGCCTGCTCGAGCACCTGCTGCGCCATGCCGGACAGGTGGTGACGCGCACCATGCTGCTCGAGAAGGTGTGGGACTACCACTTCGACCCGCAGACCAACGTGATCGACGTGCATGTCAGCCGGCTGCGCCAGAAGATCGACAAGGGCTTCGACAAGCCGCTGATCCATACCGTGCGCAATGCCGGCTACATGATCCGCGCCGAGGCCTGAGCGGGCCCGACCATGTCGCCCCCGCCCTATCCCCTGGGCGCGCCGGCCGGCGGCTGGGAGGGGCTGCTGCGCTTCCTGCGCAGCGCCGGCTTCCGCTTCGCGCTGCTGTTCGCCGGCATCTTCATCGGCGCCGCCGCACTGTTTGCACTGGTGCTGTGGTACGCCACTGCGGGGTCGCTCGACCGGCAGACCGACGCGGCCATCCGCACCGATGCGCTCGGCCTGATCGAGCGCTGGCGCGAGGCCGGACCGGGCGCGGTGACCGAGGCGATCGCCGACCGGCTCGCCTCGGACGTGGAGGGCACGGCGATCTACCTGCTGCTCGACGCCAACGGCGTGCGGCTCGCCGGCAATCTCGACCGCTGGCCGCCGGACGTCTCGCCCGAGGCACCCTGGTCCTTCGGCGCGGTCCAGCGCGAAGGCAGCCGGATCGACGCGCGGCTCTATGCCCTGCTGCTGGGTGAACGCCACAGCCTGGTCGTGGGGCGCGACGTCGAGGAGAAGCAGGCGCTGCGCACCCTGCTGGCCGAGGGCCTTGCCTGGGCGGCGGTGGCGGCGTCCTTCGTGGCGCTGGTCGGCGCGGCAGTGCTGCGCCGCGCGGTGGAGCAGCGCCTGCGTCCCGCCACGCTGACCGCGCAGGCGATCGCGGCGGGCGACCTGTCGCGGCGCGTGCCGATCTCCACGCGCATCGATGAATTCGACCGGCTGGGCGAGAGCATGAACGACATGCTCGAACGCATCGACCGGCTGATGGACGGCGTGCGGGGCGTGTCCGATTCCATCGCGCACGACCTGCGCACGCCGATCGCGCGCGCGCGGGCCAAGCTTGAGGAGGCGCTGGGCGGGCAGGCCGACGCCGAGGCGCTGCGGATGGCAATGGAACAGGGCATTGCGGACCTTGACCACATCACCCGCGTGTTCGGCGCCCTGCTGCGCATCGCGGAGGCCGAGGCCGGGGCACGGCGCGCCGCCTTCGCGCCGCTCGACCTCGTGCCGCTGCTGGCCGACGTGGCCGAGTTCTACGGGGCCGTCGCCGAGAGCGGGGGCCAGGCGATCGCCATCGACGTGCCGCCGAGGCTCGATGTGGTGGGGGACCGGGACCTGCTGGCGCAGGCGGTGGGCAACCTGGTCGACAATGCCCTGAAGTTCACCCCGCCGGGCGGCCAGGTCCGTATCACGGCCCGGGCGCCGGCGCGCGAGCGCATCGACATCATCGTCGAGGACAGCGGGCCGGGGCTGCTGCCGCCCGACCGGGCGCGCGCCGGCGAACGCTTCTTTCGCGCCGACGCCTCGCGCGGCACGCCGGGTTCGGGGCTTGGCCTGTCGTTGGTGCGCGCGGTGGCCTACCTGCATGGTGGCGACCTGGTGCTGGAGGACGCGACGCCCGGCGCGGCGCTGCCGGGCCTGCGGGCGAGCATCCGCCTGGGCCTTGCATGACGGCAAGGTCATGGCTGGGTCACCGGACGGCGAGGCGGCGTCTGCGATGCTGGCATCATGGTACGGTTGCCGTTCCTCGTGTTCGTACTGGCTGCACCTGTCCCGGTGACCGGAGCGGAGCCGGTCGCGCGCGTCACCACCGATAGCCCGGACTATTGCCGCGAACTGGTGCAGCGCCTGGCACCGCTGCCTGGGGCCGACAAGGAACCCGCGCGCAGCCTGGCCGAGGACGGGATGCGCCTGTGCGAGAGCGGCCACCCACGATCCGGCGTAGCGCGGTTGCGCCGGGCGATCCGGGCGGCGCGCCTGGAGGAGTGACGCGGGCCGGGAGCGGCTGCGTCCCGGACCCTGGAGACGGCCAGCGTGCGCGTCATGTTCGGCACCGCCCATGCTGGCGTCACCGGGTGGATTGCCTGCACATTTCCGCGCCAGATCGCGCGCCGTCAGCTCGAATTCGTCGGAAATCGTCTCGGACGGCCGGTTGAAGTCCTTCGGAAACTCACCAGTTCCCGGCAGCGACGAATTCTCCGAACGAAACGAGGCCCCATGTCGAGACTGTCCGGCGAACCGCCGCGCGTGGCCACGCGCGCAATCCTGGCGTCGGCCGCCTGGCGGGCGCGCATCCTGGCGTTGGGCCTTGCGGGGGTTGCCGCGGCCGGCTGCGATGAATCCCCCATGCGTGCCGCCGCCAGCAGTGCGCCCCCCGCACCGGTTGCGGTGACGGTGGTAACCCTCGAACGCCGCGAGATCCCGGTGACCTCGGTGCTGCCGGGCCGCACCGCGCCTTACCGCGCGGCCGAGGTCCGCCCCCAGGTCGGCGGCGTGCTGCGCGAACGCCTGTTCACCGAGGGCGAGTCCGTGGCCGCCGGCCACCCCCTGTTCCAGATCGATCCCGCACCGTTCGAGGCGGCTGTGCGGCGCGCCGAGGCGGCGCTCACGCGCATCGAGGCCGCCGAACGCGTGGCGCTCAGCACCGCCAACCGGCTGCGTGCGCTGGCGCGGGTGCAGGCGGTGAGCGAGCAGAACCTCGAGAATGCCGAGGCGACGCTGCGCCAGGTCCAGGCCGACATCATCTCAAGCCGCGCCGCGCTCGAGACCGCGCGGATCGACCTCGGCTACACGCGCGTGGCGTCCCCGATTGCGGGGCGGACCGGGCGCGCGACCGTGACGCCCGGCGCGCTGGTCACCGCGAACCAGTCCACCGCCCTGGTGACGGTGACGCAGCTCGATCCGATCCTGGTCGACCTCACCCAGCCCAGTGCCGTACTGCTGCAGCAGCGGCGCGACGTTGAAAGCGGCGCGCTGCGGCGCCCGTCGGCCGACCGTGCGACGGCGCGCCTGGTGCTCGAGGACGGGTCGGAATACCCCCATGCCGGCGAGGTGCAGTTCTCCGAGGTAATCGTCGACCAAGGGACCGGGTCGGTCACGCTGCGCGCGGTCTTCCCGAACCCGGACCAGTTGCTGCTGCCGGGCATGTTCGTGCGCGCGCGGGTCGAGGAAGGCGTGACCGATCGCGCGATCCTGGTGCCGCAGCGCGCCGTGCTGCGCACCCCGCGCGGCGAGCCCATGGCCTTCGTGGTGAACGCCGAGGGCGTGGTCGAGAGCCGCATGCTGCGCGCGAGCCGCACGGTGGGCAATGACTGGCTGGTGACGCAGGGCCTGGCGGAAGGCGAGCGCGTGGTGATCGAAGGCCTGCAGCGCATCCGTGCGGGCACACGCGTGCAGGCGCGCGAGCGCGCCACCACCGGCAGCTGAGGCGCGCGCGCGATGGCCCGCTTCTTCATCGATCGCCCGGTCTTTGCCTGGGTGATCGCCATCGGCATCATGCTGACGGGGCTGTTGGCACTGCGGGGCATGCCGGTTTCGCAATACCCGGCGATCGCGCCGCCCGCGATCTCGATCAACGTGACCTTCCCCGGTGCGTCGGCCGAGACGGTGCAGACCACCGTCGTGCAGGTGATCGAGCAGCAGCTGAGCGGCATCGACAACCTGCTGTTCTTCGATTCCCAGACCACCAAGGACGGCCAGGCCCGCATCCAGCTGACCTTCGCGCCCGGCACCAATTCCGACACCGCGCAGGTGCAGGTGCAGAACCGTGTGCAGCTGGCCGTGCCGCGCCTGCCGCTGACCGTGCAGCAGCAGGGCATCCGCGTCGTGAAGTCGTCGGGCAACTTCCTGCTGGTGGTGGGCTTCGTGTCGACCGACGGGCGGATGGAGCGGATCGACATCTCCGACTTCCTGGTGGCCAATGTCCAGGACCCAATCAGCCGTACGCCCGGCGTGGGGGATTTCCAGGTCTTCGGCGCGCAGTTCGCCATGCGCATCTGGCTCGATCCCGCGAAGCTGGTGAATTTCGGCCTCACGCCCGCGGATGTCGCGGCCGCGGTGCGCGCGCAGAACGTGCAGGTCTCGAGCGGCGAGATGGGCGCGTTGCCGGCGGTGCCCGGGCAGCAGCTGAACGCCACCATCATCGGCCCGTCCTACCTGCAGACGGTGGAGGATTTCGGCGCCATTCTGATCCGCGTGCGCGCTGACGGCGCGCAGGTGCGCCTGCGCGATGTCGCGCGCATCGAAATCGGCGGCGAGAACTACGCGATCACCACGCTGCTGGACGGCCGGCCCTCGAGCGGCATCGGGATCCGCCTGGCAAGCGGGGCGAATGCACTGGAGGCGGCCGCGGCCGTCCGTGCCACGATCGACCGCCTGCGCCCGAGCTTCCCGCCGGGGCTCGAGGTAATGTACCTGCAGGACACCACGCCCTTCGTGCAGCGGTCCATCAAGGCCGTGATCATGACGTTGATCGAGGCGGTGGTCCTCGTGTTCGTCGTCATGTTCGTCTTCCTGCAGAACCTGCGTGCCACGCTGATCCCGACCATGGCGATCCCGGTGGTGCTGCTGGGAACCTTCGCCGTGCTGAGCGCGCTGGGGTTCAGCATCAACACGCTCACTATGTTCGGCCTGGTGCTGGCGATCGGACTGCTGGTCGACGATGCCATCGTGGTTGTCGAGAACGTCGAGCGCGTGATGGCGGAGGAGCACCTCTCGCCCCTCGAGGCCACGCGGCGGTCGATGGACCAGATCACCGGCGCGCTGGTGGGCATCGGACTCGTGCTGTCGGCCGTGTTCCTGCCGATGGCCTTCTTCGGCGGTTCGGTCGGCGTGATCTACCGGCAGTTCTCGGTGACTGTCGCCACCGCCATGGCCTTGTCGGTGCTGGTCGCGATCTTCTTCACGCCGGTGCTCTGCGCCACGATGCTGAAGCCGCACAAGCCCGACCAGGGCAAGCGCGGCGTCTTCGGCTGGTTCAACCGCGGCTTCGACCGGCTCACCCGCGGCTATGTGGGTGGCGTGCGCGCCAGCCTGCGCCGGCCCGCGCGTATGCTGGTGGTCTATGCCGCGCTGCTGGCGGCACTCGGCTACGGCTTCATGCGCCTGCCCGGCGGCTTCCTGCCGAACGAGGACCAGGGCATCGCCTTCGTGCAGGTGACCGCACCGCCGGGCGCCACCGCCGACCGCACGCAGCGCGCGCTTGACGAGATCGGCCGCTACCTGCGCGAGGAAGAGAACGCCGTCGTCGACAATTTCTTCGCTATCAATGGCTTCAGCTTCGGCGGGCGCGGGCAGAATTCCGGCCTGGGCTTCATCACGCTGCGCGACTGGGACGCCCGGCGCGGCCCGCAGGACAACGTGCTGGCGCTGACCGCGCGGATCAACGAACGCTTCGGGCGCTACCAGGATGCCCTGGTCATCGCCTCCTCGCCGCCGGCGGTGCGCGAACTCGGCAATGCCACGGGCTTCTCGTTCCAGCTGCTGGACCGGGGCGGGCAGGGGCATGGGGCACTGATGGCCGCGCGCGATCAGTTGCTATCGCTTGCACAGCAGAGCCCCGTGCTCACCCGCGTGCGCGCCAATGGCCTGAACGACGAGGCGCAGTTCCGCCTGATCGTGGACTGGGAACGCGCGAGCGCGCTCGGCCTGTCGGTCACCGAGGTGAACACCACCCTGTCGACCGCCTGGGGATCCACCTACGTCAACGACTTCATGGATCGCGGGCGGGTCAAGCGTGTCTTCATGCAGGGCCAGCCCGAGGCGCGCATGGTGCCCTCGGACCTCGACAAATGGTTCGTGCGCAACGCGCAGGGCCAGATGGTGCCGTTCTCCGCCTTCGGGCGCACCGTCTGGGAATTCGGCTCGCCGCGGCTCGAACGCTTCAACGGCACCCCATCGCGCGAGATCCAGGGCATGCCCGCCGCCGGCTTCACCACCGGCCAGGCGATGGCGGAGATGGAACGCCTCGCGGCCCAGCTGCCGCCCGGCTTCGCCTTCGAATGGAGCGGCATATCCTTCCAGGAACGGCAATCCTCCGGCCAGGCGCCGGCGCTCTATGCGCTGTCGCTGTTGGTGGTGTTCCTGTGCCTTGCCGCGCTCTACGAAAGCTGGTCGATCCCGACCTCGGTCATGCTGGCGGTGCCGCTCGGTGTGCTGGGCGCCGTCGCCGCCACGCTGTTCAAGGGCCTGGCCAACGACGTGTATTTCCAGGTCGGCCTGTTGGCGACGATCGGCCTGACCGCAAAGAACGCCATCCTGATCGTGGAATTCGCACGCGAGGGCTTCGACCGCGGCCTGTCCCTGGCCGAGGCAGCGACCGAGGCGGCACGACAGCGGCTGCGGCCGATCGTGATGACATCGCTGGCCTTCACGCTCGGCGTGGTGCCGCTGGCGATTGCATCGGGCGCCGGGTCGGGCGCGCAGAACGCGATCGGTATCGGTGTGATTGGCGGCGTGGTCGCAGGCACCGTACTCGCGGTGATCTTCGTGCCGCTGTTCTTCGTGCTGGTGCTGCGCATCTTCGGCGCGCGCCGCAAGGAGGAAGCGGCGCCCGCGCCGGCGACATCCCTGCACGCACCGGCGGAATAGACGCGCGTGAGCGAGGTGCTGGACCGTCCGCGCGGCGTCGTAACTTGCGAAGCGCGCCGCGAGCGTCTGTGCGAGGCGGCCGCCGGCGTGTTCCTGCGCGACGGCTATGCCGCCGCCAGCATGGACGAGGTGGCGCGCGCGGCCGGGATGTCGAAGCGCACCCTGTATCAGGTGTATCCGTCCAAGGCCGCCCTGTTCGAGGCGACGATCGCGGCGACCCTGGTGCCGATCGCCCTCGATGCCGAGCATGAGCCTGACCTACGGCGGGCGCTCGCCGGCATCCTGACGGCGGCCGCGGGGCACCTGCTGGCGGCGCGGCAGATCGGCATCTTCCGGCTGGTGATCGGCGAGCGGCAGCGCTCGCCGGAACTCGCGGCGGCGACGCATCGCGTGCTGACCAGCCGCGGGTCAAGCGCGCTGGAACGTCGCCTGAGCGCGGAGGTCGCGGCGGGACGGCTGCGCCTGTCCAATCCTGCCGCGGCGGCGCGGATGCTGTACGGCATGGTGCTGGGCTCGGCGCAGATGCGCCTGTTGCTCGGCGTGCGCGACCCCCTGGAAGCGCAGGAGATCGAGGCGCTCGCCGGGGAGGCGGTCAGGATCTTCCTCGATGGCGTGGCTGTCCGCGTGCAGGATCCCGCCGGCGTCTGACCACCCTTCCGCCGGGCTGCGGTTCCGCCATTGGACTGTCTGCGCGATGCGGGCCCTTCGGCGCCGGCCTTGCCGGCGGGCATGGCCGCCAGGACCAGCCGGACTGACCCGCCGGCCGTGAACGCCGCGCGCGGTGCGGGACTCGCACTTGCAACCCGAAACATGTCGGCGTGGGCATCGCCGCGTCGATCCCGCGCGATGTGATGCGTCCCGTGACCAGCCCCGCGCGTAGCGGCGCGAAGACGGTTCGGGATACCACGACGACGCGTCCGACCGGGCCACCATCGCCACGTCGCTGCGCGCGCAGAGCGTGCGGGCGGCCGCGGATGCCGCGGCCGTCATGCCGAAGGACGACTGGGGCAGGGACCTAACCGTACCATCCTGAATTGTGCCATTGCGACGCATTCGCAAGTTTGCTAAAACGCCCGCGGCGGCGCGTCGTCAGCGGCGCGCGCGCCGTTGTCGCCAGCTCAAGCCTCGCCGAAGGGAACCCGTCGAAATGTCCGTGCGCCATATCTGGGTCGCTCGCGCTCGCGGCCGGCAAGCGGGCGCGGGGGCTCACGCGTGATCGAGCCCCTGGCCGAGCAGCAGAACATCACCGACACGCCTGTCGTGCTGCGCAGCGAGGACGTCTTCAAGGGCGCACGCGAGGTCGTCATCCAGCATGCAGGCGAGGCCTACCGGCTTCGCCTCACGAGCAACGGCAAGTTGATCCTCACCAAGTAGCCCGCCGCTTCCCGGCATCAACACCAAGCCAAGCCAGCCAGCCACGGACAGCCGGTCCGTCTGCGAGCCCGCCAGGCGCCGACCAACGAGATCGGAACCCGATGGACTCGCGTCATTTCCTCACCGCCTCATTTGTCCTGCTCGCAGGTCTCCCGGCCGCAGGGCAGAGCCCGGCCCCGGATCCCGTGGCGCCCCCCGCAGCGGCCACGCCGCTCGATGCCGTCACCACCACCGGCACCCGCACGCCGACCGTCTCGGGCGACAGCGCGGTGCCGGTCAGCGTGCTGCGGCGCGGGGACATCCTGGACCGCGACGCGCGATCGGTCAGCGAGACCATCCGCGACGTTCCCGGCGTCGAGATCTCCGGCGCGCCGCGCACCACCGCGATGGAACCGCTGATCCGTGGCCTGGGGTCGGACCGCATCGTCTTCCGCGTCGACGGTGCGCGGAACAACTTCAACGCCGGCCATCGCGGCCGGATGTTCATCGACCCCGAATTGCTGCGCCAGATCGACGTGCTGCGCGGGCCGGGATCGACTCTGTACGGATCGGGCGCGATCGGCGGTGTGATCGCCATGCGCACCATCGAACCCGACGACATCATCCAGCCGGGCAACGACCTCGGCGCATACCTGCGCGGCGGCTACCAGTCGCAGGGCAGCATGTGGCGCGGCCTCGCCGCCGGCGCGGCGCGGGTGGACGATTTCGCGGCACTCGCTGCGATCTCGGGCTTCAACAACCAGAACCTGACCGACGGGCCGGGCAATACCATTCCGTATTCCGCGGACCGCGTCGCGAACGGGCTGGCACGGCTGCAGTGGCGGCCGGGCAACCACAGCTTCGACCTGTCGGGCATCATGTTCCGCGACAGCCACGTCATCCCCATCGCGGCGAATACCGCGACGACGCAGTCGGTGACGGACCGCATCACGGAACAGCAGGTCTATACGCTGCGCTACAGCTACGCCGATCCCGACCTGCCCTGGCTGAACCCGCAGATCGTCGCCTATCACAATCACGTATTGCTTCAGGAACGCCGCCAGACCGGCACCCGCGCGCGCGACACGACGGACCTGACCACCAACGGCATCGATGCGCAGAACACCAGCCGGTTTGCCCTGTTCGGCTGGGACAACCACACGCTGACCGTCGGCACCGAATTCTACCGCGACGAACAGGAGGGCACGCAGAACGGCCGCCCGCGCGCGCAGTTCCCCTCCGCTTCGCAGGAAGTCTTCGCGGTGTTCCTGCAGGACCAGGTCGCAATCGGTGACCTGACACTGGTGGGCGCGCTGCGCTACGACGCCTTCAGCCAGTCGGCCGCCGGCAACCTGCCGGGCAACGATGTGGACCGGCTTTCGCCCAAGGTCAGCGCCGCCTACCAGCTGCTGCCCTGGCTGCAGCCCTATGTCTCCTATGCCGAGGCGTTCCGCGCGCCGTCCCTGACCGAGCTGTACGTCGCGGGCCAGCACTTCCCTGGCAATGTGTTCGTGCCCAATCCGACACTGCAGCCGGAGACCTCGCACAATATCGAGGCCGGCGTGAACCTGCGGTTCAGCGATGTCCTGCGGGACGGCGACCGACTGCGCATGCGCGTCACCGCCTTCCGGAACACCATCGACAACTTCATCGAGCAGCTGGTCTTCACGCGCACCACCGTCTCGCGCAACGTACGTACGGCGCGCATCTCGGGCGTCGAGGCCGAACTGCAATACGATGCCGGCAGCTGGTTCGCCGCCGTGTCGGCCAGCGCGCTGCGTGGCGACAACCTGACCGACGACCAGCCGTTGGCATCGGTGCCGGCGGCGCGCACCACGCTGTCGGGCGGCTACCGCTTCCTCGAGGACGGGGTGGTGGTCGGCGCACGCTGGCAACTGGTGGCCACGCAGGACCGCAACCCGACGAACATTCCGGGCCTCGCGCAGGAGACGCCGGGCTACGGGCTGCTCGACATCTACGCGTCCTGGCGGCCGACCTTCGCGCCGAACCTGCGCTTCGACGTCGGCGTCGACAACCTGTTCGACCAGGCCTACCGCCGGTCGACGTGGAACTCCTCGCCGCCGCCGCCCTTCTACGAGACGGGGCGCAACATCCGCGGCGCCGTCACGCTCACCTTCTGAACGATGCCCGCGGCGGCCCGCCTTGCGCGATGCCGCGGCGCTGCCGCCCCGCCGTCGAAGCGGCCGCGCGCCTGGGCCGCCTGCGTCGAGCTGCCCTCCATTTCCGACCGAACCGACGAAGGAGAGACCGCCCATGACCGCCCTGGTCGAACGCCACGCCGAATTGCTGCGCAGCGCCGGCACCATGGTCCGCGCGCGCGATGCGGCCGAACGGCTCGGCACCACCGAGGCCGCGCTGGTCGCCTCGGGCGCCACCGGCCCCGCCACCCCGCTGCGCCCCGACTGGGCCGCGCTGATCGGCGCCATGCCACGCGCCGGGCGCGTCATGGCGCTGACACGCAACGACCACGCGGTGCATGAACGCCACGGGCGCTTCGAAGATGTCTCCGCTGGGCCGGGTCATATCCTGGTGCTCGGCCCGGACATCGACCTGCGGCTGTTCCCCGGGCGCTGGGCGCATGCCTATGCACTGGGTGGCGAACGCCCGTCGATCCAGGTCTTCGACGCCGATGGCGTGGCCGCGCACAAGGTCTTCGCGACCGACGCGACCGACCGCGACGGCTGGGCCGGGATCCTGCGCGACTTCGCGATCGATGCCGCCGCCGCGCCGCCTGCCGCGCCCGTGGCACCGAGCCCCGTGGCGGCGCCGGGCGTGGTGGATGCCGCGGCGCTGCGCAGCGACTGGCTTGGCCTGCGCGACACGCACGATTTCTTCCCGATGCTTCGCCGGCACGGCACCTCGCGCCGGCAGGCCTTCGGGCTGGCGGGCGAGGATCTCGCGCTGCGCCTGTCGGCCGATGCCGGCGCGCAGGCGCTGCGCCTGGCCGCCGCCGGCGCGGTGCCGGTGATGGTGTTCGTGGGCAACCGCGCCGCCATCCAGATCCATACCGGTCCGGTGTCGCGCCTGGTGGATGTGCGCGGCTGGTTCAACGTGCTCGACCCCGACTTCAACCTTCACCTGCGGGAGGCCGGCGTGGCCGAGGCCTGGCGCGTGGTGAAGCCGACCGAGGATGGAGCCGTCACGTCCGTCGAACTGCTCGACGCCGCGGGCGAGGTGATCGCGCTGCTGTTCGGCGCGCGCAAGCCCGGCCAGCCCGAACGCGATGAATGGCGCGAGGTGGCCGCCAGCGTCGAGACGCGCCATGCGCTCGCGGAGCACGCGGCGTGACCGGCCGGCGATCGGTCCTCGCGGCCGTGCTCGCGGCGCCGATCGCGGCCCGGGCGGCGCAGGCCGGGCGCATCGTCTCGATTGGTGGGTCGGTCACCGAGACGGTCTTCGCCCTCGGCGCCGGCGAGAACGTGGTCGCGGTGGACAGCACGAGCCGCTTTCCGGCGCAGGTGCGTGCATTGCCGCAGGTCGGCTACATGCGCGCGCTGGCGCCCGAGGGCCTGGTCGGGCTCCGCCCCGACCTGGTGCTGCTGTCGGAGGATGCCGGCCCGGCCCAGGCGATCGCGGTGCTGCGCGCCGCGGGTACGCCGCTGGCGACCATCCCCGAGGCGCAGGAACCCGAGGCGGTGATGCGCAAGATTGCGGCGGTGGCGGCGGCCCTCGGCACCGACGGCGCGTCGCTGGCCGCGGCGGTGCGGGCGGACTGGGCGTTGCTCGATGCGCCGATCGCGGCGCTGCAGCCCGTGCGGGCAATGTTCGTGCTGTCGGCCGCGCGCGGCGCGCCGCTGGTGGCCGGGCAGGGCACCCAGGCGGATGCGATGCTGCGGTCGGCCGGTGCGGTGAATGCCGTCTCCGGCTTCACCGGATACCGGCCGCTCTCGGCCGAGGCAGCGGCGCAGGCGGCGCCGGAAGCGGTGGTGATGATGGACCACGCGATCGCCGAATCCGGCGGCGTAGAGGCGCTGCTCGGCATGCCCGCGCTCGCCGTCACGCCGGTGGCGCGCAATCGGCGCATCCTGGTGGTGGATGGATCCTACGTGCTCGGCTTCGGGCCGCGCGCGGCGCATGCGCGGCGGGATCTTGCGCGGCTGGTGCATCCGGGCGCGATGCTGCCCGACCTGCCGGCGCGGGCCTGGGCGTGAGGGCAAGCCTGGCCGGCGCCTTGCCGCGAGCAGGGCGTCGCCTCGCCCTCCTCCCGCTCGGGCTGCTGCCGCTGCTGGGCGCGGTCGTGGCGGGGCTGCTGCTGGGGCCGGCGCGCATCACGGCGGCGGGATTGTTCGCGACGATCGCGGATGCGCTGGGCATCGCGCCGCTGCCGGCGGAGCATGCGCGCGATGCCGCGGTGCTCGGCGTGATCCGCGCCCCGCGCGTGGTCTTGGCTGCGCTGATCGGCGCCGGGCTCGGCGCGGCGGGAGCTGCGATGCAGGGGCTGTTCCGCAACCCGCTGGCCGATCCGGGGCTGATCGGCGTCTCGGCAGGCGCCGCGCTGGCCGCCGTCGCGGCGATCGTGCTGAGCGGCAGCGTGTTCGGCCCCGCGGCCGGGCTGCTCGGGCTGTGGCTGCTACCGGTCGCAGCCTTCGTCGGCGGGGTGGTGGCGACGCTGCTGATGGCGCGGCTGGGCACGGTCGGCGGTGTCGCTTCGGTCGCGACGCTGCTGCTTGCCGGCGTGGCCGTGAACGCGCTGGCCGGCGCGCTCACCGGTGTTCTGATCTTCATGGCGGATGACCGCCAGGTGCGCGACATAACCTTCTGGACCTTGGGCAGCCTGGCCGGTGCGCGTTGGGCGCACGTGCCCGTCGTGCTGCTGCTGGTCGGGCTGCCGGCGCTGCTACTGTGTCTGCTGGCGCGCCCGCTCAATGCGCTGCTGCTGGGTGAGGCGGAGGCGTTTCACCTCGGCGTGCCGGTGGAGGTGGTCAAGCGCATGACGATGGTGCTCGCCGCCATCGCCGTCGCGGCGGGCGTCGCCTTCACGGGGCTGATCGGCTTCGTGGGGCTGGTGGTGCCGCACCTCATTCGCCTCGGCTTTGGCGCGGACCATCGGCTGGTACTGCCGGGCGCGGCCTTGCTCGGCGGCACGCTGCTGGTGCTGGCCGACCTTGCCGCACGCAGCCTGGCGGCGCCGGCGGAACTGCCAGTCGGCGTGGTCACGGCCTTGCTGGGCGCGCCCTTCTTCCTGTGGCTGCTGCGACGGCGGGGGACAGCGGCATGATCGCAGCCGAGGGCATCGGCATCCGTGCCGGACGACATGCGCTGCTGGAGGACGTCTCGCTCGCGCTCGTGCCGGGGGAGGTTGTCGCGGTGGTCGGGCCGAACGGGGCGGGGAAGTCCACGCTGCTGCGCGTCGTGGCGGGCGAGCTCACGCCGCATGTGGGGCGTGTGTCATGCGAGGGGCGCCCCTTGTCGGCCTGGACGCCGCTGGCGCTGGCGCGCCGGCGTGCGGTGGTAACGCAGCATGTCGCGCTCGCCTTCCCAATGACGGTGGCCGAGGTGGTGGGCCTCGGGCGCCTGCCGTGGCGCGGCACGGCGGAGGCGCCACGCGACGCCGCTGCCGTTCTGGCCGCGCTTGCCGCGGCCGGTGTCGGGCACCTGGCGGGCCGCACCTATCCCACGCTGTCGGGCGGGGAACGCCAGCGCGTGCAATGCGCGCGCGCGCTCGCGCAGCTCGACGTCGCGGCGCGGCCCGCGGCCCTGCTGCTGGACGAACCGACGGCGAGCCTCGACGTGAAGCACAGCGCGGCGCTGCTGGCGCTGCTGCGTCGGCTCGCGCGGGATCGATTCGCCATCCTGGTGGTGCTGCACGATCTGAATGAGGTCGCCTTCGTGGCCGACCAAGTCGCGGTGCTGGACGCCGGGCGGCTCGTGGCATTCGGTCCGACGGGGGCGGTGCTGCAGCCCGCGTTGCTGGAACGCGTCTATGGCATCGGCTTCCGCAGCCTGGACGGCGTGCTGGCGCCGGCCTTTGGCGCATGACGCCGGCGGCCGACGGCTGAGGCGACGCCGCGTCATGGTCGCGCGGGTCGCCTCTGCACCGACATGCGGCCGGAGGTGCTCGGCACCGCGACCGGCGCCAGTGCGGCGGAAGCGCTGAATCCTCGGTATCGGCGCGCAACCCCTGGCCCCAGGCTCGCGCCGCAGCGCGATGTTCTGCGGCAGGGCAGGCAGCCTGTGCGCGCGAAGGCCTGAAGTCGTGGCGGGTCAGGGGGAACGGCGACCTGCCGACCGCGCGTGGGGTCAGGGTTTGCGTGCTGGCCCGGCCAATTGCGCGCCCCCGCGCGCCATCATCAGTCCTGGTCATGCGCGCCGTGCTGCTGCGGCGCAAAAGCGTCTCCACGACACGGCCGGGCGCCGATCGTCGCTGACGGAGAGCATGATGACGGACACCGAACACGACCGGCGCGGAATGCTGTGCGCCCTGCCCCTGCTGACCGCCGGCATCGGCATGCTGGCGGCCGGCTGCACCGTGGCGCAGCTGCCCTTCCCAAACCTCACCGAGGCGGAAGCACACCTCGCCGCGGCGCTCGAGGCGCTGCACCGCGCCCCCGACCGCTTCGGCGGCCACAAGGCCGAGGCGGCGCGGCTGATCCGCGGCGCGCTGAACGAGATCGAACTCGCCCGCCTCGCCTTCCGCTGACCTCCAGACCAGGACGATGACCATGAGAACCCTGACCATCATCGCGGCCTTCGCCGGACTGATCGCCGCGGCGGCCCCGGCCTCCGCCTCGCCCTTCCCGCCGGCGCTCGGCATGGCGGCAACGCCCGTCACCCCGGTCGCCGAGGGCTGCGGGCCCGGCCGCTGGCGCGGCCCCTGGGGCGGCTGTCGCGGCCCCGGCTGGGGCCCCGGCCCTGGCTACGGCTACGGCGGGCCGCCGGTTGGCTGGAACGGCTGCCCGCCTGGCTTCTGGCACGGGCCCTGGGGGCACTGCCGCGACACCCCGTATCACGGCCGCCTGCCTGGCGGCGGCTGGCAATGACACCCGAACCGACACACCGGATCCCAAGGACCTTCGCCATGAAAACCCTGCTCACCCTCGCCACCGCCGCCATGCTGGCCGTCGCCGCCCCCCCGGCCATCAGCCTCGCCCAGGCGCAGCCTGCGCCGGCCGCGGCCACCGTGCCCGACTACACGGCGGACGACGCCCGCGCCGTGCTCAACGCGCGCCTCGCCGCGCTCAAGGCGGTGATCGCGCTGACGCCGCAGCAGGAGCCGCTCTGGGCGGCTGTCGAAGCGGCCATCCGGGACATCGTGCGTGACGCCGCCAACCGGCGCGCGCAGCGCTTCGCCGCCACGCCGCCGGCGCATTTCCTCGATGTACTCGGCGCCATCGCCGACGGCGAGGCGGCGCGCGGGCGCGACCTGCGCCGCTTCGTGGATGCCGCGAAGCCGCTGGTGAACGCGCTGACCGACGCCCAGCGCCGGCGCCTGCCGGCCTTCCTCGGCATGACCGACCATGCCGGCCCGGCGCAGGCCAGCGGGCAGCTCTGGCTGTTCGAGGAAGAGGAAGGCTGATCCGATGAGCGCCGCCGCCGCCCTCGGCACGACGACGTACATCGAGGCGCTCGTCGAGCGCCTCGCCGGCCGGGGCGCAGCGCCCGTGCTGCGTGCCGGTGGGCGGGACATCCCGGCGGCGGCGCTGCGCTCGGCGATCCACCGTCATGCCCGTGCCCTCGATGCGCTGGGCATCGGGCGCGGCAGCCTGGTGGCGCTGCTGGCACCGAACTGCCCGGATGCGCTGGCCATCCGCTACGCGGCGAGCCTGCTCGGTGCGGGCAGCGTGTTCCTCTCCGCGCCGCCGGCGCAGGAGAGCCGCGCCGGCCTGATCGCGCAGATGGCGCCGTCGCTGCTGGTGGTATTCCGGGACACGGCGGCGCTGATCCCGCCCGGCACCCCCGTGCGGCTGGCGACGGTCGGCATCGCCATCGACGGTGCGGTGCGGCTCGATCACCTTGCCGCCACGGAATCCGATGCACCGCTCGCTTGCGCGGCACGCCCGGAGGATCTCGGCATCATCGTCTCCTCGGGCGGCACCACCGGCGTGCCGCATGGATCGTGGCGCAGCTTCGCCGGTTACGGCGCGCTGGTCGCGGCGCCGAGCCCGCCGGGACGGCGGCAACTGGTGAACGGGCCACTCGCCTACCTATCGCAGACGCTGGTGGATGCGACGCTGCTCGGCGGTGGGTCGGTGGTGCTGCGCGACGGCTTCGACGCCGCCGATACGCTCGCCACCATCGAGCGCGAGCGCATCACGCACCTGTTCCTGGTGGAGCCGCAGCTGTTCGAGCTGATGGACCATCCGGACCTGTCGCGGCGCGACCTGTCGTCGCTGCGCCAGCTTGTGCATGTCGGTGCCTCGGCGCCGCCGGTGCTGCGGCGCCGCGCGTGGGAGCGCCTGGGGCCGGTCATCGCGCATACCTACGGCGCGAGCGACATGGGGCTGGTCAGCCTGCTGCCGCCGACAGGGCTCGATCCCGCGCGGCCCGAGAGCTTCTCCTCTGCCGGTCATGTGCTGCCCGGGGTGACGCTGCGGCTGCGCTGCGCCGGTGGCGGACTGGCGGGTGTGGATGAACCCGGGATCGTGGAGATCCGGTCCCCCGCCATGGCCACCGGCTACCGCAATCGTCCCGAGGAGGAGGCGGAGGCCTTCCGCGATGGATGGTTCCGCAGCACCGATCTGGCGCGCCGCGATGCCGCGGGCGCGCTGCAGGTGCTGGGCCGCGCCGGCGATGCCATCGCGGTCGATGGCGTCACGGTGCTGCCGACGATGATCGAGGAGACGCTGTGCCGGCTGCCGGGCATCCGCTACGCCTCCGTCGTGGCGAATCCGGGCATGCGGTGCTGGGTCGCCGCCGTGGTGGCCTGGCCTGGCCGCTGCTTCGATCCCGCGGCGTGCGAACGCGCGGTGGCCGACTCGCATGGCGATGCGTTGGCGCGGGCGGTGACCTGGTTGCCGGTGAGCCGCGTGCCGCTGACCGAACAGGGCAAGCCCGACCGCGCCGCGATCCTGCGCCTGGCCGCGGCCGCGTGAGGCGCCTGGCGCCGCCGGGTCAGGACCGCATGGTGCTCGGACGTGCCAGTCCGCCGGACGCCCCGGCGGCATCGAGGCGCATCGCGACGGCGAAAGCCTTCTCGAACCGCGCGATGTCGCCAGGCCGGCGCAGGAACCAGAAGATCGGATCACCGCCGGGCAGCCACTGCGGGCGCAGCCGCCGCACCAGCTGGATGGCGCTGCGCGCCTCCTCGACCATGCCGGTCTCGATCGCGGCCACGACCATCGTGCGGGCGCAGGGCGCGTAGTCCGGCAGATGCGCGGCGCAGCGCCGCAATTCACGCATCGCTTCCTCCGGCTGGCCGGCCAGCAGCAGGGCGCGGCCGAGCACGGCGCGCGTGCGCGGTGGGCAATGGGGATCGAGGGCGAGGGTCTCGCCCAGCGCAGCGATCGTCTCCTCCGGATGGCCTGCCGCGGTCAGCACCTCGCCGCAGGCCGACCGCGTGCCGTAGTCGGCGACGCGGCTGAGCTGCAGCGCGAGGCGCGCGAAATCCACCGCCTCGTCCCAGTGCCCGGTCAATGATAGCGCGAAGGCCAGCGCGGACTGGCATAGCGGGGATTCCGGGTCGAGCCGCGCCGCCTGGCGCGCGAGCTCCACCGCCGCCTCGGCGCCGCCGCCGTGCAGCGCGGCGTTCCAATCGAAGGTGGTGACGCGCATGAGCGTGAAGGCGGCCCAGGCATAGGGCGCGGCAAAGGTCGGGTCCATCCGTGTTGCGCGCAGGAACATCGCGCGCGCGGCGATGGTGTCCTGCTCGGTGCCGTGCTGGTGCAGGTCCCGGCCCAGCAGCATGTGTTCGCGCGCGGTCAGGCGCTCCGGCGCCTTCTGTTGGGCGCGGCGCAGGCTCTTGCGGCCGATCTGCAGGTCGATCGCGCCGGCCAGCGCCGCGATGGCGGCCAGCGGCGGGGCGTGGTCGTGCACCGGCCAGGTGATGCGGTCGGCCCAGAAGGTCGTGCCGGTGGCGATGTCCTCCAGCCGCATGACGGCGCGTGCCGCTTCCTCCGCCGCGTGCACGTCCAGGAACACCGCATAGCCATGGGACGCAGCCGTGTCGGGGCCGGCGACCACACGCAGATCCTCGAAGCGGACAAGCTCGGCGATCAGGTCGGCGGCGAAGGCAGGGCGGAGCCGCGCTGCCGCGGCGTCGCCCGGCAGCGTCGCCGCCGGCACGACGATCAGCGTGTCGCGCCGCTGCAGGCCGAGCGCGGGCGAGGGGTGGTCCACCGGAGGAACGGCCGCGGGCAGGGCTTCCGGACTGGCCTCGCGCGTGACGGTGGCGGTAAGGATGTAGCCGCGCCGGGGCACCGTCCGCAGGATCTCCGCGGCCCGGTCGCCGAAGGCACGGCGCAGATCGCTGATGCATTGGGTGAGCGAATCGTCGGTCACCACCACGCCCGGCCACAGCGCGGCAAGCAGTTCGTCGCGCCCGAACAGCCGGCCGGGATCGTCGAGCATGTAGCGCAGCAACGCGAACGGCTTGGGGCGCAGCCGCACTTCCCCGCCCGTCGCGTCGAACAACATGCCGCGCAGCGGGTCCAGCCGATAGCTGGCGAACAGATACGCCGCATCGCTCGCCTCGGTCTGCATGACGCGCGTCATTGCCCACAGGTGTTCACGCATTATGCCGCATCGGCAGGAGGCGGAAAGCGGCGAGCTGGCGCTCGATCGGAAGTTGTTCGGAACTTGCTGAGGCGCCTCTCAGGACTTCCACGAAGGGCATCGGTACCTCCGGCGCCAGGCACGCTGCGGCGTGGATGATCTGGAGACAGGCGATGGCAATGACGGAAGCGATGCTCAGCGGCGGACCCGCGCGATACGTCCCGGCCCGATGGGATCGGCCGGCGCAAGATGCGGCGCGCATGCCGATCGTCACCGAGGATGCGGCGCCGGTGGCCTCGGGCGTGCTGGATGCGCTGGCGGTCTGCGCCCTGGTGGTGGACAGCCAGGCGGCGGTGCGCCTGGCCAGCGTCATGAGTGTGGCGGCGATCCGCCGCGCCGGGTCGGGCGTGGCGCTGCGGCCGGCGGCACCGGGCGGCACCGGCGGGCTGGTGCTGACGGCGCTGCACCGCGAGGACGCGGCCCTGCTGCGGCGCCTGATCGGCGATGCCGCGCGTGGCGGCGCGGGCGGCTCGCTGCGGATTCGGTCCAACGGGGCGGAGGATGCGCGCGAGTCGATGCAGGTGGCTTTCGTGTTGCCGCTGCCGGCCTCACCGGGGCTGGCGCTGGTGAAGATCGAGGACCTCGTGCGCCGCGCCGTGCCGTCCGTGGCGACGCTGAGCGCCCTGTTCGGCTTCAGCCGGGCCGAGGCCGAGGTGGCGCTCGGCCTCAGTGGCGGTGCGGGCGCGGAGGAGGTGGCGATCAGCCGTGGCGTATCACTCGACACCGTGCGGGGACAGATCCGGGCGATCCTGCGCAAATCCGATGCGGCGAACCTGCGCGACTTCGAACGCCTGATGGCGACGGTGGCGGCCAGTATCGCCGCGGCGGTATGACGTTCGGGCGGCGGCGCGCCGTCATCCCAGTCCCGGCAACAGGGCGCGCAGCCCATCGACGACCATCTGCACCGCGATCGCGGCCAGGATCAGCCCCATCACGCGGGTCATGATCACCCGCGCGGTATCCGACAGCAGCGCGCCGAATCTGGCACCCAGCAGCAGGACCACCGCGACGCACAGCAGCGCCGCGCCGAAGGCGACAACGCAGGCAGCCCAATCCGCCCCGCGATGCTGGGCCCGGCCTGCGAAGATGATCATGGTGGTGATGGCGCCGGGACCCATCAGCATCGGGAAGGCCAGGGGATAGAAGGCCACGCCGCCGGCAGCGCCGTCCGGCGACGCTGGCGCGTCGCCCGGTGTGCCGGCCAGCATGTCGAAGGCGATCTTCAGGACCATGAGCCCGCCGGCGACCTGCAGATCGTGGATGCCGATGCCGAAGAAGGCCAGGATCGGCGTGCCGGCCATCGCGGCGACAGCGCCGATCGCCGCGATGCACAGGACAACCTGCAGTGCGATCCCCCGCTGCGCCTGCGCACCGAGACCAGCCGTCAGCGCCAGGAACAAGGGCAGGCCGCCGAGCGGATTCATGATGGCGATCAGCGCGCCGAGAAACTTCAGGGCGAACGCGTCATCCACGCCCATCATCACCGTCTTCCCTCTCGTGTTCCGGGCCGCGTGCGTAGCAGGCGGCCAAGCCGTGCGGCAAAGCCGTGCAGCGGTGCTCCCGGGCCTGCCGCGCCGGATCGCGCCGCAAGCCCCTTGGGTCGTACGGTCATCCGGCCGGCACGAATGCGTCGAACCAGGCCGCGACCGCGGTCCAATCCCCCGCCGGCGCCGCGAGGACAAGGTAGCCGTCCGGGCGGACCACTTCGATGAAGCCGCTGCCCGCGGCGCTGCGGGGCGTGGGATCGATCAGCGCACCGAAGCGTTCGAGCAATCCGGGCGGTGGCGGCTCGTCGGCCCGCAGCACGAAGCGCGGCGTATCGCCCGCGCCATAGGGCGCCTCGCCTTCGACCGGCGGCACCCGCGATCCCGCCGCGCGTGGCGCGTGGCGCGAAGCGCCGTTGATCGGGCTGTGGGGGTAGCCGACCGACGTCTCGGCCGCAACATCCACCACCGCATGCTGCACGGGCGCGAAGCCGAGCAGCAGGTGCGCCAGGCCGTCGCGCAAGGCGCGGCCGGTGGCGCTGTCGATCAGCGTCGCCTTCGTCATGCGGCCCGCGGCCGCAATCACCGCCGCGCCCACCGGCCGGCGTTCGGCGTCGTAGCTGTCGAGCAAGGCGGGCCGGGCCAGGCCGCGACTGACAAGCGTGAGTTTCCACGCGAGATTTACCGCATCCTGCATGCCGGTGTTCATGCCCTGGGCGCCGGCCGGGCTGTGGATGTGCGCAGCATCGCCCGCGAGGAAGACGCGGCGGTCGCGATACCGCGGCACCTGGCGCTCGTTGATGCGGAAGGCGCTGCTCCAGATCAGCTCGGTCAAGGCTACCCCGCCCGGCCCGCGGTGGTCGAGGACCGCCTGCACCGCGGCCGCGTCCGGTGCCGCGCGTGGCGCGCTCCCCGCGGGGCCGTCGCTCGCGATCATGCGGTAGCGACCCGCCCCCAGCGGCAGGATGAGCAGCGGTCCGTCGGGATGCCAGTCGGTGAATCCCTCGTGCGGAGGGAACGGCGCACCGTTCAGTCGGAAATCCGCGAGGATCCAGCTGGTGTCCATCGTGTCGCCGTCGAAGGAAAGTCCGAGCGCGTGCCGAATCGTGCTGTGGGCGCCGTCGCAGCCGACCAGCCAGGCGAAGCGAGCGGTCTCCTCCCGCCCGTCGGCGTGGCGCAACGTGGCGCTGACGCCCGCGTCATCCTGGTCGAGGCCGGTCAGCTCGACACCGAGACCGGTGCGGATGCCGGCGGCGTCGAGATGCCGTTCGAGGATCTCCTCGGTATCGCTTTGCGGTAGCATCAACGCGAAGCGATAGCGCGAGGCGACCGCTGCCAGGTCGATCCGCGCGATGGGCTTGCGGGCAGAGCTGATATTCATCGCGGTCACCCTATTGCCACGGGCCACAAGGTCGTCGGACAGGCCCTGGCGTTCGAGCAGCTCCAGCGTACGGGGCCAGATACCGACGGCCCGCGACGTGGTGCTGCGCGTGGCGATGCGGTCGACGATACGGACCGCGACGCCGTACCGCGCCAGTTCGAGCGCGAGGGTCAGGCCGACGGGCCCCGATCCAATGATGAGCACGGTGTCGGTCATGATCTCCTCCGGCGGACTGCTGTGACGGCGACCACCGTGCAGGTCGGGCGGCCTGGCGGCATGCCCAGAAGTGGTGGCCGTCAACGCCGGCGTATCGTCGCGCTGGTCGTGCTGCTGAGATGCGCCGTGTTCGACATGCCCGTGCGGCGCGATGATCTTCTGGCGAACCGCCGGACCGCCCTTGGCGGCAGGCCACGTGGGTGGTGGTTGAGCGCCGGCACCGCCGATCGCGCCATCGGCACCTGGGCGCCTCGGCAGGCCCAGCGACCGCGCCCGCCTGCGCGGTGGACACGCGCGACAGGCGAACCAGGTTGCCGCACGGATGAACCTCCGCGGCCGACCTGCGCGAAGGTCACCGGACCTGCCGTGTGAGGTATGTTCTCTCGGCGCGTCGTGGTCAGCATCATCTGGGTCGATTGGGGTACCTCGTGCTGCTGACGCATCTGCTCACCGACGCGCGTGTCAGGCCGGAGCAGGTTGCCTCCGTGCGCTGTCGTGCCCTGCACGAGAACAAGGTTCCGGCGGCTTTCGACCGCGTTGCGGCGCGGGTGACGAGGCGGCGTACGCCCTGAGCGAGATGCAACGACCAGGTCGGCCTCCGTCCAGTGTCGCCCTTACGAATCCCTTACGCCCATGGCGTCGGTTCCACATCGCGCCGCAACGCCGACAACCTGCAACGTGTTTCCCCTGACGAGGGGAATTCCATGCTCGACTTCATCCTGCTGGCCACCGCCTTGGGCGCCTTTGGCTTGCTTGGTTTCTACGTTCGTGGTTGCGGGCGGGTCTGACCATGAGCCTCGAACTCTGGCTTGGCGGCGGCGTCGCGTGCGGCCTGTTCGCCTATCTCCTGTGGGCACTCCTGCGGCCCGAAAGCCTCTGACATGACTCTCATCGGTTGGGCGCAGATCGCGCTCGTGCTCGGCTGTACGCTGCTGCTCGCGGTACCGGTCGGCCTATGGCTGGCGCGGCTGGCGCAGGGCCGGCTTGGTGTGCTCGCGGGTCTCGACGCTGTCGTGCTGCGCGCAGCCGGCGTGGATGCGTCGCGCGGCCAAGGCTGGCAGGCCTACCTGCTGGCGATGCTCGCCTTCAACGCGGCGGGCTTCGCAGTGCTCTACGCCATGCTGCGTCTGCAGGGCGTGCTGCCGCTGAACCCGCAGGGCCTTGGCGGCATCCCGCCCTATCTCGCCTTCAACACCGCCATCTCCTTCGTGACAAACACGAATTGGCAGGCCTATTCCGGCGAGGTGGCGATGTCGCATCTCAGCCAGATGACGGGCCTGGCGGTGCAGAACTTCCTCTCCGCCGCCACAGGCATCGCGCTCGCCTTCGCCGTCATGCGCGCCTTCGCCGTTGGCCGCGTGGCGCAGCTCGGTAATTTCTGGGCGGACCTCACGCGCGTCACGCTGTGGCTGCTGCTGCCGGGTTCGATCCTGGCCGCCTTCGCCTTCATCGCCATGGGCGTGCCGCAGACGCTGCAGGCCAGCGCCGCCGCCACCACCCTGGCGGGCGGCGAGCAGACCATCGCACTCGGGCCCGTCGGCTTCCAGCTCGCCATCAAGCACCTGGGCACGAATGGCGGCGGCTTCTTCGGGGTGAACTCGCTGCACCCCTTCGAGGGGCCGAGCGCGCTTGCCACCAGCCTGCAGATCATCCTGCAGACGGTGATTCCCTTCGGCCTGTGCCTGGCCTTCGGCCGCATCGTCGGCGATCTGCGGCAGGGGCGCGCGCTGCTCGCCGTGATGGTCGGCTTCGTGTTGGTCGCGACGCTGGCGATCTACGCCGCCGAGGCAGCCGGCAACCCACTGCACATTGCGGCCGGCCTGGCACCCGCGCAGGGCAACATGGAAGGCAAGGATTTGCGCTTCGGCATCGCCCTCGCCGCACTATTTACCGCCACCACCACGGGGGCGAGCTGCGGTGCGGTCAATGCCATGATCGACAGCTTCACGCCGCTGGGCGGCCTGGTACCGATGTTCCTGATCCAGCTGGGCGAGGTCCTGCCCGGCGGCGTGGGATCCGGGCTCTATGGCATGCTGGTCTTCGCGCTGCTGGCGGTCTTCGTGGCCGGGCTCATGGTCGGCCGTACACCCGAATACCTTGGCAAGAAGGTTCAGGCGCGCGAGGTGAAGCTCGCCATGCTCGCCGTCCTCGTGCTGCCGGCGGTTATCCTGGGACTGGCCGGTCTTTCGCTGGTGCTCGAGGTCGGCACCGCCTCGCTTCAGGATGCCGGGCCGCATGGGCTATCCGAGATGCTCTACGCCTATACCTCGGCGGCGGGGAACAACGGCTCGGCCTTCGGTGGCCTCACTGCCGATACGCCCTGGCTCAACACGACGCTGGGCCTCGCGATGCTGGCCGGGCGCTTTGGCTTCGTCATCCCGGTACTGGCCATCGCCGGCAGCTTGGCTGCCAAGCCGCGCGCGCCTGACGGGCCCGGCACGCTGCCGACCCATGGGCCGCTCTTCATCGGCCTGCTGGCCGGTGTGATCCTGATCCTCGGCGGGCTGCAATACCTGCCGGCCCTCGCTCTCGGCCCGATCGCGGAGCATGTCGCGATGCTCGCCGGCCAGACCTTCTGAAGGCTGTTCCCGATGCAAACCTCCATCGCGCTGTTCGACGGCGCCATTCTTCGCCGCGCGGCGCTCGACGCTGTGCTGAAGCTCGACCCGCGGCACCTCATCCGCAATCCGGTGATCTTCGTGACCGAGGTCGTGGCCATCCTGGTCACGCTGCTCGCGGTGCGGGACGCGGTGCAAGGCGGCCCCTTCGGCTTTCAGCTGAGCGTCGCCGCCTGGCTGTGGCTCACCGTGGTCTTCGCGACCTTCGCCGAGGCGGTGGCCGAGGGCCGCGGCAAGGCACGCGCCGCCTCGCTTCGCGCTGCGCGGGGGGACACCATGGCGCGTTGGGTGCCCAACCCCGATGACCCCGCCATCACCGCACCGCGCCCCGCCGCCGAACTCCGCCGAGGTGATCATGTGCTGGTCGAGGCGGGGGAGATCATCCCGTCCGATGGCGAGATCGTGCGGGGCATCGCCAGCGTGAACGAGAGCGCGGTCACCGGCGAGAGCGCGCCGGTGATCCGCGAAGCGGGGGGCGATCGGAGCGCCGTCACGGGCGGCACGCTGGTGGTCAGTGACCGCATCATGGTGCGCATCACCGCCGAGGCGGGCGGCACTTTCCTCGACCGCATGATCGCGATGGTGGAAGGCGCATCGCGCCAGAAGACGCCGAACGAGATCGCGCTCGACATCCTGCTGGCCGGCATGACGATCATCTTCCTCATCGCCGTGGTCACGCTCGTGGCCTTCGCGAGCTACAGCGGCGCCGCGCCCTCGGTCGTGGTGCTCGCCGCGCTGCTCGTGACGCTCATTCCCACCACGATCGGCGGGCTGCTCTCGGCGATCGGCATCGCGGGGATGGACCGGCTGGTTCGCTTCAACGTGCTCGCCACCTCCGGCCGCGCGGTGGAGGCGGCGGGCGATGTCGACGTCCTGCTGCTGGACAAGACCGGCACCATCACCTTCGGTAACCGCCAGGCCGCCGCCTTCATCGCCGCACCCGGCGTGAGCGAGGCCGAGATCGCCGAGGCGGCAGTGCTGGCCAGCCTCGCGGACGAGACGCCGGAGGGCCGCAGCATCCTGGCCTTCGCGCGCGAACACCACGGCATCGTCGCCACTATGCCGGAGGGTGCGAAAGCCGTGCCCTTCACGGCGCAGACGCGCATCTCCGGCATGGACCTGCCGAGCGGCGCCTATCGCAAGGGCGCGGTGGACAGCCTGGCCGCGACGCTGCGGAGCGAGATCCCGCCCCAACTGGCCGCCGGGATCGACCGCATCGCGCGCAGCGGCGCCACGCCGCTGGCCGTGGCACGGGATGGCCGGATCCTCGGCGCGATCGAACTGAAGGACATCGTCAAGCCCGGCATCCGCGAGCGCTTCGCCGAATTGCGCCGCATGGGCATCCGCACCGTGATGGTCACCGGCGACAACCGCCTCACGGCGGCCGCGATCGCCGCCGAGGCCGGCGTGGACGACTTCCTCGCGGAGGCCAAGCCGCAGCAGAAGCTCGACTACATCCGCGCGCAGCAGTCCGAAGGACGCCTCGTCGCCATGGCGGGCGACGGCACCAACGACGCGCCGGCCCTTGCGCAGGCCGATGTCGGCCTCGCCATGCAGACCGGCACCCAGGCGGCGCGCGAAGCCGGCAACATGGTGGACCTCGACAGCGACCCCACCAAGCTCATCGAGGTGGTGGACATCGGCAAGCAGCTGCTCATCACCCGCGGCGCGCTGACCACATTCTCGATCGCCAACGATGTGGCGAAGTATTTCGCCATCCTGCCGGCGATCTTCGTCGTGCAGTATCCGGGCCTCGCCGCGCTGAACGTCATGGGGCTGACCAGCCCGCAGAGCGCCATCCTCTCGGCGGTGATCTTCAACGCGCTGATCATCGTGGCGCTGGTGCCTCTGGCACTGCGTGGCGTTGCCTACACGCCGGTGGGCGCGGCCGCGCTGCTGCGCCGCAACCTGTTGATCTACGGGCTGGGAGGCCTGGTCGCACCCTTCATCGGCATCAAGATCATCGACGTCTTCCTCACCCTGATCGGAGTAGCCTGAACCATGCTGCGCCCGCTTGTCTCTCTCCTGCTCGGCTTCACGCTGTTGCTGGGCGTCGTCGTGCCGCTCGGCGTCACCGCCATCGCCGGACTTGCCCTGCCCGAGCGCGCCGGCGGCAGCCTGGTCCGGCGCGAGGGCCAGGTGATCGGCTCCGCCCTCATCGGTCAGCACTTCGAGGAACCACGCTGGTTCCAGGGCCGGCCTTCCGCGACCTCCGCCGCACCTTATGACGCCGCCTCCTCGGCTGCATCGCAGTTGGGGCCGACCAGCGCGGCGCTGCTCGCGACCGTCACCGAGCGTATCGCCGGCGCGCGGGATGTGCCCGCCGATGCCGCGACCGCCAGCGGCTCCGGCCTCGATCCGCATATCAGCCCGGAGAATGCGCGGGCGCAGGTCGCGCGCGTGGCGGCGGCGCGCAGCCTGCCGCCGCAGCGGGTGGCCGCACTCGTGGACCAGCACGTCGAAGGCCGTGAGTTCGGCCTTCTGGGAGATCCGCGCGTGAATGTCCTGCGGCTCAATCTGGCGCTGGAGGCGATGCGTTGATGCCGCCCTTACGGGGCCGCGCCAGCTTCCGCATCGCGGCCTGATCCCCCGCGATGCGATGGTCTGGCCGTCAACAAGGAGGCAGGCGAACGCCTTGCCGGGACAGATGGAAGACCCTCTCGGTTTCGTTGATCTGCTGCGCGCCCTTCTGCCGCCGCTCGCCGCGCTGTGGCTCTGGGGCCTGGGCCGCGTGCTGCGCGATCTGCGCCGCGTCAGCCCGGGCAGACCCGACCTCGCGCGGTGCGGCCTGCCTCGCCAGCCCCTGCCGCCCTCGCCCTTGCAGCGCTTCTTCGCCCGTGGACGAGGGGACGCGCGACCTCCGCGGGGCCGTCTCGCGCAATGATCCGACGTGGGGCCATTGCCCCGCGCTCCGGCCGCGCCGGTCCTGGTGGCGCTCACGCCGTGGTTCGGCTTGTCCCTGCCGATCTCGGACCTCGCCTGCGCAGGACGCGCCGGGCGTCGCTGACGTGAGGCCCATGCCGGCTTATCGTGCCGGCCGATGAGCACGGCCGAGCCGGAACGCCCCGACCCCGATGCCCTGGCCGAGATCGCGGCCCGGGAAGGGCGCGGCCGGCTCAAGGTCTTCCTGGGCGCAGCACCCGGTGTCGGCAAGACCGTGGAGATGCTGACGGAGGCGCGCCGGCTCCATGAGGCCGGCAGTGACGTGCTGATCGGCCTGGCCGAGACGCATGGGCGCGCCGAGACGGAAGCCGCGATCGGCACGCTGGCGCGGCTGCCGCTGCGCGCCATCGCGTACCGCGGCCAGGTGCTGCACGAATTCGACCTGGACGCGGCGCTGGCAAGGCGGCCCGGCATCCTGCTGCTGGATGAACTCGCCCATACCAACGCGCCCGGCAGCCGCCACGCCAAGCGCTGGCAGGATGTGGAGGAGCTGCGCGACGCCGGCATCGAAGTCTGGACCACGATGAATGTCCAGCACCTGGACAGCAGCGCGGAAGCGGTTGCGCGCGTCACCGGCGTGCGCGTGGCCGAGACGGTGCCGGATGCCGTTCTCAAAGGTGCCGATGCGGTGGAGCTGGTCGATATCCCCCCGGCCGAATTGCTGGAGCGTATGCGCGCCGGGAAGATCTACCGTCCGGAGCAGGCCGAGCGCGCCCTGCGCGGCTTCTTCAAGGAGGGCGCGCTCGCCGCCTTGCGCGAACTTGCGCTGCGCCGCACGGCGGACCGCGTGGATGCCGACGTCACCTCCTGGATGCGTCGCAACGCGGTGGCCGGACCCTGGCCGGTCGGCGAGCGGGTGCTGGTGCTGATTCCCGGCGGCGCCAGCGGCGACCCGGTGCTGCATCAGGCCCGCCGCCTGGCCGATGCGCTCCACGCGCCCTTGCTGGCGCTGCATGTCGAGCAGCCGGGCCAGGAATCCGACCCTGGCCCCGGCATCGCGCTCGCCCAGCACTTGGGCGCGGAGACCGAGGTGACCACCGCCACGGACCTTCCGGCGGCGATCCTTGCCCATGCGCGCGCCCGGCGTGCCACGCACATCATCCTCGGCCGGGGCGAGCCACCCTGGTGGCGACGGGTGTTCGGGCGGACGCTCGTGGCTGCGCTGGCCCGGCAGGCGCAGGAATTCACCCTGCATGTGGTGCCGAGCCAGGCGGCCGCGCGTGCCACGCCGGCGTCCCGTCCGCTGCCGCGATGGACGACGTGGCTTGCGGTCCCGCTCCTGGTCGGTGCGGCGACGCTGGTCTGCCTGGCGCTGGATGGGATGGTGCCGGATGCCGCCTTCGGGATGGTCTACCTGGCCGCCATCGTGGCCATCGCCGCTATCGTCGGGCCCGTGCATGCCGGGGTCGGCGCAGCGCTGTCCTTTCTGGTCTGGAACTTTCTGTTTCTGCCGCCCCGCTATACGCTCGCCATCGCGTCGGCCCAGGACGTGCTGGGCGCTGCGGTGTTCGGCGCCGTCGCCGCGCTGCTGGCCGGCACCACCGGCCGGCTTGGACGGAATGTTCGATCCGCAGCGGTGCGGCTGGCGGCGCTGCGGCGGCTCACCGCACTGTCGCGCCGGCTGAATGCCCAGGCCTCGATGCCGGAATTGCAGATGGCCGTGGTCGAGGAGGCCGCGCGGATCATCGGTGGCCCGGCCTGCCTTCTGCTGCCGCTTGACGAAGCCCTGGCAACGACGCTGCCGGATCAGTTCAGCCGGGATACCATCCTCAAGGCCGAACCGGTGCTGCGTGCGGCGAGCCCGGCGGACGCCACGCCCGATGACGGCGCCATGGCCGCTGCGCGCTGGGCGCTGGCCAACGGCCGCGCCGCCGGACGAGGCACCGCGACGCTGCCGACCAGCGCCTGGCGTTTCCTGCCGCTTACGGCGCCGCGCGATGGCGAGACGATCGTGCTCGCGCTGCTCGGTCTGCGGCCGGTCGAGGAGACCGCCGACCCCGAGGCGGATCGCGCCATCGAGGCGCTGCTGGACCAGGCGGCCGTGGCGCTGGAACGCGCGCGCCTGGCTGATACGGCGGCCAATGCGCGCGCGCGCGGCCAGACGGAAGCGCTGCGCACGGCGCTGCTGACAAGCCTCGGCCATGATCTGCGCACGCCGCTCACCGTCATCCGCGGCGCGGCCGAGACGCTGCGCACCGCCGGCACGGCGCTGTCGGACGCAACCCGCGCCGACCTGCTCAGCAGCATCGAGGAGGAAGCGACGCGCCTCGCCCGCTGGATGTCCGCCATCCTGGACATCGTGCGTCTGGAGAGCGGCCAGGTCGTGCCGCGGCGCGAGCCGGTCGATGTGGCCCAGGCGCTGGAGGAGGCGGCGCTGCGCGCGCAGCAGGCGCATCCGGGCAGGACAGTGCTGCGCGACCTGCCGGCGGATCTGCCACGTCCAGGACTCGACCCGGCGCTGCTGGATCGCGTTCTGGAGAATCTGATGGACAATGCGATGAAGTATTCTGCTCCAGGCACTGCCCTGCGCCTGCTGGCTCGTCGGGAAGGAACGGAGATCGTGCTGGCTGTCGAGGATGATGGTCCCGGTATTCCCGCCGAGGATCTGCCACGAATCTTCGATCCGTTCTTCCGCGCGGCGCGCACCGACAGCATCGCCGCCGGCTCCGGGCTCGGCCTGTCCATCTGCCGCGGTCTGGTCGGAGCGATGGGCGGACGCATCACGGCGGAGAGCCCGATCGCGGCAGAGCGAGGGACACGCGTCACGCTGCGCTTCCCCGCATGACGGCTGCACCATTGCCGATCCTGGTGATCGATGACGAGCCGCAGATCCACCGCTTCCTTGGCCCGGCGCTTGAGGCCGCGGGCTATGCCCCCTTGCGGGCGGAGACGGCGCGCGAGGGGTTGCGCCTCGCGGCATCGCGCGGGCCGGCCTGCGTGCTGCTCGACCTCGGTCTGCCGGACATGGACGGGAAGGAGGTGCTCGCCCGGCTGCGCGCCTTCAGCAGCGTGCCCGTGATCATCATCAGCGCGCGCGATCGCGAGGCGGAGAAGGTCGCAGCGTTGGATGCCGGTGCCGATGACTATGTGGAAAAGCCGTTCGGCCTGGCGGAACTGCTCGCGCGATTGCGCGCTGCGACGCGCCGTGCGGTGCTGACCGAAGCGCCTTCGCCCGTCGTGATCACCGGCGCGCTCGCCATTGATCTGGAACGGCGGCTGGCGCGGGTGTCCGGGGTCGAGCTCTCGCTCACCCCGCGCGAATGGGACCTGCTGGCGGCGCTTGCTCGTGACCTGGGAAAAGTGGTCACGCAACGGCGGCTGCTGACCGAGGTCTGGGGGCCGGCGCATGTGCAGGACAGCCAGTATCTGCGGGTCTATGTCGGGCAGCTGCGGGCCAAGCTCGGCGATGCAGCGCGGCTGCTGCGGACGGAACCGGGGGTTGGATACCGGCTATTGGATGCCGGGTGAACGACAGCGCTGACGAACCCCGGCGGCTGCGCATTCAGGTAGGAGCCTTCGCGCCGTCACGGGCGATCGGGCGCCGATCGGGTCGTCGACGCCTTCGGCACGCCGGTGCTGCGGGCGGTCGGGAGTTGCTGGACGCCAACCGTGGCGTCGACTTCGCGGTGCAGACGGCGCCTGCGTAGGCATTCGTACTGGACAGCCGCCTTTGCGTGCGGGCCTCCGACGGTGCGGGAGGAGATCGCGGGCGACGTGCTCGCCTCCGCCACGGCCATGCGGTGGCGCGCCGGGCTTGTCGGAGATGACGCGTGCACCGCACCTGCGGGGATGGTGGACGGTGTCAGGCCTTCCCGCTCTCGGCAAACATCTTCTGGTAGTGCGACCGCATGTGGGCCACGCCGCCGGTCGTGAGCCCGCCATCCGCCGTGACCTCGCTACCCGTCATGAACGACGCCGCCTCGGAGGCCAGGAACAGCACGATGGCGGCGATCTCCTCCGCGCTCGCCTCGCGGCCGATCGGGATCGCATGCCGATTGGCTTCGAGATGGCCGTCCGGCGCGGCATCCGTCAGTGGTGTGGCGATCGTCGCGAGATGGATGGAGTTGACCCGGATACCCTCGGCCGCAAACTCCAGCGCCGCGGATTTCGTCAGGCCGCGCAGCGCCCATTTGCTGGTCGTGTAGGACGGGTCGGCATGCGCGATCAGACCGGCGGTCGAGGAAATGTTGACGACCGCCGAGGGCGGCGAGCGTGCGAGTAGCGCGCGGCAGTGCTTCATGCCGAGGAACGCCCCGGTCACGTTCACGGCCATGGCGCGGTCCCATTCAGCGCGCGTCGTCGCGGCGAGTGACTTTCGGATGATCAACCCCGCATTATTGACCAGCACATCGAGCCGCCCCGGCCCGCGCTCGAGGACGCTGGCCAGTGCCTGCCAGTCGCTCTCCTGCGCGACGTCGAGCAGGTGGAAGGATGCGCGAAGGCCCTCCGCCTGCAGTGCTCCGACGAGATTCTCGCCCTCCAGCCGCAGGATGTCGCAGACATGCACATGGGCACCCTGGCACGCGAAGCCGCGGACGATGGCGGCACCCAGGCCGCGTGCGCCACCGGTGACGCAAACACTGCGCCGATGCGCCCCGGCATCGGCCATCATGCCCGCCAGTTCAGCCATGGGCAGCGCGATGTACCCATCACGGTGGCCATGTCCGCGCTGCCGAGCCAGGGCAGGTTTTCGGTCAACATCATGACGGCATCACGATGCGCGCAGGGCAGGCGCGACCGGGCCGGCCGAGCGGCCAGGCCGTCTGCGCGCGCCCCACGCCTGGCGCGCCGAGCGCCATCGCGGCCGCGCCGATCGCCAGCGCTCGTCTGGTGACCATGGCTACCTTCCCTACTCCGGCTGGTAGTTGACGCTGCGCAGCAATTCGGTGGCGCGATTGATCTCGGCGGCGATGAAGCTTCGCGTCTGCTCGATGCTCTCCGTCACGGGTTCCAGGATCTGGCTCTTGAGCCGATCGACGATGCCGGGTTCGCGCATCGTCTCCTGCATCAGTGCATTGACCCGCTCGTTGATGTCGGCCGACGTGCCCTTTGGTGCCCAGACGCCGTACCAGGACTGGAACTCGAAGCCGGGCAGGCCCGCTTCCGCCATGGTTGGCACGCTCGGCGCCAGGCCCGAACGCGCGGCCGTCGCGATGCCGAGCGCGCGGACCCGGCCATCGCCCGTTGCCGGCAGCAGGGCGAAGCTCGGGTCGATCAGCAACTGCGCATTGCCGCCCATCAGGTCGGTCAGCGCGGGCTGCGTTCCGCGATACGTCACCATGTCGATCTGCACGCCGCTGCGGCGCAGGAACTCGATCGTCGCAAGATGCCCCGCCGAGCCGAGGGAGGAGAGTGCGAAGTTCCAATCGCGCGGCCGCGCCTTCGCCGCCTCGATCACCTCGGCCAGCGTGCGCTGCGGGCGCTGGCCACTCATCACCATGACGAGCGGCGCCGCCGCGGTGCGGGCCATCACCTCCAGGTCGCGCTGCGGGTCGAAGGTCGCGCCGCGCAACACCAGCGGCATGACGGCGGTGTTGAAGGCGGAGGCGAGCAGCGTGAAGCCGTCGGGTGCCGCCTGCAGCACCGCATTGGTGCCGATCAGGCCGGCGCCGCCGGTGCGATTCTCGACCACCGCGGTGGCGCCCAGCTTTTCCTGCAGGCGCTGCGCCGTCAGTCGTGCGAGCGCGTCGTTCGCCGCGCCGGGTGGCCAGGGGCAGATGACGCGGATCGGCCGACCGCGCGGCCATACATCCTGGGCCTGGACGGCGGGCGCGGCCAGCGCTGCGACGCCGCTGGCGGCCGTGGCGAGAAGATGACGTCGGTTCATGGTGTGCTTCCTCCGAAGGGTCGCGCGACGTTGCGCGCGGCCGTGTTGATGCGGTCAGCCGTCCAGCAGCGCTCTGCGCTCCGCCTCGCTGAGCGGCAGCAGGGGCGGGCGAAGGCGATGCCAGCCATCCTCTCCGGTGCGCTGCGCGAGCAGCGCCTTCAAGGATGCCATCTGCGCGAAGCGCGACGCGCGGTTGCGCATGGCGACGATGCGCGCCTGCGCGGCGTCCACCTCGGCCGCGCGCGCGGGATCGGCGAAGTGGCGGAAGACAAAGGCGAGGTCGGCCGCGACCAGGTTCGATGTCGCGGTGATGCAGCCCGCGCCGCCCTTGCGCAGCAGCGGCAGCATCAGCGGATCGGCGCCGGCCAGCACCGCCAGGCCCGGAAAGGCCGCCACCAGCGCTTCCATGTGCGTGAGGTCGCCAGCGGAGTCCTTGATGCCCGTGAACACGCCTGGATGCGTGGTGCGCAGGCGCTCGATCACCGGGAAGGGGATCGGTACCGCCGACATCTGCGGGATGTGGTAGAGCACGATCCGCAGGCGCGGATCGCCGATGCGCTGCACCACCTCGGTATAGGCGGCGAACAGCCCGTCCTCGGTGACGCCTTTGTAGTAGAAGGGCGGCAACATTACGACGGTCGTCACACCCAGCGACAGCGCATGGCGCGTCAGCGCCACCGTCTCGGCCAGCGCGGCCACCCCGGTGCCGGGCAGCAGCCGGTCAGGCGCAATGCCGGAAGCGATCACAGCGTCCAGAAGTGCGCGGCGTTCGTCGGAGGAGAAGGAATTCGCCTCGCCCGTCGTGCCGAGCATCGCTACGCCATCGCAGCCCTCGGCCAGCAGGCGGCGGCAATGCGTGACGAACAGCGCGGCGTCGGGCGTGCCCTGCGCGGTCACCGGGGTCAGTGCGGCGCAAAACACGCCGCGCGGGTGCAGCGCGGTCATGCGGTCTCGCCCGCCGCCCAGTCGGGTGCGACGCGCACGTATTTGATGGCCTGGCGCCAGTAGGTGTAGGCGATGTGCAACGCGCCGTCGGGCGTCTGGCAAAGCGATGGGTACGAAAACTCCCGGTTCAGCCGGTCCTTCGAATTGTTGGTCATGCAGTAGCCGTCGCCAATCTCGAGGGCGCGCCGCACCGGCCAGGTGCGGCCCTGGTCGGCCGAAATCGCCAGCGTCATCGGTGCCCGCGGCGCGCCCCAGAAGGCGCTGCGGCCGGTCGGCGGCGCGGCGGGCGCCAGGTCCTCGCCGCCGATGTCGTCATACAGCGACAGCCGCCGCCCGGTCGCATCCGCCGCGCTCGAATGGTTGTAGACCATCGCAAGGCGCCCATCGGTGAGCCGCGTCGCCATCACCGAGGAATTGTTGTTTGGCAGTTCCGTTCGCACCGGCGCCGACCAGCTCCGTCCGCCATCCGGTGACCGGCTGACGTAGACAAAATCTGCCCAGCGGCTGCGATAGAACGCGGCCAGCGTGCCGTCGCGCAGGTCGACGATGCTCATGTGCACGCAGCCGGTGCTGGCGGGCACGGCGTGTTCTATCCAGGTCGTGCCGGCATCGGTGGAGATCATCACCGAACTGGTGTCGAGGTCCCCCGTCCAGGCGCCAGCCGGTGGCTTGGTGCAGCGCCAGATCGGCAGCAGCCAGTCGCCGTTGTCCAGCACCACGATCGGACTGCGGATGAAGGTGCCGAAGCCGGGCTGTTCGCCGAACAGCGTCTCGATCGGGCCCCAACTGCGCCCACCATCGTTCGAGATGCGGCGGCGGATGATGGCGGTATCCTGGTTGCCCGAGACCTGTGCGGTCCAGAGCAGCCAGATCTTGCCGTCCGGCGCACGGAACAGCAGCGGGTTTTGCTCCGATCGCATCGGGTCGTCCGACAGCCTTTCGGCCGGTGACCAGCGATCCGCGCCCGCGGCCAGGCGCGAGAAATGTATGGAGATGTCCGGCACCCCTTCCTGCGTCCCACCGAACCACACGCACCCCATGTCGCCGCCCGGCAGCGGCAGCAGGAAGGCCGCGTGGTTCTGTACGCAGGGGGTCGGGATGAAGGCCTCGATGCGCGCCGGATCGCCAGGCGCGGGGGCCAAGGTCTCGGGACGGTCGATCACGCCGGCGTCGGGCATGGGTGATTCCTCAGAAGGCGGAGCGATACATCGCGAGAATGTCCTCGCGGCGCATCTCGCGTGGGTTGTTGTCGAGCAGGCGGCGGATGGCATGCGCCTCGCTCGCCATCACGGGCAGGTCGTCCTCCGGCACATCGAGACGCGAGAGCCGCATCTCGATGCCGAGCGACGCGCACCAGCCATGGCTCGCCGCCAGCACGTCGGACGCGCCGCCGAGGCCGAGCGCGTGCAGCACCAGCGCCGTTTTCTCCGGTACCGCGGATGCGTTGAAGGCCAGCGTGTGGGGAAAGATCACGGCGCAGGCGAGGCCATGCGCGACATGGTGCCGCGTGCCCAGCGGATAGGCCACGGCATGCCCCGCCGTGGTGTTCACCGGGCCCAGGCAAAAGCCGCCATACAGCGAGGCGAGTGCAAGCCCGGCCCGCGCCTCGCGATCCGCTCCATCCGCAACCGCGCGCGCCAGGAAACGCCCGACCAGGCGGATGCCCTCCAGCGCATAGAGATCGATCGTCGGGTGCGCGCGGCGGCTGGTGAACGCTTCCGCGCAATGCGCCAGCGCGTCGACGCCGGTCGCCGCCGTCACCGCTGCGGGCACGCTCAGCGTCAGGTCGGGGGCGACCACGGCGAGGTCGGCGATCATGTGGCGCGACTGCACCGCGAGCTTGTTCTGCGTCGCGGGGTCGGTCACCAGCGCGCGCGATCCCGCCTCGCTGCCCGTGCCGGACGTGGTCGAGACCTGCGCAAGTGCGACGCGGCGGCCCGCCACCTTTTCCGGCCCCACTACCTCGTGCAGCGTCTGCCCGCTGCCGGGCAGCACGGCGACCAGCTTCGCGAGATCCATCGCGCTGCCGCCGCCGAAGCCCACCACCAGCTGCGGCTGCACGCAATCCGCCAGCGCCAGCGCGGCATCGAGGTTCGCGATGTCGGGCTCCGGCTTCACCGTGCCGAATACGCTCACCTCGCCCGGCAGGCCAAGCAGATCCACGCGCGCCGCGTTGAAGCCGCCGGCGACGACGAGGCTACGTGTGATGCCGCGCTCGCGGGCCCAGGGGCCGATCGCGTCCACCTGCCCGGGCCCGAAGGCGATGCGCGCCGGGCGATCGAGGTCGATGGGTCGCAGCAGGTCGGTCATGCGTGGGTACCGTGCGACGCCAGCATTTCGGCGTATTCGATCGCCTCGATCAGACTGCGCTCGCTGGCGATGCCGCGGCCGGCGATGTCAAAGGCGGTGCCGTGGTCGACCGAGGTGCGGATCACCGGCAGGCCGAGCGTGATGTTCACCCCCGACAGCGCATCCCATGTGCCAGTCGCAGGATCGACATGGAAGCCCAGCAGCTTCACCGGGATGTGCCCCTGGTCATGGTACATCGCGACCACCGCGTCGAACTGCCCGGCGCGCAGCTTCACGAAGACCGTGTCGCCCGGCACCGGACCGGTCACGCGCATCCCGTCCGCGACCGCCTGCGCGATGGTCGGTGCGACGACGTCGATATCCTGCCGTCCGAACAACCCGCCCTCGCCGGCATGAGGGTTCAGTGCCGCCACGGCGATGTGCGGGTGCGCGATGCCCAGGCTGCGCAGCGCCTGCTGAGTCAGGTCCAGCACCAGCCGGATACGCTGCGGCGTGACGCGCTTCGGCACCTCCTCCAGTGCGCAATGGGTTGTGACGTGGCTGACCCGCATGTTGCCGTGCGCGAGCAGCATGACGCTGCCCTTCACACCGGTCAGTTCGGCCAGCATCTCGGTATGGCCGGCATAGTGGTAGCCGGCCTTGTTTAGCGCTTCCTTGTTCAGCGGTGCCGTCACGATCGCGCCGACACGGCCCGCCTGCGCGAGGCGCACGCCGTGTTCGACCGCGAGGTAGGCGAAACGCCCCGCATCGGCCGAGAGCACGCCGGGTTCGATCGGCGCGCCTTCCGGCCCAGCCTGCAGGAAGGCCAGCCCCGGCCAGTCGGCGTCCGCCGCGACCTCGGGCAGCGCGAGCTCCGGCGTCAGCGCGGCCCGCGCACGATCCAGCGCGGTGCCACTGCCGATCACCAGCAACCGCAGCGAGCCCTCCGCGATTCGATCGTGCAACGCGCGGCAGGCCTTCACGATGATCTCGGGCCCGATGCCGGCGGGATCGCCCATGGTGATCGCGAGGTGGCGGGGCGTCATGCAGGAATGCTCCGGAAGGTCGGAAGGGAGTCGGTGAGCAGGTCACGCCACAGCGCGTCGCCGCCGAAGGCGCCGGACTTCGAGACGACGGGCACGCCGTCCCAGGCGCCGCCGCGCATCACGGAGCGTGGCACGCCAGGCTGCACGATGCCCACGGCGTCGAGCCCGCCGGCGCCGAGCGCATCGCAGATCGCGCGCAACGTCTCCCCGCCGGCGGCAACCAGCGTGCCAGGCCGCGGCAGGCGCCGCGTCAGACCAGCCAGGGTCGCGGCGATGCGTCGCGCCGCCTCGGCGCGGTCGAGGCCGTCGGGCAGCAGGACGCGCACCATCGCGGCGCCGATCGTGTCCAGCCTGCATGCCACCGCGGCCGTGTCGTCACCGGCCCCGATCGCGATGCTGCTCGCGCCGCACGCAGCAAGCTGCCGTGCAGTCGCCACCTGGTCCGATCCGAACAACCCGAGCACCGGGCCACGCAGCGCCGTGTCCACCGACGCGGCCGAGGTGCCGGCCAGCGCGCGCGCCAGGCCGCCGCTGCCGCACCACAGCACCGGGCCGTCCGCCCGGCGGCCAAGGTCGACGATGCGCGCGAGGTCGGCATCCTGGTCCGCATCGAAGACCGCCAGGCCCGGCGGCAGCGGAGCGAAGGGATCGCCGCGCAGCACCTGCAGGCCTTCCACGGTGAGCAGCGTCGCAAGGTCCGGCGCCACCGGGGCAAAGGACGCATCCGACTGCCGCGCCAGCACCCGCCCGCCGCGCATGATGCGCCCCTGCGCCGGAAACGCGGGTGCCAGCACGACATGCCGCCACGGCGCCGCCGCCATACAGGCCGCGAGCTCCGCCGCGACATGCCCGCGCAGCAGGCTGTCGATCTTCTTGAAGGCGATGTCGCCGCCGCGCAGTGCGGGCGCGACCGTGCGCAGCCTCGCCACCGCGGCATCGCGTGACGCCTCGCGCGTGCCGGCATCGATCGCGACGCTGCCCGTTGGCGCAACGTCGTGCCAGCGCACCGGCACCGCGCCGCACAGCCCGGTCAGCTCGGCCGCCGAATCCAAGGCGCCCGTGAGGTCGTCTGCGATCAGGCGCAGCACCGGGCGCGTCATGGGCCGCGCCTACCCGCCCCGATGGTGCCGAGCGATAGGCGCAGCGCAGTGCCGAGTTCCGCCGCCAGCGCGCAGGCGCGTGGCGCGGTCAGCGCGATGAAGTCGGGCAGCGGCAGCCGGTCGCCGCCGATGGTCAGGCTCACCCCCGCGACCGGCGCGCCCTGTGCGTCGAGCACCGGCGCCGCGACGGTGCGCAGCCCATAGGCGTTCTCCCCATCCGAGACCGCATAGCCCCGCGCCCGCACCTCATCGAGCCGCACGAGCAGCGCATCGAGGTCCGTCACCGTGCGGTCCGAGAGCTTGACCCGAGGCACGCTGCCGAGCTGCGCGACCTGCTCCTCGCGGGGCAGCCAGGCCATGATCGCCTGACCGAGCGCGGTGGCATAGGCGCCGATGCGCGTGCCCGGGCGGCGCACCACGCCGTGGCGTTCGAGCCCTGCCTCGACGCGCGCCAGGTAGATCACTTCGCCCTTCTCCAGCACGCCGAGGGAGCCGGCATCGGCCACGTCCGGCACAAGTTCGCGCAGCAGGGGGCGGGCATGGGTGGGGAGGTCGCCGGCGGATAGCGCGGAATAGCCGAGCTCCAGGCATTTCAGCGTGAGGCGGAAGCGGCGGCCCTCCGGCACGGGGCGCAGGTAGCCGAGGCCGAGCAGCGTGTGGACGAGGCGGAAGGCGGTGCCGCGGTCATGCCCGGTGATCGCGGCGACCTCGGCCAGGGTCAGCTCCGGCCGGTCGGGGCCGAAGGCCTTCAGCACGGCGAAGGCCTTGGCGACGGACTGGACCAGGTTCTTCGGGTTCTCGACGCGGCCTTGCGTGCCGTCCACCGCCGCTTGCCCTCCCGTCAATGTTCGGAATGCGAACACTTGTTCGATTAGTGGTGAATTGCTATCCGCACCTCCAGCGCGCGTCAAGCGCGTCGGACCCCCCGCGGGAGAAGCTGCCGGATGCCGATCGAGACCAGCGCGGGCCACGCGATCGTCACCGGCGCGAGTTCCGGCATCGGCGCCGCCATCACCGCGCGGCTGCTGCTCGAGGGCTGGCGCGTCACCGGGCTGAGCCGGAGCGATCCCGGCTTGGACCACGCGCACTACGATCACCGGACCGTCGATCTCCTGAACGCGGCCGCGCTCGAGCCGGCGGTCGCGGGCCTGCGGCCCACGGCCTTCATCCATGCCGCCGGGCTGATGCGCGGTGGCGTCGTCGGCGCCCTGGATGTCGAGGCGGGGCGCCTGCTGTGGCGGCTACATGTGGATGCCGCGATGCTGCTCGCGAACCTGCTGGTGCCGCGCATGCCGGATGGCGGACGCATCGTGCTGGTCGGCAGCCGTACCGCGGCGGGCGCCCTTGGGCGCAGCCAGTATGCCGCGACCAAGGCGGCGCTCGTCGCGATGGTGCGGTCCTGGGCGATCGAACTCGCCGCTCGCGGCATCACGGCGAATGTGGTGGCACCGGCTGCGACCGACACGCCGATGCTGCGCGACCCGGCGCGGGCGGGCGTGGCGCCGAAGCTGCCACCGATCGGGCGCTACATTCGTCCCGAGGAGGTCGCCGCGCTCACGGCGTTCCTGCTGGGGCCTGAGGCAGGCGCCATCACGGGCCAGCAGTTGCTGATCTGCGGCGGCAGTTCGCTCTGACTGGGCCGAGGGCAACGGCTCTGTCCGTCGACCGGAGATGTCGATTGATGCACCGGCGAACGCGCTCCGCTGGACCGCCTGTCGGTGCACGGTGTGCTGCGCATTGCTGCCAGGGCGTTTCGATCGCTGGTTTTCGCTGGCGCAGCGATGGGAACCGGGGGGGCGAGTTTCTCTGCGACCGCGGGATATGGTTGCGGCTCACGTCGGCTCAGGCAGGCACCGCCTTCGCGATGGTCGCCAGACGCAGGCTGTGATCGCGGGGCGGTTCAAGCGCGGCGGCTTCAACCGCAAGGCGGGCCATGTCACGAGCGGCGATGCCGTCGTACGAACCAGCGTTCCGGAACGGATTTCCGAAACACCTCAGAAAATCAACGTCACCTGCGTGCGCAACTGCCATGTCGCGGCATCGTCCGGCCGCACCACGTTGTAGTACGCGCCGGCCAGCAGGTTCACCGGCAGCCGGCCCAACCGGATCACCCGCCCGACCTGGGCGCCGACCGGCACGGTCCAGGCATTGCTGCCACGCTCGAGCCAGTTCGCGGTGATGATGGGTGCGGTGCCGACGTACCAGCCTTCGCCGAAATTGTAGTTCACGAAGGGCTGCAGCAGGAAGTTGTTGTACTGCGTGCCGCCGCGCCCCGAGGTGCCGCCGAACGACCACACGTTGTTGGCAAGCGCGCCGGCCACCCATGGCCCGCCCATGTAGACCAGCGCCGCCGTCGGCCCGCCGCCCCACACCGGCGAACCCAGCGAGCGGTCGCTTGCGGTCGGGATCTGCAGCACCGGCCCGACCGCCCAGAGCCATCCGTTCACCGGCTTGGACGGCGACAGGAAGGCCGAGAAGGTGATCGGCCCGGATCCGAAGGGCACCGTGTCGGCGAATGGCTGGAAGGACGGGTTCCACACCAGCGGCAGGATGGTGCGGGTGATGATGTTCCAATCCTCGTTCACGTGGATCGGAATTACCGGCTGGATGTTGAGGATCTCCTGCGTGCCGTTGTTCGGACCGACGCGGAAGTTCGTGTTGGACTGGAACGGGAAGCTGTAGAGGTCGCCGATCGGGTTCTGCAGCTTCTTGGCGAGTTCCGTCGCGCTGGCCGACGATGCCGGCGGCGCGACGCCGGCGCGGGTGCGGACCTCGGGCTCGGGCGCCGCCGGCGACTGCGCCGATGCCGCCAGGGGCAGGCCGGTGCACAGCCCAAGTGCGAGCAGGAAGCGGACGGTGGGAAGCGCACGTCGTGTCATGGCCGATGCCTTGTGCCGTGTTGGGCCCGGCGCGCGGTTGCACCAGCGCGCCGGGGTCGATGGGAACATGCGCGGCGTCAGGGCCGCTGGACCGGCCCGATCAGGGGCGTGCGCACCGGCGCGGCCATGCCGTAGAACACGGTCATGCCCTGGCCGCCGCAGCGCGTTGAATCGCGCTCCGGCCCGCTGCCGTAGCAGGCGGTCGGATCCTGCCAGTTGTTCGACGCCCACAGATTGCCGGCAGGGTCGATCGACACGTCCACCAGCATCTGCATGCCGCCGCCGACATAGCCGCCGGCAGGTGAGATCGCGTCACCGGTGCGTGCACCGGGCGGGCAGGTCTCGGTGCGCACGCCGCAGATCTGCGTGATGCCGCCGCCAGGCGCGAAGTTCGACACCCAGGCATTGTCGTTGCCATCGATCGACACCGCCCAGGCGCCCCAGATGCTGCGCGTCGGGTTGTACGGCGACCCCGGCAAGGGAGTTCCGTCGGGCCGCAGCACCGACACGCTGCCCATGCCCGGATTGTCGAGCAGCTGGCGCAGCACGACCTGGTCGATGGTCGACAGCGATGCACCTGTCTCCTTCAGGTAGAGCAGATGCAGCCGAGTCTCGATCGACAGGCCAGCGCCCAGCGTGTTGGTGACCCACACATTGCCGCGACTGTCCACCGCCATGCCCTTGCCGCTGTGGCCGCCGGCGGGGAATACCTCGACGCGACTGGGGTCGCTCGCAGGGAAGCGCGTGACCGTGTCGCCGATGGCGTTGCTGATCCAGATTCGGTCCTGCTGGTCGATCACCAGGTGGAAGGGACCGTTCAGCCTGCAGGGGCTTTCGCGGTTCGGCCGGCTATCGGTGGCTTCGCAGAAGAAGCGCGCCCGCCCCGGATCGCCCTGCGGCATGAACACCACGCGGTCATTGGTGAAGTCGAGCGCCCAGACATCACCGCCCGGCGTGACCATCACGCCCTGCATGAAGCCGAGCCGCCCACCCATATCGTAGCCCTGCGGCGGTGAGATGGGCCGCCCGTTGCGATCGAACAGCGACATTGTCCGGCCGCTGGTGCTGTTGATCCAGACGCGCCCGTTGCGGTCGATCGCGGTGCCGAAGCCCGGACCCTGCAGCCCGCCGCCAACAAAGCCCGTGGTGGGCGGCGATGTCGCGCGCCCGTTGGGTGCGAAGCGCGACAGGTTGCCGTTCCACAGCGCATCGCCGCCCTGCGAGCCGACGATGAAGTTCGCACCGCTCCAGGCATTGCCCTCGGCGTCGAAGGCCACGCGCGCGCCACCGATATAGCCGCCGCCGGCGAAGCGGAGCGGCATCACCCAGGCACTCGGCGCGCGGCTCAGATACGGCAGGAAGGGCGTGGCGCGCAGGCCGCGACTCGCCGGGGGCACCGGGTAGAAATCGTTCAGCAGGGCAAAGACACGCGCGGGCTCGTGGCCCGGGTTGCGCGCGATCGCCTGCGCCGCGGCCAGGGTATCGGCCGGTGCCGCGCCCGCCGGCGGCGTGGCGGCGGCGAAGAAGCTGCTGCAGGCGTCCACCTTCACGCGCGTCGCGCAGCCCGCCATCACATTCGCCAGCGTCGCGAAATTCGCCATGGTCGGCGTCTGCGAACTGTTCAACGGATCCTGGATGGTCGCGCCCCATCCCCCGGTCCGGAGGTCGACGAAGTTGGGCACGTTGCCGGCGGCGATGCGTAGGCCCAGCGCGTGGCCGCGGATGGCTGTGCCCTCGATGAACTGCGCATGCGTCCAGACCGAGGCGATGGTGGTGAATTCATTGACCACGACGCGCGCGGGAGGCGCCGCGCCCAGCACCGCCATCAGCCCGATCGCCGGGTTGGGCCGGCCCGTCCGGTTCGTGGCCGCCTCGCCACCCGAGGCGACCAGGTACAGGCTCGCGCCGGCCGGCACGCGCTGTACCGCGACGACGAAGCGCCCATCGGCGGTGCTGCGAACTTCCGCCAGCCGCGTCGGCGACTGTGCGCCGGCGGCCCAGAGCGTCACGCTCGCGCCGCCCACGGCGCTGCCGCTGGCCTGCACCTGGCCTTCGATCCGCGTGGCGGCCGCCGCGACGCCGGCCGAGGCTATGAGCGTCGTCGCGGCCAAGGCCGCGATCCGCAGCGCCGTGGTCGTCCCGGCGCGTTGATCCGCGCAGATCCCAAGGCGGGCGAGCACCCGCCGCATCCCGTTCCGCATCCTGTTCCATCCCCCGTGTTGTGCTGCACCGGTGCGCTCGGTCGCCGGCGGCGGGCCGTGCCACGCCGGCGAGCGCGGGCTCTTTCGCTAGCCGACGGGCACCACCGGCGGCGGCCCCTGGAAGGTGTCCAGGTTCTGCAACCCCGCTGCCACGGCCGGGACCGGCGCGTAGTTGCGCAGGATCAGGTAGAACGGCCCGGCCGGCGCCGGCAGCCAGTTGGCCTGCTTGTCCGGCCCCGGGTTCTCGTGCTGCAGGTACAGCGTGAAGGACCCGTCGGCGTTCTTGGCCAGCGCGTTGTCACTGCCGAGCGCGTAGCGGTTGATCGCGTTCGGCACGCTGTAGCGCGTGGCCGCGTCGTATATCGTGACGGACCAGAAGCCCGGCGCGACCGGTTGCGCGAACTCCATCGCACCGCGGAAGGTCATCGCGTATTTCCGCGCACCGGTCAGCGGCTCGTTGTTGGCGTCGAGCGGCCCGGGATAGTAGATGGCCTGGATCGGCGTGTTCGCCGTCAGGCCGAAGATCGCGACGACACAGCGGGACATGTAGTCGGCGCCCGCATCGCCGGTGTTCGCCGGCGGTATGATCCAGCCATTCTTCAGCCGGCCGACCAGCGGCATCGACTGCACGACCATGGGGCCGATCTCCGCGGTGATCCTGCGCATCTGCGCCAGGTAGATCGGGTTGACGCCGGCCGCGCTCCAGGGCTTACCGAACTCGATGCCGAGATACCTGAACTGCGGCAGGACGGCGTCGATCTCCTTCTGCGGCGGTGGGTTCTCGTTCATCGCTGCGGCGAAGATCGACCAGAACTGCATGGGATCGGTGAAGTCCATCATGCTGCTGGCCACGCCAGGTGCCATGACGGGCGTCTCGTAGTTGTAGGCGGGACGCGCCGGTGCGGGGCGTCCGGAATACTGTGCCAGGCCTTCCAGCTTGATCGCCCGCAGCACCGCCTGCGCGGCCGGCAGGTCGGCCTCGTTCTTCACGTGTACGCGCGGCTGGAACTCGATCCAGCGCGTCGGGCAATCGACCCGCGTCACGCCGGCCGGCAGCGTGCCGGTCCAGCCGGGCCCGACGAAGGCGAACTTGCCGCCGCGATAGCCTGACGGGCCACCTGCCGGATAGGCGAAGGCCCGCGTCCACATGTCGCAGACCTCGATCATGTAGTAGCGGCCGCCCGAGTCCGGGGCGGTGAGGATGTAGGGTTCCTGGCCGAGATCCGCGAAGCCGAAGCCATAGATGACGTTCACGTTCGGCGAGACATAGCCGGACTGCGCCGCAAGCGTGGGCGTCGCGATGTCCTCGAACCGCCAGATGCTGCCCGGCGGCGCCTTCGCGTCCGGACCGAAGGCAACCGTTGCACGCAGATTGTACATCGCAACCAGCGGCGCCGCGTAGGTCGCCGCCTGCAGCACCAGCGATCCGCCCCAGCCTTCCATCGCCGAGATCGCTTCGCGCGCGCGGGCCCGTGCTTCAGAACTGCCGGGACGCCAGGCCTCGGCCGGTGCGGTCCGCTGCGCCTGGGCCTCGGAGATCAGTGCACTCGCGAGAATGAGTCCGCCGCCGCCGGCGAAGACGTTCCTGCGATTGAGCGCCACGTGCTCGCTGTCCGGGTTGGTCATGGATGCTCCTGTGCGGTCACCCGCGATGGTGTCGAATGTCGAGCAGCGGCTGGCGCGCGGCTGCGGCATACGCCGCCGCGAAGGCGCCGCGTGCGACGCACCACCCAGGCTCGACAGCGCCGAGTTTTCGGTGCCAGCCCGATGGGCGGCTATGCAGTTTGCGCAAAAACGGTGGGGGCAGCGCTCGTTCCGTATGCAGCGCGACGCAGCGTCTCGGATGGGCGTTCGCCGAAGGCATGCCGGTAGGCAACGGCGAAGCGGCCCAGTTCCCAGAAGCCGCAGCCCAACGCGATATCCGTGACGGTCTGATGGAGTGGATCCCCGGCAATGAGCGCCCGGCGCGCCATCCAGAGCCGCCGCGACCGGAGATAGGTCTGCATCGAGCAGCCGAAGCGTTCCTGGAACAGCATGTCGAGCGTGCGGGCCGAGCTGCCGGCGGCACGGCACAGATCCGTCCTGCTGACCGGCACCGTGGCATTGGCCTCGATGAAGTCATCCGCGCGCCGCATGATCGTGTGTCCACGCCGCTGGGCAGCACTGTCGGACACGGCCGTTCCATCGCCGAGCATCGCGAGCACGGCCTCGCTCAACTGCACATCGAGCGCGGCGGCCGCGGTGGGATGCGCGAGCACGTCCGGCGCCTCCCGCGCGATGCGCAGCGCATCGCTCTGCAGCGCGGAGAGCCTGGTGAAGGCGTCGACGGCGGGATGCAGGACAACGGCGTCGCGCAGGAGCGCATCCAGGTCCCGCCCCAGGACAAGCGCCGCGCGGGCCGCCAGCTCCGTGGCCGACATGGAGATGCTGCGCCATCGCGTCAGCCCGCTCGAGTAGTGGATGACCGGCCGCCCACGCTGGTTGACCGTCACGGTCTGGGGCACTTCTTCCCGCCCGTCGACGACCTCGGTCGGTTCGTCCGCACGCTTCAGTCGGAAGTAGATCCGGTCGGGCGCGTAGCAGGCGCGCACGATGCGCCTGAGGTTCTCCTCGCCGGCCGACATGTGGATCTGCGGAAGCCGGACCAGCGTCAAGCAGCTGCGGAACTTTCCCCCTTCGCGGAAGATCGGCCGAACCTGCGCATTCTGGATAGACGCCGCGTGGAGCTCCGGGTCATCGAAGACGAGGTGACGGGAGCGGGCTTGCGTGTCGCAGGCGGTCGAAGCCGCGTTCGCCGGGCGAACGAGATCCTGCGTTGCGAAAGGCATCGACGCGGCTCCACTGTCAGCCAACGGGATTTGAAGGTCGTGGATAAGGACCCGACGACAACGATGATTGGGGCCGGCTCGTCGGCATTCGCATTGACCTGCGTCAAGAATGCCAGGGTTCCGCCAGGGATCCTGCCGCTTTCTTGCATCGAGTTCGCTGCAAGCCTCGCGCAGGGCGGTGAAACTGCCTTTTTCAGAGGCGGTACACCCTGCTCGGCAGGCAGGCGCTCCGGTTGGGCCACGGTCGCCACGAGCAACCATGCGCGCCGCGCCGACTGAACGCCCTCCGATATGGCGTCCGCGACGCTATACCGTTTGCGTTCTGTCTTGCGTCCGCCGCCATTCTCGTGCCGGCAGCCCCGCCGAGCGCCTGAAGGTGCGCACGAAGCCCGGCGGCGTGGCGTAGCCCAGGGCCGTTCCGATCTCCGTGACCGCCATCCGTGTCGTGCCCAGCAGTTGGCACGCCATCTCGTGGCGCGCCTGATCGAGTACGCGACGGAAGCTCGTGCCCTCCCCCTGCAGCCGCCTATTCAACGTGCGCGTGCCGATGCCGAGTTCGGTCGCGATCAGTTCCAGTGTTGGCTAGACCATCGTTACGTGCGCTGTCAGCAGGCGCCGGGTCTGCTCCGCCATGCTGGGCTGGCTCCGCGCCCAGTAGCCCGCGACCTGATTCTGCTGGATCTCTTCGGCAGCACAGGATCGGCGGTCCATACCGGCGCGGCCAAAGTCTCCGCGGAGCGCACCAGCGCGGTCTGCTCGGCATCGAAGACGCAGGGGATGCCGAAGGCCCGGCGGAAGCCGGCATAGACCGGCGCTGCATGGCCGAGACGCACTTCTTCGGGCGTGCTGCCGCAGAGGTCGCGCAGCGCACGCCCGTCGCGCCGTCCACGATGGCCAGCACGCTGCGCAGCGGCAGCGCCGGCTGCGTGCTGGCAATCGCCTCTCCGCCGATCTGCGCCGCTGTGTGCTGCTGCTGGAAGCAGGCGGGGAGGCACGCCACACCTACCTCATGTTCCGGCGGGATTTCGCAAGCGGCCTGTGCGTGGTGGTGCAGGGCACCTCGAACACGACGCTCGACCCCGCCTCTGGCAATGGCCCCGGCAAGGCGACAGCCACCATCAGGTTACGGCCAGCGTCATCCTGACTCGGCCCGGACAAGCGTCGCCGACGGTCGCCCTGCACTCCACGCCCGCCGGCCGGATCGGGTGCTTCCGTGCAGAGCTGGCGGGCCTTATCGCCGCAGGATGCAAGGACGATGCGCCAGCTCAACGCTGGAGGCGCCGTTCGATCTCAGCCACGAGCGCCGCAGCGTCGCGATCGTTGGGATCCATCGCGAGCGCGGCCCTTGCGTGCCGCTGCGCTTCCACGACCCTGCCGCGGTCACGCTCGAAGGTGGCAGCGGCGATCAGGCTCGCGCGATGGCGCGGATGCCGCGATAGCACGGCAAGCGCATCATCCACGCGGCCCTGGCGATGCAGCGCGAGCGCATGGGTATATGCGTAGCGCGGCTGATCCGGCGCCAACCGTGCCGTCGCGTCGAGCATCGTGATCGCCTCGGCGATACGACCGCGCCGCACCTGCAGCAGCGCGAGCGCATAGAGGGGTTCGGGATCTGCCGTATGCGCCGCGACGGCACGACGCAGTAGCGTCTCCGCCGCATCCGCCCGGCCGCGAGCCTCCTCGAAGGCGGCCTGGTTGACCAGTGCCGGCAGGAACGCGGGGTCGCGCGCAAGCGCCGCGCGAAACGCCGCCTCGGCGCCCGCCTGGTCACCGCGCTGCAGGAGCAGCCCGGCGATGTTCACATGGGCCTCGGGCCGTTCCGCCGCGACACGCTCGCTCGCGAGCAGTTCCTCCCAGGCGCGGGCGAAGGCGGGGCGCGCTGCCTCGGGCATGGTGCCGAGCGGTACCGGCGCCAAGGCGCGCGCCGCCTCGATGCGCACCAGGCGCACCTCATCGGCGAGCAGGCGCGTCGCGTGAACCCTGTTCTGTGGCGGCAAGGCATCAAGCGCGCGTAACGCCGCCGCGCGCACCAGGGGTTCGGGGTCGAATAGCGCCCCGCCGACGGCTTCGCCCACCGGGCGGGTCGGCGGGCTGGGCAACAGGGACAGCGCCGTGGCGCGCAGGATGGCCGGGTATGCGCGGTCGAGCGCGAGGCGCGACAGCGCCTGGTCGGCGCCGCGCGCGCCGGTGCGCCCGGCCTGGATCGCCAGCGCCGGATGCGGGCCACCGCGCGGCACCCCATGCCAGGCGGCCAGTTGGGTCGCCGCCCAGTCTTGCGTCGCGCCGGCATGGCAGGACGTGCAGGTATCCGGCGCCCCGACTGCCGCCGCCACATCGGGCCTTGGGATGCTGAAGGCGTGGTCGCGACGGCGATCGACGCCCATGTAGGTCACCGCCGGCATGTGGCAGGACACGCATTGCGTACCCGGCGTGCCCGGCGTGTGGTGATGGTGCGCGGCGGTGTCGAAACGTGCGGGCAGGTGGCATTGCGCGCAGACGGCATTGCCCTCGGCGCGCAGCCGGCCGCTATGCGGGTCGTGGCAGTCGCTGCACGTGACGCCGGCGCGCTGCATGCGGCTTTGCGCGAAGGATCCCCATTCGAAGACCTCGCCCTGGATCTGGCCATCGGCATGGTATTCGCCCTGGCGCAGCAGCATCGGCGCGTGGGTGTCGAGGAAGCGCGCGCCGGGCAGCGGGTCGGCCACGATGGGCCGCGCGCGGGAATGGCATGGCGCGCAGGTCTCGACCTGCGCGGCGGCGGCCTGGCGCGGTGGCCCCTCCCAGCGGGCGATGCCGCGGGGGTCGTCGGCGGCGATGCGCCATGCACCGCCCGAGGCATCGCGCAGCCGGACCGACAGGCCGCGATGCGCCACATCGGCGCGCGCGCCGGCCTGCGCCCAGGCGACATGCGCCGCCCCGGGCCCGTGGCACGATTCGCAGCCGACGCTGACCTCGGTCCAGGTGGTGTCGTAGCGGTCCGTCGTCGCGTCGTAGCCGCGCTCGAGCCCTGTCGAATGGCAGGACGCGCACATGAAGTTCCAGGTCTGGTCCCGCCCGGTCCAATGCAGCGGGTCGCCGGCGCGCAGCGGCGCCTCGGCCATCAGGTGATACCAGCGCTGGCCGCCATCCGCGCGCGGGCGGCTGTCCCAGGCCCAGGGCAGGGGCTGGCGCCGGCCATCGGGGAACTGCACCAGGTATTGCTGCAGCGGGTCGGCGCCGAAGGTCTCGCTCACCGGAAAATCCGCGATCGCGCCGCCCGGGCCGTCGGTGCGGATGACGAAGCGGTCGCCGTCGCGCAGGAAGGTGGCGCTGTGGCGGCCATCGGTCACGGTCTGGCCGGAGAAATCGCCGAGCACCGTGGACGGGGTCGCCGCGGCCATCGCGCGCGCGTGGTCGCTGTCACGCCAGGCAACGGTCTCGGGGGTGTGGCAACTGGCGCAGGTGCCTGATCCCACGAAGCCCGGCCGCGCGCGTTCCCCCGCCACCACAGGTGCGCCGCCAGCGAGCAGCAGGGCGCTCGCCAACGGAACAGCGATCGCGGCGGCAATGCCGAGGCACGCGAGCAGGAGGCGCGGCCAGCCCGCCGGTCGACGGCCGTCCTCAGGCAACATGCGGGTGGCGTTCTGCCGTGGTCATGTTGCCATCAGACCACGCGCGCGCACGGCACGCCCAGCCCGCGCGGAGCGTGCCGCCGAAATCAGCCGAGCGCCCGGGCACTAGAAGCTGAAATTCACCGCGAGGTAGGCGCCGCTCATGGTCATGTCCTGCACCACCGAACTACCGCCCTGGTCATAGGACATGTAGCGCCAGCCGATCTGCACGCCCGCCCAGCCGGACTGGTAGCCGATGCCGGCGAAGGTCTGCCAGGTGAAGTTCGAATCGCCCGCGCCGAGGTCGAGGTAGTAGGGCACGAAGAATCCGGACTCCGCGATGTTGATGCGCCCACGCACGCCCACAATGCCGTTCCAGATGTTGTCGGTGCCGGACAGGCGCCCGGCGCCGCCGAAGGTCGGCCCGGCATTGCCGCGTGGCCCGACCAGCGTGACCGCGGCGTTGTAGTCGGTGGTGGAATCGATGCCGAGGTAGCGGAAGCCTGCCAGCACATCGACATTGCCCCAGGTGCCGGACGCGACCGTGTAGCCGCCGGCGAGCGTCCAGAGCGTTGTCTTGAGGGTCGAGTCGCCGCTGGCGTCCACGCGGCTGGAGATCGGGTCGCGCCCGACATCCAACAGGTTCACGGATTGGACGCGGCTCGATCCCGCACTGGCGCTGACGTACATGATGTCGGTGACGAGCGAGAAGCGGTCGTAGCGGACCGTCCCGGCGAGTGCGAGGGCGCCATTCAGATTAGCGAAATAGTCGTCGGCATTCGCCTTGACGTCCGCGGTCCCGCCGAAATTGCTGGGCACGTTGTAGCGCAGGTTCGCGCTGACCGATGGCAGCCAGACATAGGGCGCGATCTCGAAGCTCCAGCCAGGCCGGAGTCCGGTGTCCTGCGCCGCGGCACCAGAGGAGGCGCCGATGGCGATCAGCGCGGCGGCTGCAGCAAGCTTCCGGGCGGAGAAATTCTTCATGTTCCGTCTCTCTTGTTCGGTCTTCAGCTGTTTTCGCAGGCTAGCGCATCCAGGCGCGGCGGTAGCCGCGCCGCGCCGCACCGGCGAAGGAGACAGGCGTGCGCGGCATGCCGATGATGTCGATGAAGACCGATACCTCCTCACCGGCTTCGGGCATTGTGCCGGACAGGACCTGCACGGTGTAGGCGAGGTTGCCGCCCTCCAGCACCGGATTGCGCAGCACCACCACGACCTGGCGGAGTTCCCCGCCCTCGACGATCGACAGGTCGGCGTTGGGCGGGTCGGACAGGAAGCTGTCGCGGCCCTGGCTCCAGAACGGCACGAAGGCCGCGGTGCGCATGTTGCCAGCGATGCGGTCCGGCCGGTCCGAAAAGAACAACGTGACGGGGCTGACTTCGTGCAGGGTCAGGCGGCTGGCGGTGCGGTCGAAAGTCATGCGGCGGGCGGTCTGCACGAACAGGAAGTCGGCATTGCCCGACGCATCCGCTGCAGCCGGGGCCTGCGCAGCGGCGGGACCGGCTGCGTTCACGAGGGCCGCTGCTGCCGCTGCGGTGATGGCGAGATTGCGACGAGTTGTCATGGAGGCGGACTTTCCGTTGCTGCGGGCTGGGCGCGCGGCGTGGTGCACGCCGGCGCTTCGCGCTGTTGCGTCATTTCGGGAACAGGAAGGCAATCTGGAGGATGGTGCGGGTGACGAGGTTCCAGTCCTCGCTCAGCCGGATCGGTACGACGGGCTGGATGTTGAGCACGTTCTGGATGTGCCCGTTCGGCCCGTAGTTGAAGTTCGTGTCGTTCTGGAAGGGCAGGCTGATCAGGTCGGCGACCGGGTTCTGCGCCGCGCGCGCCAGGTCTGCCATTGCCGACTGCGTGGCGTCGGGGCGGACCTCGGCGCCGGGCGTGGCCTGGGCGGGAGCCGATCCGGCCGCCGCAAATGCCAGGATCGCGACGGCGAAGGCGGCACGCGAGATGGTCATGCCAACGCCCTCCTTCATGCAGTCCGCCGGGCGTCGGCATTCGACGCCCGGCGAGTGCCCTAGTTGCGGCGGGCCGGAGGCGTGGCCGCCGGCGCGGCCGGTGCCGCGCCCGGCGCGGGCCGCTCGGCCGCACGGGCGCGGGCCGCCATTTCCTCGGCGAAGGCGCGCACGGCCTGCGGCGTCACCGAGCCTTCACCCAGGTCCACCACGATGCGGCCGATGCGCCCCGTGAAGGCGAAGGGCACCTGGTAGTCCTGGTCATCCACCCCGGTGCCGGTGTCGAAGCCGACATCGAAGGTCTCGTCCCAGGCGTAGGTGAAGGGCACGCCGCGAGGGATCGCGCGCTGCGCGGCCTGCGTGCCGTTGACCGAGAGCGTGCCGGTGCCGCCATGGCCGAAGGGGATCGGCCCCTGCGGGTTCAGCGCGAAGTCGAAGACGATGGTGTGGCGCCCGGGCGGCAGCGCCGCCGGCGCTTCCCAGCGCACCCGCTCCAGGTTCAGCAGGTTCAGGGTAAAGACCGGCTTGCCGTCCTTCAGATACAGGCCCCAGCCACCGAAGCGGCCGCCCTGCGTGACCAGCACGCCATTGGCACCGGCGGCGGGAACCTCGATCTCCGCCGTGATGCGGTAGGACCGATTGAGGATGTTCGGCGCCGCATTGGCCTGGGTGCAGCAGGACGGGCCGGTGTAGACGAATTGCCGGCGACCGGCGGCGGGACCCGGACGCGGGTCGATCATCCGCGTCAGCGTCGACATGTCGAGCGGATAGACCTGGTTGCGCGTGGCCTCCATCGCGAAGATCTCGCGCATCATGCGCAGCCGGTCGGGGAATTGCGGCGCCACGCTGCGCATCTGCGTGGGGTCCTCCGCCATGTTGTAGAGTTCCCACTGGAGCCCGTTCGCGACGTCGGTCGGGCGCGGCGCCAGGGAGTTCCACGGCGGTGCAGGCGGTGTCGTGTTGGCGAACCAGCCATCATGATAGATGCCCTGGTTGCCCAGGATCTCGAAGTACTGCGTCCGGCGGCGGGACGGCGCATTGGCCGCGGCCGCGGGGAAGGTATAGGCCATCGAGGTGCCGGCCATCGGCCGCTGCGTGATGCCGTTGACGCTCTGCGGCGCCGGGATGCCGGCCGCCTCGAGGATGGTGGGCACGATGTCGACCACGTGGTGGAACTGGGTACGCGTGCCGCCGCGTTCGGCGATGCCGCGCGGCCAAGCCACCGCCATGCCGTTGCGGGTGCCGCCGAAATGCGACGCCACCTGCTTGGTCCAGCGATAAGGCGTGCCAAACGCCCAGGTCCAGCCCACCGCCATGTGGTTGTAGGTCTGGTCGGTGCCCCAGACGTCGTACCAGCGCATCTGCTGTTCGGCGGTCAGCGCCACGCCGTTGAAGTACATCACCTCGTTCGGCGTGCCGTTCAGCGAGCCCTCGGCGCTGCTGCCGTTGTCGCCGCTGATGTAGATGATCAGCGTGTTGTCGCGCTGGCCGAGGCGCTCGACCTCGGCGATGACGCGGCCGATCTCGGCATCGGTGTAGGCCAGGTAGGCCGCGTAGACATTGGCCTGGCGGATGAACAGCCGCTTCTCGACATCCGACAGGCTGTCCCAGCGCGGCACGTCGTCGGGCCAGGGCGTCAGCTGCGCATTCGCCGGGATCACGCCCATGCGCTGCTGGTTGGCGAAGATGCGTTCACGCAGCTTCTCGTAGCCGTCGTTGAACAGGTTCATCGCCTCGATGCGCTGCACCCATTCGCGGGTCGGGTGGTGCGGCGCATGGGTGCCGCCGGGCGCGTAGTGGATGAACCACGGCCGGTTCGGCGCGATCTCGGTCTGGGTGCGGATATAGGTGATGGCGTCGTCGGCCATCGCGGTGATCAGGTTGAAGCCCGGGTTGCCGTTGTAGGGGTGGATCGGCGTGGTGTTGCGGAACAGGTTGCCCGGCTGCCACTGGCTGGTGTCGCCGCCGACGAAGCCGAAGAAGTAGTCGAACCCCATGCCGATTGGCCAGTTGCTGAACGGCCCTGCGGCGGAAGCTTCCCAGGCCGGCACGTTGTGGTTCTTGCCGAACCAGGCGGTGGCGTAGCCGTTCGCCTGAAGGATGGCGCCGATCGTCGCCGTCTCGCGCGGGATGACCGAATTGTAGCCGGGGAAGCCGGTCGACAGCTCGCCGATATTGCCGAAGCCGACCTGGTGGTGGTTGTGCCCGGTCAGCAGCGCGGCACGCGTGGGCGAGCACAGCGCGGTCGTGTGGAAGGTGGTGTAGCGCAGCCCCGCCGCCGCCACGCCATCGAGCGTGGGGGTGGGGATCACGCCGCCAAAGGTGGAGGGGGCTGCGAAGCCGACATCGTCGGTCAGGATCAGCAGTACGTTGGGCGCGTTCTGCGGCGGCATGACCTGCGGTGGCCAGGCCGGCTGACTGTCGATCGCGTTGGGCAGGATCTGGCCGGAGAAGGGCGGCGAAGGTGGCGGCAGTTGCAGCCCCTGGGGCGTGATCACCGCACTGGGCGCGCCGGGCGTGCCACGGATCTCCTGTGCCGCAGCGCCCGCGCCCGTGGCCAGCACCATGGCCGTCGCCGCAAGCAGCGCGAAACCCATCCTCGACGTTACGGCCATGCGTTCGCTCCCAGAAAGCCGCCCCGCGCGGCCTCGCCCTATTAGAACGCTAACACTGTGCACGATCACGCTTGCGTTAAAAGGAAGTCACCGATATCCGAAATGGGCGAATTCGTACCGGGGGTGGGAGTTATCGAAGATTCGTCGCCGCAACGGTCTGCGATGGTAACTCGCCGAACAGCGCGCGGTAGTCCTTGGCGAAGTAGCCGAGGTGCCAGAAGCCGTGCGAGAGCGCGACCGACTTCACGAGGCGCTCTCCGCCATTGCCGGCGCGAAGTGCCCTGCGCGCCAGCACAAGGCGGCGGACCTTGAGGTAGGCGGGCGGGGTCATGCCGACCACCGCGACGAAGGCGTCGTGCAGCTTGCGGCGCGAGACGCCGACCACCGCGCAGAGTTCGTCCCGATAGATCGGGCGGCCGAGGTTGCATCGCAGGTATTCGTCGGCGGCGTGCACCACCCGTGTCGCCTCGCGCTGGGCGCGCCCACGCGGGTCGCTTCCAAGGCCCGGCGCCAGGGCCGTCGCCACCAGTTCCTTCAGCGATGCGGCGAGTCCCACCGCGCAACCGGGCATGGCGAGTACGTCGGGCGCTTCCTGCGCCAGCCGGCCCGCAGCATCGAATGCGCCCGCCAGTTCGCCCATGATCTCGGGCGTCATGTCGAGCACGCCGGGCATGGCGCCGCGATGCCGGCGGCTCTGGAGATCGGCCAGTTCCTCCGCCACGGCGGTCGGCACCGCCAGGGCCCCCCAGACCTGTGGGCCCGGGCAGGCCACGATGAACTCCATGCCGCCGGGCACCAGTATCGCGTTGCGTGCGCCGATCTCCATGCCGTTCGCGGCGGGCATCAGGCCATCGCAGCTCAAGGGCACAATCAGCGCGGACAGTCCGGGCTGGATGGCCGCGCGCGTAACATGCGCCGAATCCGCCGCGTGCTGCACCACGACATCGCCCACCTGCAGCACGCGCAGGGTTGCCTCGAAGGGCTGCCCAGGCACCGGGAGATACTCGACATCCCCGCCGAGCAGCGCGGCGGCGAAGGCATCGTGATCGTGGTATCGACGAACACCGGCCGCCGCCTGGCCGCCAATCGTCTTCAGCATGGACCGTCTCCGTCGATCCGGAATTCCTGGCATTCCGGGTGCGCGAGCATAAGGTGCGACGGCGCCAAAGCGACAGCACGATGGCGCTTCCAGCCATCGACCAGGGCGATGCCAACTGCGCGGAATTAGCGCCCATCACAGCCGCATCGACTGCATTCAGCCCCACGAATGAAGACTCCAAACCCTGCCGCGTCGTGGCGCGGCCAGCATGAGCGCCGGTCCGGTGCGCGGCGGCCAACCTCCGGTTCGGGCATCGCGCCGGCGCTGACCGCAGGGCAGGTGCGGCGACGGACGCTCGCTTGCGTCGCACTGATCTGCTGCGATGCTGCCGGGGCAAGACCCATGCAGTCCCGGGAAGGATTCGCCGTGATCGAGGATCGCCGCATCGAGCTTCAGCCCGGGCTGGTGTTCGACGTCTCCGTGGCCGGGGCAGCCGATTCGCCCCTGGTGCTTCTGCTGCACGGCTTCGCGGTTTCGCGCCATCTCTATGACGCGCAGCTGCCGGCGCTGGCAGCCGCGGGGCTATTGGCGGTTGCGCCCAACCAGCGGGGCTATTCGCCTGGCGCACGCCCCGATCCAGCGCACTTCGCCAACTACGACATCGAGTTGCTGATCAGCGATGCCATGGCCCTGGCAACGGCGATGGGTCACGGCGATCGCCGCTTTCACCTTGTCGGGCATGACTGGGGCGGCAGCCTCGCCTGGGACATTGCCTCCCGTTTTCCCGAACGGCTGGCATCACTGACGATGCTGTCGCGACCGCATCCCGCAGCCTTCGCGAAGGCGTTGCTTGAGGACCCGGAGCAGCCGGAACGCTCGAAGCATCACAAGGCCTTCCAGGACCCTGGTGCCGCTGAGACCCTGCTCGCCAACGACGCCGCGTGGATCCGCGTGCGTCATGCGGCGAATGGTGTGCCGCCGTCGGCGACCGCGAGGCATCTGACGGTCCTGGGCTCTCCGCCGGCCATGGAAGCCGCCCTGGCCTGGTACCGTGCGCGAGGGAAGGTCTATCGCCAGATCGGTCCGGTCCGGGTACCGACCCTATTCATCTGGGGCGATGCAGACGACACCGTCGGGCGCATGGCCGCTGAAGGCACAGCTGAGTTCGTGGCCGCGCCCTACCGCTTCGAGGTGTTGCGGGGCGGCGGTCACTACGCACCCGACCAGATGCCGGACCGGGTGTCCGCGTTGATGATCGAGCACGTCACCAAGCACCCCGCCTGAGCGTCCTGGCGTGCCGGCCTGGCCGCCGAGTGTCGGCGTGCGTGCGTCAGCCGTGGCTTTGTCCGAACCAGCAGTTGGGCATCGCGCGTTGCGTGCTGGCGACGCTACAGCCGCTTTCGTTCGCCTTGGCTCACTGTAACGACCCTAGCCCGTTGTTTTCGCGAGCATCTTCGGCCGACCAGCTGATTCCATCTGGTCGGGATCTGCTCTAACCCCGTGAACCGGTCGGCAGGATTGCCTGCAGCGCGATGTCGCGGTCGGCGTGCAGGTGCGCGCGCATCAGCGTCTCGGCTGCGGCGCCATCCCTGGCCAGGATGGCTTCGATGATCCGCCCGTGTTCCTCAAGCGCGCGTGGGGCGCGACCCTGCCGCAGAGTGATGAGCCCGAAGCGATGAACCTGGTCGCCGAGCTGGCGCATGAAGCGGGCCAGCCGGGCATTCCGCGTAAGCGCGATCACATGCTCATGCAGTCGGACCGATGCGGCATAGGCGTCCTGCAGCCGCCCCGCGGCAAGATGCGCCAACGCATCGGCATGGTCCGCCGTGAGCGTATCGGCATCGGCCGGCGTCAGGTGTTCGGCGGCCAGGCGAGCCGCGAAGCATTCAAGCTGCTCGCGCAGCTGATAGACCTCGATGATGTCCTCGACCGAGGGCTCGGACACCTCGACACCCCGTTGGGGCAGGATGCGTACCAGGCCGGTCGCGGCCAGTTCCCGCAACGCCTCGCGCACCGGCGTCCGGCTGATCTTCAGCTCGTCGGCGAGCTGGTTCTCCGACAGCAGGCTGCCGGGGGGGTAGGTCAGATCCAGGATTCGCTCGCGGATGGTGGCAAGCGCGCGTTCCCGCAGGCTCCGTAGCGGCTTACGCGCGCGCGGCATGGCGGATCCTGCGACGCACGTATCGCCCGGTCGCGACGGCAGCGTCGTCGAGCAGCCCCTCGCGCAGGACGAAGCGGCCCCGCACGAGCGTATGCACGACGCGTCCGGTCAGGTCCCAGCCCTCGTAGATCGAATAGCCGGCCGAGCTTCGCACGCCTTCCCGTGTCACGGTCCAGCGCGCCGCGGGATCCACGATCGCGAAATCCGCGTCCATCCCGGGTGCGATCGCTCCCTTCGCATGCTCAAGGCCCATGGCGTGCGCCGGATTGCTGGCGGTCAACGCCGCGATGCGCGGCAGGCTCAGGCCGCGCTTCGCATGTCCCTCGCTGAGCAGGATCGGCAGCATGGTCTCCATGCCGGGACAGCCGGGCGATGCCGCCCAGATGCCACCGTCCTTCGAGGTGATGTCGCGGTGCACGTGGTCGGTCGCGACGGTGTCGATGCTGCCGTCGAGCAGTCCGCGCCACAGCGCTTCCCGGTCCGAAGGCTCGCGCAGTGGGGGATTGATCTTGCCGATCGCGCCGGCCGGCCAGGTGATGTCGTGCGTCAGGTAGTGCGGACAGGTCTCGACAAAGACGCGGGCGCCGGCGGCGCGCTGGCGCAGCGCGGCATGGAGCGCCTCGGCCGAGGAGGTGTGCACGACATAGAGCGGCGCGCCGGAAATCCGCGCGACATAGGCTGCGCGCTGCACGGCATCGGCTTCGACGAAGGGCGGGCGCGTCGCGTTCCAGCTTGCCAGACCGCCGATGCCTTCCGGATCGTCGCGCATGACGCGTTCGCGCAGCACCCAGGCCATCTCGATCGTCTCTGGGTGCGGGCAGACCATGCCACCATGCGCGGCGGCGGCCTCGCAGAGGCGGAGCAGGAAGCCGTCGTCGATGTCGGGCAGGCCGAGGCGCCTTCCCTCGCCGCCACGGTTGTTCATGAAGATCTTGAAGCTCGGCGCCCCCCAGTCGCGGATGCAGGCCTCGACCTCCGCGAGTTGCGCCTCGGTCGAGATGATCGGGTGGTAGCCGAAGTCGATCCGCGCCCCCGCTTCGGTCACCGCGATCACGTCGCCGAGGAGCGTGCCGAAGGGCTCGGTCGCCATCAGGTAGGGGATGAAGCAGGTGATGCCACCGGCGGCTGCGGCCGCGCTCTCCTGGTCGGCGTCGCCCGGTACGCGCGGGCGCGAGATGTCCTTGCCGTGGCCGAGATGCAGATGCGCGTCGATGGCGCCCGGCAGCACCACGAGGCCGCTGAGCGACACGCGTTCGCGCGCCGCCAGGTCCGTGCTTGGCGCCAGCAGCGCGGCAATGCGGCCATCGGTCACGGCGATGTCGCAGGCCACGGGCTCCGAGGCGCCGGGCAGCACGACGGTCGCGCCGGCCAGGAGCAGGTCGCAGGACATTGCCGTCATCCCGCCGCCGGCAGCGCGTGAAGCGCGGCCAGGCATTCTTCGGTGCTCATGACGTCGGCGTATTTCGATGCCATGTCAAAGAGGTTCACGGCGTGTGAGACGCGGCTGCGGTCGTAGACGGCGTCATGTGGGACGACCACCTTGAAGTTGTACGCGAAGCCGTCGACCACCGAGCCGCGCACGCAGCCGCTGGTGGTGCAGCCGGTCACAACCAGCGTGTCGGCGCCGAGGTCGATCAGGTAGCTCGCGAGCGGGGTGCCGAAGAAGGCGCTGGGGTGCTTCTTCGGCAGCAGGATATCGTTGGGCTGCGGCCGGATCTCCTCGACGAAGTCATAGCCGTTGCGCGCCACCGTCATCAGCGCCGGCACCTTCTCGGCAAGCCGGCCCTGGTCGAAGCTCTCCTTCGGCGCGACGTGCGGGTAGAGCACCGGCCAGCCGCGGGCACGGAACTGCGCGAGCAGCATCTCGATCCGTCCCACCGCCTGCCAGCCCCATTCGCCGCAGGAGGTCGGAAACTCCTTGATGGCGTCCCAGAATGGCATCGGGCGCGTGCCGACGGTGCGGTACTGGACATCGATGACCAGCAGCGCCGGGCGCCGGCCGAGACCCGATGCGCGGCCGAAGCCCGCGGCGCCGTAGGCCCTTTGCTCCTCGGCGGGAATGATGCCGTCCCAGGGTTTCATCTGCGCGCCTCCGTGCTGGTTCGTTGCGACTGTCATCGTTGATCCTTCTGCCACACAACTGGGATCCCAGTCTATTGACACCGTCGGTCGCCGCCGCTGATATGCATCCCTGCGTCCCGTCGTCGGGTGGTGCCGGCTTTCCTTGCCGGGGCCGTGCATCCCGGGCCGCCGTGACGAGTGGGCAGGTGACCGTGATCGATGTCCGCGGGCGCGATGCGGGGACCGGGCCAGGTCGGATGCTGACGCGCGCCGCGCCGCAGCGATATCGGAGGAGGACATCCCATGAGGACACTGCTCTCGCGGCGCGCCGTGCTCGGCGCCGGCGCTACCGTGGCGATCGCTGCCCCCGCGCTAGCCTTCCCGGATCAGCCCGTGCGCATCGTGGTGCCGTGGAATGCGGGGGGCGCGACCGATGTCATCTCGCGCGCCCTGGCCACTGCCATGGCACAGCCTCTGGGGCAGCCGGTGGTGGTGGACAACCGGCCCGGCGCGAATGGCGCAGTCGGCGCGCAGTTCGTCGCCAGCGCGCGTCCGGACGGGCACACGCTCTTTGTCGCGAGCGCCGAAACGCATTCGGTGAATCCGCTGGTCTACTCGCGCCTCGCCTACGATCCGGTCGCCGGGTTCGAACCGATTACGGTCTTCGCCAGCGGGCCCTTCGCCCTGGTGGTCCGCTCGGGGCTCGGCGCGGATACGCTCGATGCCTTCATCCGCCTGGCGCGTAGCCGCCCTGGGCAGCTCACCTACGCCTCCTGGGGTATCGGCTCGACTTCGCAGCTTGCTGCGGCCAGCGTGATCCAGAACGCTGGGCTCGATCTGTTGCACGTGCCCTTCACCGGGGCTGCCCCGGCCTATACGGCGCTCGTGGCGGCGCAGGTAGATGCCATGTTCATGAACGCCGGGCCAGCCGAAGGGCTGGCGCGCGATGGTCGTGTGAAGATCCTCGGCATCGGGTCCCCGGAGCGCGTGCCGCTGCTGCCCGCGGTGCCGACGCTGCGCGAACTCGGCATGCCGCTCGATGCGGCGAACTGGTTCGCGCTGCTCAGCCCGGCGCGCACGCCACAGGACGTCGTGTCGCGGGTCGCGACGGTCGCGGCCGAAGCCTTGCGCACGCCTGCCGTGCAGGAGGTGTTCCGCGCCCAGGGGATCCTGCCCGTCGGCTTGCCGCCCGTGGAGACTCGCGCCTTCATTGCCGCAGACCGTGAACGTCTCGCCCCGATTGTGCGCAGCCTGAACATTCGCCTGGACTAGGCAGCGTCGGCTGGGCCGTGGGCGGGGAGTACGGGCGGGTCCGGTCTGGATGGGGTGCCTGGCCCGTGGCCCGGTCGGGACGTACAGTCGCGTTCTCGTTCCCGGGACCCGGAGAGCGTCGTTCCTTGGTTCCCACCGCTAACGTGGTGGGTTCCGGGGACTGAAGCCTCTGGCAGCCAAGAGTGCCGTGACTGCGCGTCTCCGGCCCGTTCCGTCCGTTAGGGCACCGAAGGCGACGGGAAGTCGCTGAGAACCGTCTGGATCGCGTGAGCGAGTTCAGCAATCACATAGGGTTTCTCGAGCGTCACCGAACCTGGCCGTGGCGCGACGACGCTACAGGTCTCGCCGCTCACGAAAACATGCGGCACGAAACCGGCGAGGGAGATCTGCTGTACCGCAGCGACACCGCTGCCGTCGCGCAAGCGCTTGTCGACGATCATCAGGTCAGGCCGCACGCACCGCACCGCGACGAGCGCCTGGGCGACGCTTCCCACGGTTGCCAGCACGCCGTGGCCGAGATCGGCCACAATCCTTGCGAGAAGCATCGCAAGGATCGGTTCGTCCTCGAGAATCAGCACGCGGTTCGCAGTGAGCACCGTGGGGTCCTCGATCCGTGACTATGCTGTGCCTGCCGAATGTCGTTGCTCCTGGTGCACGGCGGAAGGATCGGAAACTACGCAGAACCGCCGGATCGCGTGTCCAGGCCGATTGAATCAACGCAATCCGCGCGATGTGCTAAGACCAAGAACCTCCTGATCTTCGCCGCACGCCACGGGAGACGATCGGGGATATGCCTGGGCATGAGCGATCCGTTGGCATCCCGGACCCCGGCTCACTGCGTGCACGTGCGCGACTTCAACGTCGTGGGGATCGGTGCGTCCGCGGGTGGGCTTGAAGCCTGTCGCGCCCTCATGGATGCGCTGCCGGCCGCGACCGGCATGGCCTTCATCCTGGTCCAGCATCTCGACCCGACGCACCAAAGCATGATGGTTGATCTACTCGCGCAGCACACCGCCATGCCGGTGCTCCAGGCAACCGACGGCATGCGGATCGAACGGGATCACCTCTATCTCATCCCGCCGGGTACCTACTTGTCCGTTGGTGACGGCACCCTGCATCTCTTGCCGCCGCAGGCGCGACACGGCGCGCGGCTGCCCTTCGACTTCCTGCTGCACTCCCTGGCGACCGAATTTGGACCTCGCGCCGTTGGCGTGATCCTGTCCGGCACCGGGGCGGACGGCACGCTGGGCGCAGAGTCGGTGCGCGCGGCGGGTGGCATGGTCATCGCCCAGGATCCGATCGAGGCGACCTTCGACGGCATGCCTCGCGCTGCGATCGCCGCGGGTGTCGTGGATGAAATCCTGCCGGTGGCGGAGATCCCTGCAGCCCTCTCACGCCCACGCGCCAGGTCGTCTCTGCCCAAGACGAGCCGCAACCGTCTGCCCGACGTCATTCGGCTGTTAGCAGCGCGGACCGGGCACGACTTTGCGCTGCACAAGCCGGGCACGCTCCGCCGACGCATCGAGCGCCGCATGACCATGCGGGCGATGGACCGAACGGCTGTCGATCGCTACCTCGATATCCTCCGACGCGACGCCGAGGAACTCGACGCACTCGCGAAGGACCTGCACATCCACGTCACCAGCTTCTTCCGTGACCCGAAGGCCTTCGAGGCACTGGCGGAAACGGTTCTCCCGGACCTGGTGCGCGACAGGCAGCCGGACCAGCCGCTGCGCATCTGGATCGCCGGGTGCAGCACCGGCGAGGAAGTCTATTCGCTGGCCATGCTGCTGCTCGAACAGATCAGCGCCGCGGGCGCCCACGCGCGGCTGCAGGTCTTCGCGTCCGACATCGATGCCGATGCGATCGCGACCGCACGGGAGGGTATCTATCCGGCGTCCATCGCGGACGCCGTATCGCCGGAACGACTCGCGCGCTTCTTCACGAAGGAGGATCGCGGATACCGGGTGGTGCCGGAGTTGCGCGGGATGGTCGTTTTCGCTGTCCAGGACATACTGGCGGACCCGCCCTTCTCGCGACTCGACCTGGTGTCCTGCCGGAACGTCCTCATCTACCTCGGCCTCGAGGCGCAGGCGCGCATCATCGGCCTGTTCCACTTCGCGCTGCGGCCTGGCGGCGTTCTGATGCTCGGCAGCGCGGAGACCGTAGGAAGCGCCGACGACAGCTTCACGCCCGTCGCGGGCAGCGAGCGGATCTATCGTCGCGTAGGCCGCAGCCGGTCCAACGCGGTTCGTGCAGCGGTCAGCACCGGGGATAGCGCCCGCGCGCCGCCGCGTGCGGGTCTCGCCGTCGCAACCACGCGATCCTCGGCCCTGGCGGAGCTGTGTCGCCAGTTGGTCATCGACGCCTTCGCGCCGGCCGCCATCCTGGTCGATCGCAACAACGCGTGCGTCTATTCCTTGGGGCCGACCGAACGCTACCTGAGGTTGCCATCGGGACATCCGACGCACGACCTTCTGGCGTTGGCCCCGCCGACGGTCCGCGCGCGTCTGCAGACCGCGATACACAAGGCGATCGAGGCCGGAGCCCGCGTGAGTCTTCCCGCCAGCCGCAGGCTGACCGGCGGCGAGCGGCGGCGCTTCACGATCGAGGTCCAGCCGGTCGTGCATGCGGGGGAGACGTACTTCCTTATTTGCTTCGTCGAGGCGGCCGCCTTGCCGGCTGCCAGTCGCCGAGCTGCGGCCGGCGACGCCCCGCGCGTTGACGAGCTTGAAAAGGAGCTCGACACGACACGCCACGAACTGCACGGGGCGATACGCAGACTCGAGATCGCCGCGGACGACCAGAGAACGGTCCACGACGAGGCACTGTCGATCAACGAGGAATACCAGTCCGCCAATGAGGAGCTGCTGACCTCGAAGGAGGAGCTGCAATCGCTCAACGAGGAGCTGACAGCGCTCAACAGCCAGCTCCAGGAGACGCTGGAACGGCAGCGCACCACTTCGGACGACCTGCAGAACGTGTTGTACAGTACGGATGTGGCGACGGTGTTCCTTGATCCCGACCTGCACATCCGGTTCTTCACGCCAGCGACGGAGGCGCTATTCCACGTCATCGCGGGCGATATAGGACGGCCCCTGGCGGATCTGCGCTCCTTGTCCTCCGACGAGACGCTGCTGTCCGATGCCGGTGCGGTGCTCAAGTCGGCGGTGGTGGGGGACCGCGAGATCGAGGTTCCGGGGGTCGGTTGGTATCTGCGCCGGATCCTGCCCTATCGTACCCATGGCAATCGGGTGGCGGGCGTCGTCATCACCTTCACGGACGTCACCGACCGCAGGCACGTGACGTCCGCGCTCGAGGCCGCCAAGCACGAGGCCGAGCAGGCCAACATCACCAAGTCGCGCTTCCTGGCTGCTGCAAGCCACGACCTCCGCCAGCCGCTCCAGACACTGGTGCTGCTGCAGGGCCTGCTGGCCAAGACAGTGCAAAGCGGTCCGGGGCAGGAGCTCGTGTCACTGCTCGATCCGACCCTTGGCGCCATGTCGGGCATGCTGAACACCTTGCTCGACATCAACCAGATCGAGACGGGTACCGTTGCCAGCCAGGTGGACAACGTTGTGCTCGACGACATCCTGGTCAGGCTGCAGGAGGAGTTCACCCACCACGCGCGAGCGCAGGGGATCGCCTTTCGCGTCGTGCCGTGCGGGCTGGTGGTCAGGACCGATGCGCGACTGCTCGAACAAATGCTCCGGAACCTGCTGTCGAACGCCTTCAAGTACACGCGACAGGGGAAGGTGCTGGTCGGCTGCCGACGGCACGCCGGTTCGCTGCGCATCGAGGTCCGGGATACCGGGATCGGCATCGCGCCCGATGCGCTGCACTCCATCTTCGATGAGTATCACCAGGTCGATAATGCCGCGCGTCAACGAAGCCGCGGGCTCGGGCTCGGCCTGTCGATCGTCCGCCGGCTGGGACTGATCCTCGGCCATGCCGTGGAGGTAAGCTCCAGGGCGGGCCAGGGCTCCGTATTCAGCATCGAGGTGGCGCGCGCCGCCGGACCTGTCGTGCGTCCCAAGGCCACGGCGGCCGCGCCTGCCGGTGATGTCGGCAGGCAGCATCGTCAGGGCGTGATCCTGCTGGCGGAGGACGACCCCGAAGTGCGCTACGTGCTGTCCAGGGCCTTGGAAGGCGAGGGCCATCGCGTGATCGCGGCCGCCGATGGCACGTCGGCGCTCGCGCTCGTGGCAAGCGGCGGCCTGCGGCCGGACATCATCCTTGCCGACTACAATCTTCCGGGCGGGATGGACGGCCTGCAACTGGCCGCGACGCTGCGGCAGAGACTGAACCACACCATCCCGCTCATCATCCTGACCGGCGACATATCGACCGAGACGTTGCGGGAGATCGCGCTGCTGGGATGCGATCGCCTGCACAAGCCAGCGAAGCTGCCGGAGTTGACAGCGACGATCCAGCGGCTGCTCGAGGCGAATCCTGCGCATGTGATGCCCGCCGGCACGTCAGCCGACGAGACACCGACCGTTCACGTCATCGATGACGACAGGCGCGTCCGCGACGCCATCAAGGAGGTGCTCGAGGACGCCGGAATGACCGTCGCGGAGTATGGCGACGGTCCAGCGTTTCTGGCGGCATATCGGTCCGGTGGACTCGGCTGCGTGCTGATCGATGCCAACCTTCCTGGTATGGTTGGCCTCGAGGTGTTGGCCAGGTTCAGGGCGGCGGGCCACCGTCTGCCGGGCATCGTGATCACGGGGCATGGCGATGTCCGGATGGCGGTCGCGGCCATGAAGGCGGGCGCGACTGACTTCGTCGAGAAGCCGGTCAGCCGGGAGGACCTGCTGGCAAGTATCGGCAGGGCCCTCGAGCTGGCGCGGGACGCCAGGACGCGCCAGGCGTGGCGCGATCGCGCCGCTGGTCTGCTGGCAACACTGACGGCACGGCAACGCGAGGTACTCGATGCCGTGCTCGCGGGGCAGCCCAGCAAGAACATCGCGACCGATCTCGGCATCAGCCAGCGCACCGTCGAGAGCCATCGCGCCGCAATCATGCAGAAGACCGGTGCGACGTCCCTTCCGGCTCTCGCTCGATTGGCCCAGGCGGCGATCGCGGAACCCTGACCTGGTGGTGAATGCGACGGTCATGTGCCGGCCGCAGGGCGCATCGACCGCCTCTCGCATGCCGCTGCCGTGCCCTTGTCGCGTCTCGACTGGGGAGTGACGCTCAAGCGCAGCCCGTGCCTAGGTAGTTTCCGAGCCTGTCGGCGTGGCGTCGCTACCGATAGTTCTGGCCTGGGTGGAGGTGCACCGTGGCCGCCATGCGTCGTCGTGGACGCTCCCGCGGTGGGCCGCGCACCCATGCCGACCGCCAGCGCGGCGACGTCACCGCGATTTGCGCGATCGGTTCATGAGTCGTGCGGTGGGCACGCGATTTGAGGGCCAAACGGCCCCGCTGCACCTGGCGCATCACCATCGTCCACGATGCCCGGGGCGGACAGTGCCGCGGATGAACCATTGGTGATCGCTCGGACGCATCACGCGGTCGACCGATTTACGATGCCGAACGTTGGATCTGATTGCGCACGTCGATCGCGTGAACGCCGTCGGTGGGTGGAGGTGCTTCCACAGGACCGCAAGGTCGCGCGCGCGTCGTGCTTTCACCACCATCCGCCAGGCGGATCAGCAGCAGGAGCCGCGACACATGAGTTCCCCCGCCCCGCCGCTTCACCGTATCGCCTTCCTTGGCAACCATCCGCCGCGGATGTGTGGCCTCGCCACGTTCACAGGCGACCTGCGGACTGCCGTCGCCGGTGCAGTGCCGGGCGCCGAATGCTTCGTCATGGCAATGACGGAGACGGTGGCCAGCCACGCCTATCCGCCGGAGGTCTGGTTCCAGATTCCAGAGAACGACACGCGCGCCTTCGTCCGCGCAGCCGAATTCCTCGGCGAGGTGAATGCCGATGTGCTCTGCGTCCAGCACGAATACGGCATCTTCGGCGATCGGGACGGAGAGCGTGTGCTTGCCCTCCTTGAAGCCGCGACGATGCCGATCGTCGCGACGCTGCACACCGTGCTGGATCGCCCGACGCGGGGTCAGTTCCGCGTCATGCGCGACGTCATCCGCCACGCTGATCGCCTTGTCGTAATGACTGAACGGTCACGGCGGATCCTGAGCAGCGTGCACGATGTCGAGCCCGGCAGGATATCGGTCATTCCGCACGGCATCCCTGAGATCCCGGCCGACAATCCGGCATCCGGGTACAAGGCTGAATTCGACGCCGCCGGGCGGACCGTGCTCCTCACATTCGGGCTGCTGTCGCCGGGCAAGGGCATCGAACAGGCCATCCGCGCCATGCCGGCGATCGTCGCGCGCCGGCCTGACGCGCTTTACCTCGTCCTCGGCGCCACGCACCCGAACATCCTGCGGCACGCGGGCGAGGCGCATCGCGACTTCCTCAAGACCCTCGCGGCGCAACTAGGGGTCGGCGACCATGTGCGGTTCCTCGACCGCTTCGTCGATCTGCCGACGCTGACCCGCGCCATCGCCGCGGCGGATATCTACCTCACGCCCTACCTGAACGAGGAGCAGAGCGTCTCGGGGACGCTTGTCTACAGTTTCGGCATGGGCAAGGCGGTGGTTTCGACACCCTACTGGCATGCTGCGGAACTGCTCGCGGACGGGCGCGGTGTGCTGGTGCCCTTCGCCGATCCCCCGGCCATTGCCGAGGCAGTCGTGGGGTTGCTTGCAGACCCGGGCCGCCTACAGGCGATGCGCGAGACCGCCTATGCGCTGGGCAATGACATGCGATGGTCGCGCATCGGCGAGCGGTACCGCGACGTGTTCGACCAGGTGCGACGGGAAGCGTCGAACCGCACCAGGTCGGGACCGCGCGAGATGGTCGGGAAGGCAGGTGGTACTGGCGTCGTTGCCCCTCTGCGCCCGGCCGTAATGTCCCAGCGGGCTGTCGTACCGACGGTGAACCTTGCGCATCTCGCGCAGCTGCTGGACCCGACGGGCCTCGCGCAGCACGCGACGCTGGCGATCGTCGATCGTGCGCATGGCTATTGCGTCGACGACAATGCGCGCGGGTTGATACTCGCCACTCAGTTGACCGCTGGTCGAACCGCGCCGGCGCCTGCGGCCGATCTGTTCGGCGTGACCGCAGCTTTCGTGCAGCATGCCTGGGATGCCGGCGCCGGGCGGTTCCGCAACTTCATGGCCTATGATCGTCGCTGGCTGGAAGCCGTCGGCTCCGACGACAGTCACGGGCGCGCGGTCTGGGCTGTCGGCACCGTCGCGGCGAAGGCAGCCGATGCATCGTACCGCGCCTGGGCCTATGGGCTGCTTGAACGCTCTGCACCGCCGGTGCTCGCGCTGACGTCTCAGCGCGCATGGGCCTTCGCGCTTCTGGGCATTGTCGAGGTCCTTGCGGTACGGCCGGAGGATCTGCGCCTCGCAAGGCTAAGGACCAGCCTGGCGGAACGCCTCTACGATCACCTGCGCGGCAATCGGCGGCCGGGCTGGACCTGGTTCGAGGACATCGTTTCCTACGACAACGCCCGCCTGCCGCAGGCACTGATCGCCGCCGGCCATCAGGCTGGCCGTGCGGCGTGGGTCGCGTGCGGGATCGAAGCGCTCGAGTGGCTCTGCCAGGTCCAGACGGCCGAGGCCGGCCATTTCCGCCCGATCGGTTCCGGAGGCTTCTGGCGTCGCGGTGGGGAACGCGCGCTGTACGACCAGCAGCCTCTCGAGGCAGCGGCCACCATCGGCGCATGCCTCGAGGCCTGGCGCGTGACCGGCGACGGCGCCTGGCTCACCGAGGCGCAGCGCGCCTTCGCCTGGTTCCTGGGCAACAATGACCTGGGTCAGCCGCTGTACGACCCGAACACGGGCGGCTGCTGCGACGGGTTGCTGTGTGACCGCGTGAACGGCAACCAGGGTGCGGAATCGACTCTCGCCTACCTGATGTCCGCGACGGAGCTCCGTGCGGCAGTGGCTGCGTCAAAACCGAGCCTCTTTGCCGACTTCGTGCAGGTCGCCGAATGAGCAGGTGCCATCCGGGTGTGGTGAGGCTCCCGATCCTGATCGAGCCGGACGCTTCACGGGTTATCCTGCGTCCGTTTCTCTCGGCCCTTGATCCGCGGGACCTGCACCGATCGGACCTGCTACGCGCGACGCGCCTGATCGACCGAATCCTGGCGATGGACACGGCGACGGTCGAAGCGGAGATGGCGACGATCCTGGATGATTTCGGCACGCGCCATGCCGACCTCACGACCATCCTGACCGAGCGCTACGCCCAGATCCGCGACCTGTTGGGGCTTGAGGACGACGCGAGCGAGGCGCGCCGGCTGTTGATCGGAGCGTTCTTCAGCAATGAGTACAGCTTCCAGTCCACGGCGCTGTTCAACCCGTCGATCGTCCCGCATCCAGACCAGGCAGGGCTTGATGCGGGTGAGGTTCGCTTCGTGATGAGCCTGCGCGCCACAGGCGAGGGGCACATCAGCTCGATCTGCTTTAGCTCGGGGATCGTCACCGCGGCGGGTACGATACGTCTCGATCCGCCGGGCCGCCTCGCGAGGACGCCGCGTCGGAGCACTGCGGTGCGTTTGGCGGATGACTATGACGTCACCTTTTCTCCCGGCACCGAGCTCGGCGAGCGCGTGATCTTCCCGATCACCCAGCAGCAGCGCAACGGTATCGAGGATGCGCGACTGGTGCGCTTCGTGGAGGACGACGGGAACGTGTCGTACTTCGCGACCTACACCGCCTATTCCGGGCGGGAGATTGCACCAGAAATGCTTCGGACCGACGATTTCCGTCGCTTCTCCTTTGTGCCGCTGCGCGGGGACGCGGTGAACAACAAGGGCATGGCGCTGTTCCCACGCCGCATCGCGGGGCGGTATGTGATGCTGGCGCGCTCGGATGGGGAGACGCTGCAGGTTGTCCGATCGGATGACCTGCATGTCTGGAACGACGCGACGGAAATCCTCGCCGCAGCGGAACCGTGGGAGTTTGTGCAGATCGGCAATTGCGGTAGCCCGATCGAACTGCCGGAAGGTTGGCTCGTCATCACGCATGGCGTGGGCGCCATGCGACGCTACTGCATCAGTGCGGCGCTGCTGGACTTGAATGATCCGAGCCGGATGATCGCGCGGCTGCGCAAGCCGATGCTCACGGCGATCGGGGACGAGCGAAACGGCTATGTTCCCAACGTCGTCTATTCCTGCGGATCGATGGTGCATGAGGGGCAGTTGATCCTGCCGTATGCGGCGTCGGATACCGCCACACGTTTCGCCGTGATACCCGTGGCGTCGTTGATCGACGCCATGGGGTGAAGCGCGATCAGCCCATCGCGAGGCAGGGGCTCGGGCCCGGCCCGGGATGCAGCAGGGCGACGGCGGTGCCTGTGATGGATACCGCGTCGCCTGAGGCCGGAACGAACGCCGCGGTGCCGCGTGCCAGAGCACGGCCGTTCAGCGTGGCATCATCCGCAAGCGCCACAAGGATATGTTCGTGTCGACCATCCGGCGCGAGTGTGACACCGCGAGACACCGCAAGTCGCTCCAGCACGAAGCGCGGACCAACCGTCAGCGTCTGCCGCTCTAGGGTCGTCATTGTACCGATGACAGCGCGCGACCTGCCGAGATCGGCGACAGACAAGGCGTCCTCGATCTGCAATGGGCGCGCCCTGCCGTAGTCGTACAGCCGATACGTGACATCGACGGGATCCTGCACTTCGAGCAGTACCAGGCCAGCGCCGATCGCGTGCACGGTGCCCGCGGGCACAAGTATGGTTTCGCCGGCGCGCACAGCGTGCTGGCGCATCAGCGAGAGCACCGTGCCGTCGACCGCGGCCGCACGAAGCGCACCGGCGACAACGGGCGCATGAAGGCCGATCCAGACCTGGGCGTCGGGTGCCGCCTCCAGGGTGTGCCAGGCCTCGTCCTTGCCGGACACGAATCGGCGCGACGCATGGGCGGCGGTGTCGGTCGGATGCACCTGAACCGACAGCGGCGCCGACGTGAAGAGAAGCTTGGCCAAGAGAGGCGGGCCGCTACGAGCGGTGCGGCTGCGTGCGAGGTGGTCGCGCAGTGTGCCGCCTGTTTCGATTTCACAGCCGAGGTCGCTAAGCCATGCTTCACCTATGGCGGAACGGTCTGCCGAAGGGGGTGCGGCAATCCACTGGCCGAGATCCTGCCGTCCCCAAATCCTCTCGACGTATCTGGGCCGAATATGCAGCACGGTAGGGCTCATGGGGCCTGCACCTTCTCTGGACGCACCGTGTCGGATTCACCTGGGACGCGGCACCTGCGACGACAACCACGCGGCGGTATCGGGGAGTGAACACATTTTGGCGGCTGGTCGGTCGGTCGCACCTGCGATATGTGCGACTCCGTCGCCTTGGATGTTCCCACCCTGAGCTTGAGCCCGTCGAAGGAAGACGGGCACTCAGTCTTGCGGCACGTTTCGCTTCGGGACGGCACCGCCAGCGGTGCCTCGTCCAGCTCCGCCGCAGAGGCGCTGACATTGGGCGCCGGCGCACGCACGCTGTCGTTCCACCACACACTTGGCGACCGAGCCCGATGGCCCTGCTTCTGATGTCGAGCGACGCGCAGCATCGACGAAGTCGCGGCACCGCGCAGCCGGATCCGTGCCGTCGACGTTGCCGATGCACTTGCCTTCAATGCAGACTGCCGAGGCGGGGAAGGACAGGACTCACGGGAGGATGTCGATGAACACAGTCAAGACCACCTTGGCCCAGAAGAGTGGCGCCCTGATCCATGTGCGTTCCGACGACATGGTCGTCGAGGCTTTGCGTCAGATGCGCGACAATCGCGTCCGATCGGTGCTGGTTATCGACGACGACGTGCTGGTCGGGATCGTGACCCAGGGGGACTGCGCCATCAAAGTGCTGCTGCCCGGGCTCGATGCGAAGCAGACGCGCGTGAGTCAGGTGATGACGAGCAACCCGGTGACGGTGAAGCCGGGCGACCAGTTGGAAGGCTGCATGGCAATGATGGCTTCGCGCGGCTTTCGCCATCTGCCTGTGCTGGACGCTGGCAAGGTGGTGGGCGTGATTTCGATCGGAGACGTCGTCAAGGACATCATTCGGGACCTGGAGCGCAACGTGGGTGACCTGATGGGATACGTCATGAGGGACGGCCCCGGGGGCTGACGTGCAATCGGCAGGGCGCCTCGATGACGCCTGAAGCGGGTCGCGTGAGCCACGACGAAACGCCGCTTCGCCCAGCGATCCCTGTCGGAGCTGGCGGCTTGGTGCAACAAGATGCAAAACCACCTCGGCCAGTCGGATCAGTGCTGCGACGACAACGCATCGGCCAGCAGATCAAAGACCACACGCACGCGCCGGCTGGTGTGCAGTTCCCGATGTGTGACGAGCCAGATGGGGAAGACGATGGGCGCCGTATCAGGCAGCACACGGCATACCCGTGGCTCTGCGTCGCCGACCGCTTCCGTGTTGAAGCCGATGCCCGCGCCCTGCTTCACCAGTTCCCAATGCACCAAGTGGCTGTCCACCCGAACCGGCACTTGCTGCGCCGTCACGGGCAGGCTTAAGGCGCGCATACCCTCGATGAAGTCCGAGGTTTTGCCAAACGCTACGAATTCAGCCTGCGCCAGATCATCCCAGCCGCGCGGATGGCCCAGCTTGCTGAGATAGCCCGGGGTCGCGTAGGGCCGGCCTCGGTCCTCCCCCACCTTGCGGGCGATGAGTTCCGGCTCACGCGGGTCGAGGTTGCGGATGGCGATGTCGGCCTCGCGGCGCAGCAGATCGGCCGTGCGATCGGTCGCGATGATGTCCACCGTGATGCCAGGATGTGTTGCGCGCAGCCTCGCGATGATCGGGGGCAGGACGTGCGCTGCACAGGCTTCGGTGGCGGTGATCCGGATCGCGCCTTCGATCCGCTGCGACTGACCGGTGGCGGCCAGTGCCAGGCGGCCGGCGGCCTCGCCCATCGTGCGGACATGGTCGAGCAATGCCCCGGCGGTGGGCGTGAGCACCAGGCCGCGACCGGCCCGCTCGAACAGGGCAACACCAAGCTCACGTTCCAGCGCTGCGATCTGGCGGCCGAGCGTCGGCTGGGTAAGGCCGAGCGCGCGTGCCGCGGCGGAGAGTGAACCCGCCTCGGCGGTGGCGAGGAAGGCGCGGATACGGTTCCAATCGAGCTTCGTGGCAATCCAATCCATACATCCTTGTATGGGTGATCGCCGGATTTCACCAATTCCACGCGTATCGCTGCATGGGTAGGTGACCAGCTTCACAACGCCGAGATGAGCCATCCATGCCCATTCGATCTATCGCACCACTCGCTGCCACGCTTTTCCTCCTGGCAGCATGTGCGGCCACCATCAGTCAGGATGGCCTGGAGCAGCGCACTGCTCAGGCCATCGGGCGAACTGTCGGCCAGTTCTCCATTACCGACCGCAGCGAAGAAGCCGGAGGCCGCATCAACTACACCGTCAACACGCGCGACGGTGCGGCCTACCGCTGCTACCTGTACGGAGCCACCGGCCTGCAGAATGCCGTGACCTTCGGGCAGACACCGCATTCCGATGCCATCTGCACGCCCATGGCGGGTGGCCCGAGAGCGAGCGGCAGTGTGGGGCCCGCGGCAACGGGCCAACGTGATCGGAGCGCCGGCGGTGAGTGCAATGCGTTGTTGCGGGCGGCAGGGCGGTGCTGATCTTTCCCTGAAGCGAAGTCGACATGATCCGCGCCTTCACCCGGCCGATTCGGCTCGTTCTCGCTCTGGCCGTCTGCACCTTCATTCCCGTGATGATGGCCGCTGTCCGCGTGGTGCAGATCCCGCTTGGTGCGGTGCCGGAGGACAGCCTGCGACTGGCCTCTGTTCCTGTCGCATTCTTCCTTCACGCACTCGCGGGCGTGCTGTTCGGCATACTCGGGCCGCTACAGTTCGTCCGCGCCCTTCGTCGCCAATTCGGGACTCTGCATCGCGTGAGTGGGCGCGTGTTTGTGCTTGCGGGCTTGGTGTTGGCGCTGTCGGGGCTGGCGCTGCTGCTACAGGTCGAGAGCATGGCAACCGGGCTTCTGGATGCCGCACGGGGGGTCTTTGGCCTGGCGCTGATCGCAGTGCTCGTGTTGGGGGTGGCGGCGGCGCGGGCGCAGTCCATGCTTCGACATCGCGCTTGGATGATCCGCGCATATGTCATCGGCATGGGATCGGGAACCGTCGCGCTGGTCCTGTTCCCCGTCTACCTGGTCACTGGAGAACCGCCCACGGGGCTGGCCTCTGACGTCGCGGTCGTCGCCACCTGGCTGCTGACCATCGCTGTGGGCGAATCGGTCGTCCGGAGGCTTGCATTCCCCTGACCATTCCAGCCTGTCAGCGCCGTGACCCAACCGGATCAGGGCCGCGGTGACCATCGGCAGGGCAGACAGCCACAGCGGTAGCGGCAATGACGGCGGTGCGGAGCGCGGACCCGCCAAAAAAACCAGGTCGTCTCACGGAAGACTTCGCCCGTCTGCCTGCTCGCACGGGCCGATGTCTTTCGCGCCCGCCGCGGACGGCAGGGTGCGCGGGATCGCCTTCAGCGGCGCATCGCCAGTGTTCATGTCGATGACCGTCAGCGCGCCGCCGATGACAGCCTGTTGGCTGGCCCGGTCGTCAGTCAACACCGTCGGCATCCTGCAGGAGACGCGCGCTGCGGTGCGCGCGAATGTAAGCAACGCAGGCGTCACCCAGCTGCCATCGCCGTGCGCATGTTGCCGGATTGTCGATGCACCCACCGCTTGATGGCGCGAGACGTCGATGGTCTCGCCGGGCGGATGCGAGAGCCATAGCGAAAAGCAGCGTCGCGGTGCGAACCAAAGCAAAACGTGCGGAGGGGGCGCGCCGGAATTCGAACCTTCTCAGGGGACCATCCGGTTCCCGCGCTCTGATTGCTCCGAACTCGCGACGATGTTACGGCCCGCGCAGAACGGTCGTGACCCGACGATGTTCGACTTCTCGACCCAGATCGCTCCCCGGGGCGCAGCGCACTGAACGGTCAGCCGGCATCTCGCCTACACAATCGTGGCCTCACAGGCTGCCCCCATCTGCAGATAGCCCTGGCCGAATGCATTACTTGGAATGGCCAGGCCTGTGGTGCCTGCCGTTTGCGTGAGGATCTGCTTGATCGTCGCGCACGTCACGGCTGGACTGCGGCACTGGAACAGCAATGCCGCAGCGCCCGCCACGATCGGGGCCGAATAGCTGGTCCCCGTCGCGCTCGCATAGGTGGCCGCACCGGGCGGGACTGTCCGCATGTTCCGCGGTACCGGCGCTGAGATGTTCCGCCCCATCGCGGCGATGTCCGGCTTGACCCTGCCATCGCGTGTCGGCCCGAGCCCGCTTGTTCCCCAGATCGCCGGCGGATTCGCCGTCGGCCCGTGGTTTCCGACGGTGATCGGCAGGCGGGCAGTCGCCGGAACGCCGATGGTGCGTCGGGACTCCTGCCGATGGGGCGGCATCCACATCGACTTGCCACGATTGTTCCGATCGACCCAGCCATGAAAGGCACCATGAGTGATCGTCGTGCCGGTCAGCAGGATCTGCCAATCGCCGAGGGGAACGCTCGCGCCGTCAGGCACGACGATGAGGATCGTGAGCACGTTGTCCCCGTTGCGTGGGTCGTTCACCGCTGACGTGATGCTGACGGTGACGCCGCCCACGATGACATCGCCGGAGGCGGATCCTGCGTCGATCGGTCCGATGACCGTCGCCGGTGTCGTCGGCACGGTTAGCGTCGCGGTGATGCGGTCCAGGCCAGCGTACCAGATCTCGATCGTATCGCTGTTCCGCGGCAAGTCGGTCGGGTCCGACGGGTTCGCGGCGTAGCGCAGGACCAGCCTCTCCGGCGCACCGGGCGCGACGATGCCCTCCGCATGCGCGGCTGTCGTGGTCGAATTGCCGGCGGACAGGACGATCGCGCGTCCGGGCACGCCGAGCAGGCTGTCGAGAAACCGCTCGCCACACGTGGTCCCGTCGTGCGGCCCCTGATTGTCGCCAAGGCTGATGTTCACGACGCAGGGACGCCCGGTCTCCTGCGCGCGGGCAAAGATGTACGCACAGCCGTCCAGTATGGCGGTGTTGTCCGCGTTCAGCATGACGCCGCTATCATAGCTCAGCGGACTCACGAAAATGATCGAGCTTCCCGGCGCCGCGCCTGGCGCGCCGCCTCCTCGGCCGTTTCCGGCTGCGCATCCGGCGACCATGCTGCCGTGCGTGGCGGCGTCGACAACCGGCTTCGGCGTCACCGCCGGGTCTGGCGGCGCATGGCGCACGATCTGATACGGCGGCACAGGAGGTGGATTGAAGGCCGAGAGCTCGGCATCGATCGCGGCGCGACGATATTCGACCCCATAGGCCGCGCCGAGATCCGGCAGGAAGCCCGGCAGCGCTGGATGCAGCGGGGGGCCTGTCTCGGTGCCCGTCGGCGTCAGCGTCTGGTCCCAGATCGACAGCAGCCTTGTCTTGTTCTGCGCGTCGCGGAAATCCGGGTGGTAGATGTCGATGACATTATCGATGATGCCGATGATCGTGCCTGATCCGTCCACCGACGGCGTGGCTCCGTGCAGCGCATCGATCCCCGCGAAGGGGATGGCCTCGTCCAGATCATGCCTCCAGGCTCGGGCGAGCTCGATGAAGGCGATCCTATCGAGTGCCTCTACACGCCGCAGACTCGACAGCGGCAGCAGGGCCGTCACGACATCGCCGCTGCGGCTGCGTGGCCGTACCCCGACCTCGATCAGATCACGTGCACTCGCGCTCCCAAGTATCAGGACCGAGAAGGTCGCCTCGCTGAGCCGGGCACACAGACCACCGTCCCGCCAAGGTGCGGCAGTACTCGCGGGAAGCAGCACGCCGGCGCTCAACGGGGCGAAGGACGGCGAAGGCGACGTGTCGCCGCCTTGCGTGCCGGCGAAGCGTGCGAACACGGCATCCTCCGTGGCCTTCAATCGGTGCAGTTGCTCGGGCGACAGCCCTGCAAGGTATGCCAGACGCGCATCCAGCTTGGGGCGTGCCGCCCGTCTTGCGAGGGGAGCGATGACCACGGTGGAAGGGCCGTCTTGCGGTGGCGCGGGGTCCAAGGGGATCATGCGACGCATCCCTCTCCATTCCCGGCGCGTGGCCAGGTTGGTGACCGTTAACCTAGGCCAGCGCTACCGATCCTTCGTCCGATGATGCCGGACCCGAATCGTAGGCCAGCCTTTCGCGATTCCTGGTCGTCGAGATCATGGGGGCCCGTAGGCAGGCTCGCCGCGACGCAACAGCCAGTCCTCGGCAATCTTGCCGTCGACGACGCGATACATCGTCGTGATCGGCAACTCGAATGGCCGGCCGCTCGGGCGGGTGGCACCGAACGCCCCGGTCGCATTGCTCATCCCATCTGCGCGTCGATCCACGCCGGTCATGGTAATGTGTGCCGTAACGATCTCGCCGGCTACGGCCAGGTCGAGGACCGCGAGGTGAAGGTCCTGGGCGACTTCGTGCACGCGGTTCACGCAGATGCGGTAATCGCTCTCGCCCGAGGAGCGTATGGGTGCACCGGCGCTATCGTGGCGATGCCGAATGGTGCTCGCGGTCCGTAATTCCGAGAGTGCCGACGCCATGGCCAGCGGCACATAGGTATTGTCGCCGGCTTCCCGCGCCGTCAGGAACGCGTCGTTCTCAGCCGCTGTCCATTCGTGGTTCCAGACGCGCAGGACAAAGTCCCGTACGACGTCCGCTTCATCCCCAGCCGGTGGGGGGTCCGGCTCGGGCGTTTCGCATGGTTCGTCGAGTACGCCGCATCCTCCCACAACCACCTCCTTCTGCCAGGTCGAACGATTTGCTTGGCTTACGGTCTTGGCTATGCGTTACGCTGTACTGAACTCGAACATCTTGTCCGAAATACCCACCGGAAGTCACGCAAATTGCTTCGCGTCAGGAAGCCCTGCGGGTTCGACCCATGCGCACGAACGATCCACACTGGGTCACCCTGCTCTTCACCGATGTAGAGGGTTCGACACGTCTACTGCGCAAGCTGGGTGACGAGGCATATACCCGCATGCATGCAGACCTATCCGCGACTTTGCGGCGGGTGTTCAAGCTTCGTCGTGGGCGTGTCCTGGACAGTCAGGGCGACTCCTTCTTCGTCGCCTTCGCGCGCAGCCCGCTGGATGCCGTAGCGGCGGCAATCGAGTGCCAGGCGTCGCTGGCCGCGACGCCCTGGCCTGGTGCCATGGTGGTTCGCGTGCGCATTGGCATGCATACGGCCCTCGTGCGCCGTGCCGATCCTTCGGCTGGAGGCGGGTATGTCGGGCTCGACGTCCATCGTGCGGCACGATTGTGCGATGCGGCTCATGGCGGGCAGGTGCTGCTATCGGCAGCCACGCACACCCTGGTGGCAGGCCACCTTCCTGCAGGAATCCAGATCATCGCCTTGGGCGAGCATCAGCTCCGGGACTTCGGTGAAGCCGAGCCGATCTTCCAGCTTCTGATGCCTGGCGGACAGCACGGCTTTCCGCCATTGCGATCGGCCCAGCCGGTTCATGCGGACGTGCCGGTGCCGCGTACGTCCCTGCTCGGCCGCGCTGTCGAGACGCGGGAGGTGGAGGACCTGCTGACGCGCCAAGATACGCGGCTTGTGACCCTGACGGGCGCTGGCGGAACCGGAAAGACGCGACTGGCCATTGCCGTGGCGCGGCACGCGCGGGAGAGTTTCCGCGATGGCATCTGCTACGTCGCCCTGGCGGCGATCACGGATCCGACCCTCGTCGCATCGGCGATCGTTCGCCGATTGGGCTTGCAGGAGTCGGGCCCGACGCTGCCGGAGGAACTGCTCTTCGGGCATTTGCGCCGGCGGGAGATGCTTCTCGTTCTCGATAACTTCGAGCATCTCCTCCCAGCCGCTTCACTTGTGTCGGATCTTCTGTCCAGTTGCCCCGGTGTCCGGGTCCTCGTAACGAGCCGCGCGCCCCTCCGGCTCAGCGGCGAACGGGACTATGCGGTACCCACGCTTGGCGTCCCGGATCCGTCCGAACTTGGCGCCGTCGAAACCCTCACGCGGTTCGCGGCGGTCGCATTGTTCGTGGACCGCGCGCGCAGCGTCTCCGTGCACTTCAGTGCAAACGACAGCGACCTCACGGCCATTGCGCGGATCTGCGTCAGGCTCGACGGCCTGCCCCTGGCGATCGAACTCGCCGCCGCACGGATCGGACTCCTTACGCCACAGGAGATCCTTGCTCAGTTGGGTGACGTGACGGGCTCAGGCTCGCTGGTCCTGCTGACGGGCGGCGAGCGTGACGCGCCGTCGCGCCATCGGACATTGCGCAGCGCCATCGGATGGAGCCTCGATCTGCTGGCCCGGGACGACCGCGCCGTCTTCGCTCGATTGTCAGTTTTCGTCGGCGGTTTCTCCCTCGATGCGGCTGCTGCGGTGGAAGATGCACTGGCAGATTGCGGCGTGACGGCGGGACAACCGACGCGAGGGATCCTGGATGTCATCAGCACGCTGGTCGAAAACAGCCTGTTGCAGCGCGTCGAACGTGTCGGCACCGAGGCGCGCTTCGCGGCGCTGGAGACCATCCGCGAATACGGCATCGAACTGCTCAATGCAGATGCGCAGCGACCCGCCGTGATGCGAGCCCATGCGTCGTACTTCGCCGCGCTTGCGGAGAAGGGCAGCAAGGAGCTCGGCGGCCCGCATCAGGCGGAATGGCTCGCCCGGCTGGACAATGAGCACCCGAATTTCCGCGCTGCGCTCACTTGGTCCCTGTCGGCTGAGTGCGAGGACCGGCAACTTGCGGCTCGGCTCGCCACGGCGTTGTGGGTCTTCTGGTTCCGCCGCGCCTATCTCCGTGAAGGGAGCCGCTGGATCGAGCAGGTTCATGCCGCCAGCAAGAGCGTTGCCTCGCCACACGGTCGCGCCACCTTGCTGACGGCCGACGGAACCTTTGCCCGAATGGTCGGCGACTTTGACAGAGCGGATGCCGTGCTGGAGGAAGCAGCGTCCATGTGGCGCGGGCTCGACGATGCAGAAGGCCTGGCGTGGGCCCTCAGTCACCTCGGGCTCGTCAAGCAGTGGCTCGGGGAGCTGGACCTCGGGGTCGATATCCTTCGGCAGAGTGTCGACCTGCGTAGGCAGCGCGGCGAGGATCGTGGCATTGCCCGTTCGCTGTTTCATCTCGCCATCGCCGAGGATTTCCGCGGGAACTTCAATCAGGCGGCAACGCTGTATGAGGAAACGCTCGAAGTCCAACAGCGTATCGGAGACACCTGGGGTGCGGCGCGGGTACTGGGCTACCTGGCGAAGGTACTGCTGCGCATGCGTGAGGCGGCGCGTGCCGAGCAGCTTTGCAGACGCGCTCTCACACTGAGCAGCCAGGTCTCCGACCGCTGGGGCATCGGGCTGGCGCATTCCGGTCTGGCGGCCGCGGCACTGGCGCGTGGCGAGACCGCCCTGGCCGCGAAGGAGCTCAAGACCAGCCTTGTGATCTTCCGCGATGTCGGCGCGCGAGATCGCGTCGCGGAGACCGTGCAGGACCTGGCGCTGCTGACGCAGCAGCTGGGCGCGCCACAGCAGTCCGTCAGGCTCGCAGCGGGGGCCGCGACCATGCAGCAAGCGAGCCGACTTGCCTTCTGGCCGGCGGTCGAAGCCCTGCGCGAAGTCGCGCTTGCCGAGGCCCGGGCCAGCATCGGCGAGGCGGCCTTCGATGCCGCATGGTTGAAGGGACGGCTGATGGGCCTGGAGGAGACGATCGAGGACGCGTTGGCGGTTCCCGATTCTGCGGAGGTTTCACCGGAGGCGCCGGCGTAGGACGGCGCTCAAATGTGGGAACTCGCACACCGCGTGGCGCGCCGCCCGCGGCAGGGCGGGAACACGTGCGAAATTGCACCGATTTCCGGCGCGACGCCGAGCAGGTTCTCCCCATCGCTTCGACGAATGGTCGTCGAGCGAGGAAGGAGAACTTCAATGACGTCCAGGCTTCATCGGCTGCGCTCCGTCGTGCTCGCGAGCATCCTGGTTGGTTCGCCGGCCCTCGCGCAGGATCGCATCGCCGTCTTCACTGGCAGCGGCGAAGGTGCCGAGGTGATCTACGTGTCGCCGAGTGACCCGCGCGCCAGGAGCGCTCTGCTGGGCGTGCCACAGGCGAAGTCGCCCCTCGTCGCCACCTTCGTCGCGAGCGGCGATGGCATCGGCGTCGACTACTTCGAGGCCACCTCTGCCCCGAGCGACCTTCCGGCCAGCGCCTTCGGCATGGCACCGGCCGCGATGGCGCTGCATGGCGGCGAGGAACGGGCGGCCCGTGGCACGGAGGCGTGGGGCACCGGCGAGTAGCGCCATGTGAGCGTGCCTGTTTGCACCCAAGAACGATACTCCGCGTATCGCCCGGCCAGGCAACTGGCCGGGCATCTCGCGGTGTGGCGATCAGTCCCGTACGAGGCTCACAGGCCGATCTGAGCTTCGATCTCCGCCTCGACGGCGTCGCGCAAGGCCTTCGGTTGGCGGATCACGATCGCGCCTCGCTCGCGCGCGATCACGCCCAGCCGAAGCAGATCCGCGAATTCCCTTGACACCGCTTCCCTGCGCGTACCGATCCGCGCGGCGAACACATGTTGGCGCGGCGGCGGGCTGACGACCCGCTCCTCACCCACCGTCTGGCCGTCACGGCCGAGCCGAGGTCGAGAGAGCCGGAGCAGTTCGGCATGCACGCGCAGGCGCACCGGCAAGGCTTCGCGTTCGAGAAGGCGCTTTGACTGGCGGCGCAGGATTTCGGTCATCTGGCGCAGCAGGTCGCGGCAGGCTGCCGGCGTGCTGCAGGCGGCATCCAGAAAGGCGGAGCCGGGCAGCGCGCAGAGCTGTGAGCGCACCAGTGCGGTCGCGGAAGCGGTGCGCGGCGCGCCGTCGATGGCCGCGATCTCGCCGAACATGCCACCGGCAGCAATGTCGGTGAGGATCAGCTCGCGTCCGGACGGAGCACGCACCAGGATGCGGACCACCCCTTCCAGGACGAACCAGACATCGCCCGAGGCGTCGTCGGAATCCAGGATGAGTTCGCCGACACCGAAGGTCCGCCACGTCGCGACTTTGGCAGATCGTCGCAGTTCATCCACCGACGCCGAACGGAGTATCGGCAAACGCCGCAGGCGTTCGACGCGTGCGCCATCGTTCGCCGCTGAGTCTATCGCGGGCGACAACCCTATGGCGGCATGTGGCCGTGTGTGTGGTTCAGGAGCGCTCATCACCAGCCTCTCCGGATACAGGCGTGAGCTTGCGCCGCGTGGCAGCCAGCTTCAACAATGAACATCCGCGCCGGCGACGGGCGGCAGACCTCGCCTAACCTTTGGCAGCGCAGTCGGGGCAACGCAACCGCGCCGGATTTGACCCTGGATCCCCTTGTCCCGGGGCAGCTCGGCCAACTGCACGCAAATGCGGCTTTCGATTGGCATGCGTTAGGCCCCGTCCGATTGTCATGAGCACTCCCGGGTAGGCTTGCAGAGGACCGACAGGCGCCCGAAGATCTTCCCGTGCGTCGCGAGCGGCACACCCAGATGTTCCCACTGAACAGGTATCGATCATCGCGACGCCGAGTCGATTCCGTCGACCCTCGAGGCGCTGCGAGGCGTCGGCGACGGCGCCCCGCTGCGCGTCTTGCACCGTGATGTCGATGTTGGCCGTCGGCGCCGGCCAAGATTCAGCAGGCGCCGTCGCGGCTGAGCCTCCGGAAGCCGCCACCGCCGCCGCAACGCCCGAGGGAGGCTCACTGGCGGTGCTTCCGCCTGAACCGGCGGCGAGACGCCGGAGGGGCTCAGCGCCCGCCTGTGGGTCATCGATGGCCAATGGGCCGCGCCGTCGCAGAGTGACTCAGCGGATCTGGGACAGGATGCCCTTGTCCGTGATGCGGTCGTCCGCGGCGAGCAGGAAGGCCTTCGACAGGATCAGCGACAGCACCGCATCGCCCTCGAAGGGCAGGCGGATGCCTGCAGCGGCATCGCGATCCGCCGGGACGATGCAGACATAACGGTCCTCCGGGTCGAGTAGCACGTGAGCCGAGCCGAGGTGGATGCGGTAGCGGCGTAGCGCGCCGGTCACCACCAGGTGACGATCCTCCAGCCGGCAACGCTCGGCGATGGCAAGCTTCGGCAGCAGCGCCGCGAGTACCTCGCGCCGCACCCGGCCGCTTTCCTGCAACTCGGCGCGACTGAAGCGCTGCCAGTAGTCCATCGCCGCGCCGCGGCGCCATTGGCTCGGGTGCTGCGCTTGCGCGCCGGCATCTGCCCAGGCCTCGTCGCGGCCGATCGAGGCGACGCCGACGATCAAGTCCACGTCGCGCATCACCTCGGAAAAGGCGATGTCCGGCACGTCCTCGAGCGCCACCGCGCCGACGCCCACGCGCAGGCCCCGGCCACCGTCGCGCCGCCAGTCCCCCTCGTCACGCATCGGTCGGAACAGCACGCGGTCGGTCGCGAGGAACAGATGCGCGCCGCCTTCCGTCATCTCGTCGCCCTCGCCATCGGGCTTGGTCCAGAACTCGGCTGACAGGCCGAGGGCGGGTAGTTTGATGTGCGTGGGTTCGTCGTTCGGCACGTCGGCAGACATGCGCGTGCGGCAGACCCAGCCACGCAGCCGCGCCAGCGCGTTCGCCTGCGACTGGCGCAGGATGTGGGCGGCGAAGCGGTTGGAATAGGTCGCGGTGGCGCGCTCGGCCTCCGTCAGCGGATAGGTTTCGCGGAAAGCCTGCTTGATTGGCTGCACGATGCCATCGCGCAGCAGCAGGGACCGCCAGGCGCCGACCGCGCCGGGCTCGACGGGGGCGAGCGGATGCCACAGCGCCACACGGTCGGCATCGCCTAGCGTCCGCACCCGACCTTGGGCATCCATCGGCGTCGCGGCGTCGTGGAACATGGCGCTGAAGGGCTCGCGGCTCGCCGGCGTGATGGTCCAGACCAGGCGCGCGGCGAGCCAGCCGAGCAGCGGATGGTCTAGGTATCGTTCCCGGAAATCGCGCCCGCTCCAGCTGCGGCCCGTGAGCCAGCTGCGTTCGAGGCGCAGGCGCTGCACGGGCAGGATGGCGGCGATGTCCTTCGCGCTCGCCTGCAGGTCCTTGAGCGCAGCGGTGCTGTCCTCGTCGCCCTTCACCGCGAGGGGTGTGGACTTCGGTACGCTGCCGTCGGCGCGGCGCAGCGTGACAGTGGCTGACGTACTGCTCGCGATGCCAAGCGTGGCGGTGATGCCGCCGGCCAATTCGGCCACGCGCACGGGGTCGGGGCCAGGTTCGAGGGCGACGTCCGGGACGCTCAGTTCCTCGAGCTCCTCGATGGTCGTGCCGGCCTTGGCGGCAGCGGTCGCCAGCGCCTTGGCGATGGTCTTCGCGAGGCGTTCGTCGCGGACGCGGCGCTGGATGCGACCGAGCGCGACCACCGCCTCCGGCGTCGCGATGCGGCCGAGCGCGCCGATGCAGGCATTGACGCCGATCAGCGAGCGGTAGGTCACGCCACCCAGGAGTGGCACCTTCTCGAGCATCGCGAGCGCGACGCGCAGCAGGCGCGGGACCTCGGCTGCGTCGAGACTAACGAACCAGACAGCGCCGCGCAGGACGATGTCGTTGGCGTTCGACAAACGGGCCGGCGGTTCCTGCCAGTCGTGGTGGAACCAGGCGTCGCTACGTCCCGGCTTGATCTTGGCCGAGGTGCACAAGGCCATGATTGCGGCTTCGCGTGGTCCGTCGAAAACGTCGAGGAAGGCGAGCACGGCGCTCTCGAATTGCCGGTAGCGAAGCGCCTCCCGGTACTCGGCCGGGCTCGGCATTCCGGCAGATGCCTCCGCGGCGAGGTCGAGCCAGCGACGGGTGGCCTCGCGGCACGCGGCGGCGGTTGGACCGCCGAGCAGCGCCTCGGCCTTGCGCAGCCAGGCGCCGGACGGTTCGGTGGCGCGCGCGCTCCAGAGAAGGTCAAAGAGGCCGGCATCGGCAGCCTTGAGCGCCGCCGCCTCCTGGATCTCATCGGCGTTCCAGTTGCGGAAGCGGATGCCGAACAGGCGCTCCGCGCTGCGTCGTCCGCGCGCCACGCGAATGACGCGGTCTGAGAAGTCGATCTCCGCCTGGCTGCGCGCATCGCCGGCGACGATGAAGCGGAATCTGAGCCCTCTCGCACTTGGCGGCCAGCAGATGGTTGTGGCGCCGTGGCGCGCGACCGCCGCCGCGAAGATGCCATCGGCCTCCATAACCCAGGCGGGCGGATCGAGCGGCACCAGCGCCGCGAGGGGCGTACGGCCGATCAACTCGGCGACCGCTTCCCGGCGTGCCCTGTTGGCCTCGGCATAGTGCGGCGTCCCTTCCGGCGGAAGCAGGACGGGCTGCCCCGTCTGACGTTCCTCAAAGGCGACCGCCGCCTCCAGGCGCCAATCCGGCTGCCCGGGCCCGGTCCGTGGCCGCAGCCACGCCATGAGTTCGGCGCAGAGCAGCGCATAGGCCTCGGCAAACGCGAGGACGCGCGCCGCATCCGCGGGCGCGCCAAGACCTTCGAAGACGAATACGGGAGATTCCGGCCGCGGCGCTGCCACCTTCTCCTTGGGGGTGATGCCGAGGAGGACCTCCACCCTGGCGTTCAGCCCCGCCGCTTTGGCCGCGTTGGGGTGCATCTTCGGGTGGCGGGCACGGATCGCGGCCCAGGCGTCGATGAGCGGCGGGTGATTCTTGAAGCCGCCGATCTTCTCCATTCGGCCGACAAGGCGGCCGAAGCCGCCCAGCCCGCTGCCGCCGTCGTAACCCTTTTGGTTGGCGCCACGGCCAAACACCACGAACAGCGCCGTTGCACTGCGCGCGTCGAGCGGCGGCAGGTGCGCCAGCAGCGCCGGGAACACGTGTTCGTCGAGCTTGGGTCGCCCGGTCAGTGGCGGGCGCGTGCGCACGCGCTCGGCGAGTTCCTCCGCGAGGACCGCGCGCTCGGCCAGGGAGAGGCGCGCGACGGCGGGCGCGATGGCGGCGAAGAGATGCACTGGATAGAGGCCCGCCGCGGTCGCATCCGCCTCCTCCAGCACACGCAGCAGCACGGGCCAGGCTTCGCCCATCAGGGCCCGGCGCTGACCCGGTCCGAGGGGGCAGGTCTGCCACATCTCCAGGTCCTGCATGCGCTGCGGAGAAATGGCGGTGTCGGGCAGCGGGGCTGTGGGCGGCGCCGGCACCGCCGGCGCCGCACGCGGCGTCAGCAGCCCGCGCAGCCACGCGGTGAAGGGGTTGCCCGGCGGGTCAGCCTCCTCCGCCAAGGGCTCAGCCGCTCACCAGCGGCATGAGGAGGACGAAGGTGATCGCCGTATCTGGCTTCAGAACAATCACGGTGTCGGGGTCGGTCACCTGGCGGTCGTCCACCACCACGAAGAAGGCGTTGCGCCGGAACCCATCCAGGGCGAGGGCCACGGCACGCTCGCTCAAGGCTGGATCCTCTGTGGCTGCTGCGCCGAGTTCAACCAGCGGCCTTGCGCCGGCGGCATCCGTGGCGCGGTTCAGTTCCAGCAGCACGCGTTCGCGGATCAGGGCGGCGAGGGTGAGCGGCACGCCCTCGCGCCAGTGGAGCACGTGACCCGGCTGCAGGGCGCGCGCCATCGCTTGATCCTGGATGACGAGTTTCATCGCACATCTCCCGGCCTTTCGAGATGTGTGCCACCTCCCATCCAGCGGCGGCAAGCGCCCGTGGGCATTGCGATGCCGGGCGGTCTGGCCCTAGGCCATGACAAGGGTCGCGACCCTCGTCTGCTGCCCGTGCGGAGCAGGGCCTGCCAGCCCGAGGCCTACGCGCACGCCGAACAGGTCATCAGCCCGCGCCTCGCTCGCGTGGGCTCGACCGCGTAGCCACAGCGCATGCAATTCGCGCCGTCGTCGGATGCATCGAATGGATCAGCAAAGAGTTTCGCTGCCTTGCGCGTCGCCGGATGGCGGGCCTTTGCGGCAGACGAGGCCGCAGCCACGGGCGCTTCAGCACAGATCGGTATGGTGACCTTGGCCACCACTGGTGGTGGCTCCCACATCGGCATCACATGCGTGACCGGCTCCGCCCGTGTGGGCGGCTGGGCACCAACCTTTGCAGGGGGCTGTGTCGAAGGCCTGGCCGGAAACCCGTTCTCCCACGTCGCGGCGCGATCGGTGAACGTCAGGCGCCGGGGCTGACCCTTGCTTGCGGGCGCGCCGGTCGAGCGCACGTGCACGACTTCCACGGTCCTGCTGCCGCCGGCCCCGTTACGGCGAGGAATGCTCAGCGTTTCGCGCCGGTCCGCCGGTTCCGGCTTATCGTCTTTGAAGCGGGCGAAAACGCGGTCGATGTCGTCCATGAACATCCAAACTTTGCAGCGGCGCGGCGCTCGAGCGCCGTGGAACCTTGGAAGCGGATCAACGATTCGCCGCAATAGGAGATTGGTGGGTAGTTAGGCTTACTGAAGTGCCAAAGTGGTGCCTGCATAACAAGATCGGAATTCAATAACTTGAGCTTGAGGGTAAATTCGGCACACCGTGAGGGTCCGGAGACCCTTCGCGCTCCGCGCCGCGGATTTGGCGGTAGTTGCGCAACCGAACCAACATGGCCCGCCTGCAAACCTCGGCCAAACCTGCACCTCAGCGCGGTGCCCTGACCGCGAGAGACACGTTGTCAGAAAGAAGACCGGAGCAGCTTCGGGAACCGGGCGCTGAAATTCTCTCGGCGCAGGCCGCAGCCGCGGGGTGACAGCTTGAGGGACCGCAGCGGTGCTGCTCCCACGGCCCCGCTGACTTGCCTGGCCGCCAGTCCATGACCGCCGCCCCCGCAAACTCGACCTATGCCCCGAGAACGCATTGGGAGCCAGGGGGACGTCGATCGATGGCATGACCCATCGGTAGAAATCGCGGATGACTGAGCGTGCGGCATCGATGTCCTCCGGCGTCTGGGCGCGAGCGTTGGCGACACGGCTGCTCATGCCAGACTGCCTTGGGATGACCTGTTGCGTGACTGACGCGGGCCGGGACGACGATGCAATGGTTGAGTTGGCGGTCGGGCGAGCCAGTCAGTGATGCGTTCGCCGCCGGGAGCGAAGGCGGCCGCGGCGACGCCCCGCAACAGCCCGAGACGGCCCTTGCCGCTTCCCAGCCTCGCTTACATCGGGCGGGCCATCGGGAAATGAGCAGGTCAGCTGCGATGGCGCACCGCCAGCCCGAACAGATGCGTCACCCGCGGTGGATCGGCACTTTCGTGCAGTGCGTTCACGCTCTCCTGCACCGCACGGTCCGCCACCGTCACGCGCCCGTGCTGGCGCATGTGCTCCGCCCAGTCGCTCAGGGTGAACCATTCGACGACGCGCGCCGGATCGTCGGCATCGGTGAAGACCGCCCAGGCCGTTGCGCCGTCGCGCCGGCGGATGGCGCCGAGCGGCGCGATGGCTTGACGGAAGGCCGCCTGGCGCTCGGGGGCGACGCGATACTCGACCTGCACTGCGACCGGGCCATGCGCGTGATCGGTCGCATGCGCTGCGTGCGGATCCGGCCAGTGGCGCGAAGGATCGAGCGGCTCCTCGCCTGCCGGCAGCGGCAGCGCAAGGCCCACCAGCGCGGCCGCAGCCCCGCCTGCGGCGGCCACGAGCAAGGCGCCGACGATGCCGATCCAGGTCGCGACCTGGCCCCATGACAGGCTTCCCAGCACCATCGCTCCCGAGAAGACCGTGAGGTAGACCGCGAGGCCCCGCCCCCGCACCCAGTTCGGCAACACGGCCTGCGTCGCGGCATTCAGCGTCGTCAGCACCGCGATCCAGGCGATGCCGGCCAGGACGCAGAAGACGACCGCGATGCCACCGTTGGGCGCCACCGCCAGCCCGGCCTGCGCCGCCGCATTCGCGAACGCGCCGGCGAGCATGACGCGCTCGGCGCCGCCGAGGCGTTCGCGCAGCCATGGCAGGGCCAGCGCGCCCCCCACCGCCCCTGCGCCGATGCCTGCCAGCATGAACCCGTAGAGCCCCGGCCCGCCGCCCAGCGTATGCCTTGCCAGCAGCGGGAGCAGCGCCCAATGCGCGGCGCCAAGCGCAAAGAACACCACGGCCCGCAGCAGCACGCGCTGGAGGCCCCGCGCATGCAGCGCATAGCGCAGCCCAGCGCGCATGGCGCCGTGCAGCGTTTCGCGCGGGCCATCGGTCTCCGGCGCGACGCGCTTCCACCAGAGCAGCGACGCGATCACCAGCACGTAGCTCAGCGCATCGGCAAGGTATGTCGCTGTCACCCCCAGTGTCGCGACGAGCAGTCCGCCCAGGGCCGGCCCGATGGCGCGGCTGACGTTCACGCCCATCGAATTGAGCGCGATCGCCGCCCGCACATCAGCGCGCGGCACCATCTCGGGCACCGAGGACTGCCAGGCCGGCGCCGCCAGCGCCGCCCCCGCGCCGCCGGCAAGCACGAGCACCAGTAGCAGCCAGGGCGTCATGATTCCTGTCGCGGTGCACAGCGCGAGAAGAACCGACACGACGCCCAAGCTGCATTGCGCCACGATCAGCAGCTTGCGACGGTCGAGCACGTCCGCCAGCGCACCGGCCGGAAGCGCCAGAACGAAGACCGGCAGCGTGCCCGCCGCCTGCACCAGCGCGACCATTACTGGCGATGGCGCCAGCGAGGTCATCAGCCAGCCGGACCCGACATCCCGCATCCACGTGCCGATGTTGCCCAAGACCGTGGCCGTCCACAGCACGGCGAAGACACGGTGCCGCAGTGGCGCGAGGGCGCTGTCCGCCATCAGAAGGCCCAGCAGGAGCAGCCAAGTGCGCCCCAGAAGCCCGCCTGGTCGCGCACCGGCGCATCGAGCCGCGCCCAAGCGTGCGCATGGCCATGCACCCCGCACGCGGTTGCGCAGGCGCAGGTCTCGGTGATCGCTGCCTCTGCACGCAGGCGGGACTGGTAACCGCCGAAGCGGCGCACCGGCGACCAGTCCGGCATGGCCGGCGGCAGCGGAGGGGCGAGCGGCGCAAATTCCTCCGCCCCATGCACGACGCGCCCCCCGAGGATCGTCAGTACCGCGGCGATGTCCTGGATCTCGTCCTCGGGCACCTCGAAATAGTCGGCGCCGAGCACCGCCAGATCCGCCAGCTGCCCAGGCACCAACCGTCCCTTGACGGACTGCTCGCCCGAGAACCACGCGGAACCCTCGGTCCAGAGACGTAGCGCCGCATCGCGATCCAACCGCCGGTCCGGCCGCGTCATGCGCAGTCCACCGATCGACTTGCCGGAGACCAGCCACCACAGCGCGACCCAGGGGTTGTAGCTGGCGACGCGTGTCGCGTCCGTGCCGCCACCGACCGGAATGCCGGCCTCCAGCATGCGCGCGATGGGTGGCGTCTGCTCGGCGGCGGCCGCGCCGTAGCGCGCAACGAAATCCTCGCCCTGGTAGACCATGCGGTGCTGCACGGCGATGCCGCCGTTCAACCGCTTCACGCGCTCGATGCTGCGCGGGCTGATGGTTTCGGCATGGTCGAAGAACCAGCGCAGCCCCTCGAAGCCGACCTCGCGGTCCACCTCCTCGAAGACGTCCAGCGCGCGAGAGATTGTCTCGTCATAGGTCGCGTGCATCCGGAAGGGCCAGCGCTTCTCGGCCAGCAGGCGCACCACGCCCTTGAGGTCGGTCTCCATCCCGGTTGGAAGGTCGGGACGCGGCTCGCGGAAATCCTCGAAGTCGGCGGCGGAGAAAACGAGCATCTCCCCGGCGCCGTTGTGTCGGTAGAGATCATCCCCCTGACCCGGAGCGATCATGCTGGTCCAGCGCGCGAAATCCTCGCGCTCACCCTTTGGGGTCTGCGTGAACAGGTTATAGGCGATGCGGACAGTGAGGTCGCCCTCGCGGTGCAACTCCTCGATGATGGCGTAGTCGTCGGGATAGTTCTGGAACCCGCCGCCGGCATCGATCACGCCGGTGACACCGAGGCGGTTCACCTCCCGCATGAAATGCCGCGTCGAGTTCTTCTGATACGCCGGCGGTAGGCGCGGGCCCTTCGCGAGCGTCGCGTAGAGCAGCCCCGCATTGGGGCGCGCCACCAACAGCCCGGTCGGGTTGCCGGCGGGATCGCGCTGGATCTCGGCCCCTGGCGGGCTCGGCGTGTCCCGCGTGTAGCCCACGGCGCGAAGCGCCGCTGCGTTCAGCAGCGCGCGGTCATACAGGTGCAGGATGAAGACCGGCGTATCCGGCGCGATGGCGTTGATCTCGTCGAGAGTAGGCAGGCGCTTCTCGACGAATTGGTGCTCTGTGAAGCCGCCGACGACGCGCACCCATTGCGGCGGCGGCGTGATGGCTACCTGCGCCTTCAGCATCGCCATCGCCTGGTCCAGCGATCGCACGCCGTCCCAGCGCAGTTCCATGTTGTAGTTCAGCCCGCCGCGGATGATGTGCATGTGGCTGTCGATCAGGCCGGGAATGACGCGGCGGCGGCCGGCGTCGATCCGGCGGGTCTGCGCACCTGCAAGCGGCATGATGTCCGCCGTGCGGCCCACGGCCTGCACACGGCCGTCACGGATGGCGATGGCCTCGGCCACCGGGTTGCTGCGGTCCAGCGTGGTGATGCGGCCGTTGTGCAGGATCAGGTCGGCGGTCTCGGGCATCGTCTTTGCTCCCGTCACGAGGGTGGCGCGGCTTCGTCCCGTGTCGCGCGGCCAGGCAGGCGGCCCAACAGATGCTCCCTGCAGCCGGCAAGGCCCATCGCCGACCACAGGCCCTCGCCTGCGATGAGGTGGCGTGCGACGGGCAGGACCTGCTCGCCGATCAGGATGCCGAGCAGACCCACCAACGCCACCACCGGCGGCGCCGGCGAGCGGACCTGCAGCAGGCTGTAGACGACGCCGACCACAAGGCCGGCGCCGAGCGCTGCGAGGTAGAGCCGCATGACGTGTCAGCCCTGGATGAAGGCCAGCAGGTCGGCGTTGATCGCATCGGCATGCGTGGTGCACATGCCGTGCGGATAGCCCGGGTAGACCTTCAGCGTTGCGCCCCTGACCAATTTTGCCGACAGCAGCGCGGAATCGGCGATGGGCACGATCTGGTCGTCGTCGCCATGCATCACGAAGGTAGGCACCGTCACGGCCTTCAGGTCGTCGGTGAAGTCGGTCTCCGAGAAGGCCTTGATGCCGTCGTAGTGCGCCTTGGCGCCGCCCATCATGCCCTGCCGCCACCAGTTGTTCACGATACCGGGCTGCGTCGCGACGCCGGGCCGGTTGTAGCCGTAGAACGGCCCCGCCGGGACATCCACGAAGAACTGCGCACGGTTCGCGGCGAGGGCGGCGCGGAATCCGTCGAACACCTCGATCGGCAGGCCGTCGGGGTTGGACGCCGTCTTGAGCATGAGCGGCGGCACTGCCCCGATCATCACCAGCTTCGCGACCCGGCCCTGCGGCTGGCCGTGCCTCACCGTGTAGTGCAGGGCCTCGCCGCCGCCGGTCGAATGGCCGACATGCACGGCGTTGCTGAGGTCGAGCTGCTGCACCACCGCAGCGGCATCGGCCGCGTAGTGGTCCATGTCATGCCCGCTGCCGACCTGCGTGGAACGCCCATGTCCGCGCCGGTCATGCGCGACGACGCGGAACCCCTTCCCGAGGAAGAACAGCATCTGGGCGTCCCAGTCATCGCCACTGAGCGGCCAGCCGTGGTGGAAGACGATGGGTTGGGCGTCCTTCGGGCCCCAGTCCTTATAGAAGATCTCGACGCCGTCGGCGGTGGCTGCGAAGGGCATGATCGCTTCTCCTCGGTTCAATGGCCTTCGGCGGCGCCGAACATGGACTTGGCGTAGATGATGCCGAGGCCATAGGCGCCACCGAATTGCTTCGCGATTCCGGTGGTGAGCTCGTAGGTCTCCGCGCGCGCCCAGTCGCGCTGGAGTTCGAGCAGGTATTGCAAGGCAGTCATCGGCTTCGCGCCGGCCTGCACCATGCGGTCCATGGCGCGGTCATGCGCTTCTGCCGAGACATCGCCGCAGGCATCGGCGATGACCGTGACCTCGAAGCCCTGCTCGATGGCCGAGAGCGCCGGGCCCACGATGCACACGCTCGTCCAGAGCCCCGCTAGCACGATGCGCGCCTTGCCGATCGCGTTGACCTTCGCAATCACACCCACATCCTCCCAGCTGTTCATGGAGGTGCGGTCGAGCATTGCCTCGCCTGGAAAGGCGTCGGTGATCTCGGAGAACATCGGGCCGGAGAAGCTTTTCTCTGCGACGGTCGTCAGGATGGTCGACACGCCAAACCCTGCGGCCGCATGCGCGACAAGCGCGGCGTTGTTGCGCAGGTTTACCACGTCGATCGATTTGGTGGCGAAGGACATCTGCGACTGGAAGTCGATCATGACCAGCGTGTGATCGCCGGGTGTGAGCAGCAGCTTCCCCGGGGTCGGCGTGGCGGTCGGCATGGTCTGCGTCCTTTCGATGTGGGTGCGCCGGGGGCGCGCTATCGTCCATAGAGGGCTTGGTTCAGCGCCGCGGTCGCCTCCGCGATCGCGCTGCGCGTCGCGGGCGTCTCCGCCAGCGCGTTCAGCGCGACGAAGTCGTGGATGGTGCCGAGGTGTCGTGTGGCGGTGGCGCGCACCCCTGCCTTGACCAGGCGCCGTGCATAGGCCTCGCCCTGGCCGCAGAGCGGATCGGCCTCCGCCACGATCACCAGGGCCGGCGGCAGGTCGTTCAGCGCCTCGGTCGTCGCCAGCAACGGGAAGGCGGTGGGCTGGCGGCGGCTCGCCAGATCGGGGAAGGCGGCATCGATGTACCGGCAGACCGTCGTGCGACTGAGCCACGGCATGGGCGACCCGACGGTCTGCGTGAGCTCGGCCAGGATGGGGTAGAACAGCAGCTGGAAAGCGATTTCCGGCCCGCGCCGCTGCTTGGCCAGCATCGTGACCGCCGCGGCGATCGTGCCGCCGGCGCAGTCCCCGGCCACGGCGATGCGCGACGGATCCAGGCGATGGTCGGCCGCGTGCGCTGCCAGGTGCCGCAATACCCCGTAGGCCTGCTCGATCTGCACCGGAAAGGTCGCCTCGGGGGCCAGGGCGTAGTCGACGCACACCACCGCGGCGCCGGACCCGGCCGCGAGTTCGCGCATCAACCTGTCATGGGTCTGCCTGCCGCCCATGATCCACCCGCCACCATGCACGTAGAGCACGCAGGGCAGCGGCCGCCCGTTCGCTACCGGCGGCCGCAGGATGCGGATGCCGACCCGCCCAGTGGGGCCCGCTGGAAGATCGATGTCCTCGATGTCGACATCCGGAGCATCAACCGGGACGGATTGCAGCCGCACCAGCGCGGCGCGCGCTTCTGCAATATCCGTCGCGGCCATCGGCCCGATCCCGTCGCGCGCGGCCCCCGCCAGGAAGGCGACGACGGCAGTGTCGAGCACATGGGCAGCGCCGCAGCAGATTGCCTCCGTTCCGGTCACCGCGGCGGGCCCCTCTGTCTTAGTTGCCGAGAGAACCTTCCGTGATGGGCCTTCACGGTGCGAGTTAAGCGATGCAAATCCGTGTGCGGTGACGCAAAATCCACGTGCAGCAGAAAGGGCAAGGATGACGGCGGGCGTGTCGGAACGCGTGCTCACCTTTGGCGAATTCACACTTGATCCCGATCGTCGCCTTCTGCTCGAGGATGGGCGGCCGGTGCGGATCGGCAGCCGTGCGCTCGACATCCTCGTCGCCCTCCTCGAACGGGCGGGGGAGGTCGTGCCAAAGGACGACCTGATCGCACGCGCCTGGCCTGACACGACGGTCGAGGAGGCGAGCCTTCGCGTGCACGTCGCCGCGCTGCGCAAGGCGCTGCGCGACGGGAAGGGTGGGCGCCGCTTCGTGGTGAACGTGCCGGGGCGCGGCTACAGCTTTGTCGGCTCACTCACCGCGTCGCGCGCCGTGCCGTCGCCTGCTGCCTCGTCTGGCGCAATGCTGCCCGCGCCACTCACGCGCCTGATCGGGCGTGAGGAGATGGTGCGCGACCTCGCCGGGCATCTGCGCCAGCGGCGCCTCGTGACCCTCGTTGGGCCGGGCGGCATCGGCAAGACGACGGTCGCGCTCGCTGTGGCGGAGACGCTCGCCAACGCCTACCCCGACGGCGTCGTCCTCGTTGACCTCGCGCCGGTCAACGACCCGGCGCTCGTGTCGAGCGCCGTCACCGCGGCACTGGGACTGGCGGTCCGGGCCGAGCGGCACACCGAGGGGCTGCTCGCCACGGTGAAAGGGCGGCGGCACCTCATCCTGCTCGACAGCTGCGAGCATGTGGTCGAGGCGGCGGCGCATCTCGCCGAGGTGCTGCTGCGCGGCGCGCCCGGCTCGGCCATCCTCGCGACAAGCCGAGAGGCGCTGCGCGCCGGGGGGGAGTGGGTGCAGCGCATGCCGCCGCTTGGGCTGCCGCCTGCGATCCCGGCGCTGACCGCGGCCGAGGCGATGCGCTTCCCCGCGGTGCAGCTCTTTGTCGAGCGCGCGGCGGCGTGCCTTGGCGGATTCACGCTGACTGATGCGCAGGCCCCGGTGGTCGCCGATATCTGCCGTCGCCTGGATGGCATCGCGCTCGCCATCGAGCTCGCGGCGGGCCGCATGGATGCGTTCGGCCTGCACGAGCTCGCGATGCTGCTGGACGACCGGCTGCGCGTGCTCATGCGCGGGCGCCGCACCGCGCTGCCCCGTCACCAGACCCTGCGCGCGGCGCTGGATTGGAGCTACGGCACCCTGACGGAGCCGGAAAAGGCGATCCTGCGGCGCCTCGCGGTCTTCGCCGGCGGCTTCAGCCTTGCCGCCGCGCGCGCCGTGGCCCAGCAGCCGCCGGCCAATGGCGCCGGTTTCGACGACAACCTGGCCTGCCTGGTCGCCAAGTCGCTGGTTGCCATGGAGGCGGGTGAGCTCGGCGTGACGTATCGGCTGCTCGACACCACCCGCGCCTATGCGCGCGAAAGGCTGGACGAGCGTGGCGAGGCCGCGATCGTGGCGCAATTGCACGCCGCCTTTCATCGCGCCCTGTTCGAGCAAGCTGCGGCCGAATGGGAGACCCGGCCCACGGCCCAATGGCTCGGCACCTATGCCCGCCGCGTCGACGAGCTTCGTGCCGCGCTGATCTGGGCCTTCGGTCCGGACGGCGATCCGGGCCTAGGCGTGGCGCTGACCGTGGCGGCCGTGCCGCTGTGGTTCCAGCTCTCCCTGGTGGACGAGGGTATCGCCTGGGCGGAGCGCGCGCTCGATGCGCTTGGTCCCGGCCAGCCGGTCGACGACCGACGGCGCATGCAGCTTTACGCCGCGCTGGGCTGGACGCAGATGTACGCGATCGGCCGCGTGGAGCGCAGCACGGCCGCCTGGCGGGCGGCGCTCGAGCTTGCCGAAGCGCTCGGTGACCGCGACTACCAGCAGCGTGCGCTCTGGGCGCTATGGGCCGACTGCATCAACCACGGCGCCTTCCGCGAGGCGTTCGCCATCGCCGACCGCTTCCGGGCTTTGATGGCCTTGGAGAAGGCCGACGCGACCGACCGCCTGGTCGGCGAGCGCATGACCGGCGCCTCGCTGCACTTCCTGGGTGAGCAGGCCCGTGCGCGGGCGCATATCGACCACATGATCGAACGCTACGTCCCGCCGTCGCGTCGGTCGCACGTGGTGCGCTATCAGTTCGACCAGCTCGTCACCGCGCGCATCACCCGTGCGCGCATCCTGTGGCTGCAAGGGTTCCCCGACCAGGCGATGCAGGAGGTCGAAGCGAGCGTGGCGCGCGCGACCGCACTCAACCACACGCTCTCGCTGTGCAATGTGCTCGCGCAGTCGGCCTGCCCGCTCGCGCTGCTCACCGGAAACCACGCCGCTGCCGAGCGGTATCTGACGCTGCTGCGGCGCCATGCCGGTGCACTGGCGCTCGATGTCTGGCGCGCCTATGCCGATGGCTTCGAGGGCGAGTTCCTTGCCCGCACCGGGCATCCCGAGGACGGGCTGCCGATGCTGCGCGCTGCGGTGGATGAGCTGCGCCGTGCCCGGTTCACGCAGTATCTGACCGCGTTCCTCGCCGCGCTAGGCGATTGCCTGATCGCGCAGGGCCAGGCCGCGGACGGCCTCGCCGTCGTCGAGGAGGCGCTGGCGCGCTGCGAGTCGACTGGCGAGCGCTGGTGCCTGCCCGAATTGCTGCGCCTCAAGGCGGAGGCGCTGATCGCCCTGGCGCGCCCGGGGGCCGAGCCGCTCCTACACGAAGCACTTGTTCTCGCGCGTGGGCAGGGCGTACCCGCGTGGGAGTTGCGCGCAGCGACGAGCGCCGCAAGGCTGCTCGTGGCACAGCGCCGCCGTGCGGAGGCGCGAACCCTCCTCGCGCCGGTTGTGGCGCGCTTCACGGAAGGCTTCGAGACCAGCGACATGCGCCAGGGTGCAACGTTGATCGCGACGCTTGAAGATAGCGATGCCGAATCCCCGCGCGACGAGGCGCGGTAAGCCCGCCCCCGCCAGGAATGGGCGCAGCGTGCTCGGCTTCGGCGTATGCTTCTTCGTGCTTGGGCAATCGGTCTGATCTGCTGGTGGATGCAGCCTTCGCCTAGCTTCGCAGCGCCATACAGCGAATCGTCGGTGGCACGCACCCGCCCTGAACGAACGCGGCGTGCCGACGCCTCGGGGGCAGGCGGCGCCTGGACGCGCGCGGCCCCGTCTGTCGCGGACGAGGCGCGGATCACGTGGCGGTGCTACGCCTTCACCGTGGCGTTGACCGCGTGCTTCTCCTGCCTGCCCCGACTCGCGCGCCTTCTTCCGCCTCATCCCGAACCTTCCATCGCTGCCGACGGACTACGTCCCCGGCAGACAGCTTTTGGGGAAGGGCAGGCCAAGGACACTACGGCTCCGAACGGCGAAGGCCCGCTAGCGGTCGAGAAGACCCTCCAGTCCAGCCCTGCTGCTCCTGGCCCATATCCGACAAAGCAAGTAGGGCGCCTTGCTTATCCGCCGGCGAGGCACGTCATCAGCCCGCGCCTCTACCGAGCCGGCTCTACCGCATAGACGCAGCACATGCAGCTCGCGCTAAGGTCAGAGGCGTAGACCAGATCGGCGACGCGTCGTGCTGACTTGCGCGTCCGCTGGGGGTTTGCCCCACGGCGGAAACGGCCGCAGCCGCCAGCGATTCATAGCGAGCCAGCGCGTTGACCGCGGCCACCATTGGTGGCGGCTCCCACATCGGCATCACGTGCGTGACCGGCTTGGTCGTCGCGGGCGCGCCTGCATCAAGCGTCATCAAGCGTCGTCGGAAGCTGCACCGGAGGCCGTGCGCGGGCAGCCCCACTCCTGCGCCCCCCAGCCCGCTGATCATTGTCAGACGCGGCGTACCATTGAAGCCTCCATGTCGACCCGCACCCGTCCGTGGAGCGACTGCGAGATACCTCACCGAGCCGCTTTGCCGGCGTCCAACGTTTTGGCGCCGTGCGCCGAAAGCGCGGTTCATCGGTCGGTGACGATCATCGCGAAGTTGCGACTGATGACCGACTGACCCATAGACAGCGCGTATATGCCAAATTACACGGCAATAAGCTATGTATTTCAGCAGAAATTAAACTTCTTGCAATGCTTTGCCTGTTCGAGCAGCTTAAATTTCATTAATTCTACGCCATGATCGCGGTCATCTTCGTCACAGTCGATGTTGAGGAGCAACGAGGCCTGATGCCAACGAACTGCCCGTATGACGGCCCCGCACTGGCACGTCAGACATCCATCGGCCCGCGCGCCGGCGCTGCATCTATAGTTGCCGGTGACGATCTGTCGGCCGCCTCGGCGACAGGCGCACGCAAACGCTTACCGCAGCTAGGAACTCCGCGTGCTGGCCGCGCTGCCGCTGCGCTTCTGACGGTGTCGCAGGCATGAGCACAGATATCTCCCGCCGCGCCATTCTCAGCGCCGCCGTTGCCGCGCCGATGCTCCCCGCCCACGCGACCGCTCAGGCGGAGACGGTGCTGCGTGTTGCGATGACTGTCTCCGACATTCCCTACCTTGGCGGTCAGCCAGACCAGGGTGGCGAAGGCTGGCGGTTCGTCGGCATCACGATGTTCGACAGCCTGATCCACTGGGACCTCACCCGCTCAGACAGGTCGAGCACGCTCATACCGGGCCTCGCTCTGTCCTGGGAGGCCGACCCAGCGGAGCGACGGCGCTGGGTGTTCAGGCTGCGTCCGGGCGTGAAGTTCCACGACGGCAGCCCCTTTAATGCCGACGTCGTCGTGTGGAACATGGCGAAGCTGACGGACGAGCGCGCGCCGCAATACGACCCGCGCCAGATCGCGCAGACGTTCGGCCGCATGACCGCGGTCGTCAGCACGGAGAAGATTGACGACCTCACCGTGGCCATCACCACTCGCACGGTCGATGCGCTCGTTCCCTACTACTTCAGCAGAATCATGATGTCCTCGCCGGCCCAGTGGGACAGGGTTGGCGGAAGCTGGGATGCCTATGACCGCAACCCGTCCGGGACCGGGCCGTACAAGTTCGATCGCTCCGCCAGGCGCGAGCGGCTCGAGCTTGTGCGCAACCCCGACTACTGGGACCCGACCCGCATCCCTAAGCACGACCGACTTGTGCTGCTGCCGATCCCCGATCCGAACACGCGCGTTGCCGCGCTGCTGTCGGGCCAGTGTGACTTCATCGAGGCCCCGCCGCCCGATGCCATCGCACGGCTGCGCAGCGCCGGCATGCAGATCGTCACAAACATCTACCCACACACCTGGCCCTGGTTGCTCAGCCGGCTCGAGGGGGCGCCGACGACCGACCTTCGCGTGCGCCGGGCGCTCAACTTGGCGATCGACCGCGCTGGCATTGTGACCATGCTCCAGGGCCTCGGACAGGCGTCGGTCGGCCAAGTGCCTGAGGACCATCCCTGGTTCGGCAATCCCAGCTGGCGCATTCGATATGACCCGGCCGAGGCGCGCAGGCTGCTCGCCGAAGCAGGGTATGGCCCGCGCAATCCGCTGCGGCTGCGGGTGACGGTTTCGCCCTCCGGCTCGGGCCAGATGCAGGCGATGCTGATCAATGAGGCGATGCAGCAGATGCTGCGCGAGGTCGGCGTTGAGGTGACCTTCGAGGTGATCGACTGGAACGTTATGGGCCAGCGCCGCAGCCAGGGCGCGCATGGGCCCGGTCAGGCTGGGGTGCATGGCCTGGCCAGTTCCACGTCCTCGCTCGATCCGGACCTCGCCTTCGTCACCGTCCTGGCGAGTGACAAGATCCCCCCGCGCGGCATCAACTGGCCGAATGTCCGGAACCCCGAATTCGACCGGCTCGCCGATGCCATCCGCGCCGAATTCGATCCCGCGAAACAAGACGCGCTGATCGCGGAACTGAACGCGCGCATGGTCGAGGACGCGACCTGGCTCTTTGTGGTGCACGATCTGAACCCGCGGGCGATGTCGCCGCGAGTTCGCGGCTTCGTGCAGGCGCAGAACTGGGCCCAGGACCTGACACCGGTCCGCATGGAATAGCGGATCGGTAGTGGGTGATGATGTGCGTCCTGCCCGGGTATTGCGGGCGTGGGCGCACAAGGTCGTGGCATGGACGTTTGCCTTCACGCGGGCGGCGCGGTCGATCTCGCGATCGGCGCTGCCATGTGGAAGCGAAAACCAGGCGCCCGGCACTGACACGCGGGACTCGAGCACGACGGCGCTGACGCATTGTTGCGCATCGTGAAACTGCGAGCGGTGCCGGCTGCCACAAGCGGTATCGCTTGGCATTGGTCCAAAGCGCTGTCACGGTCTGCCGTGGCGTGCAGTGATGGTCGTAGCGCGTATGGGCAGCACGCGCGTGGCGGCTGACTTTACTTGCTTTGGCCTGGGGTCAGAACCCGAGCCCCAGATTTTCGTCCCAGCTTGGCTCCTGGATAAGCGCTGCGATACGGAGCAGCGCGGCATCAGCGCCCATCGCACCGACGAGTTGAAGGCCGATCGGTCGCCCACGCCCGTCGATACCGGCAGGAACCGAGAGCGCCGGATGGCCCGTGAGGTTGAACACGCAGTTCGGCGACGCCAGGCAATATGCAATGCAGGCAGCTTCATCACTGGCGTCGGGTAGGCGGTGCAGATGGCCCGCGCAGAGGATGGCATCGCAGTTGGCCAGCAGCGCATCGACCGTGGCGGTGAGCGCCGCACGTTGGGCCATGGCGGCTTTCCGCGCGACTTGGTCAATAGCGAGCCCAGGCCGGAGCCAAGCGCGCAGGCCTTCGCTCACCATTCCGACCGGTGCAGCAAGCACGTTCCCATGCAGTGCTGCAGACTCAGGTAGCGCAATGGTGCTGACGAGGGTCCTGGCGCTGTCGATTCCGATGGGAGCTTCCGCTTCGATCAGGTTCGCTCCGGCATCCGCAAGGTGCTGCGATGCAAGGGACAATGCCGCCGCCACGTCGGGGTGCGTCTCGCGATCCCAGGCCCTGATGACCGCAATCCGTGGATAGCGCGGCGCCTCGTGCAGGGACGCCCCGAGAAATGTGACGACGCGCGCGAGAAGCATGGCGTCGCCACCGATCAGCCCGACGTGGTCGAGCGTACCGGAATGGGCCAGGACGCCATCCCGTGGCAGGAGACCGGCGCTCGGCTTGAGGCCGACGACACCGCACGCCGCCGCCGGGCAGCGCACCGACCCACCCGTGTCGCCGCCAAGCGCGACATCGGCCATCCGAGCGGCGACCGCGACGGCGGAACCGCTCGAAGAGCCGCCGACGAAGGCGCCGCGTACGAAGGGGTGGGCGGGAGGCGGCGCGAGCGCGAGTTCCTGCACCTCGCCGGTTCCCGCGCCGAGTTCCCATGTGGAAACCTTGCCGAGCGGTACCGCGCCTAGCGCCCGCAGTCGCGCGACAACCGCCGCATCTTCCCGCGCGATGCGACCTCGGAAGAGGCGACAGTTCGCCTCCGTCGGCCAGCCGGCGACATCGATCGTGTCCTTCACCGCAAGGGCGAGGCCGGCGAGGAGCCCCGATCCTCCGTACGCGCTGTCCCCGATATGCACATAGGCGCGGATCGCGCCGTCACGCTGGGCGATCCGTGCCCGGGCGGCCTTTGCTCCGATCATCGTTGCACCAGGACGGACGATCGGGTGCGGCGGATCTCGGGGACCGCGATGACGGGCCGCAATGCGCCAGTCGCGGCGCGCAGTGCAAAGCTTAGCGGTTGTTCTAGGACCACTGCGGCATTGCCATCAGAGACCAGTATCGCATGACGGACATCCTCCTCGATCAGCGGTCCGGACCTGAAGCCCAGCACCATCGGCGATGCCTTGCAATCGAGCCAGCGACCAGCTCGCGTCGGTGTTCCAGGTCGAACATTGGTGCCCACTGCGGCGGTGAACCGCATTCCAGACTGCCTTGGAACGTGCCGCGCCTAGGTATGCGCGCTCCGGGCGGGGCGCATGACGCGGATCGGTGCCGCTGAACAAAGCGGTCCGGCCACCTTGCATGTTTCCGAACGACGAGCTGCGCGAGGCGATCTCCTGCCGGCGCGCCGTCGCAAGGCTCCCAAGGGCGGATCGTTCGCTCGTTGCTCGACGGTCTTCATCTCGTCTGCCCGCGTGATTGGCTCGCGCGCGCATGGGGCCTAGTCTAACGACGCATCCACAACGGGACCTGCGCCATGCGACGCGCGATCGGCACCATCCTCCCTTCGTCGAACCGTAGCGTCGAGCGCGCGACGATCGCCATCCTCCGGAACTTCGAGGATGTGGATGCCAGCTTTGCGCGCATAACATATTTCGGCGCTGGCACCGGCCAGCCGAAGGACGGCTATGATGCCGCGGCCTACCGCAACGCCGCCTGGCAACTGAGCCACGCTGAGGTATCCGTGTTGTGTTGGAACGGCTCCCGCGGAGCCACGTTCGGGCTCGCCTCGGACGAAGCCCTCTGTGCAGAGATGACGGGGACGACTGGCCTGCCTGCCACCACTGCTTCCCTTGCCACCGCCACGCTTCTGGCGCGGCTCGGCGCGAAGCGCCTAGGCTTCGTTGTGCCCGGTGACCATGACTATGCCGCGGACGCCGCACGTGGGCTGGGCTGCGAGCTCGCGGCGGTGCGTGGCTTCGGTCAGACCGACAACCTCGATGCCGCTCGCGTTGCACCGGGCGACATTGCCGCGCTGGCGCGGGAGGTCGCGACTGCGAAGCCCGACGCGATCCTGGTCTGGAGCACGAACCTGCCCGGCTTCGAGGTCGCCGCGAGCCTCGAGACGGAGCTTGGCGTGCCGGTGATCGACTCGGCCTCGGCCGGCGTCTGGGGCTCCTTGGCGTTGCTGGGGATCGACCCGGCCCCGGCGCGTCCCTTTGGACGCATATTCGCAATATCCGGATGACTCTCGGCGTCCGAATCCGGTGCCTGCGGCTTGGGTGAGCAATGCGCCGAAGGGTGCCGTCGGCTTCGGCAAGTGCTGCGTCGCGACTGTTGCGGCGTCCCGACAGGCCCATGGCGCCCATCGCTAACGGCGGAGCGCGTGCGCTCGAATTCGAACCGTCTCTAGATCCTGTTGTCCGCCCATGGGCGGCAGATGGCTGGTGCGAGGTGCGATTTCGTAACGCTGTCGCCGCGAGTGCGGAGCTGCACAGGTAACCGCAGGCAGCTCCCCCGTCGTTCAAAGTTGGAGACGGATGCCCAGCCGCTGGATCACGCCGCCCCAAAGACGCGAATGCTCGTCGATGATCTGGCCGAGCGCTTCGGGTGAGGAGGCCTGTGCGGTGAAGCCGATGCCCTCGATCCGCGCGCGGATGTCAGGCATCGCGAGGGCCGCGGCGATGGCACGCTGCAGCCGCGTCACGACAGGCGCGGGCGTGCCGGATGGCGCGGCGATGCCAAACCAGGAACTGGCCTCGACGCCCGCGAAGCCCTGCTCGGCGAATTTCGGCACGTCCGGTGCGACCGGACTGCGTGCCGCGTCGGCACGTCGAAGATTTCGCCAGGCGCCATGGTTACGGCGTGCCCCGGGGCCAGGTAGCCGCCGAGACGCCGTCCCCAGGCGCCGATCTGGCGGCCCGATTCCAGCCGCGCCTGCTCGTACGCAACGAGTCCCGACCCAATGTCGCCGGCGACATCGAGCGCCTGCGCGAGGGCAAGCACGTCCTCCGCGGCCTTGGTCACGCCGGCGCCAACATGTGGACGCGCGACGAAGGCCGCATCGCCAATGAGGGCAACGCGGCCCTGCACCAGTCGCTCCGATCACACGTCGTAGATCGGCTGAAAGAAGGGCTGCGCCGTCAGGCGGATGACTTCCCGGAGCTGCGGGCAGAGTTCCCGCTCGGCGGTGTTGCGCATCTCGGCCAGCAACCCCGCACGGATCAGCGGCGGCGGGATGGAAAGCCGTGCACCTGGCCGCTCGCGTCCGTGAGGAGTTCCCTCAGCCGTTCGTCGTCGACCGGTCGATACCAGACGAAGGTGTAGCGCCGGTGGCCCGGGCGCAGATCATTCTCCACTCCAGCGACCGGATAGCCGACCATCTGGTACGAGCAGGCAAGGTCGAAGCCGAACCTGGCGAAGAAGCCGGAACCAAGGCGCGCCACCATTTCCGCCTCGTCCGTCAAGCCGCGCCAGCCGGCGTAGCCCGCGTAGACGGGCTCGGTCGCAGGCATAAGCAGGCTACGGACGGTCGAACGGAAGCCGTTGGCTGCGACCAGCAGGTCGCCCTGTTCGGTCACGCCATTGGCGAGTCGTGCGCGCACGCCGTCGTCCAGTAGTTCGACGTCACAAAGGTCATGTGCGGTGCGATAGTCGGCATCGGCGACTCCGGCGCGCAGGATACTGAACAGCCTCTCTCATGACGTGACAGTCTGCGCGTGGATGCGCTCGCCGATGACGCGCCGGTCCGCATCGAAGGCTTGGCGCATCGTGACGGGAACGCCGAGCGTCGCATCCGGCTGCACACCCAGCCATCGCAACGCAGTAAGCACCTTGTCGCACGTGTTGTGCGGCGCCTGTCGGAATGCGCGACGAGTGTCAGCGACCGAGGATCCAACCTTCCACCGCCACCGTCTCCCGCTGCGGCTCGGTCGCCTCTGGGCGCCGCGCATCGACAACTTCGATCATCTTGATCAGGCCAAACAGGGCGTCAAACTTGTCTTCGCCGTTGGACTTGGATCCAAATCCGTCGAGGATGCTGGCATGAGCACTGGCTGATAGCTTCACGTCGTGTCGCGCTGCCCAATCCAGGATGCGCTGTGCTTTTTCTCCGACGGTCTTCGACACGCCGTTTGCTTTCGGTTGCGGCGAAGCCCGCGTCGATCATGCGATAGGCCTCGGCGGGGTATGTCTCAGCGATCACCACAGCCGCCGTCTTCGCGAGATCTGCGAGGTTGCCGTCGAACGGCCAAATCCGAGCGCCGCGCAGCAAGGCTGGCGCGACGATCTCCCGCCAGCCGGAAATCGCGGCTCTTCCGACCTGGTTGCCGCCGAGTGTCCAGAAAAGGCTGCATGCTTCTCGTCGAACGCTCGTCCGCCGCTCGCACATGCGGAGAAGCTCCTCGTAGCGGCTCATTCCCAAGGCAGCGACGAGCGCGGCGCGTGTTGCTCCCTTGGCGGATGACCGCGGGTAGAATGGTCGCTCCAGTGAGATGTCACCGGGCGTTTCCGCGACGTGGAAGAAATCCTTCCACCTGCCTTCGCCGAGTAGTGGTAGGGCGTCCCGGAAGCTGGTGATGCCTGCGTTTGCCGCGAACGCGGCGGGCACACCAATGGGAAAATCGAAGCCGACCAGGACTGGTCCATCAGCGATCGCCCCAAAGCAGTGGTCGAGCAGCGCCGCGCAACTTCCGACCGGATAGGGGTCTTCGACCTGCCAGTTTCCAGCAACGCGACGAGCGCGTGCCGCCCAGCGCTTCTTCGGGCTCATGCTCCAATCTGCATGCACCAAGGTCTCGAACATGCCGCTAGACAAGCCTTTTGCGTGATACAGACAGAGGATAGCGCTCCTGTTGACGAGCTCCACCGCCGCCTGCTGCTTCAATTCGGCGAGGACCTCCGTCACGCTCGGGAACAGGCAATCGGAAATCTCTGCGCCGCAGCCGCTTACCAGCACGATCGTGTGCCGCAACATGCCGACCCGCGCCATCGGCGTGGGAGTCGACGAGCATCAATTCAGCAAGTCGAAGCTACTCGAGATATCGCTAGTCGTTGGCCGTAAATGATTGTGCTTGCGGCTCTCGTTGCAACCAATCCGTGTGTTCTTGCTCAACAAATCTCGAATCAGAAGTATTTCACGCGGTATGCCGCATAGCCAGCACTTGACAGTTTACCGCGACGTCTAATGCCCGTTAGCCTCTCACCGCCGGCAATAACGCCCGACATCGTCCGCGCAACAACGTGGAATGAACGGAGGCGACCGATGGTACGAGTTCGCGGCATTATCGCCCGCACCGCCCGCGCACTATTTGCCGCGTTGGTCCTCACATTCCCCTTAGCCGCGTGCCTGCAGGTCAGTGGATCTAATCGCGGCTTCGATTTCCCTGACGCGACGCCGAGCCTTCCCTTTCGCCACGTTGGCTTCGAGCACCTGAGCCCCTCCTCGAACAATCTTGTCAATCAGATGGCGATTGCCATCGTTCAACTCGTGACCATCCGTGTAGATGACGCCGGGGGCCATCGGATCGTCATTCGAAACACGGCGGCACGCGGCAGTGCGCCGACAGAAATCGTGATGCAGGCGCGCTACTTCGCGCTACCAGGCAGTCCTTCCGTCCTCGCAATTCGCTTCAGCGCGACGCAGTTCGGGCAACTGGATGCAATGCCGGTCGGCGATGAGGACGCTTATCTCTACGTCTTCGTCGAGAAGACCGCCGACATCGTCCAGATTCTGCCCTTCAGCCGCGCGGCGATCGAGGCCTGGCGGCCGACGACTGACGCGGACCAGCAGCTTCGGACGCAAGCGCTCGCCTTGCGCGTCAGCGGCCAGGGGCGCGATGCGGCGATCCTTACGGAGGACGTCCGGCAGCTGGAACTCGCGCTCCGAACCGCCTCGCGGATGCCGACCGCGCAGCGCGCCACGCTAAAGCTGCGTGATGCGGCGACGGCGCCCCGGCCCGCGCCGCAAGTTAACGCCGCGCGCCCTGCGCAGCCAGCGGCCTCCGGTTCGACTCGCTGGCGATTCGGTCGCTCGCAGGATCCGGTCACCCGGGAGGTGACGCAATATGCCAACCTCGCCGCTGACCCTGCAGAAGGCGGCGGTCCCGGTGGCCAGATGATCCAGGCCCGCTGCGCGGGTCCGCGCCTCGAACTCCTGTTTGCCAATGGCAGTCTGCCCCTGCGCAACGAGTTGTCCGAAAGCCGTTTGCGTGCGGCACTGATGGAGATCAACTTCGACGATCGCGTGGTTCAGCGTCTCATTTGGCAGATCCTCGACCGGCATCCGACCACGGCCATCGACCCGTTCGGCGTCGGAGGATTTATTGGACTAGCCGGGATGTTCGAGCCCTCGGTGCAGCGTGCCTCCACAACCTGGGACTCCGCCTGGCTGCTGAACATGCTGTCGGGATCGGACCGGGTCATCCTGCGGGTGTGGGACGCGCGCCACAACGCGCATGTGATCCGGTTTTCGCCGCGCTCGTCGATCGGGGAGTTTCAGCGCCACCTGTCCAACTGCGTGCGGTGAGACGATGACCGCCTCTGGACCGGCAGACCGCCTGCCCACTGCTTCGGTTTGGAATGCGCGTCAGCCACGCGAAGCCTGTGGCTGGCATGAACTGGGAAGACGACCGAGCAGAGCGCTTCGCGCGTCCGGAAACCCGCCGACGATCGCGCCGGCTCAAGTGTTGCGGGGGACCTGATGTCCGACATGGAGCGAGGGCGGCTGATCAGCCAGCATGGCGCCTCATCGCAGGTTGTCGCGAACTACGACAGCCGGGTCGCTGAGCGCGAGCACGCCGAAGCGTCATGGCGAGCGATCGAGGCCGCGTCGGCGACCTCGCCTGGCAACTCCGGCACGCCAACGAGCGGCGCGGGCGTCGCAGGAGCAGGGGGCGAGGCGCTAGGCAAGCTGCTGGCGTTCGCCCTTCTGATGGCGGGCCTCTACGGTCTCTATCTATTTGCGGCTGAGGCTGTGCGAACGCTTGGGTTCATCTGGCGCGAGGCCGTGTTGGGTGTTGGAGCCAGCGGGCACCTTGGCCTGACGCTTAGCCTCATGATCTCGGTGCTTGCCATCTGGAGCGGGTTGCGCTGCCTGGAGCGGTATCGGAATCTGCGGCTCGGAGTGCGCATTGCTGCGCTATTCGTCGCTATTCCCGTTGGCCAGATCCTACTCTGGCTGGCGGGCAACGTGATGCTTGCCCTACCACTTGTCGGGCCGCTGATGAGCCCGCTGCCGGACTGGCTGTCTGCACATCTGCCGGAGATCGAGACGAACCGGTTGGACATCGCCGCCGACATCGCCACTGCGACCATCGCTGCGGTCGGCGTGAGCCTCACGATTCCGCTTTGGCAGATCATCGAGCGCGGCGGTACGGCCGCGATGGGCAGGCTCATCGAGCTGCAAGTGAGCCTCGCACGAAGGGGGCTGACTCTTCCTCTTGCGATCGCGGGCGCGACGATGATCCTGCTTGCGTCCTTCGCGATGCCTACGCCGCCGCTCGCCATGCCGTTTGGCATCTGGCTCCATGGCGCGATCATTGTGGGCCTTATGTTCGGTTGGCGGGTGAGCCTGAGTGCGATCCTGTTGGCGGTCGCGATAGGGCAGCCGGGTTATGACGAAGCATCTGCCATGTTCCGAGACGGCAGCGCGCTTCGCCGAATTGCGCTCTGGTGGTCGGGGTTGATCGTGACCGCGGCAGCGGCCGGCCTGCTGAGGCCGTCCCTACCGTCGACACCGGTTGAGGAGATGCGTACCGCGGTCTTGGCGACGTGTGTCGGCCTTGTCGTCGGGTGCCTGACAATGCTCGTGATCGAACTCGCAGAGTTAGGAAGCCGCAATCTGTGGCAACTGTTCGTCGACTACTGGGTCCGCTTTCTCCCGCCGTATGCGCTCGGCTACGCCGTCAGCATCGGTATCGGATCCGGGGTTTCGGTCGTGATCAGGAACCTGGGTCACAGGTGGCAGCGACTGGCGGAGGAGGGTCGCGTCGCCGGGCGCGCGATCCAAGTCTAACTTTACGCTGCGTTCACACGCCCGGCTCGGGAGCAGGGGATTGATGCTTGTACTTTGACGCGACTGTCGTCGTGGCGCGCCTATCTGCGGAGGGGCCGAGATCACTTGTGCACCTCCCCAACCCTCTCCGCTCTGAGCAGCCCCGTCCCGACGACTGCATTCATCCCTGCGACGATCCGGGGGTCGTCGACATCCGTCTCCTGCGCTGCCCGCAGCGTGGCTCCTGGAGGTACACGGGGGATACCACGTGGAAGCGTCGAGGCACCGCTTGCTTCATCGTGACGAAGCTGTGCGGGCGCGGTACGTGCGGCACCTCAGCGCACCACTCTACCGGAGTGATGGCGAAGGGAGTACGCCCGGCTTCGAACCGCCGCTGCGGCCGAGCTCGCGATATACGTCGCGCCCCGATCTGAACACGCCCAAAGCCGTGTGGATGCACGTTGGCACTCCCGCGACTGGCCCAGCGTGATCCTCGAGGGCAGGCTGAATTCATTTGCTGGCGCGCGACCTCGGTGCGCATGCCGCTGATCCGTCTGGCCGCGATCAGGCTCGCCCGATCAGCCAAAGTGCCAATCGCAGTTGTCGGTGGCCGTCTCGATGAAGGCGCGCAACTTGGCCGGGATCAGCCTTGCCGCGGGCCATGCGATCTGGATGGGCAGCACGGGTGCCTCGAAGTCGCCCAGGATTCGGATCAGGCGGCCGGCGGCGAGGGCCTCACGCGCCTGATAGGCCAGGACCATGGTCAGGCCACCTCCGCGCTCGGCCGCGCAAAGCGCCGCATCGGCGCTGTTGGTGACCAGCCGCGGGGCGATGGGCACGCGTTCCTCCAGGCCATCGCGATACAGGCGCCATTCCTCAGCCCCTTCGAAGGCCGAGAACCGGATGATGGCATGCGCCGTCACCTCGCGCGGGTCCCGCGGCGTCCCGTGGCGGGCGAGGTAGCCGGGGGCCGCGACGATGATCCGCCGCGTCTCGCCCAGGCGCCGTGCAACGAGGCCGGAATCGGGCAGGTGGCCGATGCGGATGGCGCAGTCCACCCCCTCCTCCACCATGTTCACCCAGCGGTCGGAGAGTTGGAGCTGCCCCTGCACGCCATCATGGCGCCGGAGGTACTCGGCCATCAGCGGCGCCACATGCAGGCGGCCGAATACGGCGGGGGCTGACACCACCAGACGCCCCACCGGCGTCAACCGCTCCGACTGTGCGAATTCCTCCGCCTCCGCCAGTTCGGCCATGATGCGGCGGGCACTCTCAAGGTAATGCGCGCCGGCCTCGGTCAGCGTGACCGAGCGCGTGGTGCGGGCCAGCAGGCGCACGCCGAGATGCGCCTCGAGTGCCGCCACATGCCGCGTCACGGCGGAGGGCACGAGGCCCAGATGCCGCGCGGCAGGGGCGAACCCGTGGCGGTCCACCACGGCGATGAAGGCGGAGATGGCGGCGAAGCGATCCATACATCATTGCATCACAAGCAATGATGAAGTTCCAGGAATGAGAATTATCGTCTGCGGAGCAATGAAGCATATCCGCCCTGTCGCGGCTGGATCCTCCGACCGCCCAAGCAGGAGACTTCAGATGACCCGCCTTGCCACCCACGCCTCGATCGAAGCCGCCCCTGAGGCCTCGCGCCCCTTCCTCGCCGCCGTGCAGAAGCAGCTGGGCTCCGTGCCCAACCTGTTCCGCACCGTCGCCAGCAGCTCGGCTGCGCTGGAGGGCTATCTCGGCCTCAGCGCCGCCCTGGCCAAGGGCAGTCTGCCCGCCCAGACCCGCGAGCGCATCGCGCTGGCCGTCGCCGAGATCAATGGCTGTGACTACTGCCTCGCCGCCCACACCTACCTCGGCAGTACGGCGGCGAAGCTCGATGCCGCCGAGATCGCCGCCAATCGCGCCGGCTTCTCCAACGACCCAAGGGCCGATGCCGCCGTGCGCTTCGCCGCCAAGGTGGCGCGGGAGCGCGGCCACGTGGATGACGATGCGCTGCGCCTGGTGAAGCTCTCCGGCTATTCCGATGCGCAGATCGTCGAGATCATCCTTCACGTCGCGCTGAACACCTGGACCAACTACCTCAACGAGGTGGCCCAGACGGTGGTGGACTTCCCCGTCGTGTCGCGCGCCGCCTGAAAAGCGATTGGCGTCGCCGCACAGGCGTTGCCGTCCGTCCCGCCCGAAGACAGGGAAACCCATAATGTACCGCCCGCCGGTCCCGCCCTTCACCGCCGAAACCGCCGCCCAGAAAGCCCGCATGGCCGAGGATGCGTGGAACGGGCGGGACCCCACCCGCGTGGCCCTCGCCTATACGCCGGACAGCCGCTGGCGGAACCGCGCCGAGTTCCTGCAGGGGCGCGCGGCGATCGAGGCCTTCCTCGCGCGCAAATGGGCGCGGGAACTCGACTACCGCCTCATCAAGGAGGTCTGGGCCTTCCAGGGCGACCGCATCGCGGTGCGCTTCGCCTATGAATGGCATGACGACAGCGGCCACTGGTTCCGCAGCTACGGCAACGAGAGCTGGGAATTCGACGATACGGGGCTGATGCGCACCCGCATGGCCTCGATCAACGACCTCCCGATCCGCGCGGATCAACGCCTGTTCCACTGGCCGCAAGGTCGCCGCCCGGACGCGCATCCGGGCCTTTCGGAGATGGGCCTGTGAACCAGCTTCCCTTCAGCCCCAGCGTGCGTGCGGTCCAGGACCGCAAGACCGCCCGGCCGCGCCACCGCGAGATGGAGTTCCGCAGCCGGATCACGCCCGATCTCGCGGAATTCATCGGTGCGCAGACAAGCGTGTTCCTAGCCACCGCCAGTGCCGATGGGCAGCCCTATATCCAGCATCGCGGCGGCCCGGCGGGCTTCCTGCACGTGCTCTCGCCGACGCAGCTTGGCTTCGCGGATTTCCGGGGCAACCGTCAGTACATCACGCTGGGAAATCTGGCCGACAACCCCAAGGCCTTCCTGTTCCTGATGGATTACGCAAACCGGAGGCGCATCAAGCTCTGGGGAACGGCGCGCGTGGTGGAGGATGACGCAGCCCTGCTGCAGGCGCTGCGCCCCGACGGGTATTCCGCCATCCCGGAGCAGGCCATCCTGTTCGACCTCGGCGCGTGGGACGCGAACTGCCCGCAGCACATCCCGCAGCGCTTCGAGGCCGCCGACGTCGCCGCCGCCCTGGCGAAGCGCGATGCGCGCATCGCCGAGCTCGAGGCGGAACTGGCGCGGCGCCTGCCCACACAGGGCTGACGGCGCCAGGGCCGCCGCGTGTTCAGCCGCGCCCGCTCAGGCGCGGGTCGGCGTCGAATTCCTCGGCCAGGAAGTCGATCATCGCGCGCACCTTCGGCGCGAGGTAGCGGCGTGTCGACCATACTGCATGGATCGGCTGTGGCTTCGGTTCCCAGGCCTGCAGCAGGCGGACCAGCCGCCCTTCCTCGAACTCGCGACCGACGAAGTGCCAGACCGGCACCATCCCGATGCCAAGCCCGCCGAGAACGGCGGCGCGCACCGCCTCGGTCGTGCTCACCCGCACGCGGCCCGCGACCGGCACGCTCAGCGGCCCCTCCGGCCCGTCGAACAGCCAGGCGGCCCCCGAGGCGAGCCCGCTGTACAGGACGCAGTCATGCCCGCGCAGATCGCCTGGCGTCGCCGGCACGCCGCGCCGCGCGAGATAGTCGGGCGTGGCGACCACCACGCGCCGCGTCAGCCCGATCCGCCGCGCGACCAGCGAGGGGTCGGACAACTCGCCCACGCGCAGCGCCATGTCGATGCCTTCCTCGACCAGGTCGGTGAAGCCGTCCGACAACACCAGGTCCACCGAGAGATCCGGATGGCGATCGAGGAAGCGCGGCAGGCGCGGCAGCAGGTGCAGCCGGCCCATCACCTCGGCCACCGCGAGGCGCAGCGTGCCGGTGGCGCGCCCCTTGCGCCGGCCCACGCTGGTCTCGGCCTCGGTCACCGCTTCCACGGCCCGGCGCGCGGCCTCGTAGAAGGCGCGGCCCTCCTCGGTCAGCGCCAGCGTGCGCGTCGTGCGTTGCAGCAGCAGGCAGCCCAGATGCTGCTCGAGCGCGGCGACCTGGCGCGAGATGGTGGGCTGCGAGGTGTTCGCCTCCCGCGCCGCCGCGCTGAAGGACCCGGTCTCGACGACGCGGAGGAAGGTGCGGAACAGCGGCAGGGCGTCGCTCATTCATACATCATGCGTATGAGAATGGTGTGCGCAAGACGCGTTCTGTCACCGCGCGTATCGGCGCATCACTGCCGCCACGGACGACATCCCCGCCGCCCGACGGTCCAGGAGACCACCGATGACCCGCTTCGACCTGCACACCGCCGATACCGCGCCCGAAGGCAGCAGGCAGCTGCTTGCGCAGACCAAGGCGGCCTGGGGCTTTGTGCCCACGCTGCATGCGACGCTCGCCGAGAGCCCCGTGGCGCTCGCCGCCTATGACACGCTGTTCGGCCTGGTCGCGAAGTCCACCCTCACCCCGGTCGAGCAGCAGGTCGCCTACCAGGCGGTCAACGTCTTCCACGGCTGCGAATACTGCACCGCCGGGCATACCTTCCTCTCGCGCAAGGCCGGCATGGCCGAGGACGCGGTGCAGGCGCTGCGCGAGGGCACGCCCATCGCGGATCCGCGCCTGCAGGCGCTGCGCGCCTTCGCGGAAGCCGTGGTGCGCGCGCGCGGGCTGGTCGGTGACGCCGCGGTCGATGCCTTCATCGCCGCCGGCTTCACCCGCGCCAATGTGCTCGAGGTGGTGACGGTCGTCGCGACCAAGACCATCAGCAACTACACCAACCACCTCACGCACACGCCGTACGAGGCCTTTATGGCTGATCCGTCGCTGGCCTGGACCGCGCCGCGCAACCGCGTCGCCGCCGCCGCCTGACGCCCCGCCCTCGACGAAGGACATCGTGCCATGACCCTGCAGACCGACCTCGACGCCCAGCGCACCGGCTGGGAATCCCGCGTGGGCGAGACCATCGCGCGCATGATCGCCGGCGACATCGAGGATCTCCGCAGCAGCGGAATTCTTGAGCGCGCCGCGCGGGCCGGCGACGCACTGCCGACCGGCACCGCGCTGATCGACCAGCGCGGCCGGCCTTTCGACCTCGCCGCGCTGGTCGCCGCGAAGCCCGTGATTGTGACCTTCTACCGCGGTGGCTGGTGCCCGTACTGCAACCTCGAACTCCGGGCCTACCAGCAGGCGCTGCCGGCGATCCGCGCGGCGGGCGCCGAACTGGTGGCGGTGTCCTTCGAGCGCCCCGACCACGCGCTCTCAACCGCTGAGAAGAACGACTTGGCGTTTACGGTGCTCAGCGATACCGGGGGCGCGCTCGCCTCCGCGCTCGGCATCCGCTTCACGCTGTCCGACACGGTGCGGCCATTCTACGAAAAGGCCGGCCACGCGCTGCCCGAACGCAACGGCGACGGCAGCTGGGCGCTGCCGATGCCCGCGACCTTCGTGGTCGAGCGCGGCGGGCGCATCCGCGCGGCCTTCATCGAGCCCGACTACCGGCGCCGGGTCGACCCGCGCGCCGCACTCGACATGCTGTCCCCGATGGCAGCCTGACGGAGAGACACCATGTCGAGCATCGTGCTTCCCTCCGCGCCTGTCGCCGCCCCCGCCAGCCCGGTGATGAAGGGCCTTGCCGCGGGCGTCGTCGCCGCCGTGCTGTGGGGGCTGTATCTCGCACTCTCGCGCGCCGGGGTGGTTGGTGGCCTCGCTGCCGTCGACATCGCGGTAATTCGCTACGGCGTCGCGGGCCTCGTGACCCTGCCGTTCGTCGTCACGCGCGGGCTGCCGCTGGCGCGGCGCATCGGCTGGTGGCGTGCCGGCGTGCTGGCAACGCTGGCCGGCCCGCCCTTCGTGCTGGCGGGCGTAGGGGGCTACGCCTTCGCCCCGCTCGCGCATGGCGCGCTGATCCAGCCCGCGGCGGTGACCATCGGCAGCATCGCGCTGGCCGCTTGGTTGCTGCGCGACCGGCCCACGCGCGAACGCCTGGCGGGAGTCGCCGTGATCCTCGGCGGCCTCGCCGTGGTGGCGGGGCCCGGGCTCTTTGCCGGCGGCGCGATGACACCGGTCGGCGATGCGATGTTCCTGGCCGCGGGACTGATGTGGGCGGGCTTCAGCATCCTGGGGAAGCGCTGGGGTGCGGATCCGGTCGAGGCCACGGTGCTGGTCTGTGTCCTGTCGGGTGCCGTGCTGGTGCCGGTCGTGGCCGTCACGGCGGGCTTCGGGCGCATCCTCGCCTTGCCAGTGCCGGACCTCGCGGCGCAGGTCGTCGTGCAGGGTGTGCTGTCCGGCGTGGTCGCAGTGCTCGCCTTCACCAGCGCGGTGAAGTGGCTTGGGGCATCGCGGGCGGCGGTCTTCCCGGCCATGGTGCCGGTGACGGCGATGCTGATCGGTATCCCGGTTGCCGGTGAATGGCCGACCACCCTGCAGCTGACTGGCTTGGCGCTGGTGGTGGCGGGGCTGGCCCTGGCGGTGGGGCTGGTCCGGCTGCTGCGCTGAACGCGTCAGAGCCTGACTCCAAAGTCTCCGAACGGCGACTTTCGAAGGCCGGCACCGGACTCTCTCTCAGCCGCGCCCCGTCACCGGCAGCAGCGCGCCAGTGACGCCGGAGGCCGCTGGCGACAGCAGGAAGGCGGCGGCCTCGGCAAGTTCCGCCGGGGCCACCCAGCGCGACGTGTCGGCATTGGGCATCGCCGCGCGGTTCTGCGGCGTGTCGATGGTGCCGGGCAGCAGCGCATTCACGCGGATGCCCTCGGCCTTTACCTCCTCCGCCGTTGCCTCCACCAGGCGCAACACGCCGGACTTGGCGGCGGCATAGGCGGCAAGCCCGCCCGGCGCGCGCAGTGCCGCCATGGCGCCGATCGCGACCAGGCTGCCACGCCCCGCCGCGCGCATCGGCGCCAGCGCGGCGGCGAACAGGTTCGCGGTGGTCAACAGGTTCAGCCGGAACATCGGCTCGAAGGCCGTGAGCCCCCCTTCGGCCATGGCACCTGCGGCAAAGCCGCCGACTGTGTGGACCACCCCGGCGAGTGCGGCGCCGGTATCGGCCACGGCCGACGTGCAGGCCGCCGCATCCGTGAGGTCTACGCCGGCCAGCACGAGATGTCCTTCGCCGGGCAGCGCCGCGGCGAGCATGGCGAGCGCCGCGCCGTCGCGATCCAGCAGCGCGAGGCGCCAGCCTTGCGCGGCCAGCGCCACGGCGACGGCGCGGCCGAGATTGCCGGCGGCGCCGGTGACGAGGGCGATATCAGCCATGGAACTCTCCTGATGGTGCGAAGCGGGCCAGGACACGCTCGGCAACGGACAGCACGAGGATGAACAGTAGTGCCTGCTGCAGCAGGACGGCGAAGGGCAGCCCAATGTCTGCAACGATCCAGCCCGCTGCGATCCAGGCGCCCCAAGCCGCCAACATGGTGGTGCCCGCTGCGAGAGTCCCGCGCGCGGTCACGGCAGCTCCGCCCGGAACACCAGGATGTCGGCGCGCCGTTCCACGGCGCCCTCGAGCGTGACGCGGCGGCCAACCAGATCGCGGAAGGCCGGTAGCGGCGCCCCGCCGCGGGCGTCTGCCAGCACCAGGACGGCATGCCCGGCGATCGGTTGCGTCGCGACAAAGATCGCGGGGATCTCGCCATCGAGGCACAGCGTCGCGCAGGCCCGATGCGCCAGGCCGATGCCTGGGCGCATGCCGCCGGCGGCGCATTTGCCGTCGCAGATCTCGCCAGTGATGCGCCAGCGCCCAAGCGGTTCGGCTGCGGGCGGCGAAGGCGCCGGTTCGTCGAGCAGCACCGGCGGCGTTCCCGAGACCAGCATCTCGATCGACCCGCGGCGCAGCACGAACCCGTCCACCGCCACCATGCGCCCGTGCGCGGCGGCGGTGTCGAAGGGGCCGCCCACCTTGCCATCGCCCGAGAGCAGCAGCGTGCGGCCGCGTGGATGCGCGGCATCGGCGGGCAGGTGCAGCAGCGGCGTGGGGCCTTCCAGCAGCAGGCCACGCAGCGCGGCGGGCTGCGGCAGGTCGGCGAGCGTCACGGCGCCCGGCATGGTGGCGAAGCGCGCATCCGCCGGGTCGTCTGCGAGCCCGCCCAGCACGAGGCCCGCCAGCGGCAGCCCGGCCAGCACCGCGAGCGCGGCGACAGCGAGGAAACGCCCGAGCCCCGGCCCGGGCCGCTTCGCCCAGCCGATGAAGAACGGCTCCGGCGCGCTCACGGCAGGATCACCGGCGCGACAGGCGTGCCCGGCGGGTTGGGGCGCGGGTCGAGCCACAGCGCGTCGCCGACCCGGCGGAGATTGTAGGTGGCGAGTTTCTCGGTGAAGGGCGGCGGTGCGCAGCCATCCTCCAGCCGGTACTGGAAGCCGTGCCAGGGGCAGGTGATGCAGCCATCGACCACGAGCCCCTCGCCGAGCGGACCGTTCTGGTGCGCACACAGGTTGGTGACGGCCGAAACCCGGTTGCCGTCGCGGAAGATCGCGATCTTGTCGCCCTGCGGCGGGCGGATGGTCATGCCGCGGCCGTCGGGGATGGCGTCGGCGGCGCCGACCAGCAGCCAGGGCGGCTCGGACGCCGCGGCGGCAATGGCGGAATCCTCGCGCCAGGTCTTCACGCCGGCGGCGACATGCAGGCCCAGCACCAGCGCCGCCCCGCCGCCCACGAGCAGCGCCAGCGCCGGATTGGTCGCGGACTGCAGCTGCCCGAAAGCGACATGCGCCACCACCAGCGCATAGGCGGGGTAGATCGCCATGTGCAGCCACTTCCACACCGCCGGCGTGAGGAAGCCGAGCCAGAAATCGTGGCTGGTGGCCGCCAGCACGAACAGGATCAGCAGCGCCGCGACACCCATCGGCACGAAGGGCAGCCCCGGCGCCGCACCGATCGCCGGTTCCGAGGACAGCATCGCCACCAGCCGCGGCGTCGGGCTGAAGTCGAAATGCCAGCCCAGCACCTCGAGCGCATGGGACAGCGCCACTAGGAAGGTGACGACGCCCAGGTGCCGGCGGTTGTACAGCAGCGGCAGGAAGCGCCGGTCGAGCCGCGCCAGCGGCCCGATGCACAGCGCGATGGTCAGCAGGATGAAGGCGCAGGAGCCATACGCCTTCATCGCCAGGCTCTGGGCGTCGAGCACCGTCGCCGGGTCGCGCAGCCGCTGGCCGATGTCCAGGAAGGCCGAGAGGTAGAGCAGCACCCCCGCGACCAGCACCAGGTCATAGACCTTCTTGGCGCGCGTCCAGGAGACCGGCTGGTGGCGCGCGCTCATGGCGCGGATAGCCGCACGGGTGCTTCCGCCGGCGGCGCGGAGAGCCGCAGCGCGATCGCGCCCAGCATGATCGCCGGCAGCAAAAATCCAAACGCGCACCAGGCGAGCAGATGCGCATGGCGGTGGCGCATCCTCATCGCAGCGCCCGCAACCAGCGCCAGGCCACCAACGGCCACAGCGCCACAAGGCCCGGCAGCAGCAGTGGCCGGAAGGCGTAGGCGTCGCGCGCGGCGGGGTCGATGCGCTCGATCCCGGCCACCAGGAACCCGATGCCGATGCCCAGGCCTATCGCCGCATAGAGCAGCACAGCCTCGACCACCCAATGCGCGGCGGCGACGGTCAACATGGCTATTCCATGCACCAGCCATGGCTGACGATCAGCGACTGCCCGGTCATCGCGTTGCTGCCGGCGGCGGCAAAGAACAGCACGGCCTCGGCAACATCCTCGAAGGTGGTGAACTCACCATCCACGGTCTCCTTCAGCATGACGTCGCGGATCACCTGCTCCTCGGTGATGCCGAGCGCCTTGGCCTGTTCGGGGATCTGCTTCTCGACGAGCGGCGTGCGCACGAAGCCGGGGCAGACCACGTTGGCCCGAACGCCATGGGCGGCACCTTCCTTCGCCACCACCTTGGACAGGCCGACCAGCCCGTGCTTCGCGGTGACATAGGGCGCCTTCAGCACCGATGCCTCCTTGGAATGCACCGAACCGATATAGACGATACTGCCGCGTCCCGCCGCGTACATCGGCTTCAAGCAGGCCCGCGTGGCCAGGAAGGCGCCGTCGAGGTGAATCGCCAGCATCTTCCGCCATTCGGCCAGCGGGAATTCGTGCAGCGGATGCACGATCTGGATGCCGGCATTGCTCACCAGGATGTCGATGCGCCCCCAGGCTGCGAGCACGGCCGCAACGCCGGCCTCGACCGCCGCCTCGTCGCTCACGTCTATGGCGACCGGCATGGCCATGAGCCCCTCGGCGGCGAAGTCCGCGACGGTCGCCTCGGCGGCAGGCAGTGCCAGGTCGGCGATCGCGATCCGGGCACCCTCACGTGCCATCAGATGCGCGATGCCGCGGCCGATGCCGCTGGCTGCGCCTGTGACAATGGCGACCTGGTCCTGCAGGCGTTGCATGCATGGTCCTCCAATGGTTCGATCACCGGGACGCCGGGTCGTCGTGCATCACCTCGCCCAGCACCATGTGGAAGGCACCGGACCGTACGTCGTGCGTCTCCATCAGACATTCGTCGCGGCCTGGCGTTGGTTCAGCACCACGTCGAAGGTGCGCGCGCCAAGATCCGACCGCATGGGCGCGAGCCAGGGGGAAGCCACCAGCGTCGCGGTGGCATCCCGGTGCCCCTGCGCCCAGCGCTCCTCCATTGTGGCGCGGCTGAATTCGTAGTCCTTCGTGTGGCCCTGCCCATCCTCGGGGCGGTAGATCAGCTGCGCGATGTCCATCGTGGTGACGCAGCCGTAGCTGTACAGGAACCGGCCCTCCGGCGTGTCCTTCAGGTCGGCCGGAAGCTTGTCCCACAGCGTGTTGATGTTGTGGCGCAGATCGTGGCTGGTGCGGATCGCGTCCGTCGCGGCGCGGGTGCGGCTGCTATAGCGTATGTCCTTCTCGCGCTCGGCCACGTCCTCGAGCGTGCGGGGGAGGCTGCCGCGTGCCGGGAAAACATCGACCTGGAAGGTGAGGCGTGAGCTGCGCGGGATTTTCGTAATTACGTATTGCAGCGGCGTATTGGACACGAGCCCGCCATCCCAATACAGCTCGCCATCAATCTCCACGCCAGGAAAACCGGGCGGCAGGGCGCCGCTTGCCATGATGTGCTCGACGCGCAGCGGACTCTCAGCGCTGTCGAAATAGGCGAAGTTCCCCGTCCGCACGTTCACCGCACCCACGCTCAGTCGCGGGCCCGCGCCAGCATTGATGCGATCGAAATCGACCAGCGATTCCAGCGTGCCCTTGAGAGCACCCGTGTCGTAGTCGCTGGTCTTCGGGCCTGCGAGCATCCAGGCGGCCGGTGGATGCGGTGCGAAGAAGCCGGCCTGGCCGAACATCATGGCCGCGGTCGACCCCAGGTAGCGACGCGTCTCGGGCGTGATCCAGGCCGTGCCGCCCATCCATCGCTGCCAGGCTGGTGGCGTGGTCACAGTCTGCCAGAAGCGTCGCAGCTGATCGACGCGTCGGTCGGGCGGATTGCCGGCGATGATGGCGGCGTTGATCGCACCAATTGAAATGCCGGCCACCCAGTCCGGCAGGTAATCGGTCGTCGAGAGTGCACCATAGACGCCGGCCTGGTAGCTGCCTAGCGCGCCACCACCCTGCAGTACGAGCGCGACCTTCTTGTCGTAGCCGGCCGGACGCGGCGGGATGCTGGGCTCGGTCACGGCGGTGTCCCTTCGACGTGTCGGGTCGTGATGGGCTTCGACCGGGCACGACGCCCGGTTACGCTCGTCGCGCATGCAGTCGGGTGGCCTGATGCAGGATCGCGTCGACCCACCGCAACGGGCAGCGCCGTGGGTCGTAGGTGTGCCGCAGGTGGTCGAGCAGAATCAGCGCGCGCTGCAGCTCGGCCTCCGGTGCATGGTTGTCTCGACCTCGCTGCGCGGCCCAGCGCAGGAGGGCCTGGTAGCCAGTCGCGTCACCGCGCTGTGCCGCGCAGAGCAAATGCCGCAGCGCGTCACGAGGTGGCGTGACGGCGGGTGCGCAGTCGGGAAACGTGTGCTCCATGCCCGGTCAGGCTGGAATGCCGTTCGTTGCAGGTCTTTGGAGATATTGCCGTTGTCTGGCGCAGGCTTGCGGTCCCGAGCGCCACAAAGGTTTGCGTTGACGTGCGCCGGCCGTGCCGGGAATCCTGCATTGCTGCGCTGCACAAGGACGCTGCGTGCGCAGACGGAGGCTTCGATTGATCGAGATTGCCGAGCCGCTGGCCAGCCTCGCCGAGGTCTACAGCCGCGGCCGCTACGCGCCCTACACGCGCGCTGCGCGGCTCGGCCTCGGTCCGGCCGCGGCGCTTGTTCGTTTCGCCCAGCCTGCTGGCGAATATCCTGATCCGCCAACTGCGGACTATACGCTGGCGCTCAACGAGCGCGGCGCTGGGCGGATGTGGTTCGACATCGGATGCGGGCGACGCGAACTCGCCTTTGTGCCGGGCCAGCTGGTGCTGAAGCCGCCCGGCGTCGCGACCTCGTTTGGCGCAGACCAGCCCCACCAGAAATGCTTCGTGTCCCTACCGGCGGGGATGGTCGATGGCGTTCTGGCTGAATCGGGCGCGGTGGTGCGGGATTTCGATGCGCTGCACGCGGATGCCTTCCGCGCGCCGGCTGCGGCCCGGATACTCGATCTTTTGTGGAGCGAGGCCGCACCGGACAGCGCGCATGGCCGCATCATTGCCGAGGGCGCGATGCTGGCACTGATCGGCGTCCTGATGGGGCTGGCCGGCCAGCCGCAGCCGCGCCGCGGTGGGCAGGGTGCCTTGTCCGCGCTTCGTGTCGCGCGTGTGCGCGATTGGGTTATGACACACTTGGGAGAGCCCTTCGGCCTGGCCGATCTGGCAGCGGTCGCTTGCCTGTCGCCCTACCATTTCAGCCGCAGCTTCAAGGCTGCCACCGGACTTTCTCCGCGGGCTTTTGCGCAGGCCTGCCGGATCGAGCGGGCGCGCCATCTGCTTGTGGAGACGCAGATGCCGGTCGCAACGATCGCGCAGGTTTGCGGCTTCTCCGACCAATCGCACCTCACGACAAGCTTCGTACGCGTAACAGGAACAACGCCTGCTCGCTTCCGCCGCGAGCAGCGGTGACCCCGTCTCGCCGGACGGACGTGTTCTGGACCGACGGTGCTCGCCATGAACGGCACGATGCGTAGGCAGCAAACATATCATCGCACGTCCCGCTTCGCTTCGCGCGCAGACAGAGCGAATGGTCAGTCGCGCGCACAATACCGCGCAGCCCCGCTGAGGGATTCGGGCTGGTAGCATCCGGATCATCGGGTGCGGACCAGGAGCCCGACGATGACCAAGCTTTCTGACGCCTAGCGCGTGATCCTCAGCCGCGCCGCGCAGCACGAGGCGCTGCTCGCCACCCCGCCCGCGAAGCTCCTTGTCGCCGTGTGCCAGGCCGTCCTGCGCAGCATGATCGCGAAGCGCCTGCTTGAGGATGTGTCGGCGCCGCGCGAGGCCATCGGGCTCGGCTGGTGTCAGGACGAGGACGGGGCTTGGAACACCCTGCGCATTACTCCTGCCGGGCTGGTCGCGATCGGTGGTGCGCCGGAGGGGGCAATGGATGTGGCCGATGTCGAACTCGGCGGGCTGACCCCTGCGGAGCTCGAGGAGGAGCAAGACGTGGCACATGTTGTCGCAACGGCTGGAAGACGGCATCTCGATCCGCACGGCGGACATGCCGGGTGCTGGCGATCTGCTGCTGCGGATCTATGCCGCGATGGCACAGAAGGAGCGTGAGCTGAGCAGCGAGCGGCCGATGGTGGCGGCCAAGGTGCGCGAGAAGGTCATGGGCTGCGACCGCGGTTATCCACCAGCCGCCGGCGCGAGGCTGCGGAACGCACCGCGCATCGGCTCGGGCTGGAACTGTACCGTCTGCGTGCAGAGGGCATTGCAGGATGTGCGGCATTGGCCCGTGCGTTGACCAGCCGCGGGGTTCGGACGCCCCGCGGCTCGACGGTTTGGACACATACGACGGTCAGCCGCACGCTGCTCAGGACAGGATCTTAGGCCGCCGCGCAGCCGCGGCCTGCGATCTCAGTGAGGTCGAGAATGCTGGAGGAAGAACCTTAGCATCTCGCGCGACGCGTCAGGGCCTTTCGGATCCGTATAGGACCCGCGGCTGCTACCGCCCGACCAAGCGTGCCCCGCGCCGTGAACGAGCCAATGCTCAAGGACTGTCGTGCCGGAGGCCGTCATATGGCTGGTCCGACTGTAGGCGTGTCCACCTGGTACCTGGCCGGTGAACGTCTCGAACGTCACTCCGCCGATCGCACCAGCCTGCGCGACGACGAGGTCACCATTGCGCGGGTGTACGGTGCTGTCCTGATCGGCGTGAAACACGATGGTCGGGACGCGACCGAGACTGGCGCCGCCCCTACTGGACGTGCCGTTGGCTAATCCGACGCCCGCGCCCTGCCGCATTGCGGCGAACGCGGTCGGGATGTCGCGGGCGGCCCCGCACGGAAGTCCCGAATGCACGCCGACTGCGGCATAAATATCGGGATAGGCCTGCGCCATGATCGCCGCGGCTGCGCCGCCCGCTGACAGGCCTGCGACGTAAACCCGCCCCCGGTCAGCGGCGAGATCGCGCAACACCTGCTGCGTGAGGCCGGCGATGAGGGCTGGTTCGCCCTGGTCGCGCTGCTGATCGGCAGGCTTGAACCAGTTCCAGCACTTCTGGGCATTCGCGGCCTTCGTCTGCTCAGGGTAGACGATGAGCAGACCATGCTCCTCCGCCAGCGCGTTCATGCGCGTCCCGGCGGCGAAGTCGTCCGGCGTCTGCGTGCACCCGTGGAGCATCACGAGCATCGGCAGCGGCCGGTCTGCGCGCCTGGCAGGTATGTAGAGCTTGTAGTCGAGACGACCTTCCGGAGCACGGAAGGATCGATGCACGAACTCGGCGCCATCCGGCAAAGGCGCCGGCTCACGCAAGGGATTCCCCCAAGAGCCCACACGCGCGTCACGCGTCAGGTCGCCTTGCGTCAAGCGGTCCATGAAACCGTGCAGCATGGAGCGCCTTCGCGGCGGAGTGCGGTCAGGGCTATCGTCGGTTGCCGCATCGCCGTGACCGTCGTTCGATCCCGCGTTCGGCGGCGGTGGCGTTGCGCCAAGCAGTTCGCCCGTCGCCGGATCAATGTCGATGATCCGTGACGCATGGTTGGCGTCCGCGGGATTCACGTCTGGTGAAGGGGCACGTGCGGCATCCGGCGCCGCCACCCCGCTGAGCAGACGCTGCAGCATCGCTGTAGCTTCGGTCAGCTTGCCTTCGCGGGTCAGGCGCGTGGCTTCGAGCATGGCCTCAGGGCGGATCGCGTTCATGGTGGATGCCTTCCGTTGAGCGCAGGCAGATCGGTTTCCTCACCGGAGGGAGGATCGTTCTGCATCGCGTTGTGAGCCGTCGGTGAGTGTCGCCGTGCGTCTCGCACCCCGGGCAGGGCTGCGGCGTGCGGTGATGCTGCGTGCGGTCAGCGCATGCGATCGGCGAGCGCAGCCTTGACCTCGGCGCTCGCTTGCAGCGCTCCGAGAACCGAGATGGAGGCGATCGTCGCCCTCGCGAGTTCCGCCGGGACGTCCGTGCCGATGCTGGCCAGACCGAGTACGCGGATATCGACCTGCTGGCCCGCAGCGCGCAGAGCCTCGAGATCAGCCCGCGTGAAGTGTCTCAGGCCGAGATCGAGATTCTTGCGCGCGACGGACTGCTTCGCGGCTTCGGCGTGCCGTTCGACCTGGTTGCGGATGGCAGTGCGAATGAAGTCGGTCCTGTTCGAGTAGAATCCGTCCTGCACAAGCAGATCGATGTGACCGAGGTCCACGTAGCCCAGGTTGATGGTGATCTTCTCGGTGTCACCACCGGTCCGGGGGCGAAGCTCCTGCACATTGCTCATCATCAGAAAACCATCCCCATGCCATCCATCTGGATGGTAAATGGGGTTATTGTGAGCAGGTTCAACCCGACCCGGAGCGGCGTGCATCTGCGGGCCCCGGGGGACCGCGTTCGGGCCAAGCAAACCCGGGCGCACGCGCCGACGCTGCTGAAGTGGCTGATCTTTGGCGTGGATGGCCGGTTGCTGCCACTGACCCATGCTCGGAAGAACGGTCGGCATTACCGATACTACGTGGCGCAGTGCGTGTTTGAAGGGCGATGCGGCTGGGGACGACAGCATCGTCGGAAAGCCTGCCTCCCAGGACGCCGCGCGAACAGTCGTATCGAGGCGTCGCGGCCGATCTTTGACGCCCCATCAGACCTGACGTGCACGACCTCGACGACTCTGCTGCCAGGACCACCTGTGCGCCGTGGAATGGTCAGCAATTCGCGGCGATCCGCTGCCTATTGCTTGCTGTCTTTGAACCGGGCGCGGAAATAAAGACCAAAGTTCAGAGACTTAAGATCAAGGGTGAAATTGGCCCGCCCTCAAGGTTCGGAGACTCTGCGCTCTTTCGAGGACAAAATGCGCTTCCGTTGCGGAATCGCATCATAATGGCCTGCACGCAGAACCCGGCCAAAGTTAAGCCCAGCGCGGTGCACTGCTGAGGAGATAAAGGTTGTGCGAGAGATGAATGGAGCGGGCGAAGAGATTCGAACCCTCGACCCCGACCTTGGCAACGTCATCCACGACCTACGCCACCGTAGCCGGTGATTTCCCGTTGCACTACGAACCACGGTTTTTGTTGATTTTTCGGCTCTCCTTCTGCCTCTCTCGTACTCAGGGGTGCGCGGGAGTTCGCCCCCCGGGTGCTTACTAATCGCTTACAAGAGTGCGGGCTCTCCCGCTTGTAAGCACGTCCTGTTCTGATGGCGGTTGGACCCGAAGGATGGCGCGACTGACAAAGCGGCTGATCGATTCCGTTGTCCTGCCGGAGGCCGGGCAGGCGTTCTTGTGGGACGGAGAGATGCGTGGCTTTGGACTGCGCGTGCTCCCGTCCGGCCTGAAGACCTTCGTGCTGCAATACAGAACGCGTGACGGGCGAAGCAGGCGCCTGGTTCTCGGGCGCCATGGCGTCCTGACGGTCGACCAGGCACGCGACGATGCCCGGGAAAAGCTCGTGGACGTTGCACGAGGCGGCGATCCTGCGCAGGCGCGCGCGCAACTCCGCACGGGCATCAGGCTGAACGACCTGTGTGATTGGTATCTCGAGGCAGCCACCGCTGGCCACTTGCTCGGGCGCAGCCGCCGCCCGATCAAGCGCACGACGCTCGCCATGGACCGCAGCAGAATCGAGATGCACATCAAGCCGCTGCTCGGACATCGCCAGGTGCGAACCTTGACGCTCAAGGACGTCGAAGCGGCTCAGGCCAGCATTGCGGCTGGCGCGACGGCCAAGTCAAAGGGCGAAGGACGCGGTGGCCGGACGCGGGGCGGGGCGGGCGTTGCAGCGCGGACGATCTCGACGCTGCACAGCCTTCTGGAGCACGCCGCGCGACATGGGCAGATCGACGGAAATCCGGCTCGCGGTGTACGCCGCCTTTCCTGTGCTCCCAGGGACCGCCGACTGAGTCGCGATGAGATCCGCCGGTTGGGCGCCGCGCTTCGGGAAGCGGACGCGCAGGCCGAACATCCGCTCGGCCTCGCGTCGATCCGTCTCCTCCTTCTCACCGGCTTCCGTCGCCAGGAAGCGCTGGGCCTCAGGCATGAATGGCTTGACTTCGAGCACCAGTGCATCCGCTTCCCCGATACCAAGTCGGGCCCTCAGGTGAGGGTGATCGGTCAGTCAGCGCTTGTGTTGTTGGACCGTATGCCGCCGCGACCGCAGTCGCCGTTCGTCTTCCCGGCAGACTGGGGGGAGGGTCACTACACCGGCACGCGGCTCGCACTGGCGCGCGTTTGCTCGGCGGCGAGGCTCGTTGACGTCACGCCGCACACGCTCCGGCATACCTTCGCGAGCGTCGCGGGCGACCTCGGCTTTTCCGAGCTCACCATACAGGCGCTGCTCGGTCATGCGTCGCGCGGCGTGACGCAACGCTATGTGCATCTGGACGAAGCTGTACGCCTCGCGGCCGACCGCGTTTCCGCAACGATCGAGGAGTATCTTGCGCTGCCGGGGTGAGCATGAAGCGGTTCAGCGATGCACCAGGCAACAATGCCAAGGTCATCACTCCGGCTGAATCCCTGCGATCCCCACCCACTCCCGCCAGCGCGCGCGATCGGCGACCAGGAAGCGGTCCATCTCCTCGCCCGTGAGGAAACCCGGCGTCAGCCCCTGCCGCACCAGCGCGGCGGCGACCGCATCATCTTGAACCGCGTCCCGCAGCAAGGCCTGCAGCCTGTCGAGGATGGGCCGCGGCGTGCCCGCCGGGGCGGTCAGGCCGAACCAGCCCTCGACCACGAAGCCGGGGATGCTCTCGGCGACGGTCGGCAGCTCCGGGTTCTGCACCGTGCGCCGCGTGGCCGATACGGCGATCGGCACGACCCGCCCGGACTGCAGTGCCGGTGCGGCCGAGAGCGCATCAAGGAAGGCGAATTGGATCTGCCCGCTGATCAGGTCGGGCACGATCTGCGTGATGTTGCGATAGGCCGCGCCGGTCACGTCGATGCCGGTGCGCGCCTTGAGCAACGCGGAGGGCACCTGCGAGGAGGAGGAGTAGTAGCCGAAGAAGACGCGCCCGGGATTTGCTCGGGCATGGTCGATCAGCGCCGGGATGGTGCGGAACGGCGCCTCGGCCGAGACGACCGCGATGGTCGGATAGGTTCCGAGCAATCCGACATGCGCGTAGTCGCGCACCGGATCGTAGGGCAGGCGGCGGTAGAGGAACTCGTTCGCCGCGTGCGTTGAATTGGTCGATACCAGCAGCGTGTAGCCGTCGGCTGCGGCCTGCTTCACGGTCTCGGTGCCGAGGATGCCGCCGGCGCCTGGCCGATTGTCGATCACCACCGGCTGGCGCAAAGGACCCTCGAAGAAGCGTCCGAGCGTGCGGCCGATGAAGTCAGCCGCGCCGCCGGCAGCCGAGGGGATGACGATGCGGACCGGGCGGTTCGGCCAGTCCTGCTGGGCGTGCAGCGCTTGGGGAGCGAGCGGCGCGAGGCCAATCGCTGCAAGCAGGCCGCGGCGATGAAATACTGGTATCACGGGCGGGCGTCCTCCATGGGGCCTTCGTTGGGCAGAGGATCGCCCAGGCCGCCGACGTTTGCACCTAGTGTGATGGCGGAAGCGATGCAGTTGCTGTTTCGGCGATTGCACAGCATTTCCGATCTCCCTTTGGGCGCCGTGCGGCAAGCAACTGGCTCTCGTGCGCTCAGACACTCTTCGCGCGAGCGGCGAGCATCCGCCAGCCCAACAAATACGCAGCGCGTTCTACTCCGATGCGGTCGCCCTACGCGCGTCACCTCGCGGATGCATTCCGCATTCGACCTTGCCGCGCCCGCGCCATCGACCGGCGCGCGGATCCTCGCCCGGGGCCACGCGGTCCGTGCAGTGGCGGCAGCCGATCGACGGATACCCTTCGGCCGCGAGCGGATGCGCGATCAGGCCATGCTGTGCGCGATACGCCTCGATCATCTCCTCGGTCCAGGCAGCAAGCGGGTTCAGACGGTAGCGCCCGTCGGACGCGGCCTCGAGCAGCGGCAGGCGCTGGCGTTCGGCCGTCTGGTAGCGCTTGCGGCCGGTGATCACGAGGTCGAATCCGGCCAGCGCGCGCGCCTGCGGTTCGGCCTTGCGCAGGGTGCAGCAGGCGTCGGGGTGGCGCATCCACAGCGCGCCGATCGGGTCGCGTGCCGCGAGCGCGGCGGGGTCAGGTGCGATGCTGCGTACGTCCCGCAAGCCGAGCGCCGCAACCAGGCGGTCGCGGTGCTGCAGCGTCTCGGCAAACAGCTTTCCGGTGTCCAGGAAAATGACCGGGATCGACGGATCGGCACGCGCGACCAAGTGAAGCAGCACGGCCGACTGCGTGCCGAAGGAGGACACCACGGCGATGCGCCCGCGCCAGGTTTCCGCGACTTCGGCGATGGCCGCCGCGGCGGGCAGCATCTCGAGGCCGAGGCTCCGGCGCGGTGTCAGTTCATCGGCCGCCGACACGGGCGGTGCGGATGCGAGGAACGACATGGGCCGGCTCCGGAAGGCGGCCCGTCAGGCAGATCCGAGGCACCGCGCGCACCCTCTTATCGGCGCGTCCCGCGCCGTGCGCCAGTGTGAATCTACGACTGGAAAAGTATTTTTCGAATTCAACAGATAGTCGATGTTCTAAGCGCTGCGCGCGCGCAGCGGGGGCGCCACCGCGACCAGCGATGCCAGGTGTTCGGCCAGCATTTCCGACTGGCGCCGGATGTCCGGCACCGCCGTCATCTCCCAGAAGGCAGCCTTGGTGACCGGCCCTACCGCGAACAGCCTGCGCGAGATCGCGCCAGTCGAATCGCGCAGCGCGGAGGCCGGCGTGACATCGAGTCCGAGGCGGAAGGCATCCGGTCGCGCATAGCCCGTCGCGAGCGGGTCGCGCACCAGCGGATCGGCAATGCGATCGTAGTCGCAGCCCGGCCCAGCGCAGTTCACCACGCGCGCGACGTCGAGTGTCTGCTCGCTGCCACCCTGGCGGCGGCGATAGGTGACCGCTGCGCCACCCGGTGAATCCGCAATGCGGCGAATGCGCCCGACATGGATCGCGAGCTGCCCGGACTGTCGTGCGGCGTCGATCAGCTCAGCAACCGGTGCCGCCATGCGGTGGCGGTGCACGTCCCACCAGGGGCGCAGGTGGCGCAGGAACCGCGCCTTCTCGTCCGGCGCGAGCGCCTGCCACAGGTCCTGCGTCGAGGGGCGCAGCGCATCCACCACGGCATGCCATGACCCGCCCTGTTCCGCTCGGCGGTCCGCTTCCCGGCGCAGCAGGCGCAGTAGCGTCGAGAAGCCGGTCGGCAGAGGCGGCATCTCTGAAGGTGGAACCACGTCGGCGCGTACGGGGTGCGGGCGCGGCAGCAGTCCGCGGCGCGAAAGCGCATGGATCGGCCCACGGTGCCCAAGGTCGCGCAGCGAGACAACGCCATCGACCGCCGTGAGGCCCGTGCCTATCAGCAGCACGGGGGCATCCGGATCGAGGTCGGTGAAGGTGTCGGAGCCCCAGGGATCGGGGCGGTACCAGCTGCCGTCGACGGCGGCTGGATCGACGCCCGGCGGCAGCTCAGGCGGGAAGTTGCCGACGGCCAACACTGCAAGGCCGGCACGTACAACGCGCCCGTCCGCCAGATGCAGGGTCAGGCTGTCGGCTTCCTTGCGCAGCGCCGCCACATCCGCCTGCAGCAGCAGCAGCCGCTCGCCGCGGCCTGGTACGTCGTGCTCCGCATCGATCAGGTGGCGAACATAGTCGCCGAACAGCCCACGCGAGACGAAGCAGCCAGGCGTGGCCACGGGCAGCGACGGATCGGCGGCGGGCTGGCGCTTCAGCCACTGCACGAAATCATCCGGGCGGTCGCGGAAGGCGCTCATGCGTCCGGCCGGCACGTTCAGCAGGTGGTTGGCGTTGCCGGTCGCATAGGCCTGGCCGCGGCCGAAGCTGCTGTTGCGCTCGATCAGCAGCACGCTGGTTGTGGGCGGACAGCGGCGGAGCAGGTGCAGGGCGAGCAGCGTCCCGCTGAACCCCGCCCCGATCACCGCGATCGTCTGCTGCGTCATGCGTCTGCCCCCGAATGCTCGTCAGGGGGTCGACGATAGCACAGAGGCGTCACGCGAATTCAACGATAGCACGTCAAGTTGAGCGATACGCTTCGGCTGCGATCATTCTGCTGCGCGGGCGGCCAGCCGGAAAAAGCGGTTCTCCGGACGGGGCAGTCCAAGGTGTTCGCGCAGCGTGGTGCCTTCGTATTCGGTGCGGAAGATGCCCCGGCGCTGGAGCTCGGGCACGACCTGGGTGACGAAATCCTCGAGCCCGCCCGGCACGTAGGGGAACATCACGTTGAAGCCGTCGCAGGCGCGGGTCTCGAGCCACTCCTGCATCTCGTCCGCGATGGTCGCGGGCGTGCCCACAATGGCCGCGCCCCCGTAGCCACCCAGGCGCTGGGCCAGCTGCCGCACGGTCAGCTTCTCGCGCCGCGCCAGCGCGATGGCACGTTCGCGCCCGCTCTTGCTGGCCTCGGTGTCCGGGATGTCGGGCAGCGGCGCATCCGGGTCGAAGGCCCGCGCATCGACGCCGAGTGCGATCGAGAGCGAGCCGATCGCGCTTTCGTAGTGCACCAGGCTGTCGAGCAATGCACGCTTCTCCCGCGCTTCCTCGACCGTGGTGCCGACCACGACCAGCGCGCCGGGCAGGATCTTGATGTGGTCGGGGTTGCGGCCGAAGGCGGCGGCGCGGCCCTTCACGTCGGCATAAAAGGCGCGCGCATCGGCGATGGGCCCACCGGCGGCGAAGACCATTTCCGCCGTCTCGGCGGCGAGCTGCCGCCCGGCCTCCGACGCCCCCGCCTGCACGATCAGCGGCCAGCCCTGCACGGGGCGGGCGACGTTGAGCGGACCGCGCACCTTCAGCTCCGGCCCCTCGTGGTTGAGCACGTGCATGCGTGACGGGTCCCAGAAGATCCCGCTCTCGGCATCGCGGATGAAGGCGTCGTCGGCGAAGCTGTCCCACAGGCCGGTGACGACGTCGTAGAACTCGCGGGCGCGCTTGTAGCGTTCGCCGTGCGCCATGTGTTCGTCTTGGCCGAAGTTGAGCGCGGCATCGGGGTTTGCCGTGGTCACCACGTTCCACCCGGCTCGGCCGTTCGAGATGTGGTCGAGCGAGGCGAACTTCCGCGCCACGTGATACGGGTCGTTGTAGGTGGTCGACGCCGTGGCGATCAGGCCGATGCGATCGGTCACGGCGGCGAGTGCCGGCAGCAGCGTCAGCGGATCGAAGGAGGTGACGGTGTGGCTGCGTCGCAGTGCCTCGATCGGCATGTTCAGCAGCGCCAGGTGGTCGGCCATGAAGAAGGCGTCGAACTTGCCGGCCTCGAGCCGCTGAATCAGGTGCTTCAGGCGGGGGAAGGAGAAATTCGCGTCTGGCCATGCGCCGGGGTAGCGCCAAGCGCCGGTGTGGATCGAGACAGGGCGCATGAAGGCGCCGAGATGCAGGCAACGCTGTGCGGGCACGGCGAGAGTCTCCCCTTCAGGCGCCGTCGCGTGCGACGCCGTCAAGATTGGCGATGATCTGGCCGGAGAGATCGGGACGTCGCGGTACCGCGACAAGACGTCCCGTGCGCCTCACCGCGCAGCCGTGCGATGCGAAAGATAGGCTTCGTGGTTTGCCGCAACGCCGAGGCCGCTATGGAAGCGGTTGCTCAGGTTGAAGTAGGCGACGATCGCCGCGGCTTCCAGGATGGCTGCCTCCGACAGCTCGGCGGCGCGCAGCGCATCGAGGTCCGCGGGCTCAACCTCGGCAGGGTGCCGCGTGAGCTTCTCTGCATAGGCGGCAAGCGCCGCCTCGCGCGCGGAGAGTGCGGCGCGGCGCCAGTTCACCTCGATCGTGCCGACCAGTACCGCGTCGCCGGTGATCTGGCGCAGCTGCGCGGCATGGCTGAAGACGCAGGGCTCGCAGCGGTTCTCGACGCTGACGACGAGGGCGAGCAGTTCGCGTTCCCGCGGCGGCAGCGCGTTCCCTTCGGCCTTGAGCGCCTGCGACACGGATTCGAGCGCCAGCAGTAGCGCAGGCCAATGCGCCTGCACGCGCTGGCCGTGGCGGCGGTAGCCGAGCTTCGCCTCCGAGGCGGCGAGCAGGTCGGCGACCTTCTGCGTCGGTGCCGGCGGCGGAGGAAGGCGCAACCAGGAGGCCGCCTGGCGCGGCGCGATGTCATCAGGCATGCGCAGTTCCCCCGTCAGGCTCAGCGTCTCGCGGCGCGGCCCCGTTCGCGGCCCAGGTGTCGCGATGACCGAGCAGTGGAGATGCGATGTTTGGTACGACGGTGAGGGCCGCGTCGTCGTGATCCGACGCGACGACGACCGCATCGGCCGCCCCGCTTGCGATGGCGTATCGCGCAGGCTCCCTGGCGACACCGCCGCCCAGCATCACGGGAGTGTCGACCCTGCTGCGGAGATCGGCGGCATACTCGGCAAGGTCGTCGGAGCCAGCCGGCGGGACCAGGTGCAGCCATCCGAGGCCACGGCCCGAGAGCCACGTCGCCACCTCGGCCTCGCCGGCGCCCAGGCGGACGGCGACACGGTCCGCGCCGATCCGTTCGGATACTGCCTCGACGATCTCGACCAGCAGGCGCGCCCTGTTCGTGGCGCTGCCGCCATGCGCGTCAATTCGCTGGTTGCTCTCTGGCCGGAGGAACTGTTCCAGCAACCCGCCCTGCGCGGCGACGATTTCAACCGCGTCGAATCCGGCGCGTCGTGCCCATTCGGCGGCCGTGGCATAGGACGCCACCAGCGTCGGCAATTCCGAAGCATCGAGGCTCCGCGGCACGGGGTATGGCCTCGGGCCCTCCGGCGTGACGATCTCCCCGCGGGCTGCGATGGCGGATGGCGCGATGGGCCAGCCACCATGCGGCTGGACGCGCGGATGCGACAGACGCCCGGCATGCCACAGCGGCAACGCGACCAGCCCCCCGGCCGCGTGGACGGCGGTGGTCACGGTGGAGCAGGCCGCGACGTGCGATTCGCGCGCGATGCCAGATGATCGCAAGGCGCCGGCCCCGTCCGGCGCGATCCATGCCGGCGCTGCAAGGACGAGCCCCGCCGCCGCCGCGGCCTGCGCATAGATCGGCCCGACACGCGGCAGGGGCGACCCGCCGCGGTCGACATCGGATCCGGCATCGGGCGCGGTGATGATCCGGTTGCGAAGCGAGAGCGAGCCAAGGGTGATGGGCGTGTGAAGCGCATCCGGGCCAGATCCGTGGTGCTCACGCATCGGCCGGATGCTCCGGCGCCCAGAAGACCAGCGTGCGCACCTCGATGCTCTCGCGCGGCGGGGCGTTGGGCGGCGAGGTTGGATCGTCGAAGGCGCCATGCACCGACAGCCTGGCGCGGCCGCCATCCGCACTGTCGTGGCACTTGATCAGCAGCGCCTCCTCGGGCCGCAGGTTGGGGAAATAGGTCCAGCGCTGGCCCGGGTTGAACAGCACCGCATGGGTCTCGCCGACCCGGTCGGGATAGATCAGGCGCGTCGGCACCAGGTCGCGCGGGTCGACGCTGCGGCCATCCGCGAGCGCCAGCGGGCTTTCCAGCACCGGCGCGATCGGCCGCCACAGGTTGATGATGGCGAAGCGGTGCGCGAGCAGCCATTCGGCCTGGTCCGGCAGGATGTCGCGCACGCGCTGGGCCGCGGAGGCCGGCGTATAGTCGTTGTGGATGCGCTTGGCGGGGCCGCGCAGTGCGGGGTCCGTCGTGGCGCGCGCCGCGTTGCGCACATTGTGGTCGAAGGCCACGACGCGCGTCGCACCCGTCGCGCGGCGCACGATCGCCTCGACTTCCGGGCGATACAGCGCGTGCACCGCCGCTTCGTCGTAGAGGTCGGACACCGCGCTCGGCGCATGCACCAGCGCGAAGCCGGTGCCGTCCAGCGTGTAGTGGTGCTCGAAGCCGCGGCCATTGGTGACGCTCACCAGGTGCTGAACGCTGCGCGTATTGTCGGCGGCCTCGCCTGGCGGCGGCGTTCCGACATACCGCCGCGGTGCGGTCACCGCGGGGTCGAGGAAGTTCAGGGCTGCCAGCACGGCGACATTGGCGGCGGGGATGTGATCGGGCATGGATGCTCTCCTGGAGGCGCTCAGGCGGCCGCCGCGCGGCGGCGCGCCGAGATCACCGCGCGCGTCGCGGGCAGCAGTTCCCGGCCATAGGCGATCGCGTCTTCAAACGGATCGAAGCCGCGGATCAGGAAGGTGGTGATGCCGAGCGCGTGGTATTCCGCCAGCGCCTCCGCCACCTGCACCGGCGTGCCGACCAGCGCGGTGGTGTTCGCACCGGCGCCGACGGCGGCCGCGACCTCGGTCCACAGGCGCCGGTCGCGCACGCGCCCGCCGCGCGCGGCTTCCAGCAGGCGGCGCGAGCCCTCGCTCTCCGGCTTCGGGTTCGCCTTGCCGAAGCTGTCGCCGCGCAGCGCGCGGATGCGTTCGAGAATGTCGCGCGCGCGCTCCCAGGCCTGGTCCTCGGTGGCGCCGAGCACGGGGCGCACCGACAGGCTGAAGCGGATCGACGCAGGGTCGCGTCCGGCGCGCGCGACGCTGTCGCGCACGCGGGCGATGGTCTCGCGCGCCTGGTCCAGCGTCTCGCCCCAGAAGGCGTAGACATCGGCGTGCCGGCCCGCGGCCGCGATCGCCGCATGGGAGGACCCGCCGAAATAGATCGGGATGTGCGGCTGCTGCACCGGCTTGATCTCGGAGTAGGCGCCGACCAGGCGGTAGTGCTTGCCGATGTGGTCGAAGGGCGCGTTGCTGGTCCAGACGCGGCGCAGGATGCCGACATACTCGTCGCTGCGCTCGTAGCGCTGGTCGTGGTCGAGGAAGTCGCCATCCTGCTTCTGCTCGGCCGGATTGCCCCCGCTGATGACGTGGATCGCAGCGCGACCGCCCGAGAGATGGTCGAAGGTGGCGAACTGCCGCGCCGCCAGCGTCGGCGCGATGAAGCCCGGCCGATGCGCCACCATGAAGCCGATGCGGGTCGTGTGCGCCGCGGCGTGGCTCGCCACCAGCAGCGTGTCGGGATGCGTCGAATGCCAGGCGACCAGCACGCGGTCGAAGCCGCCCTCCTCGTGCGCGCGGGCGAAGCGCACCACGTAGTCGGGGTCGAGGATCGGGCCGGAGGGCGGGTGGATCTCGGACGACCGGCGATGCGAGATCATGCCGATGAATTCGATATCGTCAGCGGACATGGCGGGTTCCTTCGATCAGGCAATGGACAGGCGGCGGAGTGCTTGCCCGGTGGCGGCGTGGTCGGCGACGACGCGCGCCGCCAGTTCCTCGGGCGAGATCGGCACCGGGCGCAGGCCGAAGCGGCGCAGCGCGGCGGCCACCTCGGCCTCGGCCAGCGCATCGTTGAAGGCGGCGTTGAGTCGTGCCACGATCGACTGCGGCGTGCCGGCCGGCGCGAACAGCGCGAACCAACCGCCCGCGGGCCAGTCGCGCCCAACGCCGAGCTCCGCCGCGGTCGGCAGGTCGGGGAAGGCGTCCCAGCGGTCCTCGCCCAGCGTGGCGAGGGCGCGCAGCCGCTCTGCCGTCACGTGCGGCGCGGTGATCGGGTCGATCATCAGGTGGCAGTCGCCGGTGACGACGCTGGTCGCCGCCGGCGCGCTGCCCGGAAAGGGCACGTGCACGGCCTCGAAGCGGCCTGCGTCGGCCAGAAGCGCGCCGCGCAGGTGCCCGGCGGAGCCGATCCCGGCGGAGGCGTAGTTCAGCCGCCCCGGGTTCGCGCGCCCGTAGGCCGTCAGCTCCCGCAGGCTGCGCACCGGCAGCGACGGGTTCACCGCGATCAGGCTGTAGCTCTCCCCAGCCGAGGCGATGGCCGCGAAGGCGATCAGCGGGTCGTAGCCGACATTGCCGAGATGTGGCGCGATAGTGAGGTTGCCGGCTGAGGCGTTGAGCAGCGTGGTGCCGTCAGGCCGGCTCTCGGCGACAAAGCGCGCGCCCACCGCGCCGCCGGCGCCGGCGCGGTTCTCCACCACCACCGGCACGCCGAGGCGCGCCTGCAGCGCCCGCGCCATGGTGCGCGAGACGTTGTCGTTCGTCGCACCCGGCGGGAAGGGGCACACGTAGCGGATGGGGCGCGAGGGGAAGGGCTCGCTGGCACGCGCCACGGTGGGCAGCGCCAGCCCGCCGAGCAGCAGGGTGCGTCGGTCGAAAGTGATCAATGCCGGATCTCCTGCGGGCGTGCGGTGTTGAGCGCTGCGCGACCGGCGGCCGACAGCGCGGCATCGGCGGTGGGCACGTGCACGCGTGCGCATTGCACGTCGCGCCAATGGCGCTCCAGCGCATGCGCGCGGTCATGCGCATGGTTGCCGGCGAGCGAGACGGCGCGCTCCACCGCCTGCACCGCATTCTCGGTCAGCGTGACCTTCGCCAGTCCGCTCTCGGAGGGCAGCGGCGGATAGCCAGCATCGACGGCCAGGGCGATGGCTTCCGTCAGGCGCGCATTCACCGCGAGCGCGCGCTCGATCTCGCCCACCGCCTCCGCGACACGCGGGAGTTCCGCGAGCGGCGTTCCGAGCCCGCTCGGCACGCGGGCATGCAGAAAGCGTAGGATCCAGTCCCGCGCCGCGCGCGCCACGCCGGTGTAGACGGCGGAGACGAGCAGCGCCGTCCAGGCCGACTGCGCCGGATCGGGCTTACCCCACTCCGCGGCCGGAACCAGGCCAATGCCGTGGTCCAGCGGCACCGTGACATTGGTGAGCACGACGTCATGGCTGCCCGAACCACGCAGGCCGAGGTGGTTCCAGGTCTCGATGACCTCGATGCCGCTGGCGTCCGCCGGCACCAGGAAGGTGCCGATGCGCGGCTGCGGTTCGTCGGTGCGGGCCAGCACCTCCATCCAGGCCAGGCCCGGCGCGCCGGTGGCGTAGCGCTTGTGCCCGCTGATCGACCAGTGGCCGGCGCGCAGCTTCGCGACGGTGGCCGGCAGGCCGCCGCGCGTGGGCGAGCCGAGCTCGGGTTCGACGCGCAGCGCGTTGATCAGCGCACCCTCGGTCACCGCGTCGCGGCCGATGCGCTGGCGCAGCTCGAAGGGCCAGGCCGCGCTGCGGGCGATCGCCGCCTGGCGGGTCAGCTGCATGGCCAGGACCAGCGCCGTGGCGGGGCAGGCGGCACCGACGCGCGCGACGGCCTCCGCTGCCAGCGCCAGGCCCGCGCCGCCGCCGCCAAGCGCCGTGGGCACGGTCAACGCGAGGATGCCGGCCTCGCGCAGTCGGGCGATGCTGTCGAAGGGGAAGCTCGCCTCGCGGTCGTGCAGCGGTGCCGCGGCGGCGATCGCCGCCAGCATCGGCGTGAGGTCGCTGAGGGAGGGCGAGGCGACGCTCGCGAGGCGGCCCTGCGTCGCGGTCTGGAAGGCGATGACGTTCGCGGCGGTCATGGCGCTACTCCGCCGCCGCACGGACCGGGCGACCGGCCCCGGCCGCATCCAGCGCCTGGTCGAGGTCGGCCAGGATGTCCTCGATATGCTCGATGCCCACCGACAGCCGCACATAGCCCGGCGAGACGCCGGTGCGCGCCTGTTCCTCGGGTGAGAGCTGGGAATGGGTGGTGCTCGCCGGGTGGATGGCGAGGCTGCGCGCATCGCCGATATTCGCTACGTGGTAGAACAGCTTGAGCGCGTCGATGAGTCGCCGCCCGGCCTCGGCGCCGCCGGCGAGCTCGAAGCCGACCAGGCCACCGAAGCCGCGCGTGAGGTACTTCGCGGTGCGCGTGGCGGGTTCCCCGGTCAGGTGCTTCGGGTGGATCACGCGCGTCACGCCGGGGCGGTTCGCGAGGAAGTCGGCGACCTCCTCGGCGTTGCGGCTGTGCTCGCGGATGCGCAGCGGGAGCGTCTCGACGCCCTGCAGCGTGACGAAGGCGTTGAAGGGCGAATAGGCGGCGCCGAGGTCGCGCTGCAGCGTCACCCGCGCCTTCAGGACGTAGGCGATGGGGCCGAGCGGCTTGGCCGCCTCGACCCAGACCGCGCCGTGGTAGGATGGGTCCGGGCGGTGCAGCGCCAGCTGGCGGTCCTTGTGGGCCTCCCAGTCGAAATTGCCGCCATCGATGATGATGCCGCCGATGCTGGTGCCGTGGCCCCCGATGTACTTGGTGAGCGAATGCACCACGACCGCGGCGCCGTGGTCGAAGGGGCGCACCAGCAGCGGCGCGGCGGTGTTGTCGACGATCAGCGGGATGCCGAGCGGGCGTCCGATGGCGGCGACCTCGGCGATCGGGAAGACCTCGAGCTTTGGGTTGGGCAGCGTCTCGGCGTAGTAGGCGCGGGTGCGCGCATCGGTGGCGCGGCGGAAGTTCTCGGGGTCGGATGGATCGACGAAGCGCACCTCGATGCCCTGGTCCTTCAGCGTGTTGGCGAACAGGTTCCAGGTGCCGCCATACAGGTCGGTGCTGCTGACGATGTTGTCCCCGGCATGGGCGATGTTCTGCACGGCGAAGGCCGAGGCCGCCTGGCCCGAGGCGACGGCAAGGGCAGCGACGCCGCCCTCGAGCGCCGCGATGCGCTGTTCGAGCACATCCGTCGTCGGGTTCATGATGCGCGTGTAGACGTTGCCCAGTTCCTCCAGCGCGAACAGGCGCGAGGCGTGGTCGGTCCCGTCGAACTGGTAGGAGGTGGTCTGGTAGATCGGCACCGCCACCGCCTTGGTGGCCGGGTCCCGCCGCCAGCCGGCATGCAGGGCGATCGTCTCGGGATTGGTGTGGGTCATGGCGTGGGCCCCTCGGGCGTTATGCATCGCGATGGAACGGGAGGCGGCGGCGCTGGCCCGGCGGATGGCCGCCGTAGGGTGCGCGGGGTTGGGTCGCCGCCTGGACGGGGAGACGTCAGGCGTCGCGACACCAGCGCCGACAGGGCGTGCCTGCCATCCGCATCTGCAGCTGTGCGGCCTGCGCCATCGGTTGGGGCGCTGCGGTCGGTGCGGCGAGGACAGTGCTCGGCGTCATGACAGGAAGCAGAAACCATCTCAGAATGTGGAGTCAATAAAAACACGAATAAAGAATGTTTAACCAAGTTGCGCCGATGGCGCGGCGTTGCCCTTGTCCCAGCGGGCAGGTTCCGGCCAGCGGCTTCTCCGGAAGGCGGCTGTCCGCGCCAGGCGGCGGGCGGCGGCGCGGTCGGAGCTTCAGCGAGTGCGACGTGGCCAGGAGGTCATCCTTTGCCCGCGGCGTATATCCGGAGCAGTCCTTGGCGTCCGTGACCATGGAGGAAGGCAGGAATTCTCACACTTGAGAGGCGTGGTTTTCCGGTCTACCGGCAGGATGAGTTCCACGCAGGAAAGCCGCCCGCCCATGGGTTACCTTGCCGCCACCGATGCGCCCCGGCCCGGGGAAGTCTGGCTCGTCGGCGCGGGTCCCGGCGATCCCGACCTGCTGACGCTGCGTGCCGCCACGGCGCTGCGCCAGGCCGACCTGGTGCTGCACGATGCCCTGCCGGGGCGCGACGTGCTGCGCCTGGTGCGCCCGGGCGCGACCATCATCGCGGTCGGCAAGCGCAAGGCGGTCCAGGCCACGCCGCAGGCGAGCATCATCAGTCGCATGATCGCCGGCGCGCGCGCCGGGCAACGCGTGGTGCGCCTGAAGGGCGGCGATCCCTTCCTGTTCGGCCGTGGCGGGGAGGAGGCGATTGCCCTGACCGCCGCCGGTATTCCCTGGCGCATCGTGCCCGGCGTCACCGCCGGCACCGCCGCGCCGGCAGCGGCTGGCATTCCGGTGACGCATCGCGGCGTGGCCAGCGCCGTCACCTTCGTCACCGGTCATGACGAGACCGGGCGCTTGCCGGAGTCGGTCGACTGGGACGCGCTCGCGCGCAGCGGCGCGACGTTGGTCGCCTTCATGGCGCTGACGGCGCTGGACGAGATCGCGGTGCGCCTGCTCGCTGCCGGCATGTCGCCCGGGACGCCGGTCGCGATCGTCTCGCACGCCTCGATGCCGTCCGAGACGACACTGACCACGACGCTCGGCGCCTGCACGCTGGCCGCGCGCCGGGCGGGCGTGCCGACGCCGGCGCTGGTGGTGATCGGCCAGGTCGCCGCGGGCGTCGGGGTGCTGGGCGCCGCAGCGGTTGCGCGCGCGCCGCGCGACGCCGTAGCGCGCTGACGCTCAGATGGCGAAGTTCAGCGGTTCCGACGCTGCGCGCCGAAGGCCGGCCGCCTGGGCGCGGCGCAGCAGATCCTCGATCGTGATGCCGGCAAGGCGCGTCCGCAGTTCCGCATCAAGTTCCCGCCACATCGGCAGCAGAACCGAGGTCTGCAGGCGGCCGGTCAGGTCGGCCGGTGCGTCGGCCTCTTCCTGCACGCAGGCGACGATGTCGGACAGGCGCAACTCGCGCGGCCGGCGCCCTAGCCGATAGCCGCCTCGCGGGCCGCGCACGCTTTCGAGCAGCCCGCCGCGCGATAGCGCCTGGAACACCGGCTCCGCGCCGCGTCGCGCGGTCCCCAAGCGTTCTGCCACCTCCGCCCCGGCGGCGAATTCGCCCGTGCGCCCGGCGTGGAAGGCGACGTCCAGCATGATGGCGATGGCGGTGAGCGCGCGGTCCCGGCGCAGCAGCATGGCGAATCCCCTCGGTGGCGCGGACTTGATGCCCCTCTCTACGCACCCTCGCTGTGGAATGCGAGGGGCTCCCGCCGTTCCCCCCTGAACCATCCGGCATATTCGTGTTAGGCCAGCGCATGGCCAAAGGAAACGTCCCTCCGCGCCGAACCCGGCGCAGCACATCCTCCCCCGCAGAGCCGGCCGCGACCTTGGCGGCGCCGCGCGGGCGCCTCTTCGGCAGCGTTCTCGAGACGATCGGCGGAACGCCGCTCGTGCTCCTGCCGCGCATCGCCGCCGCCGAGGGCCTGGCGGCGCGGATCGCCCTCAAACTCGAATTCTTCAACCCGCTCGGCTCGGTCAAGGATCGGATCGGGTTGGCGATGGTCGAGGCCGCCGAGCGCGAGGGCCTGATCGCGCCGGGGCGGTCGGTGCTGGTGGAGCCGACCTCCGGCAATACCGGCATCGCGCTGGCCTTCGTGGCCGCGGCCAAGGGCTATCGGCTGATCGTGGTGATGCCGGACGGTGCCTCGATCGAACGCCGGCGCATGATGCGTCTGATGGGCGCGGAGCTGGAACTCACGCCGTCCAAGCGCGGCATGGCGGGCGCCATCGCCCGCGCCGAGGCGATCCTGGCCTCCACCCCCGGCGCCTGGATGCCGCGGCAATTCGACAACCCGGCCAACCCCGACATCCACGCCGCCACCACGGCCGAGGAGATCTGGACCGACACCGGCGGCGAGGTCGATGCCATCGTCGGCGGCATCGGCACAGGCGGCACGCTGACCGGCATCGCGCGCGTGCTGAAGCCGCGCCGCAAGGGCTTGCGCGTAATCGGTGTAGAACCCGCCGAAAGCGCCGTGCTCTCGGGCGACGAACCTGGCCCGCACGACATCCAGGGCATCGGCGCGGGCTTCAAGCCGGCCGTGCTGGAACTGGACCGCATCGACGCCATCCTGCGCGTGCCCGAGCGCGACGCCTTCGACACGGCGCGGCGCTGCGCGCGGGAGGAAGGGCTGCCGATCGGCATCTCTTCCGGTGCTGCGCTGGCCACGGCTATCGCCGTGGCGCGCGAACCCGCAATGGCCGGGCGCCTGGTGGTGGCGATCGCACCGTCCTTCGCCGAACGCTACCTCTCGACGCGCCTCTTCGCCGGTCTCTGACGAAAAATCGACCGGGACCCGCAGGGATCCCGGCCGGCGTTTCTTCGGGAGGAAACGTCCAGTCACTCGGCCGCCAAGTCTCGGCCCGCCGGAGGGCAGGCCGCTCCGCCGGCGGCGGGCGGAGGTCTAGCCAGCCACCACCCAGGGCTGCGTCACCGAGATCGGCCCGACGGGCCGCTCGCCGCTGACGGCGCTGCGATGGAGCCGGATCACGTCGCCCGACGCCGCGGCCTCGACACGGTGCAGCAGCAGGGCGTTGTCCCACAGGAGCAGGTCGCCGGCCTGCCAGCGATGCCGGTAGACCACGGCGGGATCGGTGGCGGCGGCGAGGAGGCGTGGCAGCAATCGCGCGGCCTCCTCCTCCGGCGCGCCGAGCAGGCGCGTCGTGGTGCCTTCGTTCACGAACAGGCTGCGCTGGCCGGTGGCGGGGTCGATCCGCACCACCGGATGAACGACGGTGGGGTTTGTCTCGCGCTCGGCGCCGGCCAGGGGTGGGCGCGGACGCCAGCCGGCTTGCGCGCCGGACCTCCGGCGGTCGTGGTCGTGCTCGGCATCCAGGTACTCGATGCGCCAGCGCAGCCAGGGATCGAGCCGGTCATAGGCCGCGCCCTGGTGGGCGAACAGGATCTCTCCGCCGGCCTCGGGCAGGTGCGCGGCGCTCATCAGCGACAGGCGCGAGGGCGCGGCCCGCCAGGACAGGTCGGCGTGCCAGGCGAGGCCCGCATCGCCGAGACCCTCGGGCGTGCCCGCATTTCCCTCGACCACGATCTCCGGCACATCGGCGTGGCGCGCATGGGCCAGCGCGTGGACCTCGGGATGGCCGAGCCGGCGAGTCAGCGCAGCCTGCGTCGCGGGCGGCAGGGACTGGTTGCGTACCACCACGAGGCCGAGACCCCTCACCAGGCCGCGCAGCGCCTCGAGCGTCGCTGCTGGTGTATCCGCACCGAGCAGCGGACCCTCGACTTCGGCACCGAAGGTAGGATGCAGCGCGCCGGTGATGGCCCATTCGGTGGGCGTGTGCATCGCGCTCATGGATGTACCGCGGCGATGAGCAGCGCCTCCGCCACATCCGGGTGCGGCGGCGGGAGCAGGAGATGCAGTGCGATACCGCTGGCAGCCGCGAAGACCGCCGGCAGCCAGGCCAGCGCCGCTGGATCGAAGGCGGGCAGCACGAACAGGCCGATCATGGCAGGCCCCCTTGCAGTAGGCCGGTGGCGGCCAGAACGGTGAGCAGGCCGGCACCCGCGATGGCGGTGCGCAATGCGAGCGAGATCATGCCAGCCCCCTGGCCGGACCGCGGCCGCGCGCGAGAACCAGCCGCGCGACGCGCTCGGCATCGGCGGGGGTGCGGAAATGCGCGCCGTGCAGATCCTCGACGCGCGGGTCGATGGCGGTGAACAGCCAGCCGTGGTCGCCGGTGGTGGCGACGCCGACTATCTGGCCGTTCTCGGTGATGGGTCGTGAGACGATCATGGTGAACCTCCGCCGGCGCAGGGCGCCGGGTCGAATGACATTCGGAAAGGGAAGGCGGCAGGAGGCGCGGTCGGGTGGCTCAGCCACCCCGGCGCATTCGACACGGCGGACAGCGGCGACAGGCGCTGGCCCGGGCGCGTCGCTGCGGCATATCCTGGCGCGTGGCGTTGATCATCCTGCTTCTCCCGGAGCGTCGCTCCGTTCATCGACGGTCTATTTACACAGCGCGATGTGTTGTTATGTCAATCGCAATACGAGGAATCCACGCGGTTCGTAGACAGAAAAAATCCTTTCCTCTGTGAAGCCTCCGCAGCAGGAAGCCAGCGCGAAAATGAGGGAATTACTGGCAATAATCTATCGTCATCTCCCTCGCCAGCCAGCCAAGTCCCTCGTCTCAGCGCCACCATCCAGCAGATCCAAGCAATTTGCAGTTTGACATCGTGCTTCTCGATCCGGATATCGTCCCGCAGGTGCACAACGTGCTGCGGAGCCTTCGACAGACATGGCCGGGAAGCCCAGCGGAGCCGAGACGATCAAAGCGGACAGCCGCGCGCTGCGCGGTTCCATCGCCGCGGAGATCGCCACCGATGAAGTTCGCGGCGGCGTGTCGGAAGGCACCTACACGCTGCTGAAGTTCCACGGCACCTACGAGCAGTTCGACCGCGACACCGCGACCGAGCGCAAGCAGCGCGGCGAGGACAAGGACTGGTCCTTCATGGTGCGCGTGCGCGCGCCGGCTGGTCGTCTCACGCCCGCCCAGTGGCTCGCCCTCGACGCGCTCGCCGACAGCCACGCCGATGGCACGCTGCGGCTGACCACGCGCCAGGGCGTGCAGTTCCACGGCATCGCGCGCCGCGACCTGAAGGGCAGCATCGCCGCCATCCATCACGCGCTGCTGACCACGCTGGCGGCCTGCGGCGACGTTGTGCGCAACGTCGTGACCACCGCCGCGCCGCGGGTCGATGCCATCCATGCACGGCTCGAGGCCGAGGCCTTCCGCCTGTCCTCCGAGCTGCTGCCGCGCTCGCGCGCGCACCACCAGATCTTCCTGGGCGAGGAAGAATCCCCGCTGGTCGAGGAGGAGCCGCTCTACGGCCCCACCTACCTGCCGCGTAAGTTCAAGATCGCGCTGGCACATCCGTCGGACAACACGCCCGATGTGCTGGCCAATGACCTCGGCTTTCTCGCCCTGACCGAGGGCGATGCGCTTACCGGCTGGATCGTGACGGTCGGCGGCGGCATGGGCATGACGCACAACAAGCCCGCCACCTACCCGCGCCTGGCGGATGCCATCTGCGTCATCGGCCCGGACGATGTGCTGGAGACCGCCAAGGCGGTGGTGCGCCTGTCGCGCGACCATGGCGACCGGACCGACCGCAAGCATGCCCGGCTGAAGTATGTCGTGGCCGAGCGCGGCGTGGACTGGGTGCGTGACAGGCTCTCGGCCGATCTCGGCCGCGCGCTGCCGCCGGCACCCGCGCTGCCGCGCCTGCAGGTGCCCGAGCTGCTCGGCTGGCACGCGCAGGGCAATGGCCGCCTGTGGCTCGGCCTGCCCATCGCCGCCGGGCGCGTCGCCGGCGACCTGCGCGTGGCGCTGCGCCATGTGATCGGGCGCTTCGATGCGCGACCCATCGTCACCGCGCAGCAGGACCTTCTGCTCGCCGATATCGCGCCGGATGATCGCGGCACAGTGGAAGCGACGCTGCGCGCCCATGGCGTGACGCTCGCCGAGGACCTGACCCCGCTGGCGCGCTGGGCGCTCGCCTGCGTCGCCCTTCCGACCTGCGGCCAGTCCCTGGCCGAGGGCGAGCGCGTGCGCGCGCCGATCGTCGCCGATGTCGAGGCGGTGCTCGCGCGCCACGGCCTGGCTGGCGAGCGCATCAGCCTGCGCCTGACCGGCTGCCCGAACGGCTGCGCGCGCCCCTATGCCGGGGATATCGGCGTGGTCGGCCGCGCGCCTGGCCTCTACACACTGTTCGTCGGCGGCGATTTCGAGGGCACGCGGCTCTCCTTCCAGCTCGCCGACAAGGTGCCGCAGGCGGCGATCGCCGCGACGCTGGAACCCGTCGTCGCCGCGTGGGCGCGCGACCGCCAGGCTGGCGAAGGTTTCGGTGATTTCTGCACTCGCATCGGCGCCGACGCGGCGCGCGCGCTGCTCGCCGCACGGGTGGCCGCCTGATGCTTCCGCTGGTCTTCCTGCCGCAGACGCCGACGCTCCTCGCCGGGCGCGGGCCGGCCTTTCTGAAGCGCCTGCACCTGCTGCACGCTGCGGGTCTGACCGACCTGCGCGTGCATACCGACGACCCGTCGGCGGGGCTGGCGGCGAGCCTCGGCGAGGCGCTGCGCCCCTGGCTGCCGAGCGAGCACGAGATCGCTGCAGCGCGGCTGCTCTTTGTTGCCGGGCTCGACGATGCGGCCTCCGCGGCGTTCGCCGCGACCGCGCGGGCGCATCGGGTGCAGGTCAACGTCGAGGACGTGCTGCCGCTGTGCGACTTCCACGTGCCGGCCATGGTGCGGCGCGGCGGTCTCACGCTCACGGTCTCGACCGCCGGCGGTGCGCCCGCGCTCTCGGCCGCCATCCGCGGCTGGCTCGAGGATGCCTTCGGCCCGGAATGGGCCGCGCATCTCGAGGAAGTGGCGAGCCTGCGCGCCACGCTGCGCGCGCAGGGCGCTGGCCCGCGCGAGGTCATCCGTGGTGTCGAGGACCACCTCGCCACGGCCGGCTGGGCGCCGCTTGGTGACGGTGCCCGATGTCGCCCCGCCGCGCCGCCCGCGGACGCCTGACCAGGGGCGCTCCGCGGGGCCTGACGGCGCGGCGCGATGCCCGCGACAGACCCCTCACCGGAGACCATGCCATGACCATCCATCGACGCGCCGCGATCGGCGCCACACTTGCCAGCCTTGGCGCCGCCGCGGCCGCGCGCGCCACCGCCTGGGCACCCACGCGCCCGGTGCGCCTGGTGGTGTCCTCCGCACCCGCCGCGAGCCTCGATACGCTGGCGCGCGTGCTCGCCCCCGTGCTGTCGCAGCGCCTCGGCCAGACCGTGCTGGTCGAGAACCAGGGCGGCGCCAATGGCCTCATCGCCATGCAGCAGGTCGCGCGCGCCGAGGCCGACGGCCACACGCTGCTGGTCACTGGCGACGCCATCGTGCTGGCCGAACTGATCGCGCCCAATCCCGGCTTCACCGTGCGCGGGTCCTTCACGCCGGTGACGCAGGCGGTGCGCGCGGCGCAGATCCTGGCCACGCACCCGTCCTCCGGCATCCGCGACATCGCCGGCTATGTCGAGGCCGTGCGCGCGCGGCCCGGGCGGCTCAACGTCGGCCTGCCGGCTTGGGGCGGCATCGCGCATGTGGTGCACGAACTGCTCTCGCAGGCGACCGGCGGGCTGCGCGTGGAATACGTGACCTATCGCGGCGGCGGGCCGGCCACGGCGGACCTGATCGCGCGGCACCTCGACGCGCTGGTCATCACCCTGCCCGCCATCACCGAGCAGGTGCGCCAGGGCGCCATCGTGCCGCTCGCGGTCACAACCCTCGCGCGCGATGGGGCGCTGCCCGAGGTGCCGACCCTGGCCGAGACCGTCGCCCCCGGCTTCGACGTCGAATCCTGGCAGGGGCTGCTGGTGCCGCGCGGCGTGCCGGCGCCGGTGGTGGGCACGCTGCACGAGGCGATCGCGGCGACGCTGCGCGAACCCGCGGTGCGCGACCGCCTGACCGGCCTCGGCTTCGAGGTGGTCGCCGACGGGCCGGATGTATTTGCCCGTCGGACCGAGGAATCCACCCAGCGCTTCGCCGGCGTCGTGCGCGCCGCCGGCATCCGCCAGGCCGGGGGCTGAACGCCATGAATGGTCGTCGTACGCTGCTGGTCGCCTCGATGCTCGCCGCTGCTGCGGCGCGCGCGCAGGCGCAGGCGCAGGCCTTCCCCATACGGCCCGTTCGCATCGTCGTGCCTTTCCCGCCGGGCGGGGGCGTGGATGTCTTCGCCCGCGCCGTCGCGCCTGCGCTGCAGGCCCGGCTTGGCCAGCCGGTGGTGATCGAGAATATCGGCGGCGCCTCCTCGCGCCTCGGCACCCAGGCGGTGCTGCGCGCCGCACCGGACGGGCACACGCTGCTCGTCACCAACGATACGCTCGCGGCGGTGGAGGCGCTGCCGCCGCGTGGCGCCACGCCGCTGCTGCCGGGCCTGGCACCGGTCACCCTCGCAATCGATGCGCCGAACCTGCTGGTGACGCATCCGCGATCGGGCATCGCTGATATCCAGGCCTATGCGGCTCGGCTGAAGGCGCGTGCGGGCAGCGTCAATGTCGGTGTGCCGGGCTGGGGCACCTCGCATCACCTGACCAGTGAGCTGATCGCGCAGGCGATCGGCGCGCGGCCGGAGCACGTCTCCTACCGCGGCGGCGGGCCGCTGCTGGCCGACCTGCTGGCCGGCACGGTGGATGCGGCGCTGGTCACGCTGGGCGCGGCGGCCGACCAGATCCGCGACGGGCGGCTGGTGGGCCTTGCGGTCACCTCGGCTGCGCGCGCCCCTTCCGCGCCTGCCATCCCGACCGTGGCCGAGACCATCGCGCCAGGCTTCGAGCAGGTGACCTGGATGGGCGTGCTGGTGCCCGCCGGCACGCCGCCTGCGGTGCGGGAGGCCCTGCACGCCGCCACGCGCGCCGCCCTCGATGACGCAACTGTGCGTGAACGCCTGGCTGGCCTGGGCTTCGGCGTCGTGGGCGCGCCGGCTGACCGCTTCGCGCAGGTGCTGTCCGGCACCGCCACCCGCTTCGCGGCCGTGGTTGCGGCCGCCGGGATCACCCCTGCCGATGCCTGACCTTCACCTTCCCTTGATCCGCCGGACGCTATGCCGCGATCCGGTGCATCGTTCCGACCTGGAGGCCTGATGCGATGAACGCCACCATCCTGTCCCGCCGCAGCGCGCTTGCCGCAACCGCCGCCCTTGCCGTGGCCCCCGCCCGCGCGCAGCAGGCGCCGACGCTGCTGAACGTCTCCTACGATCCGACGCGCGAATTCTACCGCGAGTTCAACGCGGCCTTCGCCACCACCTGGACGGCGCGCGGCAATCCGCGGCCGGGCATCAACACCTCGCATGGCGGCTCGGGCCGCCAGGCGCGCAGCGTGATCGATGGGCTGGCCGCCGATGTCGTGACCCTCGCGCTGGCCTACGACATCGACGCGATCGCCGAGCGCGGGCTGATCGCGCGCGACTGGCAGCGGCGCCTGCCGCACAACAGCAGCCCGTACATCAGCACCATCGTGTTCCTGGTGCGGCGCGGGAACCCAAAGGCCATCCGCGACTGGGGCGACCTGATCAAACCCGGTGTGTCGGTTATCACGCCGAACCCCAAGACTTCGGGCGGGGCGCGCTGGAACTACCTGGCCTTCTGGGCCTGGGCGTTGCGTCAGCCGGGTGGCAGCGCGGCCACCGCCGAGCAGGCGGTGGCGCAGCTGTTTCGCCAGGTGCCGGTGCTCGACACCGGTGCCCGCGGGTCCACCACCACCTTCGTGCAGCGTGGCCAAGGCGACGTGTTCCTGTCCTGGGAGAACGAGGCGCACCTGGCGAACCAGGAATTCGCGCAGGCGGGGCTCGAGATCATCTACCCGTCCTTCTCGATCCTGGCCGAGCCGCCGGTGACGGTGGTGGACCAGAACGTCGAGCGCCGCGGCACCCGCGCGCTGGCCGAGGCCTACCTCAACCACCTCTATTCCGAGGACGGCCAGCGGCTGGCGGCGAAGCACTTCTACCGCCCGCGCGACGCGGCGATACTGGCGGCGAATGCGCAGCGCTTCCCGCGCATCGACCTGGTGACCATCGACGATGTGTTCGGCGGCTGGGCCACGGCGCAGCGCACGCATTTCGACGATGGCGGCGTGTTCGACCGCATCTATCGGCCGGGCCGCTGAGGCATGGCGACACTGGCCGCAGCCCCGGGCAGGACATGGCCGCGCCAGGCCCTGCCGGGGCTCGGCCTGACGCTCGGAATCACGCTGGCGTGGCTTGGGTTGATCGTGCTGGTGCCGCTCGCGGCGCTGGCGCTCAAGCCGTGGGAGCTCGGGCTGGCGGGCGTGGTGGACACCCTGCTGGAACCGCGCGTCCTCGCCGCCCTGCGCATGTCCTTCGGCGGGGCGGCGGTGGCGGCGCTGGCGAGCGTGCCGATCGGTATCCTGTTCGCCTGGGTGATCACGCGCTACCGCTTCCCCGGCCGGCGCGCGCTGGACGCGGTGCTCGACCTGCCTTTCGCGCTGCCGACGGCGGTGGCGGGGCTCGCGCTGACCGCGCTGTTCGCGCCCAATGGCTGGCTCGGCGCGCCGATCGAGGCGCTGACGGGGTGGAAGGTCGCCTACACCCCGACCGGCGTGGTGGTCGCGCTGTTCTTCGTGGCACTCCCCTTCGTGGTGCGCACGGTGGAGCCGGTGCTGCGCGACCTTTCGCTCGATACCGAGGAGGCCGCCGCCACGCTGGGTGCCACACGGCTGCAGACCATCCTGCGCGTGGTGCTGCCGGCGCTCGCGCCCGCCACCATCACCGGCTTCGGCCTGGGCTTCGCGCGCGCGGTCGGCGAGTACGGCAGCGTCATCTTCATCGCCGGCAACATGCCGATGGTCAGCGAGATCGCGCCGCTGTTGATCGTGGTAAAGCTTGAGCAGTTCAATTACGCGGCTGCGGCGGCGATTGGCCTGGCGATGCTGGCGCTGTCCTTCGTGGTGCTGCTGCTGCTCAACGTCTGGCAGCGCCGGCTGCGGCGGGGGCATGAATGAGCGGCGCGCTGCGCCCGGCAACGCGTGATCCGCTGGCGGCGCGCGTTGCCCTGATCCTGCTGGCGCTGGTCCTGGCAGTGGTGATCTTCGTGTTGCCGGTCGTGGCGGTCTTCGCCGAGGCGCTGCGCCGCGGCCTCGATCCCGCGCTTGCCGCGATCATGGAGGAGGATTCGCTGGCGGCCGTGCGGCTCACGCTGCTGGTCGCCGCGATCTCGGTGCCGGTGAATACGCTGGGCGGCATCGCAGCGGCCTGGGCCATCGCGAAGAACGACTTCCCCGGCAAGCGCCTGCTGGTCACGCTGATCGAACTGCCCTTCTCGGTCTCGCCGGTCATCTCGGGGCTGGTCTTCGTGCTGCTGTTCGGCGCGCAGGGCTACCTGGGGCCGTGGCTGCGCGCGAACGATATCGAGATCATCTTCGCCCTGCCGGGCCTGGTGCTCGCGACCATCTTCGTGACCTTCCCTTTCGTGGCGCGCACGCTCATCCCACTCATGCAGGAACAGGGGCGTGAGGAGGAGGAAGCCGCCGCCACACTGGGCGCGACAGGCTGGCAGACCTTCCGTCGCGTCACGCTGCCCAACATCCGCTGGGCGCTGCTGGCAGGCGTGCTGTTGTGCAACGCGCGGGCTATGGGGGAATTCGGCGCGGTCTCGGTCGTGTCGGGCCACGTGCGCGGCAAGACCAACACGATGCCGCTGCACGTCGAGATCCTGTACAATGAATACATGTTCGTCGGCGCCTTCGCGGTGGCCGCACTCCTGGCCCTGCTCGGCGTGGTGACGCTGGCGGCCAAGACGCTGCTCGAAGGCTTCACCGAACGGCGCCTCGGGGGTGCGGCATGACGGTCGAGATCGATGGCCTGATGCGTCGCTTCGGCACCGCCGCCGCGCTGGACGGGGTGAGCCTGTCGCTGCGGCCCGGCGAATTCGCCGCGCTGCTGGGGCCGTCGGGATCGGGCAAGACCACGCTGCTGCGTATCCTGGCGGGGCTCGACTTCCCCGATGCCGGCAGCGTGCGCATCGCGGGCGAGGACGTCGCGGATGTCCCCGCCCGCCTGCGCGGCGTGGGCGTGGTGTTCCAGCACTACGCGCTGTTCCGCCACATGACGGTGGCGGACAACGTCGCCTTTGGCCTGCGCGTGCGCCCGCGCCGAACCCGCCCGGCGGAGGCCGAGATCGCGCGGCGCGTGGCGGAACTGCTGGAGCTGGTGCAGATCCCCGAACTGGCGCGGCGCTACCCGGGCCAGGTCTCGGGCGGGCAGCGGCAGCGCGTGGCGCTGGCCCGTGCGCTGGCGATCGAGCCCAAGCTGCTGCTGCTCGACGAACCCTTCGGTGCGCTTGATGCGCTGGTGCGCAAGGATGTGCGGCGCTGGGTGCGCGGCCTGCACGATCGGCTCGGCATCACCTCTATCCTGGTCACGCATGACCAGGAGGAGGCGATGGAGCTCGCCGACCGCATCGCGGTGATGGATCGCGGGCGGGTGCTTCAGTTCGGCACGCCGCGGGAATTGCTGGACGCGCCGCAGAACGCCTTTGTCGCGGGGTTCGTGGGGGATGCGAACAGCCTCGATGGCGTCGTGCGCAATGGCCGGCTGGAGATTTCTGGCCTTGGTGTTCCGCCGCGCGAGGTCGGCTGGCCCGAAGGGCCGGTGCGGGTCTTCGTGCGCCCGGAGGATTTGGTGGCGGCACCTGTGCCCTCGCAGGAGGGCGCATTGCGGGTTGTGCTGGTCCGGGAGGAACGCGGTGGTACGCGTTTGGTGCTTGAAGGGGAGGGCGTGTCGCTCGATGCGATGCTTGCGGGAAGCGCCGGACGTGTGGTTCGGGGTGCCGCCTGCTCCGTGCGGCTGCGCGAAGTCATCGCCTTCTCGGCGGACGGCAGAACCCGCCTGACCGAGCGGGAGATTGCGCGTTCCCACTGACACAGCGGTCGCCGTGGCCGCACCGTGCCTCCGAACGGGCCCGCTGTGGAAGGGGCGAGCCATTGTCTTCGGCACGCCGGGTCCGATGAGCGCGCCGGATACAGGTGCCGAAGGATCGACGACGGCGCCGGTGTGGCTCAGAACAACTGAGGTTGGCGACGGTGTCATGTCGGAAGGGCTCTTGCGCTTCGCGTCGCGCCGGCTGGCGGCAAAGGCCCTGATTTGCCTGGGAATTCGTAGGAATGCGCCAGCCGACTATTTGGCGTGGGGCACGAATTCCAATGCTGGATCAGGCAGTTACGACCGACCGCCAGCCCTGCTTTTATCTGGCAGTCGTATTCGGGGGTACCATCCTGATCCCGGCCACCATCTCCATGCGCGCGAGAGACTGCGCCGCGACACGACGGCTTTCGCTGTGCTGCGAACTTCGAAGCCAAGTGGTCCCTGTCGTCAGTCGTGCTCTCTGGGCACGCATTGTTCGCCCGTTGCTCTCCCGTCGCGCTACGAAGTGCCTGCTGTTGATCTGCCGCCGGCGTGTCGTGTGAACGGCGCTCTCGCCGCCGTTTGCCTGCACCCATGTCGCCGAGGCAGAGCCACCACGGGGCCGATGCTCAGATGTTCGTGCTGGGCGCCCGCCGTTGATCCGGATGCGTTGCGTGAACGCCGCGAGCTCCGTGCAACTGGCACGACCGCGTGCTTCTGAGCATGCTGTTCGGCCGTATGCTTGGCTGGAACCTTGAGGGCGTGGCGCGACCTTGGCCACGTCGCCGTCCATGTCACGGGCTGGTAGGGAGCGCAGCGCGAATCCGACTGCCGCAGTGACGCGGAACATGCCGTTGGTAGTCTCCCAAGTGCCCGACGGCAGTGGCTTCAGGGTCATGCACGCCCGCACAGGTCATCGACGGTGGGCACCGCGTCGTAGGACACCGACGCATCAACGCCGCGACGTCATCAGGCTTCCGCGCTGGCGACAGCCGAGCCACAGCCGGGTCGGCGAAGCGCACCACATCCGGCGCGAGTCACACATTGCGGTGCCGTGCCAGGCGGGATCTGCAGATGGAGCTTGTCGTGCTCCCGTTCCAGCACCCATGGGTGGACCGTGTTCACGGAAGCGCCCGGGTCACGCATTTGAGCGGCACGGATCAGCGCGCGTCGCGCCGGTCGAGCCTGGTCGCCCCGAGCACGACATATTCGGACCTGGGGCATGACGTTTGCTCGACGTCGGCGCCTGGCGATGCTCGCGACGGCGGCCAGCCGCGCCATCGACGTCGATCGCGATGGCGGTCCGCGGGCTCGCCGACAGTCACGCGTTCAAGCGCCCACCGGCTGGCCGGCCGCAGCGTGCTTCGTCGCGAGACGGTATCGGCCGCAGCAAGCATACGGCGGCACGAGCCCCGTCGGTTCGACCTCGTCCGCCGCGCGCAGCGAACCGTTGTCCTTGGGCCAGGGGCAGTTGTGGCGGAGCACATGGGCGCCCAGCGTCACGTTGCCGACCGCACCGAAGGCGTCGTCATGCGCGCCGCCGGCACGATCTCGACGGGTCGAGGTCCGGCCGATCGATCCGCTCGGGCACGAGGCGGAGTGCTCTTCCTTCGCGACGGGGCGGCGCGCCGGTGGCGTGCCAGCGGCGCCGTGGCGCCGCGCCCGCCCCCTCGTCCCGGCCGCACTCTCGACGGCGTGCGGCCCAAACCACTCCATGAAGGTTAGACTCTAGTTAGAGAAGTTACGGCTGCCGCAACGCATTGATCTGGCTTCCGGATCGGGCGATTCCTGCGCCCGAAGTCCCGTGCCTGGTGCGCCTGAAGTCCCGATATCGGATGCGCCCGAAGTCCCGTGACCGGCAGCACTTGTCCACAGGTTATCCACATCCCGGTTGTGGATAACCGATCGGGTGGGGGTTCGATGATGGGCGCCGTCGTTCCGCGCGATTCGGATGGGCGGGTCGCGGTGCGCACGGCCGAGACGGCAACTGGACCGGGGCCAGGGTCGCCGCCTACCGCCCGCACGGAACACTGCAGCTCACCGCGAGGCTAGCTGCCTACATTCTGCTTACATGCTCTCTTGGACGGGTCGTGTAAGCGCAGCATGCGGGAGCTTATATCGTGCCAACCCCCTGTATGGATTGGCGGAAATGGAGCGGGCGAAGGGATTCGAACCCTCGACCCCGACCTTGGCAAGGTCGTGCTCTACCCCTGAGCTACGCCCGCGCTCCGAGCGGGCCGCGCTAATGGCATGACCCGCGGCGCATTGCAAGTCACCCCCGGCGCAGACGCCGAAACACTCTCGACACCGCGGCCCGGGCAGGGCGATCCTGCGACCATCGGCCCCGCCGGGAGGACAACACCATGAACCGCCGCACCCTGCTCGGCCTCGCCGCCGGCGCCTTTGCCCTGCCCGCGCGCGCACAGACGCTGGACCGCCCGGTGCGCATCGTCGTGCCCTTTGCACCGGGCGGCACGTCGGACATCCTGGCTCGACTGCTTGCCCCCACGCTGACCCAGTCCTTCGGCCACAACGTCGTGGTCGAAAATCGCACCGGTGCGGGCGGCAACATCGGCGCGGACCTGGTCGCGAAATCCGCCCCCGACGGGCACACGCTGCTGCTGATCGACGTCTCGACCCTGGCGACGGCGCCCTCGCTCTATGCGCGCCTGCCCTTCGACCTGAAGCGGGACCTCGCCCCGGTCACCATGCTGATCTACGCGCCCTACATCCTCGCGGTGCATCCGTCCGTGCCGGCGCGCAACGCGGCAGAACTCGTCGCCTACGCCAAGGCCAACCCGCAGCGGGTCAATATCGGCCATGCCGGCATCGGCGTGGGCAACCACCTCACCGGGCTGCTGGTGGCGCAGCACTGGGGGGCGGACCTCACGCAGGTGCCCTATCGTGGCGGTGCGGCGGCGCTCACCGCCGTGGCGGCCGGGGAAGCGCAGATGATCATCAACGGCGCGACGGCCACCGCGCCCTTCTGCAAGCAGGGCACGCTGCGCGCCATCGCCGTGACCGGCCCCGCCCGCCTGGCCGACTTTCCCGACGTGCCGACCTTCGCCGAACTCGGCTGGCCCGCTGCGCAATCGGGCACCTGGCAGGGCGTGCTCGCGCAGGGGGCCACGCCGCCGGCCATGGTCAACCGCCTGGCCACCGACATCCGCGCCGCGATGGCCGTGCCGGCCACGGCCGAACGCATCACGGCACTGGGCGCGGTGAACAAGGCCGAGGGGCCGGACAGCTTCCGCACCTGGCTCGATGCGGAGATCGAGGTCTGGGCCGGCGTGGTGCGCGCCAACAACATCCGCCTCGACTGACTGCGTGTCTCGAAGGTCCCGCACCGGCGCGCACGGCCCATCGGTCGCCGCTGAATGACCGAGACTCCCGAGGGGCTGCTCGCCCGCCTGGCGGCCGCCGGCATCGCGGCCGAGACACATCACCACCCGCCGGTCTTCACCGTGGCGGAAAGCCGTGCGCTGCGCGGCAGCCTGCCCGGCGGGCACACCAAGAACCTGTTCCTGCGCCCGGCAAAGGGGGAGGGCCCCTTCCTGCTCGCCACGCTCGAAGAAGAACGCCAGGTCTCGGTCAATGCCCTGGCGCGCCTGGCCGAGGCCGGCAAGGTCACCATGGCAAGCGCCGAGGAACTGGTCGCGACCCTGGGCGTGCCGCCGGGCTCGGTCACGCCGCTCGGCCTGGTCAATGCGGCGCCCGGGGCGGTCCGCTTCGTGATGGACCGGCACTTGCTGGAGGGCTTCGACCGAATCTGGGTCCACCCCTTGACCAATGCCGCCAGCACCGGCATGGCGCCGGGGGACCTGTTGCGCTTCCTGGCGGGCTGCGGCCACGAGGCCCGGCTGCTCGACCTCGGCTGACCTTCGGGCTTCCCAGGCGGGCCGGGCCGGTTCACAACGCCTTGCGTCACGCCCCGGAGGGCGCATGTATGCGCCAAGACTAGAGGAATGCCCGCCATGGAAGTCCTGTTCGACCCCGCCCGCCAGGCCGGGCCCGGCGCCGCTGCCGATGGCCTCATCAAGGATGGCGACCAGAAGACCTTCATGCAGGACGTGGTCGAGGCGTCCCGCGAGGTGCCGGTGCTGGTCGACTTCTGGGCGACCTGGTGCGGCCCCTGCAAGACGCTGACCCCTGCGCTCGAGAAGGTCACCAAGGCCGCCGGCGGCCGCGTCCGGCTGGTCAAGATCGACATCGACAAGAACCGCCAGCTGGTCGCGCAACTGACCCAGATGGGCCTGCCGCTGCAGTCCGTGCCAACGGTCGTCGCCTTCTGGCAGGGCCAGATCCTCGACCTGTTCCAGGGCGCTCTGCCGGAATCCGAGGTGAAGCGCTTCGTCGAGGGCCTGCTCAAGGCCGCCGGCGGCCAGATGCCGGGTGCCGACCTGATGGCCGAGGCCGAGGCCGCCGTCGCCGCCGGCGACCATGCCGCCGCGCTCGAACTGTTCGGCGCGCTGTCCCAGCAGGAGCCCGAGAACGCCAAGGCGCTGGCCGGCGTCGCCCGCGCGCTGCTGGCGCTGGGCGAGGAAGACCAGGCGATCGCCGTGCTCGACAGCGCCCCCGCCAAGATCAAGGACGCCGCAGAGCTCACAGCGGCCCGCTCCGCCATCGAGCTCGAGGTCGAAGGCCGCCGCGCCAAGTCGATGCTCGCCGAATTCGAGAACCGCCTGGCCGCCGACCCCGATGACCACGCCGCGCGCATCGACCTCGCAATCGCACTGAATGCCGCGGACAACCGCGAGGCGGCGGTGGATGCGCTGATCGAGGCGATCCGCCGCGACCGCGCCTGGAACGAGGAAGCCGCCCGCAAGCAGCTGCTGAAGTTCTTCGAGGCCTGGGGCTTCGACGATCCGGCCAGCAAGGCCGGCCGGCGCAAGCTCGCCGGCCTGTTGTTCCGCTGAAGGGGCACCAGGCGTCGATGCCCCCCTTCCATCCACGCCTGGCCGACCTGCCCGGGGAGATCGCGGTCTTCCCGCTCTCGGGTGCGCTGCTGCTGCCGCAGGGGCGCCTGCCGCTCAATATCTTCGAACCGCGCTACCTGGCCATGACCATGGACAGCCTGGCCAATGGCCGCATGTTCGGCATGGTGCAGGCGGATGCGCGCGCGCCTAAATCCGCGACCGGGCCGGGGCTGTACCGGACCGGCTGCCTCGGGCGGCTGTCGTCCTTCAGCGAGACGGATGACGGGCGGCTGCTGATCACCCTGACCGGCGTGGCGCGCTTCCGCATCGCGGAGGAACTGCCGCTGGCACCGGGCGGCTACCGCCGGGTGCGCGCCGACTATGCCGGGTTCCAGGCCGACCTCGCGGTCGAGGAGGGCGACGCGCCGCCAGGGGTGGATCGCACCGAACTGCTCGACGCCCTGCGCCCCTATTTCCGCGCACGCGGCATCGAGGCAAATTGGGATGCGGTGGAACAGACCGCCGACAACATGCTGGTCACGACCCTGTCGATGGTTTGCCCCTTCGAAGTGCCTGAGAAGCAGGCGCTGCTGGAAGCACCCGACCCTGGCGAGCGCGCGCGGATGCTGGTCGCGCTGATGCGCATGGGCGCCGCCGCCAACGCCCCCTCGTCCGAGGGACGGCCGAGCTGACACCCTGCCGGGGTCCGCCCCGGCACCTACAACCGGCCCCGCGTGGGCCCGCGAAGCAGGACGAAGACGCATGTCCGAGACATCGCCCCAAGGGACTACGGTCGGCGGCGCCGTCGACCCCAGGCTGCTGGAGATCCTGGTCTGCCCGGTCACCAAGGGGCCGCTGCGCTACGACCGTGACGCGGGCGAACTGGTCAGCGAGCGCGCCGGCCTGGCCTATCCGATCCGCGACGGCATCCCGATCATGCTGCCGGACGAGGCGCGCAAGATCGACGGCTGAGCGCATGTCCGCCGCGCCCACCGAGATCCGCCTCAGGCGCGCCGAGCAGGCCCTGGAGGTCGCCTTCCCCGATGGTGCGCGGTACCGGCTGCCGGCGGAATACCTGCGCGTCGAGAGCCCGAGCGCCGAGGTGCAGGGCCATGGTCCAGGGCAGAAGGTGATCGTCGCCGGGCGGCGGCATGTCGGCATCCTGCGCGTGGAACCGGTCGGCAACTACGCGGTGCGCATCGTCTTCGACGACCTGCACGACACCGGCATCTACGCATGGGCCTATCTGCGGACTCTGGGCGTCGAGCAGGAGGCGCGCTGGTCCACGTATCTCGCTGAACTCGGCGCGCGCGGCCTCTCGCGCGAGCCGCCGCGGCGGGCATGAGAATGCCTGTCGTGCCCGCCCGTGCCGCGGCATCATCGCGCCATGGATGACGTGATTCCACGCGGTGGTGGCCGCGGCGAAAGGCCGGCGGCTCGCAACGTGCTGGGCGGCGTGCTGCTGCCGTGTTCGGTCGCGCCGCTGACCGGCTTCTTCCGCGATGGCTGCTGCAACACCGGGCCGCAGGACCACGGCCTGCACGTGGTCTGCGCCGAGGTCACCGCGGCGTTCCTGGCCTTCAGCCAGGCGGCCGGCAACGATCTTTCCACGCCACGGCCCGAATATGGCTTCGCCGGTCTGCAGCCCGGCGACCGCTGGTGCCTGTGCGCCGCGCGCTGGGAGGAAGCGCGCCGCGCCGGCGCCGCGCCGCCAGTGCTGCTCGAGGCGACGCACGAGGCGGCGCTGCGGGTGACGACGCGCGCGCATCTGGAAGCGCACGCGATCGACCTGGACTGACCCCGGGGCCCACGCCGGTGGTGGCAGGCGTCCGGACCATACGCGTCAGCACGGTCTCCCCATCGGCAGGCTCGCCTATCGGCAGGAACCCACGGCACCGGTCGAAGCGGGGCGCACAGATCCGGCTTGCCGATGGCATGTGCCGCGCAAGTCGAAGCACGCGGCGCGCATGCTATCCCTCCAGGCGGGACACGAGGTCCAGGAAGCCGCGCGCGCTGGCGCGGGCGATGCTGCCCGTGGCGCGCGGCAGGCCAGCCCGCGCTGCCTCGCGTACGTCGCTCGGCGTCGCATCGTAGCGTCGACGGAAGGCGCGGCTGAACACAGAGGGTTCGAAGAAGCCCACCGACTCGGCGATCTCCCGGACGGAACGCCGCTCCCGCGTGTCCTCGAGCAGCCGCCGCGCCTGCGCCAGGCGTTCCGCCTGGATGGTCGCGTAGACGCCGTTCGAACAACCGATAGAGCGCGCTGCGCGACAGCCCCGCCTCCCGGCACAGCCGCGCGGGCGTGAGGGTGGCCGAGCCCAACCGCGCGCGGATCATGGCGCGTAGCCTTGCGCGCAAGACGACCTCGGCATGCGGGCGGGCGGCGGCCAGGGTGTCGGGACTTTGCACCAGTGCTGCGCGGAGCAGTGCCAGTGTCGCGTCGCGCAGGCCGGGCACCTGCGCAGCCGTCATATCGGGAAGCCGCGCGGCCATCTCACGCAGGAATGCCATGAGCAGCCCGCCCATCGGCGTGGCGAGCACCTGCGTGCCATCGAGGCCGCGCGGCAGGTCGAGACCCGGCAGCGCATCGCGCGCGAGGAAGGCGATGCTCCAATCCTGTTCGGCGCCCGAGCGTTCCAACGTGAAGGGCTGGTCGCAGGACATCAGGATGGGGCGCGCCGCCGAGACTTCGAGCGTCGACCCGCCGAGTTCCATGCGCTGCCGACTGTGCGCAGGAATGCTGATGAGCCAGTGGTCCAACCCATCGCGCCGTGCCATGGCCGGTGTGCGGCGCTGGTCGAGTGGGGGCGAGGTGGTGCGCTTCATCACCAGCGGTCCCAGCGACCAGGCCGTGTAGGTGGCAGGGCAACCGGTGCCACTGGTGCGCTGCAACAGTTCGGCAAACCCGATCGCGTCGGCGCGATAGGCTTCGAACTGCTGCGCCGGCGGCAGATGCAGATTGCTGAAGCGAACCGAGGGAATTGGCGCGATTCCATCGCATCTGTCGTTGGGCGTTCCCATTACTGTATTTCTAGCGGAAACGGCGGGTTTCTACCAGCACGTATCAGTCTGCTCGTGCCGTATTGCTTATCGGCGAGGCTGCGGCCTGCCGATCGACCCAAGCCTGCACGAGGGGATGAACCTGCGCCGGGCATGCCGTGGCCCGGTCGAGTGTTCCGCCCTAGGCCGCCGGCACGGCCGGCAGCGCCCGCTTGGGCCGCTGCGCCGCAATCCGCGTCAGCACCGTGTCCACGTCATAAGGCTTGCCGATGATCTCGAACTCGCCGGCGCCGCCGTGTTCGGCCAGCGCCTCGGCCGCGTAGCCCGACGCCAGCAGCACGCCAATCGTCGGCCGCAGCCTGCGCGCCTCGCGTGCCAGGTCCACGCCGGTCATCCCGCCGGGCATCACCACGTCCGAGAACAGGATGTCGGCCTGCGCGCCTTCCTTCAGCAGGGCGATTGCGGTCGGCCCGTCCGGGGCGGCCAGCACGGCGAAGCCGGCATCCTGCAGCATGTCCACCGCCACGGCGCGCACCGCCGGTTCGTCCTCGACCACCAGCACCGACCAGCCGATGCCCGAATGTGCGGCCACGCGCGGCGGCGCCGCGGTACCGCCCACCGCATTGTCGGTGGCCGACCCCAGCGGCAGGTACAGCGTGACCGTGGTGCCGCGCCCCGGCGCGGACTGGATCGCCACATGGCCGCCGATCTGGCGCACGAAGCCGAAGACCTGCGACAGGCCCAGGCCCGTCCCCTGGCCCGGGCCCTTGGTGGTGAAGAAGGGTTCGAAGGCGCGCTCGCGCACTTCGGGCGGCATGCCGGTGCCGGTGTCGCGCACCTCGATCGCCACATAGGGGCCGGGCTGTGCCTCGGTATTGCCGGCCAGCGCCTGTTCCTGCAGCCAGGCGCGGCGCGTCAGCACGCGCAGTTTGCCGCCGCGCGGCATGGCGTCGCGCGCATTGATCGCGAGGTTGAGCAGCGCGGCTTCCAGCTGCGCGGCATCCGCGCTGCAGGCCGGCAGCTTCTGGTCGAGCGCGAGTTCGACCGTCACGCTCTCATCCAGGGCGCGGCGCAGCAGCGGCAGGAAGTCCCGCAGCAGGGCATTGGCGTCCACGTTGGTCAGCGTCAGCGGCTGGCGCCGCGCGAAGGCCAGCAGGCTGGCGTTCAGCCGCGCGCCGCGATCCACCGCCGTGACGGTCGCGGCGAGCAGCCGCTTGGTGCGTTCGTCCGCGCGCGAGCCCAGGTGGCGTTCCAGCGCGCGCGCCGTGCCCAGGATCGCGGTCAGCAGGTTGTTGAAGTCGTGCGCGACGCCGCCGGTCAAGCGCCCGAGCCCTTCCATCCGCTGCGCATTGCGCAGGCTTTCCTCGGCCACCTCGCGGCGCGCGATCTCGTCGCGCAGTTCCGTCGCATTCGATTCCAGCCGCTCCAGCGTCTCGGTGGCGCTGCGCGAGCCGAGCCAGATCCGCCAGCCCGCGAACATCAGCGCGAGCGCGAGTCCGCCGGCCAGCGCAGCATGAACCCCGAATTGCGGGCCCATGATCGGCTGGGCCTGCGCAACCGGCACGGCATAGGCGACGAACAGCGGCTGGTCGCCCACCCGTTGCCAGGCGACCAGTTGCGGCGCGCCGTCGCCGAATGGGTCGGCCGTGATGGCCCGCTGGTCGCCTTGTCCGATCGCGATGCGCAACGGGTCGCGCGGCCCAAGCAAGGGCAAGGGGCCGCCGCCCTGGCGCAGCAGCGTCAGCCCGTCCCAGCGCAGCAGCGCGAAGCGCCCGCCGTCGCGGCGCAGGCGGTCCCATTCCGCCAGGAAAGCGTCGGCCTTCAGCACGCCGAGCAGGACGCCGTCATACGGCCGGCTCTCGGGCGCGCGGCCACGCGCCATCAGCACGCCGGCGGAGTCGCCGAACAGGTCGCGCGGTGCCGGATCGAAGGCCATGCCGCGCAGCCCCTCGCGCAGGGCGCGGATGCCGTCGATGCCGGACAGGTCCGCGAGCGGTGCCGGCTCCGCACGGCCCGAAACCACCGCGCGACCGTCCGGGCGCACCAGCACCAGCGTCATCTCGTCCGGCTGCTGGTTCTCGATCCGCCGAAGGTCGGCCTGCAGCGTGCCGCGCCGCGCCTGGATCTGGCCCCAGGTCAGGCTGCCCGTGAGGTCCTCCAGCCGGTCGAGCGCCGCGCTGCCGGACTGCACGACGCGCAGCGCCTGCTCGCGCGCCACGGTCGCCGCGGCGACGGCGCGGCGCTGCGCGTCCTCGCGCACCTGGGCGCGGTCCTGCATGGTCAGCAAGGCCATCAGCGCGAAGGGGATCGCGGCGGCGAGCACGAACACGATCACCGCGGAGACCGGCGGTGGCCTGTTGCGTCCGGTCGATGATGCCCCTTTGCTCAACCGCCCTTGTCCTCGACCCCTGCGGCGATGCGTGTCATGCGGGCGCGCCCTGCGCTGCGATCGGCACGATCACTGCCGGTATGATCACCGCGGCGCGCCTGGCCGGCCCGTCGCTGCCGCCCGGCCTTCGGGCTCGTGCGGCAACGGATCAGGCTGCCGCATTCGGCAGGCGCGGATCAAGCCCTTGCTGGGGGCCCGTCACTCCGCCGGGAGCGCCGCGATGCGCCGCCGGCGCCGCAGCCGCCATTCCTGCGCGAGCGCCATCAGCGCCGTCAGCAGCATGAACCCGGCAGCGGCGAAGAACACCAGGCGCGCCTGCCCGCCATCGAGCAGCCAGCCGAACAGCACCGGCCCGACCATGCCGCCCAGGTTGAAGCCGGTGGAGACGATCCCGAACACGGCGCCCGCCTGGCCCGGCGGCGCCGCGGCGCGCACCAGCATGTCGCGGGAGGGCATGATCATGCCCGACAGGAACCCGGCCGCCGCCATGACCGGCACGAGGACCAGCCCCGGCACCGCGCCGCTGCCCACCAGCAGCACCAGTGCGGCCGCGGAACCGAAGCCACCCGCGGCCACCAACCCGTGGTTGCGGGTGCGGTCCGCAACAACGCCGCCGAACAGCACGCCTCCGGCGCTGGCGAACAGGAAGGCGGTCAGCGCCGCATTGGCCAGGGTCAGCGACAGGCCCTGCCCATCGACCCACGCCGCGACCGAGAAGTTCTGGATCGCGCCGTTCGACAGCGCGAGCGTCACGAAGAACAGCATCATCGCGAGCACGGCGGGCGAGAGCACCGCACGCACGCCGCCCGCTGCCGCCCCGGCTTTCGCGGCCGCAGGGCGCGGCGCGGCGACCGGCGCGCGGCCCAACAGCAGCGGTATGGCGGCGATCGGTCCGATCGCCCCGGCCGCGATCAGCGCCGCCGGCATGCCGAAGGCCGCTGCCGTGCCGAGCACGAAGGCCGGCGCGATCGCCCCGCCCAGGAACCCCGCGAAAGTATGGATCGAGAAGGCCCGCCCGACCCGTTCCTCGGCGATCGACGACCCCAGGATGGCGTAGTCGGCCGGGTGGTAGACGCTGTTCGCCAGCCCCGCCATGGCGGCGGCGGCGATGAGCCAGGCATAGGTGCCCGTGAGTCCGAGCAGGATGAAGGACAGCCCGCCCAGCGTGAGCGCCGCCGCCAGCATCCGCCGTGGCCCCGCGCGGTCCACGATGAAGCCCATCGGCGCCTGGGTGAAGAAGGACACGACGTTGAAGGCCGTGAGCGCCAGGCCGAGTTCCACATAGGACACGCCGAGGCTCTCGCGCAGCAGCGGGAACAGTGGCGGAATGACCAGGTAGTGCACGTGGCTGACGAAATGCGCGGCGCAGATCTGCGCGAGCGTTCGCTTCTCGTCGGGGGTCCAGCCGGCGGCCATGGTCAGTGGGCCTCCGCCCAGGAATGCCCGGTGCCGACCTCGACCGAGAGCGGCACGCGCAGGGTGGCGACAGATTCCATGATGGACTTCACCAGCGCGGCGGTGGGTACGACCTCGGCCTCGGGCACCTCGAAGACCAGTTCGTCATGCACCTGCAGCAGCATGCGCGCGTTGAGGCCGGCATCGCGCAGGGCGCGCGGCAGGCGAACCATGGCGCGCTTGATGATCTCGGCCGCGCCGCCCTGGAAGGGGGCGTTGATGGCGGCGCGCTCGGCCCCGGCGCGGCGCACCGGGTCCTTGGTGGCGATGTCCGGGATCCAGAGCTTGCGGCCGAAGGGCGTGCGGACGAAGCCGTGGATGCGGGCTTCCTCCTTGCAGCGTTCCATTTCCTGCCGGATGCCGGGGTATTGCGCGAAATAGGCGTCGATGATGGACCGTCCCTCGGCCGGCGGGATACCCAGGCGCTGGGCCAGGCCGAAGGCGGACATGCCGTAGATGATGCCGAAGTTGATCATCTTGGCGCGGCGGCGGGCTTCCTTGTCGACGCTGCCGGGGCCGAGGTGGAAGATCTCGGCCGCGGTGCGCGAATGGATGTCCTCGCCCTTCTCGAAGGCCTCGCGCAGCGTGGGCACCTCGGCCAGGTGGGCCAGCAGTCGCAATTCGATCTGGCTGTAGTCGGCGGCCAGCAGCACGTGTCCGGGCTCGGCCACGAAGGCGCGGCGGATGCGCATGCCTTCCTCGGAGCGGATCGGGATGTTCTGCAGGTTCGGGTCGTTGGACGACAGGCGCCCGGTGCTGGTGCCCGCCATGCCGTAGGAGGTGTGCACGCGGCGGTCGATCGGGTCGATCTCGGCCGCCAGCGCTTCGACATAGGTGGATTTCAGCTTCGCGAGCTGGCGCCATTCCAGCACGCGTGAGGCGAGTTCCACGCCCTGCGCGGAGAGGTCCTCGAGCACCGCCGCATCGGTGGAATAGGCGCCGGTCTTGCCCTTGCGCCCGCCCGACAGCTTCATTTCGTCGAACAGGATTTCGCCGAGCTGCTTCGGAGAACCGACGTTGAACTCGCGCCCTGCGAGCGCGTGGATCTGCTTCTCGAGCACCGCGAGACGGGCGGAAAAATCCTCGCCGATCCGCGCGAGCTCGGCGCCGTCCACCTTGATGCCCGCGCCTTCCATCGCGCGCAGCACGCCGACCATGCGCCGTTCCACCTGTTCGTAGGTGGCCAGTGCGCCGTCCTCGCGCAGGCGCGGGCGCAGCAGCAGCCATAGCCGCAGCGTCACGTCGGCATCCTCGGCGGCATAGGCGGTGGCGCGGTCGAGCGGCACCTGGCTGAAGGGGATGCGCGCGCGGCCGGTGCCGGTCACCTCGTCGAACTTGATCGGCTGGTGGTTGAAGTGCAGCACGGACAATTCGTCCATGCCATGGCCGTGCTTCCCGGCTTCCATGGCGTAGGAGATCATCATCGTGTCGTCGATCGGCGCGATGGCGTCGAAGCCGCCATTCTCGCCGCGCGCCAGCACATCGAGGTCGTATTTCGCGTGCTGGAACACCTTCAGCACCGAAGCGTCTTCCAGCAGCGGGCGCAGCAGCGCGAAGGCGCGGTCGGGCGCTACCTGCGCCGGGGCGGGCTGCGCCAGCATGTCGGAGGCATCGCCATGGCGCAGTGGCACGTAGCAGGCGCGCCCGGGGGCCACGGCCAGCGAGAAGCCGACCATCTTCGCGCGCCGCGCATCGAGGCTGTCGGTCTCGGTGTCCATCGCCACCACGCCGGCGGCGGTGGCCTCCGCCACCCAGCGCGCGAGCGCGTCCTCGGTCGTCACCGCTTCGTACGGGCCAAAGGGCACGGCGAGATCGGGCGCGACCGGGCCAGGCGCGGGCGCGTGGCGAAGTGCCGCGGGCGGCGCGCCGCGGCGCGGCGGGTCATTGCCCTCGCCGAGCTTGCCCATGCGCGCGAGCAGCGAGCGGAAGCCCATGGCGCGCAGGAAGGATTCCAGCCTGCCATCGGGCGGCGGCTTCGCGACCATCTCCGATATCGGGCAGGGCAGCGGCGCGTTCTCGTCCAGCAGCACCAGGCGGCGGGAGATGCGCGCCTTCTCGGCGTTCTCGACCAAGGCCTCGCGCCGTTTGGGCTGCTTGATCTCGGTGGCGCGGGCCAGCAGGGATTCGAGGTCGCCGTATTCGCTGATGAGCTGTGCCGCGGTCTTGATCCCGATGCCCGGCACGCCCGGCACGTTGTCGGTGGAATCGCCGGCCAGCGCCTGCACCTCGACCACCTTGTCGGGCGTGACACCGAATTTCTCGAAGACCTCCGGCTCGCGGATCGGCTTCTGCTTGATCGGATCGAGCAGCTGCACGCCCGGGCGGACCAGTTGCATCAGGTCCTTGTCGGAGGAGACGATGGTGACCTGGCCCGGGCCTTCCTCGAGATACGCCTTGGCATAGGCCGCGATCAGGTCGTCCGCCTCGAAGCCCTCGAGCTGCGCGCGGCAGACGCCCAGCGCATCGGTCGCCTCCCGGATCAGGTCGAATTGCGGGATCAGGTCGTCCGGCGGGTCCGGGCGATGCGCCTTGTAATCGGCGTAGATCTCGTTGCGGAAGTTGATGCGCGCGGCGTCGAACACCACGGCGATATGCGTGCCCGCATGGCGCGTGAGGAACTGCGAGAGCATGGTCGTGAAGCCATAGACGGCATTCACCGGCACGCCCTGCGGGTTCGTCATGGGCGGCAGCGCGTGATAGGCGCGGAAGATGTAGCCGGAGCCATCGACCAGGATCAGGTGGCGCTCGCCGGGCGCGACCGGGGGCAGCGCCTCGGATGCGGCGGCGGCGTCGCTCATGGCGGTACCCCTTGGCCGGCCGGCCTCGGGGGCGCGGTTCTCGTCAGTGGCCATGATCCTCGCCTGCGCCCTCGGCGAGGACGTAGGTGATCGAACAATAGGGGCAAGTGACCTCGTGGTCGTCGATGTGCAGCCAGATCCGCGGATGACCCAAGGCGCCGGCAGCCTCGCCGTCGCAGGCGACCTTGCGGGACTGCACCTCGACCCGCTGGTCGGGGGTCAGGCCCTCGACGAATTTCGGTCCGTAGCCGGTCATCAGGGGGTCGCGCATCATGGGCCTCGTCACAGGGGGCGCACCATAGTCGGGGCGGGCGCGGCGGGCCAGCCTCGTGGCTGCGGGGCGTGCCGGCGGCGGTCGTTGGCCGGTCGCGCGCGGCAGGCCCGGACAAGCGCGTGCGGCCCGGACGTGGAACGCGCTAGGGTGCTCCCCGTGATGGATCGTTCCGACCCACCGGCGACGGCCGGGGGCGGGGTGGCGCCGCGCCCGGCGTCACCCGCGCCTCTGCCGCTGCGCATGCCGCGGCGCGCCCTGCTGGCCGCCCTGGCGCTGCCTGCCTGCACGCCGGCGCGCGCCCCGATGGGCCCGCCCGTCACGAGCCCGAGCATCGCCGACGACGCGCTGGTCATGCCCGACGGGGTGCGCCTGCCGCTGCACGCCTGGATGCCGCCCAGCCCGCCGCGCGCCGTGGTGGTCGGCCTGCACGGCATGAACGAGCACGCCCGCGCCTTCGCCGAGGATGCCGCGCCTTGGTTCACCGAGGATGGTGTCGCGCTCTATGCCTATGACCAGCGCGGCTTCGGCGCCTCGCCCAACCGCGGCATCTGGGCCGGGCACGAGACCATGGCCGCCGATGCCGCGCAGGCCGCGCGCCTGGTCCGTGCGCGCCACCCCGGCGTGCCGTTGATGATGATGGGCGAGAGCATGGGCGGTGCCGTGCTCCTGGTGGCCGGCGCCTCGGCCACCCCGCCGCCGGTCGATGGCTACGTGCTGCTGGCCCCGGCGGTGGTCGGCCGGGCCAGCCTGGGTTGGCTGGCGCGCGGCATGCTCGACGCGCTGGTGACGATCGTGCCGATGATGGGCTTCGCCAATTCGGCGCCGGGCTTCCAGCCGACCGACAACATCGCCGCCTGGCAGCGCTGGTCGCGCGACCCGCTGCTGATCCGCCACACCCGGGTCGATGCGCTCGCCGGGCTGGTGGACCTGATGGATGCGGCAGTGGCGGCGGCGCCCAGTTTCCGCGCGCCGGCGCTGCTGTTGTATGGCGGGCGGGACCGGCTGGTGCCGGCCGGGCCGACGCGCCGCTTGCTGGCCGCGCTGCCCGATGGCGCGCCGCAGCGCGTCGGCTTCTACGACAATGGCTACCACATGCTGCTGCGTGACACGCAAGGCGAGCGCGTGGCGCGTGACGTCACCGCCTGGGCGGCCGACCGGCGCGCGGCGCTGCCCTCGGGGGCCGAGGCGGCGGCGCGGGCCTGGCTCGCGGCGTGAGCCGCGCGACCGAGGGCGTGACGGGGCGCCCGCCGCCGTTTCTCGGGCATGATGGCGCGATCACCCTGCTCACGGCGCTGGCAGTGGCGGGGCTGACACTCGGCCTCGCGCCCTTCGTCGCGACGCGCGCGGTGGCACGCACCGCGCGGCAGGCGCCGCTCCGCCCCGCGATGGTGCCGGCACGTATCCTGGTGCTGGGGCATCGGCTGGAGGCCGGTGAGGTCTCGGCGGTCTTCGCCGCGCGGCTGGGCCGCGCGCTGACGCTGGCGCGGGCCGCACCCGACGCACAGGTGCTGGTGCTGGGCGGGCAGACCAGCCCCGGCGCGCCAAGCGAGGCCGAGGTCGGGCGCGACTGGCTGGTCGCGCGCGGTCTCGATCCTGCGCGGATCGGGACCGAGACCCGGTCACGCCATACGCTCGAGAACCTCGCGCATCATCGCGATGGTGGCGGCGGCGGCGCGCATGAGGCGCTGGTGACCAGCCGCGCGCACCTGCACCGGGCCGTGCTGATGGCGCGCGGCCTGGGCTTGGCGCCGATGGCTGTGGCGGCGGAGGACACGCCCGTCGCGACGCGCCTCGGCCTCGTGGCCGAGGGCTTTATGGTGCATTGGTACGTGACCGGGCGCTGGTTGTCGCGCCTGCTGCGCCGGCGCGCCTGGCTGCAGCGGATCGGCGGCGCCTGACTATTCCGCCGGCGCCAGCGTACGCGGCGCGGCCTTCTTCAGCCCCTGCGGCCCGAGCCTGTAGCCGAAGCGATAGGCGAAGGAGAGAGCGTAGAAGGCGCCCTTGAAGGCGAGCACCGGGAGCTGCCGGTTGGCATTGGCATGCACATCACCCGCCAGCAGGCTGACCAGCCCTTCGCGCATGCGGAAGCGGTTGCGCGGTTCCATGAACATGTCGCGCAGCACCGGCGTGTTGATCCGGTAGATCAGCCAGGACAGCGACCCGATCGCGCGCTTCACCTTGGCCTCGAAGGCGCGCGCCATCGCGCCGGCGCGCACCGGGTCCTCCAGCCAGGCATCGGCAACGTCGGAGCCCATCTCGGCGCTCGCCATCGCCAGCAGTACGCCGGAGGAAAACACCGGGTCGATGAAGGCATAGGCGTCGCCCGCCATCAGCCACCCATCGCCGTGCATCACCTTCGACGCATAGGAGTAGTTGCCGGTGGTGGTGACCTCGCTCACCAGGTCGGCCTGCGCGATGCGCCGCGCGACCGACGGCACGGCGCGCAGTGTCTCGAGGAAGAAGTCACGCACCTCGCCGCGTCGGCGCTTGAAGAAGGCGGGGTTGGAGACGACGCCGATGCTCATCACGCCTTCGGGCAGCGGGATCATCCAGAACCACCCTTCATCGAACAGGTGGATGGTGATGTTGCCGTCCTCGGCCTCCCCGAACGGCGCGACTCCGCTGAAATGCCCGTACATCGCCGCGGTGTTGTTGTGCGGGTTGCGTGCCTTGCTTCCCATCGCGGTGGCGAGCACGGTGTCGCGCCCCGAACAATCCATCACGAAGCGCGGGCGGAAGGCGTGCACCGTGCCGGCCTCGTCGCGCGCCGTCACGCGATGCCCGCCGCGCGCATCCAACGCCACATCCAGCACCCGCATCCCTTCGCGCGCATCCGCGCCGGCGCGCTGTGCCCGGCGGAACAGCACGTCGTCAAAGCTGCTGCGCCGCACCTGGTAGGAATAGGTGTAGTCCTGGTTCAACCCAGCCGCGAAGGAGAAGGCGGTGTGCTTGCCGTGCTCGTCCGACACGAAGCGCGCGCCGGGCTTGTGGACGCCGATCGCCGCGATCTCCTCCGCAACGCCCAGGCGCTCGAAGATGCGCAGGTTCAGCGGCAGCAGGCTCTCGCCGATATGGAAGCGCGGGTGGTGGTCCTTTTCCAGCAACACGACGTGCCGGCCCTTTTCGGCCAGCAGCGTGGCCGCGGTGGCCCCGGCCGGCCCGCCGCCGATGACCAGCACGTCGCAGGTGGTTTCGCCGAGCGGCAGGTCGGGTGAGGCGTCGAGCGGCATGGCCCTGGGTTCCGGTGCGCTTCGGTTGTAGGGTCGTGGCGCCATATCACACGACAAGCCGTGACAGACGCAACCGCCCCGGACCCATCCCTGCCGCCGGGCCTCGCCGTGGTGGTGCCCGCCTTCCAGGAAGCGGCGACCATCGCCGCGCTGGTCGCACGCCTGCGCGCCGCCTTGCCGGGCATCGTGCCGCTCGTGGTCGACGACGGTTCGACCGACGGGACCGGCGCCATCGCCGCCGCCGCGGGCGCGGACCTGATCGCCTCACCCGCCAACGAGGGCAAGGGCGCGGCCCTGCGCCGCGGCATGCGTGCCGCGCTCGACCGTGGTGCGGGCTTCGTGGCCACGCTGGACGGCGACGGGCAGCACCAGCCCGAGGACCTGCCGCGCCTGGCCGCGCTGGCGCGGGCCGACCGCATCGTGATCGGGTCGCGCCGCAACGCGCAGGGCCAGCCCGCGGCGCGGCGGCGCGCCAACCGCGTGGCGGATTTCTGGATTTCCTGGGCGGCGGGGCATCACGTCGCGGACAGCCAGTCGGGCCTGCGGATCTATCCGCGCGCCGCACTCGGCGATCTCGGCCGCTACGAAGGCCGCGCGCGGCGCTTCTCCTTCGAAAGCGAGATCCTGATCGATGCCGCGCGGGCCGGCATCACCACCGTCGCGGCCGATATTCCCGCGCTGTATGCCGGCACGCTGCGGCGGCCGAGCCATTTCAGGCCCGTTGCGGATATCGCCGGCATCGTGATGATGGTGGCGGGCAAGCTGCTGGCACGCGGCATGGACCCGGCCGGCCTGGTCCGCAGCCTTGCCCCCAGCCGCCCGACGGAGAAGGAGACGAAGCCGTGATCGATCGCCGTTCCACGCTGCGCAGCCTCGCGCCGGTATTCATCGCCGTCGGTGCGGGCATCGGCCTCGGCGCGTGCCGCGGCCAGCCGATCTACGAGAGCACCAACGGCCAGTTCCAGGGCCGCGGTAGCCTGAGCGAGCGCGAGGCGCTGATCCGCCGCGCCGCCGCATCGCAGGGTGGCTGGTCGGTGCAGTCGATGCGCCCGGGCCTGCTTCGCGCCACCAACACCTGGCGCAGCCACCAGATGACGGTCGACATCTCCTTCGACATCCGCAGCTTCACCATCCGCTACGTGAACAGCGTCAACCTGGACTACGACGGCGCGCAGATCCATTCGGCCTACAATGCGCGCGTGCAGGCCCTGGAGCGCGCCATCCTGCAGGGCAGCGGCGCGGGGCTTCCGGTCTCGGGCGGCGGGACGCGCGGCGGCGCCGATGCCGTGCCGGTCTCCGGCCCCGTGGTCAGCCCCGAGTGATCACGCCATCCCGCCATTGATCGACACCGTCTGCCCGGTGATGTAGCCGGCGCGTGCCGAGCACAGGAACGCCACCAGCTCCGCCACTTCCTCCGGGCGGCCGAGCCGGCGCGCGGGGACCATGCGCCTGACCTCCTCGACCGGCACGGCGGCGGCGATGGCGGGGCTGTCGATCAGCCCGGGCGCGACCGCGTTCACCGTCACGCCACGCGGCGCACATTCCAGCGACAGCGCGCGCACCGCCCCGATCAGCCCGGCCTTTGCCGCGGCATAATTCGCCTGGCCGCGATTGCCCATGATGGCGGTGACCGAGGACATCGCCACGATCCGCCCGAAGCGCGTACCCATCATCGGCAGCAGCAGGGGCCGCGCGACGTGGAAGAAGCCATCGAGCGACACGGCGATGGCGCGTTGCCACTGCGTGTGCGTCATCGCCGCCATCGGCACGTCGTCGTGCGCGCCGGCATTGTGCACCAGGACCTGGATCGGGCCGTCGGCCAGCAGGGCCTCGCAGGCATCGCGCGTGGCGTCGTGGTCGGTGATGTCGAAGGTGGCGGCGGCGCCGCCGAGTTCCTCTGCCAGCGCCGCCGCGCGCGCGGCGCTGGTATGGGCATGCACCAGAACCTGATGCCCCTCGCGCGCCAGGGTGCGGCAGATCGCCTCGCCGATCGGGCTGGTGCCGCCGGTCACCAGGGCGCGGATCACGGCAGCACCACGGTCGCGCGCCCCGCGACCAGCACGCGCCCGCCGCCGGCAACAGCGAAGGCATAGATGAAGCCGCGCGACTCGCGTGACAGCGCCGTGGCGGTGATATCGAGAACCCCCGGCAGGTCATCGAGCCGCGTCACCGTGAACTCCACGCCCGCCAGCGCCGCGACGAAGCCGGCCGGCTGCGCCGCGCCCGCGGTCAACGCGCCGTGTAGCGCCATGGCCTGAAGCCCGTATTCCACGCCGCAGACGGCCGGCAGCGTGCCGTCTCGGCGCAGTGGGTTCGCAGGGTCGCGATGCGTCCCGGTGGTGCAGCCGATCGCTTCCGCATCGCAGCGGTGTACGGCCTCCAGCAGGCACATCCCGCCCTGGTGGGGTACGAGGCGGGCGATCTCGGCGCGCGTCTCGGGCAGGTTCATGCCGTGACCTCGATGTGCAGTCGCGCATCCTCGAGCAGCGGCAGGTGCAGGACCATCCCGCCGCCGCCGGCCAATGCCGCCAGCAGCGGCAGCGCGCGGGCCACCGGGTTCGCATCGTGCAACGCGGCCACGCCCGCGGGCAGCGCGGGGGCGTCAGCGGGGCCGGATTGCTGTGCCAGGCGCAGCGTACCGCGCGCGCCCTTGCCGGGTACCAGCACGAAGGCCAGCGCGAAGGCGTCCGTGGTCGGGCGCATCGCATCCAGCGGCGCTGGCAGCGGCACGTCATGCGCCACCAGCAGAACCGGCGCACGCAGCGCGACCACCTGCGCCGCGGCATGCAGCAAGCCTGTCGCCACCACGCCGTCATGCCCGCCGAGGCTCACCGAGGGTCGCGACGAGCCGACCGCGATGCCCCAATAGCCCGCCGCCGCATTGTGCACGGAGTTGTGGAACTGCGTGGGCGAGATGGCCCCGCCCTCGGTGTGCAGCGCGTCGAGGATGCCGGTGATGACCACGCCCTCGCCGTTCGAACTCGCGAAGACCGTGTCGAGTTCCTCCGGCGGCAGGCCGCTGTCCTGCACGGCCTCCGCCGCGACGGCGAGCGCCAGGCGCACCGAGGGTCCGGTGCGGCGGCGTTCGGTCGGCGGCAGCAGCGTGGGTGCGGGCGGGGTCAGCGGTGCGGCGACATAGGGCACGATGCCCGCAAGGATCTGCGCCGCCTGCGGCCACCCTGACAATCCCGGCCCAAGAAGCCCGATGCCCGCGATGCCAACCGCGAGCGTCACGCCAGCCGCCCGATGACCAGCGCGCAGTTGCTGCCGCCGAAGCCGAAGGAATTGGACAGCACGCGATCGATGCGCGCCGGGGTATTCGTCACCGCGATGCGCGAGGCGAAGGACGGGTCCGGCCGATCGACGCCGAGGCATCCCGGCACCAACCCGTCCTCGACGGCGATGGCCGCGACAGCGGCCTCGAGCGCACCCGACGCACCGAGCGTATGCCCCGTCCAGCCCTTGGTCGACGAACACGGCACGGTATCGCCGAAGATGCGCGTGATGGCCCGGTCCTCCATCGCGTCGTTCGCGCGCGTGCCGGTGCCGTGCATGTTGACGTAGCCGATGTCGTGCGGTGCGAGGCCCGCGCTGTCGAGCGCCGCGCGCATCGCCGTGACCGCGCCGTGCCCCTCCGGATGCGGCGAGGACATGTGGTGCCCGTCCGACGACGCGCCGGCGCCGAGCAGGCCAAGCCTGCCGGCATCATCCGGCCCCGCACGTTCCAGCAGCGCGAAGGCCGCGGCCTCGCCGATGCTGATCCCGTCGCGATCCTCGGCGCAGGGGCGCGTCGGGCCCCGGGCCAGCAATTCAAGCGACCCGAAGCCGTGCAGCGTGAGGCGGCACAGCGTATCCGCCCCGCCCACCACCGCCGCATCCGCGAGCCCCGCCGCGATCAGCATGCCGGCATCGAGAAACGCCCGCGCGCCCGAGGTGCAGGCGGTCGAGATCGACACGCAGGCGCCCCGCAGACCGAGCCGCGCGCGCACGTAGCGCGGCAGCGCATGCAGGTCGTGCGTGCGCGCATAGTCGTAGCCCGACAATACGCCGTCGGCGCCGCGGCGCGCCCACGCCTGCTCGGTTTCCTCGATGCCTGATGTCGAGGTGCCCAGCACCACCGCGACGCGATCGGCGCCGTGCCTCGCCACCGCTGCGGCGACGGCATCGGCGAACCCGTCCTGTCGTAGCGCGAGTTCCACCAGCCGCGTGTTGCGGCAGGCGAAGGCAGCCAGCGGCGCGGGCGGTTCCAGCCCCTCCGCCTCTCGCACGCGGCCAATCCAGATGCCCGGCGGCATGCCCGGCAGGTCGCAGGGCGTCAGGCCGCCGTGCCGCCCATGCAGCGCCGCGCGCATCGCCGCCAGCCCGACGCCCATGGCGCTGGTCGCGGTGATGGCGGTGATGCGCAGCGCGGTCATGCGGATGAGGTGGTGTCGCCGCGCCGCGGCGCCAGCGCGCAGGCGAGCATGAACGCGCACGCCACGCCGATCGTCACCGTCAGCCCGGTCGCGTGCAGTACCGGCGTGCGGCATAGCGCCAGCAGCCCGAACGTCAGCAGCGTGGTCACCATGCAGGTGATGACGGCGCCGAGCGCACGCGCCGCCTCCTCATCATCCTGGTCGCCGGAACGAGACATGAACAGCGCATAGTCCATGCCCACGCCCGCCAGCAAGAGCGCGGCGGTGAGGTGAAAGATGGTGATCGCCTCGCCCAGCGCGGCCAATGCGGCGAAAGTCAGCAGCAACGCGCCGCCAAGCGCCAGCGCGATGCGTGCGCCGCCCACCAGGCCCCGCCCGCCCGCCAGCAGCAGCAGCACCGCCAGCGCGCCTATTCCGGCCCAGCGCACCGCCGCGGTCGTGTTTGCCGCCAGCAGCGCCTCCGTCTCGCCCTTGATGTCCACCAGCAGCAGGCCAGGACTGCCGGTGGCCGCGGCCCGTAACGCCGCCATGTCGCGGATCTCGGTGGGCAGCAGCAGGGCGCGCCAGGCCGCTCCCTCCGGGCGCAGCAACGGCGCAATGCGCGCGGCGAGCAGCGGCGCGGCTGCCAGGTCGGCCGGGGTCAGCGGCGGCTGCCCGCGGGCCGTCGCGATGTCCGCCAGGAAGGGATCGAAGGCCGTGGCGCGAAAGGGCAGCCCCTCGCGCGCGGCCGCGATCCGCGCGGCGATCGCCGCGTCCTCGGGCAGCGCGGCGAGGCGCGCGCGCTGCGTCGCCGCGCTGGGCAGGTAGCGCGCGGCGTGGTCGATCGTGGCGTGGCCGGCGAGCGCCGCCGCGACCCGTTCCGCGCCCTGCAGCGCCGCCTCCGCGCTGTCCGCGCGCAACGCGAGCACCACGCGCACATCCGGCGCGCCGACCTGCGCGCGCAAGGCGCCATCCAGCGCGCGCACCGGCTCCGGCACCGGGCTGAGCGCCGCCAGGTCGCGCTCCAGCCGCGGCCCGCCCGTCGCGGCCAGGCCCACGGCGACCAGCGCCAGCAGCATCAGGACAGCGCCGCGCCGCGCCGGCAGGCGTAGCAGCGCATGCGCCATGCGCTCCGGCAGCGGGCGCACCGGCAGGCCCTCCGGCGGCAGCAGCGCGGGCAGCAGGAACCGCGTGGTCAGCGCCGCCGCGACCAGCCCGCTGGCCGCGAACAGTCCGAGTTGCACAAGACCCGGAAAGCCCGAGGCCAGCATCGGCGCCAGCCCCGCCACCGCCGCCGCCACGGCAAGCCGCAGCGTCGGCCAGATGCGCCGCGCCGTGTCGCGCAGCGGTTCCCCCGGCGCGCGGTTGGTCACGAGCAGGATCGGGTAGTCGTCCACCACGCCCAGCATCGTCATGCCGAAGCCAAGCGCCGCGCCATGCACATGGCCGAACACCGTGCCCACCACCGCGAGCCCGGCCAGCGTGCCGGCGGCCAGCGGCACCGCCACCACCGCCAGCATCATCGGGCTGCGGTAGCGCCAGAACAGGAAGCCGCCGACCAGCACGAAGGACAGCATCGACACGAGTTGTACATCCGCGCGCACCGTCGCCGCTGCCTCGGCTGCGAAGATTCCCGGGCCCGACAGCAGCAGCCGCGCGCCCTGCGTGGGCGCCGCCTGCACGAAGGCGTCGCGGATCGCGGCGACGGCCTGCTGCTGCGCCGCGGTGTCCATCCCCGCCGCGCGGGTCTGCGCCAACACCAGCGCGCGCGGCCCGGGCGCCATCCATACGCCGTTCTCCGTCGCGATGCGGCCCTCGCCAGCCCAGCCGCGCAGCATGGCCAGGAAGGCGCCGGTCGGGTCGGCGAAGGCGAAGCGACGGACCAGCGGCGCCGCCGAGGATTGCAGCCCGTCCAGCACGCCCTCCAGCGCTGCGCGCAACGCCGGTTCGGTGAAGGCCTCCGGCATCGCCGCCGGTGACAGGGCGTAGCGATGCGCGAACAGCAGCGCCGCTTCGTCGTCGCCCACCATGGCGCTGCCATTTGACACCAGTGCGAAGCGTGGGTCGTCCACCAGGCGTTGCGCCATGCTGCGGGATATGCGCGCGAGGTCCTCCGGCGCGGCACCTTCGATCCCCGCGATCAGCAGTCGCGTCGCCGCGCCCATGCGCAGTTCCTGCAGCAGGAAGGCGGCTTCGTCGGTGGTCGCGGCGGGCAGAAAGTCGGTGATGTCGCTGCGCAGTTCGACATGGCGCAGCAGCAGCGGGAAGGCGGCCGCCAGCAGCGCGATGGCGGCGAAGACGCGCCAGAAGCGCATCACGGCGCGGGGGTCGCCATCAGCCTGGTGCGGCCGTCATTGCCCTGCGTCTCGACCACCGCGAGGACGCCGCCGCGCCCCTCCAGCGTGATGCGCTGCACCGCGCCGCGCAGGCGCAGCGACCGCGGCACCAGGGTGATGCGCCATTGGGCGACTTCGCCGCTGAAACTCACCTCGTGATGCTGCCGCAGGGTCGCGATATCCCCGGCCAGCGTGGCGCGCAGGGCTTCGACCAGGGGGCGGATCTCGGGTGCGGCATCCAGCGCGATGGTCTCGCGCAGGCCGCGCTGCGGGCGTTCGAGCACCAGGCGGTCGCCCTCCACCAGGAACGTCTCGGGTGCAGGTTCCAGCGTGCGTTTTTCCAGCCGGTCGGGCGCGCGCCAGGCGAGCGTCCCGCGCGAGACGATCGGCCGGTCGAGTTCGGGCACCTGCTTCTCCTCGACGAAGGTCGCGCGCGATGCCGGCACCGCGCGCAGCGATGCCATCACCGCCGCCAGCGGATCGGGCGCCTGCGCGGCCAGCGGCAGCGCGAGCAGCGCACGGCGCGACCAGCGCGGCCCGTCCCGGCCGGCCTGCCTCATGCGCCATCCCCCCAGAAGGGGTAGAAGTTGAACCAGTTGTAGGGATGCGCGCGGCATACCGCCGACAGCCGGTCGGCATAGCGCGCGATCCAGCCGTGCAGCGCCGCTTCGCGCTCGGCGCGCGGCAGGTCGATGGCCGGAGCGAAATCCTCGAACCGCAGGACGTAGCGGCGCGGGCCGACCCAGAGCCCGAAGCCCAGAACCACAGGCGCGCGCAGGATCGCCGCCAGCGTCATCGGCCCGCCCGGGAAGGGTGCCCGGTGGCCGAGGAAATCCACCTGCACCATCCGGTCCCCGCGCACAGCGCGATCGGCCAGCAGCCCGACCACGCCGGCACGGTCCAGCACCTCGCGCGCTTCCAGCATGGCCTCGGGCCGGCCGAGCGCGATCACCGCCGCGCGGCGCGTCGGGTCCAGACTGTCGAACAGCGCATCCGCCGCGCCGGCATTGGCCGTGTGCATCAGCATCCGCACCTCGACCGGCGCGCCGGCGCCGCCGACCGCGCGCAGCGCCTCGAAGGATCCCATGTGAGCCCCAAGCAGCACCAGCCCCTGGCCCCGCGCCGCGGCCGCGCGCAGCGTCTCGAGCCCAGTGACCTCGACCTGGTAGCGCGCGCTCCGCCCGGTCAGCAGGAAGACACGGTCGAGCATGGTCGAGGCGAAGCAGAAATACAGCCGCCACAGGTCGCGCCAGGTCGCCGCGCGGCCCAGCGCGCGCGCCAGGTACTGCCGCGCCGCGCGCTTCTGCGCACGCGGCGATGTCAGCAGGTAGAACAGCGTGACCGGATGCAGCACGACATGCGCGGTGCGCCAGCCAAGGCCGAGCGCGATGCGCACCATCAGCCGCAGCGCGCCGCCGCTGCCGCGCTCGGGTGTCGCGCTCCAGACCGGTGGCGCCTCGGGCGCGCTGGTCATGGCGCGAAGGCCATCTCCCCGGTGGCGACCAGCCGATCCTCCACGAAGCAGGAGAACCCCACGCGCTGCACGTCCCGCGGCGCGAAGGCGATGCGCACCGCCTGGCCCGGCAGCACCGGAGCGGCGAATTTCGCTCGCGGCAGCCCCTGCAGCGGGCCGAGCCCGTAGGTTGCGCGCGCGGCGGTCGCGACATGGTCCAGCAGTACCACCCCCGGCACCACCGGCGCGCCGGGGAAGTGGCCGGGCAGGCAGGGGTGGTCCGCCGGCACGACGAAGACGGCGGCGCTGTCCGGCGCCGTCATCGCGACCATGCAAGGCGGTCGAGGTCCTCGCGCCGCAGCTTGCCGACCGCATCGCGGGGCAGCGCCTCGGCCATCACCACCGGGCGCGGCAGGAAGGCCGGTTCGACGCACATCCGCAGCGCGGCCACCACGCCCTCGGGCGTCAGGCCCGGCGCCACCACCACGGCCGCCAGGCGCGCGCGCGGATTGCGGTCTAGGTCGCGCGGCGCCACGAACACGCCGTCCTGCACGCCCTCGATCGCGGTCAGCAGGCTGTTCAGCCCGGCCAGCGAGGCGCGCTTGCCCGCCAGCTTCACCATGTCCCCGCGCCGGCCGAGCAGGCGGAAGCGGTCCTCGGCCACCCATTCGAGGTCGTCGGCCAGCGGCACGGGCGCCGGCAGGCCGGGCACGGTCACCGCCGCGCCGTCCGGACCAATGGCGAAGTGCATGCCGGCATAGGGCTGCCAACCTTCGTCGGCGACGGTGCGCCGCGATGCGACGGATCCGGCCTCGGTCGCGCCATAGATCTCGTGCAGCGGCGCGCCCCAGGCGGCCTCGGCCTCGGCGGCGAGCGAGACCGCGAGCGGCGCGGTGGCAGAGATCACGCCCGCCAGCGCCGGCAGCGCGATACCGGTGCCGAGCACCGCGCGCATCTGCAGCGGCGTAGTCACCAGCAGCCGCGGCGCGGGCACATCGGCCAGGGCCTCGGCGATGTCGGACGGATAGAAGACCGCGCCCGCATGCCCCGCGCCGGCGCCGTGCAGCGGCAGCATCAGCGTGGTCTCGAAGCCATACATGTGCTGCGCGGGAATGGTGCCGACGATGCTCGCACCGGCGGGGACCGCGAAGCGCGCCGCCGCGGCGCGCGCGCCCGCCACCAGCGCGCCCCAGGGCTTCGGATGCGGCCGGGATTCACCGGTGCTGCCCGAGGTGAAGGCAATCGCCGCGATCGCCTCGGCCGGCAGCAGCGGATTGGGGGCGGCGGCGCCGGGCGCGGCTTCCGGCTGCAGCACGGGCAGCGGCAGGTCCACTTCGCCATCGGCCAGCGCATAGCGCGCGCCGTGCTGCCGGGCGATCTCAGCCAGGCGTTGCGGCGTGCGGTCGGCCGACAGCAGCGTGGCCTGCCCGCGCGACAGCGCCGCGGCGAAGCCCGCGAGCGCGAGGTACCGGTCGGTACAGAAGTTCAGCACCGGCCCTTCGGGCGGCAGGCGCGCGGCGAGGGTGGCGACCTCCGCCAGGAAGCGCTCCACCGTCACCGGCATCCGCCCGCGATGGAAGATCACCTCCTGCGGCGCGCGCGACGTCAGCGGGTGGCGGGCGTCAGCGTGCATCGGGCATGGCATCCGCGCGCCAGATTGCGCGCAGCGTGCTGAGCGGCGTCGCTGGGCCGAGGCCCGGGAACAGGGCGCGCCGCACCGGATGCTCGCCCAGGAAGAACAGCGCCGAGAGCACGATGTTCGCTACCGCCGAGGGCCCCGGCGCTGGCCCCAGGCCTGCCAGCGTCAGCAGGTTCGCCGCGGCGAAGGCCAGGAAGAATAAGGTCCAGAGCCAGGTCAGCCGCCGCGTATAGCCGGCCAGTTCCGGCGGTAGCAGCCCCTGTTCGGCGCGGGTGTAGCGGGTGATCAGCGGTTCGTGCCCCGGCCGCAGCGTGGCGCCGAAATGCCAGGCCAGCAGCAGGTTCCCCGCCAGCGGCATGGCGCCGAGCAGCAATCCTGCGCCGCCCGGCCGCCCGATCCACAGCGCCGCCGCGGCGCCGGCCAGCAGCGCCATGGCGGCGATCCCTGCCGCGCGCGTCGTGGGCGCCGCCATCGCGGCAATCGCGGCGATCGCCAGCACCGCCGCAGCGGTGTCGAGCCCCGCCACCTTGGCCGCCAGGAACAACCCCGACAGCGGCAGCGAGATCGCCAGCCGCGGAGCCAGGCGGGGCAGCGCCATGCGCGTCAGCCCGTCCGGTTCGTCTCGATATGCGCGGCCAGCGCGCGGAGCGAGCGGAAGATGCGGTGGTTGCGTTCGTCGTCCGACCGCAGCTGGAAGCCGTAGCGCTTGGACACCGCCAGCGCGATCTCGAGCGCATCGATCGAATCGAGGCCAAGCCCCTCGCCGAACAGCGGGGCCTCCGGGTCGATCTCCTCCGGCGCGATCTCGAGGTGCAGGGCCTCGACGATCAGACGGGCCAGCTCCGCTTCCAAGGACAGGGTCGTCGTCAACAATCGTCTCCTGCCGCGCTTCGCGCATCCGCCCCGGGGCTGCCCGCCGCCCGCCCTTGACGGAACGGGGTCGACCAGCGACCTGAGCGGCGATGTCATCCGCACCCGGAACCCAAAAGTATCAAGGGGAAAGCGGCCGAACAAGGGCGAGCGACCGCGCCGCCCGCCGCTTCGCCCCGCTTCCCGGAGAATTCACCTTCACGGTGGATGTTGAGGACCATGGCGCGCCCGGCCGCGCCGCCGCGGCGACTCGCCGGTTGCTCGACCTGCTGGACGCCGCCGATGCGCGCGGCACCTTCTTCGTGCTGGACACCGTGGTGCGCGACGACCCCGCCCTGGTGGCCGAGCTGGCGCGCCGCGGCCACGAGGTCGCGTCCCATGGCCATGACCACCGGCACCTGGCCCAGCACACGCCGGTCAGCTTCCGCGCCGGGCTGGTCGTGGCCCGGGACCGGCTGGCCGACCTGCTGGGCGCGCCGCCGCAGGGCTACCGGGCGCCGTATTTCTCGCTGACCCCGGCGGCGGCCTGGGCCCCGGCGGTGCTGGCGGAATGCGGCTTCGCCTATTCCTCCTCGGTCCTGCCAGCCTGGAACCCCATGGCGGGCTGGCCGGGTGCCCCCCGGCGCCCCTTCGCCTGGCCCGGCGGCGTGCTGGAACTGCCGGTGCCGGTCGGGCGCTTCGGCCCGCTGTCGCTGCCCTTCCTGGGCGGGATGTACCTGCGCTGGCTGCCGCCCTGGCGCCTGCGCACCCTGGTCCGATCCTGGGTGGCCGAGAGCGGCGACGGGCACCTGTGGTCCTATTGCCACCCCTATGACGTCGATGCCGGGGAGGGCCTGGTGCGGCGGCAGGATGCAGGGCTGGCCGGCAGTGTCATGCTGTGGCTGAACCGCGGCCCGACACTGCCGCGCCTTGCGGGATTGCTGCGCGGGCGCCGGTCGGAACCCTTCGCGGCGCGCCTGTCGGCACTGCGCGCGGCCGCCGCGACCTGGCAGGCCGACGCGGCGCCGGGGGTGCTGCGCGCGGCGACGGTCGGCTGAAGGCTCACGGCCGGCGGCAGAGTTGTGCCTCGGCCGTCTCCAGCGCCGCCGCAAGGCCATCGCCGGCGAAGCGCGGGACGTCGCGCAGACCGTCCTCGCGCATGCGGTCGGCGACGCACAGGCAGAACCCGGCGACTCGGCGCGTCGGCCAGTCAGGCCTTTCGCCCAGCGCCTCCCGCAGGCCGGTGGTGCAGCGCCAGCGGAACATCGCGTCGCCGAAGGGGGTCTGCAGGCCGGAGCCGGCCGGCGCGCTGAAGGTGGCCGGGCGCGGCGCCTGCCCGGTTCCGGCCGACGCGCGCGGCAGGGGCGGCGGGGGCGGCTGCGCCAGGACGAACCAGGCACCGGCGCCGACCACCCCGAAGCCGATCAACAGGAACAGCATGCGCAGCATGGCGCGAGGATGCCGCGCCGGCAGGCATCGGGTCGAGTGCGCAGACCGCGCGGATCGGCCGGCCACGCGCCATCGCGGCGCGGGGGCAGCGCTGGTCCGCGTGCTGCAGCGTTCGTCCCGAGCCGCGTTCGTTCGCCGCGCCGCCCCTGGGATTCGGCCTCGTCACCTGATCGTATGATTCCATCGGTGCGGAATCTCGCCTACGCTTTATCAGCCGTTGCACGGAGACCTCGATGCGCCGCCTCCTGACGATGCTGGCCCTCGCCGCTGCCCTGCCGTTCCTGCCGGCCGGCCTGCCGACCGGCGCGGCGCAGGCGCAGACGATCGAGACGCCGGCACCGCCGCCCTCGACCCCCGTTCCGCGGCCGCCGCGATCCTGCTCGCCTGCGCCGCCCACCACCTGAACCCTACGTGATCGCGCGACCGCGCCGCGCCGCATGGGCGGCGGCGCTGCTGTCGTGCATGGCCCTGCCGGCCGCGGCGCAGGAGGTTCCGGGCCTGGGCGCGACGGATACCCGCCAGGTGGTGCCTGCCAGCCGCGCGCCCTGGAACGCCGTCGGCGAGGTCGAGGCCGCCGGGAACCGCTGCACCGGCGTGCTGACCGGCGCGCGCGTCGTCGCCACCGCGCAGCATTGCCTTATTGATTCCTCCGGCCGCGCCCTGGTCCGGCCCAATGAGGCGACCTTCCGCCTGGGTGGACGCACGGCGCGCGTCGTCGCGATCCAGGCCGGCCGGGGCTTCGACCTGGCGACGGAACAACCCTGGCGGTCGGATTGGGCCCTGCTCACGCTCGACACGCCGCTGGGCGACGGGCGCGCCCTGCGCCTGGCGCGCGAACCTCCGCGCGAAGGCACGCCCCTGGTGCTGCCGGGCTGGCAGCACGACCGGCCCGGTGAACTCGTGGCGGACCTGCGGTGCCGCGTCCTGGTGATGGGCACCTTCGGCGCGCAGGGGATGCTGGTGGGGCACAATTGCGCGGGCACCATGGGCAGCAGCGGCGCGCCGCTGATCGCGCGCGACGACACAGGCGCTTTCGTGGTGGTGGGGGTACAGGCGAAGGCGGCGCTGGGCAGGTCGCTCGGCGTCGCAGTGCCGGGGTTCACCATTCCGCTGAGGTAGCGGCGAGGCTCTGCCTCGCGCTCCGCCGGGGTGACAGTGTCACCCCGGACCCCGCCATCACGTTCCGTGCAACGCCATCAGGATGCGCTCGGGCGTGGCAGGGAGGTCCAATCCATCGACGCCGATGGCATCGACCAGCGCATTCCATACGGCAGTTGCCAGCATCAATGGCGGTTCGCCCACCGCCTTCGAACGGAAGATCGTTGCCTGCCGCGCCGGCGCGGCCGCCAGCAGGCGCACGCGGAAATCCGGCGGCGCATCCCGCGAACCGGGGATCTTGTAGGTGGACGGGCCCAGCGTGCGCTGCCGGCCCTCGGCATCCCAGAACAGTTCCTCGCAAGTCAGCCAGCCCTGGCCCTGCACGAAGGCGCCCTCGATCTGGCCACGATCGATCGCGGGGTTCAGCGACCGACCGCAATCCTGCACCAGGTCGGCACGCAGCACCCGATGCTCGCCGGTCAGCGTATCGACCACCACCTCCGCCACCGATGCGCCGTAGGAGAAGTAGAAGAACGGCTCGCCACGCATCGCCGCCGGATCCCAGTGGATGTCCGGCGTGCGGTAGAAGCCGGTCGCCGATAGCGACACGCGCTCGATCCAGCAGCGATGCGCTAGGTCACCGAACCCCATCGCGCGATTGTCGCCGGGCCGCGCGACCTGCACGCGGTCCTGGGCGAAGACGATGCTGTCCGGCGGCACCTCCCACAGCGCGGCGGCAACCTCGGCCATGCGCGTGCGGATCGCGACCGCGGCATTGTGCGCGGCCCAGCCATTCAGGTCCGACCCCGTGGAGGCCGCGGTCGGGGCCGTGTTCGGCACCTCGGCCGTGCTGGTCGCGGTGATCCGTACGCGTGCGAGCGGCACGCCGAACACCTCCGCCACCACCTGCGCGATCTTGACGTTGAGGCCCTGGCCCATCTCGGTCCCGCCATGGTTCAGGCGGATCGATCCATCCGTGTAGACATGCACCAGCGCGCCCGCCTGGTTGAGATGCCGGATGCCGAAGGAGATGCCGAAGGCCAGCGCGAAGGACCCGAGGCCCCGCCGCAGGAAGGGATGCGCGGCGTTGAAGGCGGCGATCTCCTTCCGACGCGCGTCCCAATCCGCATCCGCGCGACATTCCGCCCAGACGCGGCGGATCAGGTCGCCTTCCAGCGCCTGGCCATAGGGGGCCATGGCATCGTTCGCGCCGCCGGCGAAGTTGCGTTCCCGCACGTCTTCCGGCGCCAGTCCGGTACCGCGCGCGACGGCGCGGATCACATCCTCCATCAGCAGCACGCCCTGTGGCCCGCCGAAGCCGCGGAAGGCGGTGTGCGAGACGGTGTCGGTGCGCAGGGCCAGCGCGGTGATGCGCACATCCGGCACGTCGTAGCAGTTGAGCGCATGTGTCGCCGCGCGGAACACCACGCCGGGCGTGAGGTCGAGGCTATGCCCGCCATCCGCCGCCAGCGTCGCGTCCAGCGCCAGGATACGACCGGACGCATCGAAGCCCGCACGCCAGCGATACAGGAAGGGGTGGCGCTTGCCGGTCGCCGCCATGTCTGACTTGCGCGGCAGGCGCAGCTTCACCGGCCGCCCCGTGACGTGCGCGCCGAGCGCGGCGGCGGCAGCGACCCAGGAGGCGTTGCTCTCCTTCCCGCCAAACGCGCCGCCCATGCGCCGGCAGGTCACCGGCACGCGATTGTAGTCCATCCCGAGCACGCGGCCGACGATGTGCTGCACCTCGGTCGGATGTTGCGTGGAGGAGGTGATGGCGATCTCGCCATCCTCCCCCGGCACGGCCAGCGCAATCTGGGATTCGAGGTAGAAATGCTCCTGCCCGCCGGCGCGGAACCGGCCCTCGGCGTTGAGCGGCGCAGCGTCGATGGCGGCGGCGGCGTCGCCGCGCGCGATCACCTGTGGCGGCATGAGGTAATCCTGCCGCGCCAGCGCTTCCTCGGGGTCGATCTGCGCGGGCAGCGGCGTGATGTCCGGCCTGGTGGCGGCGGCCGCGCGCAGCGCCTCGTCGCGCGTCGGGGCGAGCACCATTGCCAGCGGCTGGCCGTGGTGACGGATCTCGCCATCGGCGAAGAGCGGCTCGTTGCCGCGGCCGGAGGGCGAGATGTCGTTCGCGGCGGGGATGTCGGCGGCGGTCAGCAGCATGACGCCGGGCGGTGCCGCGATGCGGTGCAGGGTGCCCCGCGCGACGGGGCTGAGCACCAGCGCGGCATGCAGCAGGCCGGGCGGTTCGGCGATGTCGTCGGCGAAGCGCGCGGCGCCGGTCGCGTGGCTGAGGGCGCTGTCGTGCGGGATCGCGGCGCCGGCGGTCATGCCAGGAACCTCGGTGCATGCGGTGCGGCCAGGGCGGTCACTTCGCCCGCCAGGCCCGGCGTGCGCAGCGCCATCCGCCGCAGCAGGTTGCCCAGCGCGATGCGGCGGTAGTCGGCGCTGCCGCGCAGGTCGGACAGCGGCGCGACCTCCGCTTCCAGTGCCTGCGCCGCGCGGTCCGCGGCGGCGGCATCGAAGGGCGCGCCCGCCAGCGCGGCCTCGGCGCCTCCTGCGCGCGCGGCCCGCGGCCCGCAGCCACCATGGGCGATGCGCGCGGCGGCCACTACCCCGTCGCGGACTTCCAGCAGCACCGACAGCCCGACCGTCGCGATGTCCTGGTCGTGGCGCTTGGACAGCTTCTCGCAGGAGAGGAGACTGCCAGGCGCGGGCCGCGGGATGTCGATGTGCGCGATGATCTCGTCCTGCGCCAGCGCATTCTGGCGGTAGCCGGTGAGGAACTCCTCGACCGGCAGCACGCGTTCGCCGCGCGGGGAGGCCAGCGACACCGTCGCGCCAAGCGCGATCAGCGGCGGCAGCGCATCGCCGATCGGGCTGGCGGTCCCGAGATTGCCCCCCAGGGTGCCCAGCGCGCGGATCTGCCGTGACCCGAGCCGGCGCAGCAGCCCCGCGACCGGCGCGAAATCCGCGTCCCGCGCGCAGGCCTCGATCAGCCGCGCATAGGGCGCCGCGGCGCCCGCATGGATGCCCTGCGCCGTCACCTCGATCCGCCGCAGGTGCGGCACGTTGAGCAGGCAGATCACGAGCGGCGGCGCCTCGCGATGGTCCGAGACGCGCAGGCCGAGATCGGTGCCGCCGGCCAGCAGCCAGGCATCGGGATGCGCGGCGCGGAGCGCGACCGCTTCGTCGACCGTAGCCGGCAGGAGGAAGCGTTGCGTCGCGGTGGCGATGGCGCGCGGCGGGTCCTGCGCCGGCGGCGGTGGCGTGCCGTCATCCGCCATCGTCGCCATGGCATCGAGGATCGGGCGATACCCCGTGCAGCGGCACAGGTTGCCGGCCAGCGCCTCATGCGCATCGCCGCCCTCGCGCGTCCAGGCCCAGGCTGACATGACGATGCCTGGCGTGCAGAACCCGCATTGCGTGCCGTCGTGTTCGGCCAGCGCGCACGGGACCGGATGCGCCGCACCCAGCCCCTCCACCGTGCGGATCGCGCGCCCCGCCACTTGGCCGAGCAGCATCAGGCAGGCATTGGCCGGGCTGCGGGATCCGTCCGCATCCTCGATCACCACGGTGCAGGCGCCGCAATCGCCTTCGGCGCAGCCTTCCTTGGTGCCGGGCAGGGCGCCGGGCCCGCGCAGCCAGTCGAGCAGCGTCATGGTGGGCGAAGTGTCGGCGGGCAGGGTCGTGTCCTGCCCGTTGAGAGTGAAGCGGATCCGGTCGGCCATGGGCGGAGCCTAGCAAGACCTGCGCCTGGGGCGCAGCCTCGCGAATCCCGCGCCGCGCCGGGGCTATTCCGTGGCGGCCTGCGCGCCGCGCAGCGGCCCCAGGATCTCCTCGTCATGCTCGCCCACCTTGGGCAGGCCGAGCCGCACGCCGAGGCGTTCGCCGGCGAAGGTCAGCGGCAATGCCGGGACGGCGCCGGGCCGGCCATCGGGGAGGGTGATGGGCAGCAGCCCGCCGCTCGCCTTCAGGTGCGGGTCGTCCAGCAGGTCCCACGGCCGCGCGATGCGCGAGAAGGGCAGGCCGGCGCGTTCGCACATCGCCTCCAGCGCCGCCACGTCGTGCTTCTTCAGCAGGGATTGCACCAGCGGGATCAGCGTGTCGCGCGCCCTGGCACGCTCGGTGTTGGTGGCATAGGCGGGGTCGTCCAGCACCGGTTCGGCCAACTCCCGGCGAAAGATCTCCCACTGCCGGTCGGTCACCACACCGACAAAAATCTGCTGGCCGTCGCCGGTCTCGAACACGTCATAGACGCCCCAGGCGCGGCGGCCGGCGGGCATGGGGGTGGGGTCCTGCCCGGTCATCGCCTGCTGCAGCATGGCGGTGGAGACCAGGAAGGCGGCGTTCTCGAACAGCCCGCTTTGCAGGTGCTGGCCGCGTCCTGTCGCATCGCGCTGGCGCAGCGCGCCCATGATGGCGATGGCGCCGAACATGCCGCCCATCATGTCGTTCACCGGCGCACCGGCGCGCAGCGGGCGGCCGGGCGGGCCGGTCATGTAGGCGAGGCCCGACTGCATCTGCACCACCTCGTCCAGCGCGGTGCGGTTCTCGTAGGGGCCGGGCAGGTAGCCCTTGAGACTCAGGTAGATCAGCCGCGGGTTGCGCGCCGACAGCGCTGCGTAGCCGAGGCCCTTTGACTCCAGCCCGCCGGGGCGGAAATTCTCCAGCACCACGTCGGCGGTGTCGATCAGGCGCTTCAGCGTCTCGATGTCCTCCGCGCTTTCGGTGTCGAGCTGCACGGATTTCTTGTTGCGGCTGAAGGCCGGGAAGAAGCCGGTGCCGGAGGAGACCAGGTAGCGCGTGCGGTCGCCCTTGCCGGGGGGTTCGACCTTGATGACCTCGGCGCCGAGGTCGGCCAGCACCAGGCCGCAGGTCGGGCCCATCACCATGTGGGAGAATTCGACGACGCGGATGCCGGCCAGGGGCAGAGGCGCGCGGGCGGGCTCTGCGCACCCTTCAGGGTCGTGGCCCTCGGGCGCGCTCATGCCGCGCGTGCCTTCGCCCGGAACGCCGTCAGCGATCCGCCGCGCAGCAACGCCGAGGGCAGGGTGCGGCCGAGCACGCGCTCCGCCAGGTGCCCCGCCGCGATCATCGCATCGATATCGATGCCGGTGGCGATGCCCATTTCCTCGCAGAGCAGCACCAGCTCCTCCGTCGCGATATTGCCCGGCGCGCCAGGGTGTCCAGCGAAGGGGCAGCCGCCAGCCCCGCCCACCGCGGCATCGAATTCATCCACGCCCATTCGCAGCGCGGCGAAGGCGTTCGGGATGCCAAGCCCGCGCGTGTCATGCAGGTGCAGCGAGACCTTCTGCGCCGGCCACCGCGCCCGCACGGCGCCGACCACGCGTTCGATCAGCAGCGGGTTCGCCCAGCCCATGGTGTCAGCCAGCGAGATGCGCTCGATCGCGCAGCCTGTCTCCTCCGCCAGCGCCATCGCATCGGCCACGGCGGCAATGGCCTCGGCGGGCGTGACCTCGCCGGCGAAGTTGCAGCCGAAGGCCGCCTGCACCGAGGCGCGCGTGACCGCCACGCCGGCGGACTGATGCGCGGCGATTGTCTCGCGCTGCGCCGCGATCTGCCCGGTACGGTCGCGGTTGAGGTTCTTCAGCGAAAACGCCTCGGACGCCGCGACGGTGATGGAGCCGTACAGCGACAGCCGGTCCTTGAACCCCAGCGCGCGAACCAGCCCCTGTGGGTTGAACCACAACGCCGTGTAGGACACCCTCGCCCGCGGCGTGAATCCGGCCACCACGGCATCGGCATCCGCCCAGCCGGGCACACGCTTCGGACTGACGAAGGATGCCACCTGGATGCGCGGCGCGCCGGTGGCCGATAGCGCATCGATCAGCGCTATCTTGTCGGCGGTGGGCACGGGCTGGGTGGCGATCTGGAAGCCCTCGCGCGGGCCTTCCTCGGTGATGCGCACGCTGCGCGGCAGGTCGCTCATGGCGGGGATCCTTCTCGGCTGCGGCGGAAGGCCACGGTCAGGTTGTTGGCGGGCATGGCGGTGATGGCGGGCGGGCCGAAGCCGGCGTCCGCCGCTGCCGCCACCACGGCCTCCAGGTCGCGCACGCCCCAGGCCGGGTCGCGCGCGCGCAGGCTCTCGTCGAACTCGGCGTTGGAGGACGCGGTATGCGCGCCGCCGTGCTTGAAGGGGCCGTACAGGACCAGGGGCGCACCGGCCGGCAGGATGCGCGCGGCACCGCTCACCAGGCCTTCGCAGGCGACCCAGGGCGCGATGTGGATCATGTTGATGCACAGCACCGCATCGGCCTGCGCCAGCGGCCAGTCCGCTGCGGCGGCATCGATCGCCAGCGCCGGGCGGATATTCGCCACGCCGGCGCACCAGGCATCGATGCTGGCGCGCGCGTCGGGATCGGGGTCGCTGGGCTGGAACGCGAGGTCAGGGAATCCAGGCGCGAAATGCAGCGCGTGCTCGCCGCTGCCGCTGGCGACTTCCAGCAGCAGCCCGCGCGCCGGCAGGATGCCGCGCAGAACCTCCAGGATGGCGTCGCGGTTGCGCGCGACGGCCGGGGCTTCGCGGCGCGCATCCGTCATGGCCGCAGGCGTTCCGGCGCCAGCGCGGCATAGACGTCGCCGCTGTTCGCCTCATGCGGCAGCGCGGCGATCCAGGCGGCCATGGCCTGCGCGCCGATGGGCGCCGCATGCGCGAACTCCATGCCCTCGCCGAGGCACGCATTGAAGGCGCGATAGCCGAGCGCATCCAGCAGCACCAGGCATTCCGCCGCCACGCCGCGCTGGATGGTGGTGAATTCGAAGGACAGCGCGCGCGGCGGCCGCGTCAGGCCACGCAGCACGGCGGTTTCGAATCCTTCCACGTCGACCTTCACGAAGGCGGGCAGCCCGTGCTGGAGGGCCAGCGCATCGAGCGTGGTGACGGGTCGCGCGATCTCGGCATCCCAGCGCTGGCCCTCCCAGCCGGCCGCGCCGTCGGCGGCGGCGATGAAGGCCTCGCTGGCGGTCGCGACGGTCGGGTTCGCGGTGTTGAGCCGCAGCACGGCCTCACCCGGCTGCGCGCCGCACAGCGCCGGCACCAGCGTGAAGCCCGCATCGCCGCGGAACAGTAGGCGCAGTGCGCGCGCCAGCCGCGGTTGCGGCTCCAGCGCCACCACCCGCGCGCCGAGCCTCCGGAACGACGCGCTCCGGTCGCCGACATGCGTGCCGACATCGAAGGCGAGGTCGCCGGCGCCGAGGAAGCGCGCATAGAACGCATCGAGCACCGCGGCGCGCCCCGGAGCATAGTAGGTGCGCAGCGAGGCACCGACCGCACGGGCGTAGCCGGTCATGCGGCGCGCGCCGGCTTGAGGTCGACCAGCGGCGTGCCATCCACGCAGTCGAGCCCGCGTACCGTCACGCCATCCGCGTCCACCGCCACCACATCCACCACCGAACTCGCGATCGGGTTCGGCCGGTTGGGCGACCGCAGCGCGAAGGTGCCGGACGGCGCGCGCTCCTTCGGGGCCTGCACCAGCAGGTCGCGCCGCGCGAGGTGCATCCAGTACAGCACTTCCAGCCGATCCCCGGCGCTGATGCCGCGTAGCGCGGCGCGCCAAGGTCCCTCGATCTCGATGCGGCATTCGGGCCCGTCCGGTGCGCCCCGGCGCGGGCATTCGGCGCGCGTCGCGAAGGGCGTGCGGATAAGCCCGATGAAGGCGATCGTGGCATCGGCACGCGAGGCGTCGCCGCCCTCGACCTCGCCGGGGCGGGTGGCGTGCCAGGTGCTGGCGTCGTGCGCCCCGTTCACGCGAAGACCACCGCCGCGCCGGCGGCGAATTCGGGCGGCACCATGATCCCGCCCGGCGCCGTCACCGTCGGGATGCCGTCCAGCACCCGGCGCACCGCGGCGCCGCCATCCGAGGTGCGCACCACGATCCCGGCCATGTAGGGCGAGACCGGGGCGCGAACGCCCGGCAGCACCTCGGGCAGCGCCGCTTCGGGCAGCACGCGCACGCGGGTTTCCATCACCTCGGCGAAGGGGCCGGCGGCGCGCGCTGCACCCGGCAGGCGCAGCAGGAAGCCGCCGGCGGGGTCGGGTTCGACCGGCAGGCCCGACACGCGCGACAGGCGCGCGGCGGTCTCCGCCGGTTCGGCGGCGCACAGGATGGCTTCCTCCAGCGCCACCGCATTGTTCGCGTGGTCCATCCAGCGTTCCTGCCAGACCAGTTCGGGCGTCAAATGCCGGATCAACTGCACGCGCCCTTCCGGCGGGTCGGGGAAGGGCAGGCGGGCGAATTTGGCGATCGGCCCGCCGGCCTCCACCGGGCGTTCCAGCCAGGCCACGCCCGGGATGTCGATGCCCGCGGCACGCATGCGCGCAAGGTTCGCGTCCTCGTCCGTCATGGCCAGGGCGAGGATGTGCATGCCCGGATAGCGTCCGAGGAAGCGGTTCAGCGTGTTGTCGAACAGCGCGGGGTCGAGGATCGCAATGAGCTCGATATAGCCGTGCCTGAGGAAGGCGCAGCGGTTGCCCGAACCGAACTTCTCCACCGGCAGGTCGGGCTTGCGCCGTCCGGATTGCTGCGCGACGGGGCTGAGCGCGAAGCCGAGCCGTTCATAGGCTGCGCACATCGGCGCGAGGTCGCGCGCGGCGATGCCGACATGATCGAGGGCGACGGCGGTGTTCATGCGGGATTCTCGTATTTGTCGAGCAGCCAGGCTGCGGGCTCGGCCGCGGCATCCGCGTACCAGCGTTCCACCAGCGGATGCGCCCGCACCGCCGCGACATAGCCGCGCGACGTCGCCGACAGGTCCGGCCCCCAGGTGATGAAGCGCGTCACCACCGGCGCATACATCGCATCCGCCGCGCCGAAGGCACTGCCGAACAGGAAGGGGCCGCCATGCGCGCCCAGCGCCTCGGCCCAGATCGCCTCGATGCGCGCGATGTCGGCCAGCGCCTCGGGCGTGCGGCGCTGGCCGGGGAAGGTCCGGCCGATATTCATGGGCATCGCCATGCGCAGGCCGCGGAAGCCGGCATGCATCTCGGCGGCGATGGCGCGCGCATGGGCGCGCGCGGCGCGGTCGGCCGGCCAGAGCGCTGGGGCGTGTTCGGCGCAGTATTCGCAGATCGCGAGGCTTTCCCAGACCCGCGCGCCCTTGTGCTCGAGGTAGGGCACCAGCCCCGCCGGCGTCGCCTGCTGGATCGCGGGCGTCGTGCCGCCGGCCAGGGGGATGACCGCCTCCTCGACATCCAGCCCGGCCAGGCGCACCGCCAGCCAGCCCCGCAGCGACCAGGACGAATACCGCTTGTTGCCGATGACCAGGCGACCGTCAGCCATGCCCGCGCCCTCCTCCCGGCGCGGGCGGACCATGCCATGGGCGCGTGCCGTGGCGAAGCCCGCCTGCCCCGCCCGGCGGTGAGCCCGCTTGCCCATATGCCCGCCAGGGTGTTGTTTCACCGCCTGCCGATCGGAGCCGCCCCATGAACGAACTCAGCGTGCCGCGTCCCAATTCGCTGGACGCCTACTGGATGCCCTTCTCGGACAACAAGTATTTCAAGGGCGACACCTCGCGCATGCTCGCCCGCGCAGAGGGCATGTCCTATTTCACGCCGGAAGGTCGTGAGATCCTGGACGGCACCGCCGGACTGTGGTGCTGCAATGCCGGCCATGGCCGGCGCGAGATCACCGAGGCCATCCAGAAGCAGGCCGCGATCCTGGATTTCGCGCCGACCTTCCAACTCGGCCACCCGATCGCCTTCGAGGCCGCCTCCCGCGTGGCGGACATGACGCCCGAGGGGCTGGATCGCGTGTTCTTCACCAATTCCGGCAGCGAAAGCGCGGACACCGCGCTCAAGATCGCGCTCGCCTACCACAAGGCACGCGGCGACTCCTCGCGGGTGCGCCTCATTGGCCGCGAGCGCGGCTATCACGGCGTCGGTTTCGGCGGCATGTCGGTCGGCGGGATCGGGCCGAACCGCAAGCAGTTCGGCGCTCTGCTGCCCTATGTGGACCACCTGCCGCATACCCACCTGCCGGCAAAGAACGCCTTCAGCCGCGGCGAGCCGCCGCACGGCGCCGAACTGGCCGACGTGCTCGAGAACCTGGTCGCGCTTCACGGCGCCGAGACCATCGCGGCGGTCATGGTCGAACCCGTCGCGGGGTCCACCGGCGTGCTGGTACCACCCGTGGGCTACCTCAAGCGCCTGCGCGAGATCTGCGACCGGCACGGCATCCTGCTGATCTACGACGAGGTGATCACAGGCTTCGGGCGCCTCGGCACGGATTTCGGCGCCGAGCGCCTGGGTGTCGTGCCCGACATCATGACCATGGCCAAGGGCCTGACCAACGCCGCGGTGCCGATGGGTGCGGTGGCGGTGAAGAACGGCATCTATGACGGGATCGTGCAGGGCACCTCGGCGGGGATCGAGTTCTTCCACGGCTATACCTATTCGGGCCATCCGCTGGCCGCCGCGGCCGCGATCGCGACGCTCGAATTGCACAAGACCGAGGACCTGCCCGGCCGTGCCCGCGCCATCGAACCCTATTGGCAGGATGCGGTGCACAGCCTGAAGGATGCGCCCAACGTCATCGACATCCGCGACATCGGCCTGATCGGCGGCATCGAACTGGCGCCGCGGGCCGGCAAGCCGGGCCAGCGCGCCATGGCGGTGTTCCGCCGCTGCTTCGATGCCGGCGTGCTGGTGCGCGTGACGGGCGATATCGTGGCGCTCTCGCCGCCGCTGATCATCGAGAAGCCGCATGTGGACCGCCTGGTCGGCACGCTCGAAGATGCGATCCGGGCCGAGGCGGCCTGAGACCTGGCAATGACGGACGATTCCGCGCCGCTCTGCATCCTGCTGGTCGACCCGATGCCGGGCACCCGCGTGACCGTGCAGGTCATGCTGGAGGATGCCGGGCACGAGGTGCTGCCCGTTTCCGACTGGGGGTCCGCGGAGGACCTGCTGCTGCGCACCGACGTGCAGGCGGTGGTGATGGCGCTGGTCGACGACGGAAGCGCCGCCTTCGAGGCTGCCGGCCGGCTGCGCGACAGGCTGCCCCCGCAGGGCGACCTGCCGCTGGTTGGCTACACCACCGGCCTGCGGCGCGGCGAGGAGGACGACGCGCTGGACGCCGGGTTCGACGTGCTGCTCGTGCGCCCCTTCGAGGATGCGGAACTGGCCGAGGCGCTGCGCCAGGCGGCGCACGACCGGACCCCGCCTCCCAAGCTCGACCCCGCGCGACGCGCGGCGATGCGCGCGGCCATGGGGCCGGCCGCACTTGCCGCCGCCGACGACGCCGCAATGGCGGTGCCCGCGGGCCTGCTGGTGCCGATCTATTCGAACGGCGCGACCGCCGCGGAATACGTGGCGGCGGGCGAGGCGATCGCGAGTGCGATGGCCGATGTCGGCGCCATCGCCGCAGAAGCGGCCGCGCGCCGCCTGGCCGAGGCGCCGGAGCAGGGCAGGCGCCTGGTCTATCCGCTGATGTCCGCCGTGGTCGCCGCGCGCGTGGCCCTGCGCACCGACAGGATGACCGCGGCCCGCGAAGACCCCATATGGGGGGCAAGCGACACACCCCCTGGAGAATCCCCGTGAGCGAGACATCCGCGCGCGCCCCCGTGCCCGTGACCGTCCTGACCGGCTATCTCGGTGCCGGCAAGACCACGCTGCTGAACCGCATCCTCACCGAGAACCACGGCCGCAAGTTTGCTGTTGTGATCAACGAGTTCGGCGAGCTCGGCGTCGACAACGACCTGGTGGTCGATGCCGACGAGGAAGTCTTCGAGATGAACAACGGGTGCATCTGCTGCACCGTGCGCGGCGACCTGATCCGCATCCTGTCGGGCCTGATGCGCCGGCGCGACCGCTTCGACGGCATCATCGTCGAGACCACGGGCCTGGCCGATCCCGCCCCGGTGGCGCAGACCTTCTTCGTCGACGAGGACGTGAAGCGCGCCACGAAGCTGGATGCGATCGTGACGGTGGTGGACGCGAAGCACCTGCCCGCGCGCCTGGCCGACAGCTCCGAGGCGCAGGAGCAGATCGCCTTCGCCGACATCGTCGTGCTGAACAAGATGGACCTGGTCAGCACGGCGGAAGCTGAGGAGGTCGAACGCCGCATCCGCGCCATCAACCCCTATGCCGAGATCCGCCGCGCCACGAAGTCCGACGTGCCGATCGACGCGGTGATCGGGCGCGACGCCTTCAACCTGGCGCGCATCCTGGAACGCGAACCCGAATTCCTGTCGGGCGAGGACGACCACGAGCACGACAGCGCGGTGAACAGCGTCTCGTTCGAAGTGGACCGCCCGATCGACGCGGAACGCTTCAACGCCTGGATCACCCAGGTGCTGGCCGCCAAGGGCCAGGACCTGCTGCGCACCAAGGGCATCCTGCACTACGACGGCGACAGCCGGCGCTTCGCCTTCCAGGCGGTGCACATGATCGCCGATGGCGACTTCATCGGCGAGGCGAAGGAGTCCGACCCGCGCCGGTCGAAGATCGTCTTCATCGGGCGCGACCTGAACCGCCCATGGCTGCGCCGCGGCTTCGAGGCCTGCCAGGCCGGCGAGGACCAGGCGAAGATCGAGGCCGAGATCGCCCGCTGGAACGTCCCGGCTGGCTGAGGCGCTCTCCGGCATGACCGCGATCACCCGCCTGCGCGTCGGCGACGAGGCCTTCCTCGTCGCCGCGACGATCGAACGCTGCCCGAAATCCATGATGATCCGGGAGCTGCTGCAGAACGCGCTCGAGGCCGCGGCCACGGCGCCGCAGGGCGACCGTCGGGTGGAGTTCTCGGCGGTCAGCGTCGACGGCGCGCGCAAGCTCGCGATCTGGAACACCGGCCGCGGCCTGACGCCGGACGAACTGTACCGGATGTGCGACATCGCCGCGTCGATCAACAAGGAGACGGGGCTCGACGCGAATTTCGGCATGGGCGCCAAGGTGGCCGCCCTGCCGTCGAACCGGCACGGGCTGCGCTACCGGTCCTGCCGCGACGGGTCGGTGCACGAGGTGATCCTCGGCAAGCGCGACGGGGTCTATGGCCGGGTCCACCAGCCTGGGCCGCGCGGCACGCCGACCGAGATCATCGAGGCGACCGCCGCAGCTCGCGCCGAGGGCCGCGAGACCGGCCAGGACTGGACCGAGGTGGTGCTGCTCGGCAACCGCCCCGACCAGGACACGGTCGCCGACCCCTATGGCGGGCAGCCCCGCAGTGCGCCGAATTGGCTGGCTGACACCATTGCCAGCCGGTTCTTCCGCTTTCCGGCCGGCATCCAGGTGACGCTGCTGCCGGGCGCTCGCCCGGGCCAGGCCGCCGCACGGACCCTGCGCGGCACCGAACGGCGCCTCGCGGCCCTGGAGCACCACGAACGCGTCGCGGTGCCCGGCGGCATCGCGATCCACTATGCCTACGATCCGCACGCGACCGAGGGCGCGGGACAGAATCCGGGGCGGCAGGGCGCGGCCCGGTCCACCGAGGGGATGGCCGCCATCGTCTTCCGCGGCGAGATCTACAACCTGCTGCGCGGGGCTTTCTGGCGGCGCGAGGCGCCGAGCTTCGGCATCCCGACCGGTGCGCGGCACGTCTCGGTGGTCATCGAGCTGCCGGCGAACCATCCGGTGCAGCTCGAGGGCTATCGCGAGTTCCTGCGCTATCGCGCGGACCTGCAGCGCCAGCTCCGGCTGCTTGACTTCGCCGCCCTGGCCGCCGAGCACCTGCCGTCCTGGCTAAAGGACATCCTGGACCGGAACTCGCCCTCCGCCAGCCTGGTGGTCGATGCGCGTTTCGCCATGGAGGAGCTGCTGCGCCAGCTTGGCGTGACCCGCCAGCGCCGCGCGCGCATCGTCGCGTCCGCGGCGGACCCCGCCGCGCCGAAGCCGGCCGCCGAGACCGCTGCGGCCGCGCCCGACGCCGCACCGCCCCCGGCGAAGACCGAGGACGACCCTGCCGCGCCGCCCCAGCTGCTGTTCGAGACGGCGCCCGAGATCTTCCTGCTGCGCGAGCCGGCCGAGATCGCCGATGGCGGGCTGACGCACCGTGCCGCCTGCTACTACCCGGAAAGCCATCAGCTGCATGTGAACCTGGCCTACCCGGCGGTGACGACGCTGGCGCGGATGCTGGCAGGTGCGCAGGACGGCGAACCGGTCGCCCCGGCGGCGCTGATGGTCGCGGAACGCTTCACCGTGATGCGCGTGGGGCGCGCGCTGGTGCATGCGCTGGCCAAGCGCGGCCATCCGCGCGAATGGAACGAGGCACAGCTCCGCACGTTGTTCTCGCGCGAATGCCTGACCCTGGCGGCGGACGACGTGCATGCCGGGCTGACCGATGCGCAGGCCGCGTATCGCGACGCCGTCGCGGTGCCTGGCGGGGAGGCGTGATGTGGCACGCGCGCCCATGGCCCTCGCGGCCCCATCGCGCCATACAGGGCGCATGACGAGGAGCATGGCATGAGCAGCACCACGGCCGATTTCCTGCTCGACTCCCGCGGCCGTGCGCAGGATCTCGGCGCCTGGGTGGTGGGCGCCGCCTTCGGCCGCGACGGGCGCGCCGCCTTCGCGCTGGGCGACGGCACGGTGCGCCTGGACGATGGCTGGCGCAGCGTCGCCGCACATGACGGTGCCTGCCTGTCGATCGCGCCCGATGCGAAGGACGGCGTCATCACCGGCGGCGACGACGGCCGGCTGATGCGCACCGCGCCGGACGGTACCGCGACGCAGATCGCGAGCTATGGCAGCAAGTGGGTTGATCACGTGGCCGCGCACGAATCGGGCCTGCGCGCCGCCGCGGTGGGCAAGGCGGTTCACCTGCTCGATGGCAAGGGCGCGGCGTTGAAGTCGCTCGCGCACCCGTCCACCGTCACCGGCATCGCCTTCGACGCCAAGGGCAAGCGCGTCGCGGCCTCGCACTACAACGGAGCGTCGCTGTGGTTCGTCGCGGCGAAGGAGGACAAGCCGCGGCTGCTTGAATGGAAGGGCAGCCACACCGGCGTGCTGGTCAGCCCGGACGGGACGCATGTGGTGACGTCCATGCAGGAGAACACGCTGCATGGCTGGCGGCTCGCGGACGGACAGCACATGCGCATGGCGGGCTACCCGTCCAAGACCAAGTCCTTCGGCTTCACTGCGAAGGGGCGCTGGTTGGCCACGGCGGGGGCGGATTGCGTGGTGCTGTGGCCCTTCTTCGGCGGCGGACCGATGGGCAAGGCGCCGACCGAACTCGCCGGCGGCGATGGCGTGCTCTGCACCGTGGTCGCGTGCCATCCCACGCAGGAGGTGGTGGCGGCCGGTTTCGGCGACGGGCTGGTGCTGATCGCCGATGTCGCCTCGGGCCGCGTGGTGCCGGTGGCGGCGCCGCGCGGTTCGGCGGTCTCGGCGCTGGCCTGGGACGATGTGGGCGGGCTGCTCGCCTTCGGAACGGAAGCCGGCTTCGCCGGCGTGGTGGATTTGACGAAACGATGACCGCACCGATCCTGACCACCCCCCGCCTGCGCATCCCGCGCATTGGCCTGGGTACCTGGGCGCTGCGCGGGGCCGAGGCGCAGCGCGCGGTCGAATCCGCTATCGGGCTCAGCTACCGCCACATCGACACGGCGGCGATGTACGGCAACGAGGACGCGGTGGGCGCGGGCATCGCCGCCTGCGGCCTGCCGCGCAGCGAAATCTTCCTGACCACCAAGGTCTGGTGGACGGAGCTCGCGCCGGACGCGCTGCGCGCCTCGGCCGAGGCGTCGCTGAAGCGGCTGGGCACGCCCTATGCCGACCTGGTGCTGATCCATTGGCCGTCCAAGGGCATGGACCTTGCGGCGTCGCTCGGCGCGCTGGCCATGCTGCAGGCGGATGGGCTGGCGCGCGCCGTGGGGGTCTCGAATTTCCCGCCGGGGCTGCTCAAGCGCGCGCTCGATCTGGGCATCGCCCCGATCGCGGCCCTTCAGGTCGAATGCCATGTCTACCTGTGGCAGGAACAGCTGGCGGCGCTGTGCCGGCAGCATGGCCTGGCACTGACCGCCTATTCGCCGATCGCGAAGGCGCGGGTCAACGACGACCCGGTGCTGCAGGGCATCGCCGCGAAGCATGGCGCCACACCCGTGCAGGTCGCGCTGGCCTGGCTGCTGGCGCAGGAGAATCTGGTCGCGATCCCGAAATCGGGCCGGCCCGAGGGCCAGCGCGACAACCTGGCCGCCGCCGCGCTGCGGCTCGATGCCGCCGACCTCGCCGCCATAGCAGCCTTGCCCAAGGATCGCCGCCTGGTGAATCCGGACTTCGCGCCGGACTGGGCCGCCTGACCGGGGCCGGGGGTGGCAGGCCCCCGGCCGCCCATGCTTGATTGCGCCCGTTCAGATGCTGGAGCGATGACCATGGCCGAACGCGACGACGACGAGGAATTCGACCTCGGCATCAGCCTCGAATCCGTGGCCGCGATCGTCGATGCCGCCCGCGCCGTGCAGGAAGGCGAGGAAAGCGGCGCCGTCGCGCGCGACGAGGAGGACGAGGAGGGCCTCGAGGCCGAGGATGACGAGAACATGGACGAGGACGCGCTGCGCGCGTTCATCGCCGAGTTGAACGAGGACGAGCAGGCCTCGCTGATCGCCCTCGCCTGGGTCGGCCGTGGCGACTATGCCGGGCCAGATTTCGAGGAAGCGCGCACGCTGGCGAAGGAACGCAACATCCGCGACCCGGCCGAATACCTGCTCGGCATCGACATGCTGGGCGACATGCTCGAGGAAGGTCTCGCGGAACTTGGCCTGTCGCTCGAGGATGCGGACGGGTCGTGAGGGCAGCCCCCGTCCTTGTCCTCTTGGCGCTGCTGGGCTGTTCCGCGCGCGATTCGCAGCGTGCGGAGGACGGTCGCGAGCAACTGGTCGGCCTGCGCGCCGACGATTTGCGCCTGTGCGCCGGCGTACCGAACCTGACCGCGCAATCGGCGGGCGGGGATTTCTGGACGTATGACCGGTCGCCGCCCGCTTCGGGCGTCTCCGCGCCGGTGCCGGTGATCGGCGGGTCGCTCAGTGTCTCGGCCGGGTCGACCTGCCGCGTCACCTTCCAGCTGGTCGACCAGCGCGTCACGCGCGTGGGCTATGCCGCGGCGTCGGACTTGCCGCTGTCGCAGAATGCCGCCTGCGCGCCGGTGGTGCAGGGCTGCCTGCGGCTGGTACAGGACGGCGCCGTCAGGCGCGAATAGGCCCGGGCAGCCCGGCGATCTCGCGGATCAGCTTGCGCTTCACCGCCATGCCGAAGCTTTCGAAGTCCTCCGCCACGATCATGAAGTGGCCGGGCCCGCCGATCACGTTCTCGCGGTAGTAGTCATCGAGCGGCACCGGGGGCAGGCGGCCGAAGGTGGGCCGGTCGTTGATGATGGGCAGGCCGTTGATGGTGATGCCTTCGGCCAGCGCGGCGTCGCGCTGCTGGTCGGCCGGCGGGCCGGAATTGTTCACCCCGTCGCCCGAGACGTCGATCACTTTGCGCGTCGCTTCCCAGGGGCACTCCGCCATGACCTGGCGGGAATGGCGGATGGCGCCGGAAATGGACGTCCAGGACAGCGAGGCGCGCGGCGCCGCGGCCAGTTCCTCCGCCCAGGCATCGGCATCGGCCTGGGCCGCGATGCGCCGCCAGGGGATGACGGTGCGCTGGTATTCGATGCCGGCCCATTCGACATAGGCGATGCCGACCGCGCCGATCATGCCGCCGCGGACCGCGGCCACCACCACGGGGTCAGACACCGCGACGCGATAGCCCTCGCGCTGCAGCCGGGCTTCGTCCTCGTCGATCGACCGCGAGACGTCCACCGCCAGCACGAGCGAGACGTCGACCGCATCCTCCGCCCGGGCGGAACGCAGGCCTGCCGCGACTCCGGCGGCGGCCAGAAGGGTCCTGCGACGCATCGAGGGCTCCGTTGCTGCGGGGCCTCATGCTGGCGCGCTGCCGCGCCGGAATTCAACTGTTCCGTGCAGCGATTACAGGTTGGTGAGAACCACGCCCGCCGCGCGGCGCGCATCATCCTCGGTCATGTAGGGATGCATCGGCAGGGACAGCACCTGCTGGCTGAGCGCCTCGCTCACTGGCAGTGGCGGCGGGCCGTTGCCGCCGATCGACCCGGCATGGGCCGCGGCATAGGCCGGCTGGTGGTGCAGCGGCTTCGGATAATAGATGCCGCTGCCGACCTGCGCCGCGCCCAGCGCCGCCTGCACCCGCGCGCGCGCCGCCGCATCCGGCAGGCGGATGGTATAGAGGCCATAGGCGTTCTCGGCGCCCTCGCGCGCCACCTGGATGCCGACACTGCCGGCGAGCGCATCGTCATAGGCCGCGCCGAGGCGCCGGCGCTGCGCCAGTTCATCCTCCAGCAGCGTCATCTTGGCGCAGAGGATGGTGGCCTGGAGCGTGTCGAGCCGGCCATTCATGCCGGTGCGCTCGACCTCGTAGCGCGTCTTGCCTTCTCCATGGGTGCGCAGCATCCGGTACTGCTCGGCGCGGTCGGCATCGTCGGTCAGCAGCGCGCCAGCATCGCCATAAGCACCCAGCGTCTTGGTCGGATAGAAGGACAGCGCCGCGGCATGGCCCCAGCGGCCCAGGCGCTGGCCGTGCAGCGATGCGCCGAAGGCCTGTGCGGCGTCGTCCAGCGCGAACATCTGCTCGGCCGCGCAGATCGCCTCGATCGCGCGCCAGTCGGCCGGCAGGCCGAACAGGTCCACGCCCACCACCGCGCGCGGGCGCAGCCGGCCCTCGCGCTTCACCAGCGCGATGCGGCGTGCGAGGTCGGCGATGTCGATGTTGAAGGTCTCGGCCTCGACATCCACGAAGACCGGCGTGGCGCCCAGCACCAGGGGCACCTCGGCGGTGGCGGTATAGGTGAAGGCCGGCAAGAAGACCGCGTCGCCGGGGCCGACCCCTTCCGCCATCATCGCGATCTGCAGCGCATCGGTGCCGGAGGACACGCCGACCGCATGCGCCACCCCCGCGAAGCGCGCGAGCGTCGCTTCCAGTTCCGCCACCTCGGGGCCGTTGATGAAGCGGCCGCTGTCCAGCACGGCGGCGATCCGGCGGTCGAGCTCGGGGCGGATCAGCGCCTGCTGCGCCTTCACGTCGAACAGGGCGATGGGTCGGTCGGTCATGCGGGGCTGAGCCTTCGTGGTGTCGCGGGCACGCGCGGTGCGTCCCATAGGGCAGATTGCTGCGGGCTGGAATCGGGCGGACGACGGTGGCGCATCTGCCGCACGGTCTAATCCCCCCGGTCGCGTCGCGCGAAATCACCCTTCTTGTCGGCGTGCAACGGGCGGGGCGCAGGGAACTTTCGCGCTCCGGCCGCGTTGACCCCGCACGGGCACGATCGGCCCGCCGCGAGGAGACGCCGGACATGACCCGCATCGCCGCTGCCCTGTTCACCTGCGCCGCCCTGGCCTGGCAGCCTGCCGCCGCGCAGAACGTGGCGCCGATCGGCGACGCGCAGACCGCCGGCGCGCTGGGCGCCGTCTGCGATCCGGCCTGGGGCGGCGTGCCGCGGCTCGAAGCCATCGCCTATTGCCAGGGCTTCCTGACCAGTTTCGGTCAGTACCACGCGCTGCTGCACCCGCGCGGGGCGCCGCCCTTCTTCTGCCTGCCGACGCCGGGGCCGACCATCGCCCAGTCCGGTGTCGCTTATGCCGCCTGGGCGCGCGCCAACCCGCAACATGCGGACGAACCCGCGCTCCAGGGCCTGCTGCGCTGGGCCCGCGCGACCTACCCGTGCCCGCGCTGAACCCGAGGGAGAAACGAGCCATGCGCCGATATCGCCACATGCTGGTCCTGGCCGGCGGGCTCGCGCTCGCGGGCTGCGCCGAGGGTGGGCTGACGCCCACGCAGCAAAATATCGGGATCGGCGCGCTGGGCGGGGGCGCGCTTGGCGGCGTGGTCGGGTCGTTCAGCGGCAATGCCGGGCTGGGGGCGCTGATCGGCGCCGGGCTCGGCGGCGTGGGCGGGTATGTCTACGACCAGTCGCAGCAGCCACGGCGCGACGACCGGCGCCGCGGCTATCGCCAGCGCGACCCCTACGGCTACTGAAGGCGCTCGCGGGTCCCGGTGGGGCCGGCCGCCGCCGTCCCATCCGGGGCATGCGCGAATTCCGGCACAAGGCGCGAGAGCTGCTGGAGCGCCGCGCGCGGATTGCCGGCGCGGCCCGCTGCGGCAATCTCCCCGATGGCACGGCCGACCAGGGCAGGGTCGGCGGTGCGCGGGGTTGCCACCATCAGGCCGGGGAAGGCCGTGGGGCGCGGGGGTTCCTGGCCGTGGAACAATTCCTCGAACAGGCGCTCGCCGGGGCGCAGGCCGGTGAACCGGATTTCGACATCATCGTCCGGGCGCAGCCCCGCAAGGCGGATCATGCGGCGCGCCAGGTCGACGATCTTCACCGCCTCCCCCATGTCGAGCACGAAGATGGCGCCCTCGGCCAATTCGGGGGGCATGTTGTCGGGGTCGGTGGTGCCGACCACGCTGGCCTGCAGCACCAGGCCGACTGCCTCGCGCACGGTCATGAAGTAGCGACGCATGTCGGGGTGCGTGACCGTGAGCGGCCCGCCGCGTTCGAGTTGCCGGCGGAACAGCGGCACGACGGAGCCGGTGGACCCGAGCACGTTGCCGAACCGCACGGTGATGCAGCGCATGCCGCCACGCGCGGCCCTGGCTTCGACATCAAGCGCCTGGCAGTACATCTCTGCCAGCCGCTTCGACGCGCCCATCACACTGGTCGGGTTCACCGCCTTGTCGGTCGAGATGAAGACCATCGCCGTGGTGCCCACCGCGCGCGCCGCATCCGCCACGATGCGCGTGCCGAGCGCATTGGTCAGCAGCCCTTCCAGCGGGTCGTTCTCGACCATCGGGACGTGCTTGAGCGCTGCGGCATGGAACACGAGTTCGGGGCGGATCTCCTCGAACAGGCGGCGGATGCGGGCCTCGTCGCGGACATCGGCCAGCACGGCGCGGCGGGCGACCTCGGGGTGCTTTTCCCGCAGTTCCAGGTCGATCTCATAGAGCACGTATTCGCCGTGATCGAGCAGGGTCAGGCTGGCCGGGCCAAGGGCGGCGACCTGCCGCGCCAATTCGCCGCCGATGGTCCCGCCGGCACCGGTGACCAGCACGCGGCGGCCCTGCACCAGCCGCGCCATGCCCTCGCGGTCGAGCGGCACCTGCGGGCGGTCGAGCAGGTCCTCGATCGACACCGGGCGCAATTCGACGCGCTGCGAATCCTCGCCGGCGGGTGCAAGCGTGGTCGGCGCGGGGGCGCGGCGCACCGGCACGCCATGGCGGTCGGCGGCGTCCAGCACGCCCTCCAGCGCCGGCCCGGACAGGCCCGAGGCGAGAACGATGACCGATGGCAGGCGCCCCTCGGCGCGCAGTGAATCCAGCACGGCCTCGGTGTCCTCGACCGTGCCGAGGATGGGCGTGCCTTGCATCCGCCGCCCGGCCTGGCGCGCCCGCAGCGACAGGATGCCCGTCACGCGATAGGGCGCGCGCCGGTCATGCGCCAGGGCGCGCATGAACACGTCGGTGCCTTCTGCCGCGCCAACCAGCAGCACGTTCTGCGCATCCGGTGCGGCGTCGCTGGCATGGCGCGCGGCCTGCAGCAGTGCGGCGACCCGCCCGCCCACCAGCAGCACGGCCAGCGCCGCGGCGTGCAGCACCGGGAAGGCCGGGTTGGGCGGCCGCCAGGCGCCCACCAGGTGCAGCCCGGCGGCGAACAGCGCCGCAGCCAGCACGGCCGCGCCGGCCACCGCCAACAGGTCCCGTAGCCCGGCGAAGCGCCAGTATTGCAGCGGCAGGCGCAGCGGCGCACCGGCCAGAGCCAGCGCCAGCACCGCCCCCGGCAGCGCCCCTGCCCACCATGCCGCGGGCGGCCAGGCGCCGGGCGCCGCCGCCCAGACCGCGGCCGGCAGGGCGGCCAGTGCCAGCAGGCTGTCGAGCGCGAGGTTCAGGACGACGCGATGGGAAGGGCCACGGGCCATGCACGGCCTATAGACCACGTTCGGGGCGGGCGGAATCGCGGATCGGGGTCAGGGCGGCGCGGCGCCCTATTGGCCCGATCGGCCGGTGGCTTGATCCGGGTGCCATTCGGGTGCCGGATGGCGCCAACTGCACCGCGTGCCTGCCGGCACGACCCGGAGGAACGCCATGGACCCGCTTTCGCACGCCACCCTGCCCGCGGGCATTCGCGCCCGTCGGATCGAGGGCATCAACGGCCTGACGATGCACATGCTGGAGGCCGGCGAGGCCGGGCGGCCGGTCCTGCTGCTGCTGCACGGCTTTCCCGAGCTCGCCTATTCCTGGCGGCGCGTGATGCTGCCGCTGGCCGAGGCCGGCTACCACGTGATCGCGCCTGACCAGCGCGGCTATGGCCGCACCACGGGCTGGTCGGATGCCTACGACACCGACCTGCGGGACTTCTCGCTGTTCACGCTGATCCGCGACCAGCTGTCGTTGCTGAAGGCGCTGGGCATTGCAAAGGTGCATGCGGTGATCGGGCATGACTTCGGGTCGCCGGTCGCGGCGCATTGCGCGCTGGTGCGCCCGGACGTGTTCCGCCGCGTCGCGCTGATGAGCGCGCCCTTCGCCGGGCCGCCCGCGCTCGGGACCGCGCTGCGCGCGCCGGCGCGGGACATCGCGGCCGACCTCGCCGCGCTTCCGCGGCCGCGCAAGCACTACCACTGGTACTACGCGACGCGCCCGGCCAATGGCGACCTCATGGCCTCGCCGCAGGGCCTGCCAGACTTCATCCGTGCCTACTACCACCACAAGTCGGGCGACTGGGCCGGCAACGACGTGCATCCGCTGGCGGGCTGGACGGCGAGCGAACTGGCGAAGCTGCCGACCTACTACGTGATGGATGCGCAGGAGACGATGCCGCAGACCGTCGCGCACGAGATGCCATCCGCGGAGCAAGTCGCCGCCTGCGAATGGCTGACCGAGGCGGAGCTCGCGGTCTACGCAATGGAATACGGGCGCACCGGCTTCCAAGGCGGGCTGAACTGGTACCGCACGCGCTTCACCGGCACGAATGCCGAGATGGAGGCCTTTGCCGGCAAGCGGATCGACGTGCCGGCCACCTTCATCGGTGGCGCGCGCGACTGGGGCGTGCAGCAGGCGCCCGGCGCGCTGGCGAAGATGGAAGCCGAGGCCACCGCCGACTGGCGCGGCACCCACCTGGTGCCGGGGGCCGGCCACTGGGTCCAGCAGGAACGCCCGGCCGAGACCGTGGCGCTGCTGCTGGACTTCCTGCGCGGCTAGGCTGCCGCGCGGATGGCCGCGGCCAGCACATCCTCGCTGACGCCGCCGGAGAAGCCCTGGAAGTTCTTCTCGAACAGCCCGACCAGGTTCTGCGCCGTGCGGTCGTAGGCCGCCTTGTCCGCCCAGCCCTCGCGCGGGTTCAGCACGTTGGACGGGATGCCCGGCACGGCCTTGGGCATCATCAGCCCGAAGAACGGGTCGGGCGTGAATTCCGCCTGCGCCAGTGAACCATCCAGCGCGGCGCGCAGCAGCGCCCGCGTCACCTGGATCGACATGCGCTTGCCGGTGCCATAGGCGCCGCCCGTCCAGCCGGTGTTGACCAGCCAGCAATCCGCACCGTGCTTCGAGATCAGGTCCGACAGCATGCGCCCGTACACTTCCGGATGCCGCGGCAGGAAGGGCGCGCCGAAGCAGGTGGAGAAGGTCGCCTGCGGTTCCTTGCCCATGCCCTTCTCGGTGCCCGCGACGCGCGCGGTGTAGCCGGACAAGAAATGGTACATCGCCTGCGCGGCCGAGAGCTTGCTGATCGGCGGCAGCACGCCGAAGGCATCGGCGGTCAGCATCACCACGTTCTTCGGCAGGCCGGCGGTGCCCGACGACACCACGTTCGGGATGTAGTCGATCGGGTAGCAGGACCGGGTGTTCTCGGTCAGCGTGCCGTCGTCGAGATCCAGGCGCCCATCTTCATCCGCCACCACGTTCTCGAGCACGGCGCCGAAGCGGTGGGAGGCGTCCCAGATCTGCGGCTCGGCCTCGCGCGACAGGCGGATGACCTTGGCGTAGCAGCCGCCTTCGAAGTTGAAGACGCCGGCGTCGGACCAGCCGTGTTCGTCATCGCCGATCAGCGCGCGCTCAGGGTCGGACGAAAGCGTGGTCTTACCAGTGCCCGACAGGCCGAAGAACAGCGCGACATCGCCCTTGGCACCGACATTCGCCGAGCAATGCATCGGCAGCACGCCGCGTTCGGGCAGCAGCCAGTTCATCACGGTGAAGATGCTTTTCTTGATCTCGCCGGCATACGACGTGCCTGCGATCAGGATCGTGCGCGTGGCCAGCGACAGCGCAATCACCGTCGTGCTCCGGCAGCCATCGGTGGCGGGGTCGGCCTCGAAGTCCGGGGCGTGAATGATGGTCCAGTCGGGCGCGAAGCCGGCCAGCGCATCCTTCGCCGGGCGGATGAAAATGTTGCGCGCGAACAGCGCGTGCCAGGCGCTGGGCGTCACCAGCCGCACGCGAATGCGGTGCGCCGGGTCGGCGCCGGCATGCAGGTCCTGGGTGAAAAGCTCGGGCTTCTGCGACAGATAGGCGCGCACCTTGGCCGCCAGGGCCGTGAACTTCTCGGCCGGCAAGGGCTGATTGATCTTGCCCCACCACACCGCATCGCGTGTCTCGGGCTCGTCCACCACGAACTTGTCCTGGACCGACCGGCCGGTATGCGCGCCGGTCACGGCGATGAAGGCGCCATCGGCGGACAGCCGGCCCTCACCGCGGCGCAGCGCCTGCTGCACCAAGGCAGGGGCGGCAAGGTTCGCGTGGACATCGCCGCGCGCGAGCACACCGGTGCCGGCGAGCGCAGACTCGGGGGAAGACATTGTTGAACAACTCTCCTGGACGTCGCGTTGCAGTGCGGTGACCGCCGCATGTCCGAGACCGCCGCGGCGGAATTGCGGCGAACCCTGCCGCGCCTCAGCCTGCCTGTCCGGAACGCGCCCGTCCCTCGCGTGCCGCGCGGATCAACGCCGCGCGTACGCCATCCGCATCGCTTACCTGCGCTAAGAACGCAAGGCGAACCGTCCGGTTACCATCGGACAGGTCGCAGCCATCGACATCCACCGCAACCAGGCGCCACGGACCGGGGCCGGCGCCCAGCAGCCCCTCGGCAATCGCCGCCACGGCATCGGAATGATCATCATTCACGTGCTGGATGATCTCGGCCTCGGCCGCGGCGACCGCCGCCAGGGCGGCCGCGTCGGGGGCCAATTCGCTGGCCTTGATGCGTTCCGCGCGCGCGAAGCCACCGACATGCAGCGCGCCGCCGATGCGCACGCGCCACAGCCCGAAATCCGCGAAGTCGGCATAGAGCGCGGCATAGGGGTGCCGCGCCAGCCAGCGCGCCTTGAGCGGCGCGACCTCAGTCTCCGGCACGGGCTCAGCGAGGCCCGTGACGGTCACGCGCGGAGCGGTCTGCGGGTTCGGCCCCTCCGCCAAGCCGGTGTACAGCAGCGCGCAGCGCGGCTCCGCCGCCAGGTGGCGCGTGTGTTCCGACAGGGTGGACAGCCACAGCAGGGCCGAGAGGTCCGGCGCCGGTGCCGGCGTGACCAGCGACGCGAAGGGCTGCCCGCCGGCGCTGCTGGCCAGCGTGGCGGAGGCGGCGCCGCGGATCAGCACCTGGGCCTCGCGAATTCCCTGCTCCGACGCCATGTCGCCCCTCCGGCCCGTCTCGTGCCACAATCGCCCGCGAAACTGGCGCCGCAGCCCGCGCCGCGCAACCTTCGGCGGGCGGCACACGCCCCGGAACAGGACCCATGCCGCAGACCATCGCCCTCGTGGACGACGACCGCAACATCCTCACCAGCGTGCAGATGACGCTGGAGCAGGAAGGCTACACCGTGCGCACCTTCACCGATGGCGAGAGCGCGCTGCAGGGCCTCATGGCCAAGCCCGCGGACCTCGCAGTGCTCGACATCAAGATGCCGCGGATGGACGGGATGGAGCTGCTGCAGCGCCTGCGCCAGCGGTCGAACATGCCGGTGGTGTTCCTCACGTCCAAGGATGAGGAAGTCGACGAGCTGATGGGCCTGCGCCTCGGCGCCGACGACTACATCACCAAGCCGTTCAGCCAGCGGCTGCTGCTGGAACGCATCCGCGCCCTGCTGCGCCGCAACGAGGCCTCGCGCGCCGAGGGTTCCGGCGCACCGCCGGGCGGTGTCATCGCCCGCGGCGACCTGGTGCTGGACGAGACCAAGCACACCTGCGTCTGGAAGGGTGGCCAGGTGCAGCTGACCGTCACCGAATTCCTGCTGGTCAAGGCGCTGGCGGTGCGCCCCGGCATGGTCAAGAACCGCGACCAGCTGATCGATGCCGCCTATGGCGAGAACATCTACGTCGACGACCGCACCATCGACAGCCACGTGAAGCGCATCCGCAAGAAGTTCCGCCAGGTGGATGGCGAATTCGACCAGATCGAGACGCTCTACGGCATCGGCTACCGCTACAAGGAAGCCTGATGGCCAGACCGGCGCGAGATCGGCGCGTGACGGCTGGCGCGCTTGCGGCGCGGACGGCGCACCATGCCTGACGGCAGCACGCGCACCGACGCCGGCGCACCGCGCACCAGCACTGCCGCCGCGCCGCGCGGCCAGCGCCGCTTCTCGCCGCTGCTACGCCGCATCCTGCTGGTCAATGCGGTGCCGCCCGCGCTGCTCGCGGCGTCGCTGCTCTATCTCGACCAGTACCAGAACGGGCTGCTCGCCGCCGAGGTCGAGGGCCTGCGCACCCAGGCGCGCATCTACGCCGGCGGCATCGCCGAGGCTGCGGTGCGCATCGAAGGCGACCGCGCCGTGCTGGTGCCCGACGCCGCGCGACCGCTGCTGCGCCGCCTGGTCGAACCCTCGCCCAACACCCAGGCGCGGCTGTTCGACAATACCGGCCTGATGGTGGCCGACAGCCGCGTGCGCGAAGGCCCGGGTGGCGCGGTGGTGACCGAACCGCTACCACCGCCCGAACCGCGCGGCGCGCTGACCTCGACCGTCGCCGGTGTGTACGACCGCCTGGTCGGCGTGCTGCCCGCCGGGCTGCGCAGCGGCGTGGGCCGCGGCGGCGTCGCCGTCGATGTCGGCCCCGAGGCACCGGATTTCGACTGGCAGCCCGACCTCGGCCCCGATCGGCGCGAGGAACTGCGCCTGGCGCTTGAAGGCGGCGTGCGCCCGTATATCCGCCGCACCGGCGATGGCCGCTTGCTGGTCAGCGTGGCGGAACCCGCGCGCCGCGGCGGTCAGCCGGTCGGCATCGTGCTCCTCACCCGCGAAGCGCGCGAGGTGGATGAACGCCTGTTCCAGATCCGTGCCTCCGTGCTGCTGCTGTTCGGCACGGCACTGGTGCTCACCGTCATGCTGTCCTTCTACCTGGCGCGCACCATCGCGACCCCGATGCTCGACCTCGCGCGCGCCACGCAGCGCATCCGCGAAGGCGAGGGCCGTGAGCAATCGGTCCCGGACCCGCTGCTGGCCCGCAACGACGAGATCGGTGTGCTGGCGCGCGACCTGCAGAATTCCGCCCGCGCGCTATGGGCGCGCATCGATGCGAACGAGCGCTTCGCCGCCGATGTCGCGCACGAATTGCGCAATCCGCTGACGAGCGTGCGCTCGGCGCTGGAGACGCTGCGCCGCGTGGAAAACCCCGAAAGCCGGAACCGTCTGCTGGCGATCATCGCCGAGGATGCCGTGCGCATGGACCGGCTGATCGGCGACATCTCCGACAGCTCGCGCGTCGATGCGGAACTCTCGCGCACGATCTCGGCGCCTGTCGACATCGCCCCCATCCTGCTGGCGCTGTCCGACCTGCACGAAGCCACCCGCAAGGAAGACGACCCGCACGTCATGCTCGAAGCCCCGCCAGGCCCCATGGTGGTGCGCGGCGTCGAGGGCCGCATCGTGCAGGTCTTCCGCAACCTGCTCGGCAACGCACTGTCCTTCAGCCCGCCCAACGGCCGTGTATGGGTCCGCGCCCGCCTGGTCGGCGCCATGGCCGAGGTCGCGATCGAGGACGAAGGCCCCGGCATCCCGGAACAGAAGCTGGAGAGCATCTTCGAACGCTTCTACTCCGAACGCCCGCGCGGCGAACGCTTCGGCCAACACTCCGGCCTCGGCCTGTCGATCAGCAAACAGATCGTCGAAGGCCTGCGCGGCACCATCACCGCCGAGAACCGCCGCGACACCCCGGGCACCATCACCGGCGCCCGCTTCGTGGTGCGGCTGCCGGCGGGGTGAGCGCGGGCGGGAGGGTCCGGGAGGGCAGAGCCCTCCCGGCAGCGCCCTTCCCCCACGCCAGCGCCCACCCGCTTGCCCGCCGCACGCGCCGCGATGCTAGGCTGGTCGTGAAGCTCACCGTCATGAGTGGGTGCAGGAGGATGCGTCATGTTCACCCGTCGCGCCGGTCTCGGTGTTGTTGGTGCGGTTCTTGCTGCGCCTGGTCTCCGGGCGCAGGGTTCTTGGCCGGACAAGCCCATTCGCTTCGTGATCGGGGGGGCGGCGGGCGGTGTCTCCGACATCTTCCTGCGCATGATGGAGAACCGGCTGCGCGAGCGGCTGGGGCAGCCGATGGTGATCGATCCGCGGCCTGGTGCGGGCGGGATGGTGGGGGCGGAGGTCACGGCGCGCGCCGCGCCGGATGGCTACACCTACTACGTGAACCATATCGCCTCGCACGGGATCGGGCCGACGCTGTACCGGCGGCTGTCCTTCGACCCGCTGCGGGACCTGCCGGGGGTGGCGCGGATCGCGGCGATGCCGAACGTTCTGATCGTGAAGGGCGACGGGCCGGTGAAGACGGTGGCGGAGTTGATCGCCTTCTGCCGGGCGAATCCTGCTCGGGCGAATTTCTCCTCGGCCGGGTCGGGTACGTCGTCGCATCTCTCGGGGCTGCTGTTCGGGATGCGCACCGGCGTGGAGGTCACGCATGTGCCCTATCGCGGCACCGCGCCGTCCATGGCGGCGGTGCTGAACGGGGAGGTGCTGTTCGCGATCGACAATGCGCCCGCGTCGCGCCAGCAGGTGCTGGCGGGGATGCTGCGTGCGCTGGGGGTTTCGACCGCGCGGCGGGCCAGCACCATGCCCGAGGTGCCGACGCTGCAGGAACAGGGCGTGCCCGATTTCGATGTCGCGTCCTGGTACGGGATCGCGATGCCGGCTGCCGTCCCGGCCGCGGTGCGCGACCGGCTGGGCAGCGAGATCGTGGCGGCGCTCGAGGATCCGGCGATCGCGCAGCGCATCCGCGACTACGGCGCCGAGCCCTGGCCGCTCGGCCCCGCCGCCTACGATGCCTTCATGCGCGCCGAGGTCGCGACCTGGGCGCCGGTGGTGCGGGCGTCGGGGGCGCAGATCGACTGACCGCCGGCGGGGTTTCGCCGCAGGCCGCGACTAGCAGGCGGAGCATGCCCTCGGCTGCCGCCAGGGCGTCCGGTTCGGGCCACAGCTTTGCCCCGGCACCTTCCGCGCGCAGCGCGGCGAAGCCATGCACCGCCGCCCAGGCCAGGCCGAGCCGGTCGCGCAACGCGGCGTCGTCGGCGCCGGGGTGCAGCGCGCGCATCGTCTCGATCAGCGGGGCGAAGGATGCTGTGCGCGCGGCGGACAGGGCGGGGTCGTCGTGCCGCAGCACGGCGGTGCCAAACATCAGGCGGAAATGCTGCGGGTGGGCCGCGGCGAAGCCGACGTAGCCGCGCCCCGCGGCGAGCAGGGGATGGGCCGGATCCTCGGCCATGCAGCGGCGCATGCTGGCGGCCAGGCGTTCGCTGCCTTCGGCGGCAAAGGCGGTAAGCAGCCCCGCCAGGTCGCCGAAATGCGGTGCCGCGGCGGAATGCGAGACACCCGCGCGGCGTGCCGCAGCGCGCAGGCTCAGCGCGTCCGGCCCGGCTTCGCGCAGGATCTCGGCGACGGCATCGAGAAGGGCGCGACGCAGCGTGCCGTGGTGATGGCGGCCGGCGGGCTTGCGGGCGACAGGCATGGCCGGACCCTGCGCCGCGGCGCGAAACTTGACAACGGTCAGACGTGCCGTAACTGACCATCGGTCAGATCAAGGTGCCCCCATGCCTGCCGAGGCCCTCTTTTCCGCCGCCAACACCCTGGCGCTCGCCGGCTGGCTGGTGCTGGTGGCCGCACCACGTCGACGTTGGGCGCATTGGCATGTCGCGGGGGTCGGCATCCCGGTGGCACTCGCGCTGCTGTACGCCGTGCTGCTGGCGACCCATGCGCCGGGTGCGGAGGGCGGCTTCTCGACGCTGGCGGGCGTCCGTGCCCTGTTCGCCCGCGACGGGCTGCTGCTGGCGGGCTGGGTGCACTACCTGGCCTTCGATCTGTTCATCGGCGCCTGGATGTGCCGGCGCGCGACGCAGGAGGCGCTGGCCTGGTGGCAGGTCTACCCGGCGCTGCCGCTGACCTTCCTGGCCGGGCCGGTCGGGCTGCTGGCGTTCTTTGCGTTGCGCGCGGCCCGCCGTGGCGCAGTGGTGTCGTGACCGCGGGTTTCGCGGCGCTGCATCTCCGGCAGCCGGCGCTGGCGCGCACCGGCCTCGCGATGGCGGCGATCCTGGTGCTGTGCCTGGTCGCCATGCCGTTCGATGCGCGCGAGATTCGCGGCGTCAGCGTCTGGGTAAAGCCGGCGAAGTTCGCGGCGTCGCTGGCGGTGTGGTGCTGGACCATGGCCTGGGCCTGGACGGCGCTCGGTCGCGCCTGGCGGGCGGGGCGTGCCGCGCGGGTGATCGTGGCCGGCACCATCGTCTGCGGTGGCTTCGAGGTCGGTTGGATCGCGCTGCGCGCGGCGGTCGGCCTGCCATCCCACTTCGCCATGGATGCGCTGGGGGCCGCCGTCTACGGCGTGATGGGTCTTGCGGCCGTGCTGCTCTGCCTCTGCGCCGCGGCCTTCGGCGCGCTGGTGGCCTGGCGCGGCGATCCGACGAGGCATCGGGTCATGCGGCTCGGGATTGCCGCGGGCTTCGTCGGCGCGGGGCTGCTCGGCATCTTCACCGGCCTCGCGATCGGTGGTGGGACCGGGCCGTATGTGGGGGGTGAGGCGAGCGACGCCGGCGCCTGGCCGCCCTTCTTCTGGTCACGCAGCGGTGGCGATCTGCGCGTGGCGCATTTCCTCGCCGTCCATGCCATGCAGGCGCTGCCGCTGCTGGCCTGGGGGCTGCTGCGGGCGGGCGCGGCGGCGCCGCGGGCGTGGCTTGCGGCCGGTGCCGCTGGCTGGGTCGGGCTGACGCTCGGCGCCTTCGCGCTGGCGCGCGCAGGGGTGGCGCTGTAGCGCGCTGCCCGCAAGGGGCCTGGGCTGCCGCGGCGACAGCCGCTTCGCAATCCCGCCACGGTCGCGGCATACATGGCTCCCGTGCCGACCGAATCCCCGCTGCTGCGCCGCGCCGTCTTCCTGCTGCTGGTCCTCGCCATCACGGCCGGGCTGGTCGCCCTTGCCATCGCCGTGCTGGCGCCGGGCGGATGGACGGTGTGGGAGGTGATGATCCTGGCCTGCTACCTCGGCACAGTGCCCTGGAGTGCGCTGTCGGCCGCGAATGCGCTGGTCGGCCTCGTGATCCTGCTGGGTGCACGCGACCCGCCGGCCGCGGTGCTGCCCGCGCTGCGCGCCGCGCGCCCCGGCCCCCCGCGCGGGCGCACCGCGATCGCCATCTGTGTCCGCAACGAGGACATGTCCGCCGTCCTGCCGCCGCTTGGCCGGCTGATCGACGGGCTGCCGGCCGCATGCTTCGACCTCTGGGTGTTGTCCGACACGCCCGCGGGCGAGGCCGCCATCGCCGAGGAAGCCGCCTTCCTCGCCTTCGCGCGGACGCGCCCCAACGCCCATTACCGCCGTCGTACGGCGAATGAGGGCTTCAAGGCGGGCAACGTGATGGACTTCCTGGACAATCACGCGGACGGCCTCGCGTATTTCCTGTGCCTCGACGCCGATTCCGAGATGACGCCCGCCGCCGTGCTGCGCCTGGTCGCGTGCATGGAGGCCGATGATCGTCTCGCGATCCTGCAGCAGCTGATCCATGGACGCCCCGCCACCGCTGCCTTCCCGCGCGTGTTCCAGTTCGGCATGCGCCATGGCATGCGCGCCTGGGCGACTGGCCAGGCCTGGTGGCAGGGCGACGAGGGGCCGTACTGGGGCCACAACGCGCTGATCCGGATCGCGCCGTTCCGCGAGCTCTGCCGGCTCGGCCCTCTGCCGGACGGCTCGCGCATCCTCAGCCACGACCAGGTGGAGGCGACGCGCCTGCATGCTGCCGGCTGGAAGGTGCGCGTGCTGCCCGACGACACCGGCAGCGCGGAGGGCAACCCGCCCACCTTCGGCGATTTCGTCACCCGCGACCTGCGCTGGGCCGGCGGCAACATGCAGTATTTGGCCCTGCTGCGCCTGCCCGGCCAGACGCTGATGGCGCGCTGGCAGCTGGTGCAGGCGATCCTGCTGTTCCTGGGCGCGCCGCTGTGGTGTGCGATCCTGCTACTGGCCGGGCTGAATGCGCTCACCGGCGCCGGGGCGTCCACGCCCACCGGCCTGCTGGTGCTGCTGCTGGCCGCGACCTGGGCCTGCCACTACGCCGCCAAGCTCGCGGGATACGCCGAGCTGCTGCTGAACCCGGCGCTCGCCGCGCGCCATGGCGGGCGTGGCGCGGTGGCGCGCAGTGCCGCCGCCGAGATCGCCTTCACCACGCTGATGGAACCGGCGCGTCTCATGGCGCAGTCCCTGTTCCTCCTGGCGCTTCCCTTCGGCATGCGGGTGGGGTGGACGGCGCAGAACCGCGCCGATCGCGGCGTGTCCTGGGGCGATGCGGCGCGGCAGTTCTGGGCGCCGACGCTGGCGGGGGTGGTGTTCGGAGCGATCTTCGCGGCGGCCTCGCCGCTGGCGCTGCTGCTGGCTGCGCCGGTGCTGCTCTCGCTGGTGCTGGCGATCCCCTTCGCTGTGGTCACGGCCGACCCCGGCTTCTCCGCCTGGTTGCGCGCGCGCGGCATCTGCGCGCTGCCGGAGGAAATGCCCGTGCCGGCGTGATAGGCTCCGGCGATGGACCGGCGTCACCCGATCCGCGGCGCACTGAAGTCGCCCGTGCTGCTGCTCGCCTTCCTCTGGGTGCTGCTGGAGGAGACGCTGTGGCGCTGGGCGCGCGCGGTGGGCGGGCTGATCGCGCGCATTCCGGTGTTTTCGGTGCTGGAACGCCTGATCCTGCGGATGGATGCGCGGATCGTCCTGCTGTTGTTCGGCATCCCGATCGTGGCCCTGGTGCCGGTCAAGATCGCGGCGCTGTGGCTGTTCGGCACGGGGCATTGGCTGCTCGGCGCCGGCACGCTGCTGCTGGCCAAGACCGTGGGTGTCGCCTTCTCGGCGCGGCTCTATGTGGTGGCGGAACCGAAGCTGATGACGATCCCGGCCTTCGCCCGGACGCGGAACTGGGTCGTCGCGCTGGTGGCGGGTGCGCATGCGGTCCTGGATGCGCTGCCGGCCTGGCAGGCGGTGCGGCGCGCGATCGCGGCGGTGCATGGCGCGGTCGAGGCGCTGCGCGCGCGGCTGGCGTGGCGTGGCGGCGCGCTGGTCCGCCGGGTGCGCGTGGCGCGGGCGCAGTGGCGGCGGCGCGCATGACCGCGCGGGTCAGGCTCTACGCCGCCGTCTCGCTCGATGGCTGCCTCGCGGATTCGCAGGGTGGGGTCGGCTGGCTCGCGCCCTTCGAAGCCGAGGACTACGGCATGGACGCCTTCCTCGCGGAGGTCGGCACGGTGCTGACGGGGCGCACCACCTACGACCAGGCGCGTGGCTTCGGGGAATGGCCCTATGCCGGCAAGCGCGTGGTGGTGATGACGCATCGCGCGCTTGATGCCGATGCGCCCGATGGCGTCGAAGCCGCGCAGGGCGATCTCGCCGGTGTCATCGCGCGCCTGCGCCGGGAGACGACGGGCGACATCTGGCTGCTCGGCGGCGCGGCGCTGGCGCAGGCCTGCCTGGCGCGCGGGCTGGTCGACAGCATCGAGATCTTCGTCATGCCGCTGCTGCTCGGCGCCGGCCTGAGGCTGTTCGCCACGGACGGGGCGCCCCGCGCACTCACGCTGCGCGAGGCGCGGCCCTATCCGAACGGCGTGGTCGCGCTGAACTACGCGCGCGCCTGACCGCCCCGCTGCTGCAGCACCAGCAGCACGGTCGCCAGCGCCATCCCGATCAGGTGCGGATAGGGCACCAGGTCCCCCGCCGCATGCTGCAGCAACGCGGGGAAGATCATCAGCAGCCCGGCCAGCACGAAGCCCAGGCGTTCCCACGCGGCCATCATGCGCAGCCCGTAGCCCTGCGCCGCAGCCGCGAGTGCCGCAAGCCCCGCCGCCGCGAGCACGAACTGCCACAACACATCGAGCCAGGTCATGCCGTCGCGGAAATTCAGCAGCAGGCCCACGCCCTCGGGGTCGGTGACAAAGACGAAGGGCAGCAGGAAGGCGGGCAGGGTGTATTTCCAGGCCTGCAGCGTCGTGCGGTAGGGCCCCGCGCCGGTGATCGCGGCGGCGGCGAAGGGAGACAGCGCGGTGGGCGGGGACACCTCCGACAGCACCGCGTAGTAGAAGACGAACATATGCGCCGCATAGTCCGGCACGCCGAGCTTCATCAGCGCCGGCGCGGCCACCACGGCGCAGATGATGTAGGACGCGGTGACCGGCACCGCGAGGCCGACGATCCAGACGATCAGCGCGGTGTAGAGCGCGGTCACAACCACGGACCCGCCCGCCGCCTGGATCGCGATGTCGCTGAACTTCAGCCCGAGCCCGGTCAGCGTGATGACGCCCACGATGATGCCGGCCGACGCACAGGTGGCCGCGATGCCCACCGCCTGGATCGCGCCGCCGGCCAGAGCCTCGACCAGCCGTTTCGGCCACAGCGCCTGCTCCGGCCGGATGAAGGAGAGCAGCACCGCCAGTATCATGGCGTAGAGCACCGACAGCGTCGCCGAATACCCCCACACCATGAAGGCGACGATCGCGACCAGCGACGTGAAGTGGAAGCCGTAGCGGCGCAGCAGCACCGGGATGGGGTCGACCTTGATGCCCTCGGCGCTGTCCATCCCGCCGCGTTGCGCGCGGATGCGCTTCTGGTCGAGTTCCACCATGAACAACAGCGAGGCGTAGTAGAGGATGGTCGGGATCACCGCCATCTTCAGCACATCCAGATATCCGAGCTTCAGGTACTCGGCGATCAGGAAGGCCGCCGCACCCAGCACCGGCGGCGAGATGATCGCGCCAAGACCTCCGGCCGCGAGCAGCCCGCCGGCATCGTCGGGCCGGTAGCCGACCTTCTTCATCATCGGCCAGGCGACGGTACCGAGCGTGACGGTGGTGGCGACCCCCGACCCGGACGGCCCGCCCAGGAGGAACGACGACAGTACCACGGTCCGCCCCGCGCTCGCCGCCTTGCCGCCCGTGGCGGCGAAGGAGAAGTCCACGAAGAACTTCCCCGCGCCCGAGGCCTGCAGGATGGCGCCATAGATGGTGAACAGCACGATCAGCGTCGCCGAGACATCCACCGCCGTGCCGAAGATGCCATCGAGCCCGATCGAGATATGCGGGATCATGCGTTCGGAATCGTAGCCCTGGTGTTGCCAGGGTGCCGGCAGGTGGTTGCCGAAGAAGCCGTACAGCAGGAAGAAGATCGCCACCGCCGGCATCACCGGCCCCGTCGCACGGCGCGTCGCTTCCAGCACCAGCGCGATCAGCATCCACCCCACCGCGATGTCCATCGGGTCGGGGAAGATGGCGCGGTCCTGCAGATCATCGCCGCCGGCGATCAGGTAGTAGATGACGTAGATCGACGCGGCCGCGAGGACCACGTCCCAAGGCATCAGCCGGTTGCGGTGCCGCCGCAGCATCGGGAACAGCACGAAGCTCAGCACCAGCGCGAAGCCGACATGCACGAAGCGCAGCGTCGTGGTCGGCACGATGTCCCACGCTGCCCAGAGGTGGAACAGCGACATCGCGAGCGCGAGCATGGTCGCGACATAGCCGAGCCAGCCGGAGAAGCGGTTCTGCGCGCCCTCCTCCTCCTCGATCAGCGCCTCGACGCGCGCGGCGGTGGCGTCGTCGAGTGCCGCGGCGGCGGCCTCGGGCGGGAGGTGGTGCGTGCTGGTCACGGGCGGTGCTCCGGCGCTGGAACCGCATCCCCGCGCCGATCGCGGTGAAGCGGGTCCAGCCGCTTGTTCTGCCGCATTTTCCGATTCGCCAGGCCATCCTGCCTGGCTCGAAAATGCTGGTTGCCGTCAATGCAGTTCGGGAGCGGCCCGCATGGACCGCTCCCGCATGAAGTGCCGCTGCGGTGCCGCCTCAGGCGAGCGTCGCGCCCTGCGCCTTCCAGAAGGCCTCGGCCGCCGTGTGCCAGGGCACGCCGGCCGCGGCCGACTTCTGCCCTTCCAGGTTGAAGTCGCGCGCGGCGGAATGCACCCGCGCCCAGTCCTCGCGGTTGCCCCACATGATCTGCAGGATCTGCGTGACCAGCGCCGCGGGCATGTCCTCGCGCACGGCCACGATGTTCGCGACCGACATCTGCTTGTTGGGCGCGGTCTGGCCGGGATAGGTGCCGGCCGGGATGGTTTCGGCGAAATAGACCGGGCCGTATTTCTCGACGATCGCGGGCACGAACTGGTCGTGGTCGATCATCACCAGCTGCACGCCGGGCGTGGCACCGAGGTCGGTGATCGCGCTGGTCGGCACGCCGGAGACGAAGAAATACGCATCCAGCTTGCCGTCCTTGATCGCATTGGTGCTCTCGGCCGGCGAGAGGCGTTCGCGCGCGCGGAAATCGGTCTCGCGGTTGAGGCCCGCGGCCTCGATCAGGCGGAAGGCCATGATCTCGGTCGCCGAACCCGGCGCGCCGGTGGACACGCGCTTGCCCTTCAGGTCCGCCATGGTGCGGATGCCGGTCGATGCCACCGTCACCACCTGCATGCGGTTGGTGTACAGCACCGAGATGGCGCGCACCGGCACCGGCCGGCCGCGGAAGCGGTCATTGCCGCGGATCGCGTCCACTGCCGCATCGACCTGCGTCAGCACCATGCCGACGCGGTTCGCCCCCAGCAGCTGCAGGTTGGCAACCGACCCGCCGGTGACTTCCACCGTGGCGCTCATGCCCGCGATGCCGCGCGAGAGATAGTTCGCGAGCGCACCACCGAGCGGATAGTAGACGCCGCCCGTCGTGCCGGTCGCGATGGCGAGTTGCTGCTGCGCCTGGGCGCGTGCAACGCCCGGCAGTGCCAGTGTGCCGGCCGCGGCGGCGAGGGTCTGGCGGCGTGTGATCCCGGACATGTGTGTTCCTCTGTGTTTCTTGGTCGCGGCTTCGTAGATAGCCGCCCGCGGCGCCGCTTTGAAGCCCGCGCCGTTGATCTGGCGCAAGGCATGGGTGCAACCGCGGCGCTATCCGTCGCGTATCGATCCCGGAGGACCGCATCCATGACTGGCCTGCTCGCCCGCGACCTGATGACCCCCGACGTCGTGACCGTGCCGCCCGAGACGCCCGTGATGGCCATGGCGCGCCTGCTCGCCGATCGCGGCATTTCCGCCGTGCCGGTGGTGGACAAGGACAGCAAGGTGCTCGGCATCGTCACCGAGGCCGACCTGGTCCGTCGCCTGGCGGGCGAGGAAGACAAGCCGTCCTCCTGGTTCGGCGCACTGTTCGCCGATCCGGCCAGCCAGGCGGAGCGCTTCGCGCGCACGCATGGCGTGACGGCGAAGGACCTGATGACCGAAAAGGTTGTGACCGTGGCGCCGGACACCACCGCCGCGCACATTGCGCAGATGATGGAGAAGCAGAACATCCGCCGCGTCGTGGTGACCGAGGGCGATCGCCTGCGCGGCATCGTCAGTCGCGCCGACCTGCTGCGCGCGCTGGTCGCGCCGCCGCACCAGGATGCGGAACTGTCGGACGAGCGCGTGCGCCGCGCCGTGATGGCAGCGATGAAGAAGGAACCCTGGACCGACACCTTCTACACCATGGTCGAGGTCAAGGACGGCACCGTGACCTTCCACGGCTTCCGCCGGTCGGACGCGGTGCAGCGCGCGCTGCGCGTGCTGGCCGAGAACGTGCCGGGCGTGAAGGCGGTGGTCGACGACACCCAGCCCATGCCGGTGTTCATCTACGGCGGGGTGTAACCCGCGAAACCCTCGCGGTGATTCCGGGTTATGGTGCCACACAGACCATCCCGAGGTATCGCCGCATGGCCCGCGTTCGCATCCGCCACACCACGCGCTACGACTACAGCGCGCCGGTGGGGCTGTCTCAGCACCGGCTGATGGTGCGCCCGCGCGACAGCCACGACCTGCGCCTGCACGACGCCACCATGACGATCAGCCCGGCGCCGGAGGCCACGCGATGGGCCCATGACGTCTTCGGCAATTCGGTATGCCTGCTCGACTGGGCCGAGGGTGCCACGACCGATCACCTAGAGATCGTCTCCACGCTCGATCTCGAACACTTTCCTGCCGGGCCGGCGCTGCCGCGCGCCACGCTCGACCCCTCCGTCGAGATCTTCCCCTTCTCCTACGGCGCGGAGGAAGCGCCGGACCTCGAGCATTTCCGCGTCCGCCTGCTGCCCGACCCGCAGCGGCGCGTCGATGCCTGGGCGCGTCGCTTCCTCGATCCGGGTGGTCAGACGCGCACCTTGCCGATGCTCGAAGCCATGACGCGCGCGATCCGCGACGAGTTCAGCTACGAAGGGCGCGACGCGGAGGGCACCAACAGCCCGGTGGTCACGCTCGAGACTGGCCGCGGCGCCTGCCGAGACTTCACCCTGCTGATGATGGAGGCGGCGCGCGCGCTCGGCCTCGCCGCGCGCTTCGTCACCGGCTACCTGTATGACTCGGCGGGGACCGAGGGCGTGGTCGGCGGCGGCGCCACGCATGCTTGGTGCTCGGTCTACGTGCCTGGCGCGGGCTGGGTGGAATACGACCCCACCAACGGGCTGGTCGCGGGCGAGAACCTGATCCGCGTGGGCTCGACTCGCACACCCGAACAGGCGGTGCCGGTCGGCGGTGGCTACATCGGCACGGCCGACGCCTTCGCCGGCCTGCACGTGGATGTCACTGTGAAGGTCGGCGACGATCCGCCCGCTACGGTGTCGGAACCGCCACCCCCACCAGACAATCCCGCGTGACGATCGACGCGAGCCGCGCTTCGTCCCAGCCCTCGGTCGCGGGCGGGCGCATCGGCAGCACCATCCAGCGGTAGTCGGCGGTGCTGTCCACCACGCGGGTCTCGACGCTGTCGGGCAGGTTCAGCCCCCATTCCGCAAGCACCGTCCGCGGTTCACGGACGGCGCGCGACCGATACTCGAACGACTTGTACCAGTTCGGCGGATAGCCCAGCACTGCACGCGGGTAGCAGGAGCACAGCGTGCAGACCACCAGGTGGTGCCGCGTCGGCGTGTTCTCGAGCACGCCGAGCGGTGGCGCGCCGGCCATGGACACGCCCATGGCCTCGGCGGCGGCCTTGCCGTCGGTCAGCAGCAATTCGCGGTAGGCCGGGTCGGTCCAGGCCTTCGCGACCATGCGCGCGCCGGTCTCGGGGCTGGCCTTGTCGGTGCTGGCCTGGCGCGCGGCGATCTCGGCCTCGGTGACGATGCCCTTGGCCTCGAGCGCCGCCACCAGGCGGTCGAGCAAGGCAAGGCTGTCGGGGCGCGGCGGTGCGGCCATGGCTATGCCCTCTCGAGCCAGTGTTCGAAGACCTCGACCATCACGGTATCGCCCGGCTTGCCCTCGTTCCAGATCGGCGGCTGCTCGAACAGGACATGATACAGGGTGCGCTTCGGGGCGGGTCGGGCGAAGGCGAGGTCCTCGGGGTTCGCGAAGGCACCGAGCGGGCGCACCACCGTGCCGGTGCGGCCGCGGATGTAGTGCGGCGTGCGGATGTGGCAGGGGCCGCGGCGCTCCGGCCAGTCGTCCTTCACGCGCACCTGCGCGCCGGGGGCGAAGATCGGGGCGTCGCTCATGGCAGGATGTCCTTCTCCACGATGCCCTTCTCGACCATCAGCGCGGTGATCGACCGCAGCCAGCGCTCGTAGTAGCCGAGCGCGAAATACTCCGCCTCCGGGATGCTCTCGATGCCACGGCGGAGCTCGTCCACCGTCATCAGCTTCTTCTGCGCGAGCAGCTGGCGCAGCGCATCCACCTTTTTGCCGAAGGCGTCGGGCGGCGCCTCGTCGTGCTCGACCGGCGTGCAGTGGAAGCGGGCGATGCCGCCCATGTCGTGGATGGCGGGGATCGGGCGATCGTCTGGCATGGCAGAAGGTTAGGCCGGTGCGCGCCGGATGGTCCAGCGCGCGCTATTTCACTTCCTCATCGGCCGAGACACCCCAGACCTCCGAGCGCAGGATGTAGCCGCGGTATTCGCCGGCCTGCGCCTCGCACCAGGCGCTGCGCAGTTCGCACTGGCGCAGGCGCACCACCACGCCGGGACGCAGGCGCGCGACCGGCGGGCTGTCGGCCTCGGGGCGGCGGCGCAGCGCGGTCTCGCTGCTCGGCGCGCCGCGCACGATCGCGCTGCGCCGGCCCATCAGCGTAGATTGATGGACCCAGCCCTCGGTGCCCTCGGGGTCGCGGATGCGGCGCCACAGCTCGAATTCGCGGGTGATCTCCACCGGCAATTCGCGCCGCTGGTAGGTCCATTCGATCGGAAACCGCGTTCCGGGGCCGGCCCGCAGGTTCACCTCGTCCGAGCGCAGCGCCGCGAAGCGCGGCAGCGGCAGGTTGGTGACCGAACCGACCGAGGGCTGCGGATCCGGCGGCGGTGCCGGGGCGGGCGTGGGTTCGGGCGTGCGGGTCGCGCCCGCGGCGCCGGCCGCCCCGGCGGCAGCCCCGGCAGCGGCGCCGGCGGCCGTGCGGCCGCGCTGGTTCGGCTGGCCCTGGCGGGCGGTGGCGCCCGGTGCGCGCCCATCGGGCCTGGCTGGGGGGCGCACCACGGGCGCGGTCGAGGCCGGCGGGCGCTGCGCGGTGGCTGGCGGGCGCGGCGCCGTCGCTGGGGGCGTCGCCTGGCGCGGCGTCGGGGCGGGCGCTGCCTGGCGTGGCGGCGTCGGCGCAGGGGTTGCCGGGCGTGGCGGCGTTGGTGCGGCCGGGGCGCTGGGCGCGGCCGGCGCACCGGGTCGCACCGGCGGCGGCAGGCTGCCCGGCGCGGTCGTCTGCGCCCACGCCGGTGTGGCGCCAAGCAGCGCGACCATCGCGAATCCGATCCGGCGCAGGGCTGTCATGGCCCCTCTGTCCTCCCCCGGGCGGGGCGGGGTCAAGCGATGCTAGAGCGTGACGACCTGCCCGGCCCCGACCGCGCCGAGGAAGGTCGCGATGCCCGCCACCTCCACACCCGGCAGCAGCGGCATCGCCGCCAGGTCCTCGGCGCGCAGCCCGGCTTCGCAGGCGATCATGCGCACGCCCATCTCGACGCAGGCCTCGCGCAGCGTCGCGATGCCGGCGACACCGCGCGCGACGAGGGTGCCCTCGCGCGGATCAGCCAGCAGCGGGCAGGGGTCCGCCAGCATCAGGCAGCCGGTGTTGGTCGCGAACAGCACGACCTCGCGCCCCAGCGCAGCCGCGCCCGCGGCCACCACCAGCGCATAATGTGCCCGCGGATGGCTGCCGGATTCGAGAAGGATGCCGAGCGGCGTCATGGCCGAGCGGCCTCGCCGGCACGCACGCGGTGCTCGGCTTGCGCCTGCCACCCATCGCCGCGCGCCGCGCTGCCGTGCACCGTCACGCCGCGCAGACCGGCGCGGCCGCGCCGTCGTGCGCGGCAAGGTCGCGGATCGTGGCGTGGTCGCCGCACAGCGCGCAGCCCGGGTCACGCTTGAGCCGCACGGTGCGGAAGCGGGCATCCAGCGCATCCCACAGCAGCAGCCGGCCCATCAGCGGGTCGCCGATGCCCAGGATCAGCTTCAGCACCTCGGTCGCCTGCAGCGTGCCCATCACGCCGGTGACCGCACCCAGCACGCCGGCTTCCGAACAGGTCGGCACCAGGCCCGGCGGCGGCGGTTCGGGATGCAGGCAGCGGTGGCAGGGATGCGCGCCGTCATGCCCGGCGAAGACGCTGAGCTGGCCTTCGAAGCGCAGCACCGCCGCGCTGACCAGCGGGCGGCCCAGCAGGTGGCAGGCGTCGCCCAGCAGGAAACGCGTGGCGAAATTGTCGGTGCCGTCGCAGACGATGTCGTAGCGCGGGATCAGGTCGCGCGCGGCCTCGGCATCCATGCGCCGCGCGTGGATATCGATGCGCGTCTCGGGGTTTAGGGCGCGCAGCGTCTCGGCCGCGCTCTCGGCCTTGTTGCGGCCGATGCGCGCGGTGGTGTGCGCAACCTGGCGCTGCAGGTTCGATAATTCGAGCGTGTCGTCGTCGACCAGGCCCAGCGTGCCGACCCCCGCCGCCGCGAGATAGAGCGTGAGCGGTGAACCGAGCCCTCCGGCGCCGACCACCAGCACCCGCGCGGCGCGCAGCTTCGCCTGGCCGATCGCGCCGACCTCCTCGAGCAGGATGTGACGCGAATAGCGGTGCAGCTCCGCCTCGGTGAAGTCGAGATCCATGGGCAGGATATGGGCGCGCCGGGGCGGGGCACGCAAGCCATGCGTGCTGCGCGCTTGTGTGGGCGGCGTGCAGGGCGCGAAATGCGCCACATGGAGACTGCGCGCACGTGACCGGGGCCGACCTGCACGGCGAGGATCTCATCCGCCGCCTAGCGGTCGCTCTCGCGATCGGTCTGCTGGTGGGCGCCGAGCGCCATTGGCGCGAACGCGACGAAGCCGCCGGCCGCCGCACCGCCGGCGTGCGCACCTTCGCGCTGGTCGGCCTGTCGGGCGGCGTGGTGGCGGCGGTGGCCACCCCGCTCGGGCCCATTGGCGGCGCGGTGCTGCTCTCCGCCGGCCTGTTCGCGCTGATGGCCGCGCTGCTGCCCTTCGCCCTGCGCGAGGCCGATGCCGAGGGCCGCTTCAGCGCCACCAGCCAGGTGGCGGCGATCGGCACCTATGCGCTGGGCGCGCTGGCCGTGGCCGGCGAGGCGCCCGCCGCCGGCGCCGCCGCGGTTGCGATGACCGCCGTGCTCGCGGCGCGCGAGAGCCTGCATGGGCTGATGGCGCGCATCACCTGGGTCGAGCTGCGCTCCGCCATCCTGCTGCTGTCGATGACGCTGGTGGCGCTGCCGTTGGTGCCGGATGCGCCGATCAGCTGGCTGGCGGGCGTCAACCCGCACCAGGTCTGGATGCTGGCGATCCTGCTCGCGGGGGTGTCGTTCCTCGGCTACCTCGGCGTCAAGCTGGGCGGTGGGCATCGCGGGTTGCTTTTGGCGGGGGCGGCAGGGGGGCTGGTGTCGTCCACCGCCGTCACGCTGTCGAACGCGTCGGCGGCGGCGAAGGGCGGGCCGGCGGCCGGGCTGGCGGCGGGATCGCTGGTGGCAGGCGCGGTGTCCTGCCTGCGCACGGCAGGGCTGGCGCTGCTGGTTGCGCCGGCGACGGGGCGGCTGCTCGGCCCGGCGCTGGTCGCCGCGGCGGCGGGCATGGGCGTCGTGGCGCTTCTGCTCGCACGACGGCGCGCGAGCGTTGCGGATGGCCCGGCCGATCCCGGCAACCCCTTCGAGATCGGGGCGGTGCTCCGCATGGCGCTGCTGCTTGCGGGCGTCGGCGCTGCGGCGAAGTTCGGTGCGGAGCGGCTTGGTGGCGGCGCCGTCCTGCTGATCGCCGCGGTGACCGGGCTGACGGATGTGGACGCCATCACGCTGTCCGTCCCGGCGCTCGCGCCCGCCACGATCAGCGAGGCGGTCGCGGCGCAGGCGGTCGCTGTGGCGGTGGCGAGCAACATCGTGGCCAAGGCGGCCTATGCGCTGGCGCTGGGGTCCGCGCGCCATGCCCAATGGGTCGTGCTGGGGTCGGTTGCCGGTCTTGCGCCCGGCGCGGCGCTGCTGGTCGCGGCGCTGCGCTGATCAGTCGACCGTCGCGCCGCTGGCGCGCACGATGGGCGCCCATTTGTCGGTCTCGACGCGGATGAAGCGTGCCAGGTCCTCGGCACTGCCGGGCAGGGGTTCGACCCCGTGGCGCGCGAGGTGGGCGCGGACCTCGGCATCGGCCATCGTGTCGCGCATCGCCGTGTTGAACCGCGCGACGATACTGGCCGGCAGGCCCTTCGGCCCGACCAGCGCGTACCAGTTCGCGACCTCGTAGCCCGGGAGCGTCTCGGCCACGGTGGGCAGGTTCGGCAGCATGGCGGACCGCTGCGGCGTGACGACCGCGAGCGCGCGCAGCCGCCCACCTTCGACCTGCGGCAATGCTGTCGGCGCGGTGGAGAAGGCGAAGTCGGTCTTGCCCGACAGCAGGTCGGTCATCAGCGGCCCGCCGCCGCGATAGGGCACATGGATGGTGCGGATGCCCGCCATCTGGTCGAGCAGCGCGCCCGCCAGATGCCCCGCGCCGCCCACACCCGACGAGCCATAGGACAGCGTGTCCGGCCGCGCGCGCGCCGCCGCCACCAGGTCCGCCACGGTCTGCCAGGGGCGGTCCACCGGCACCACCAGCACGTTCAGCACGCTGCCCGCCATGGCGATGGGCGTGAGGTCGGTCTGCGGATTGAACGGCAGGCTGCGATACAGCGTCGGATTGATCGCGAGCGCGCCGATCGTGCCCATCAGCAGCGTGCTGCCGTCTGGGGCGGCGCGCACCACCGTCTCGGTCGCGAGGTTCCCGCCCGCGCCGGGGCGGTTGTCCACCACGATCGGCTGGCCGAGCAGCGACTGCAGCTTGGGCGCGATGGTGCGGGTGCTGATATCGGTCGCGCCTCCGGCGGCGAAGCCGACCACGATGCGGATCGGGCGGGTAGGGGTCCAGTCCTGCGCGCGGGCGGCCAAGGGGGCGATGGTCTGGGCGGCCAGCAGCGGCAGGGCAGCAAGGCGGCGGCGGGTCAGCATGAACGTGTCTCTCCGGCGGGATGCCCGTTGGCCGGGCTGCGTTTCCCTACTCTGCGGCGAGGCTCGCGGGAAGGCGGAAGGTCACGTCCTCGACGATGCCGGGCAGCGCTTCCACCGATGCCGCGCCGAGGCTGCGCAGCCGCGCCACCAGGTCTTCCACCAGGCGTTCGGGTGCGGAGGCGCCGGCGGTCACGCCCACGGCCGTCGCGCCGTCGACCCAGGCCGGGTCCAGCGCCGCGGCATCCGCAATGAGATACGCGCGCGCCCCGCATTCCGCGGCGATTTCCCGCAGGCGGTTGGAGTTCGACGAATTCGCCGCGCCCACCACCAGCACCACCGGCGCGATGCGCGCCAGTTCGCGCACGGCGGTCTGGCGGTTCTGCGTGGCGTAGCAGATGTCGCGCGTATCGGGCCCGGTCACGTCGTCGAAGCGTGCACGAATGGCGGCGATCACCCCGCGCGTGTCGTCGACCGACAGCGTGGTCTGGGTGATGAAGGAGACGGGCGTGTCGCGCGGCAAGGGCAGCGCCTCCACCTCGGCCGCGGTCGCGACCAGGTGCACCGGCGCGTCGATCTGGCCCATGGTGCCGATCACCTCCGGATGGCCCGCATGGCCCACCAGCACCACGGCGCGGCCCTGCGCGGCGTAGCGCCGGCCTTCGTTGTGGACCTTGGTGACCAGCGGGCAGGTGGCGTCGAGCACATCCAGCTGGCGCAGCGCCGCCTCGCCCTCGACCTTGCGGGCCACGCCATGGGCGGAGAAGACGGCGACGGCGCCGACCGGAATTTCCTCGACCTCCTTGACGAAGACGGCGCCGCGGGCGCGCAGGTCCTCGACGACGTGGCGGTTGTGCACGATCTCGTGCCGGACATACACGGGCGGGCCGTATTTCTGCAGCGCGCGTTCGACGATTTCGACCGCGCGGACAACGCCGGCGCAGAAGCCGCGCGGCTGAGCCAGAACCACCCGCATGCCCGTGAGTCCCTCCCGTTCGGACAGGCCATGATTTCGGCCCGGCCGGGGGGGAATTCAACCGGAATCGCGGCGCGACGTCACCAGCCGTTGACGCGGTCCCAGGTGGCGATCACGTCCCGTCCGCCATCGACCAGGTGGTAGCGGTCATGGGCTGCGACGGTGAGACAGGTGTGGTTGGGCGCGACGCGCACCAGGGCGCCGATCGGCAGGGTGTCGAAGGGCAGCGGATGTTCGCCGCGCACCTCGCCATGCTCCTGGTGGGTGCGCACCACGATCGCGTCGCCGAAGGACGGCCGGCCGTCGATGTCGAGCATCAGGCCGAAGCCATAGTCCTTCGGTGCCTTTTCGGTGCTGCGGTCCTTCGACAGAGCGATGGCGCCGGCATCCACGAGCACGGCGTTGCGGTCGGGCTTGCGCCCGGTGACGGCGGTCAGCACCGTGACGGCGATGTCGTCCAGCCCATGCGTGCCGATCTGGCCCTGGAACAGGTCGCCGAACATGTAGACGCCGGCGCGCACGTCGGTCACGCCGCCCATGTCGCGGCCGTACAGCGCCGTTGGGGATGACCCCAGCGAGACGACATCCACCGTGGCACCCATGGCGCGCAGGCGGGCGGCGGCGGTGACGGCGCCGCGGTGTTCGGCCTCGGCGATCGCTTCCAGGCCCTGCCGGGACCGTTCGGCATAGGAATGCCCGGCATGGGTCATGATGCCGGCGCAGCGCGCACCGAGGCGCCCAGCGATCTCGGTCAGCAGGTTGGAATCGGGAGCAACGCCGCCGCGGCCCTCGCCGCAATCGACTTCGACCAGCGCGCGCAGCGGCCCCGGATGGGCGGCGATGGCCGCCGCGACATCGGCATCGTCGGTGATGACCTTCACGTCGCCGCCCTGCGCGTTCAGTGCGGCGATGGCATCCAGCTTCGCCGGCGTGATGCCCACGGCGTAGATCTGGTCGTGGAAGCCGCCGCTGGCGAAGTAGCGCGCCTCGGCCACGGTGCTGACGGTGATCGGCCCCTTGCCGGGCGCGGCAAGGTCCGCCACCGCGATCGACTTCGCGGTCTTCATGTGCGGGCGCAGCACCAGGCCCGGATGCCGCGCCACCGCGGCTGCCATATGCGCCAGGTTGCGCTTCAGGATCGCCAGGTCGAGCACAAGGCAGGGCGTGGGCAGGTCATCCAGCGTCATGGCGGTCTACCAGCGCGAGGCGATCGAGAGTTCGACGATGGAATCCGGCACTTCCCGCCCGCCAGCGGCGCGGCGCAGGCCGACCACGGCGTATGGCGTGGTCCACGATGCCTGCGCGCCGCCCTGCCCTTCCGTCACGCCCTGGAAGGAGGCGTCGGTGAGGCAGGCGCCGATTTCGTGCTGCAGGGCGCGGAAGCGGTCCTGCGTCGGGTCGGGCGGCTGGCGGGCGTCGTGACGCGCCATCACGGCGTAGAACACGCCGCGCGGCCCGCCGCCTGGGGTCTGGAGCGTGCCGTGGCGTTCCTCGATCGAGCCCGGGATGTTGCGCCCGGTGCGCGGCATCCAGTCGAAGCGCGACTGCGCCGCCTGCACCGCCTGATGGAGCGCGGTGCAGAAGGCACTGTTGGCGGCGGCCGCACCCGGCAGCGCGAGCGTCAGCGACAGGGCAAGCAGCAGGGGGCGCATGGCGCGTCTCCGGGTCGGGGTAGCGGCACGCTTACCGCGCGCCGGGCGTCAGGGCCAGCGCGCCTGCGGGTCCATCGGCAGCACCGGGCGCGGCAGGTGCTTCCAGGGGAAGGTGGCGAGGTTCGGGGAGGTAAGGCCGGGGCAATCCACTTCCACGATCTGCTCGTGCTGGAAGAACTCGTCGAAGCCGCCGCGGAAATGGCCGCGCGACTTCACCACCACCGCACGCGCCTTGCCGATGTCGAGGCCGAGATGTTCCAGGAAGACCGGGTCGGCGCATTGCGTGCGCCCTTCGATCACCACCACCGCGATGCCGCCGATCTGCAGCCAGGCGGTGCGGCCGAGCAGCACGGTCCGCCCTGCGAAGATGCCGCGCCGGCCCGTGACCTTGCCGTCGGACAGGGCGCGGATTTCGGCCACCGCCGCGAAGGGCTTGGAGAAGGCATCATCAGCCGCGACGGCGCGGTTGAAGCGCGCGGTGAAGTGTGCGCCGACACCGAGCGCATGGGCCTCGGCGGCGAGTGGCGCATCGGCGATGATGCCGATGATCGCATCCTGCACGCCGGCGCGGTGGAAAGCGTCCAGGATCCACATGGTGTTGCCACGGCCGCCGCCGCCGGGATTGTCGGCCACATCGGCGAAGGCGAGCGGCACCGGGCTTTCCTTCGCCAACCGCACCGCGTCGTCGAGCGAGGTCAGGTTGGCGACGAAGCGCGCGCGGCGGTCCCAGGCGGCCTCGGCCAGGGTCTGTGCCAGCGCCTCGGCCGCATCGGGGTCGGTGGCGGTGACGATGACCGACAGCCCGTTGAACGGCGTATCGCCATAGGAGAAGCCCGCCATCACCGAGACATTGGCGATGCGCGCGTCCTTCGCCGCCATTTCCTGGCCGAGGTCGATCACCTCCGCATAGGGTCCCTGCGCCGTCAGCAGCGCGGTCTGCGGGGAGACGATGGGCAGGCGGCGATGGGCGCGGTGGAAGCGCTCGCCGGCCAGCAGCCGACGCAGCAGTTGCGCGCATTCCGCGCCGCGCTCATGCATGTCGAGATGCGGGTTGGTGCGGTAGCCGACGAAGGCATCGACTGTCGCGACCATGCGGCCCGACACGTTCGCGTGCAGGTCGTAGGAACACACGAAGGGGATGTCGCCGAGGACCTCGCGCACCAGCGACTGCAGCGTGCCTTCCGGGTCGTGGTCATGCTCGGCCAGGCCGGCGCCGTGCATGATGGAATACACGCCGTCCACCTGGCCACGCAGCGCCGTGAGCCCTGCGCGCCAGGTCGCCATCATGGCGTTGAAATCGTCCTGGTTCACCGGGCCATTCGGTTCGGCGGCGGCGATCATGACGGGTAGCGGCGTCCAATCGCCGGTCGCGTTCATGCCGTCGATAAAGCCGGAGAGTTCGGCCGGCGCGCGCGGGGCGGGCTTCGCGGCCTCGGCCAGGATGTCGGCGCCTTCCAGGTAGCAGCGGCCGTCGAAATCGGCGCGGCGCGCTGGGGGCGCGAAGCGGTTGCACTCGATCGAGAAGCCGAGGATGGCGATGCGCGGTCCGGGCATCAGATGGTCACTCCCAACATCTCGGCGATGCGCGGCGTGGATTTCAGGCCGGTGCCGGTGAGCACGACCACGGTGGTCTCGTCCGCGCGGATGGTGCCGGCTTCCAGCAACCGCGCGAAGGCCGCGGCTGCCTGGGCGCAGGTCGGTTCGACGTAGATCCCCGTGCGGGCGAGTTCGAGCGTCGCGGCGGCGATCTCGTCTTCGGTCAGCATCACCGCGCCGCCGCCGGAGCGCGTCAGTACCTCGCCGCATTCGACGCTGCGCAGCGGCTGCGCGATGGCGGTGCCCTCCGCGATGGTGGGCTGTGCGGCCACCGCGGGCAGGCCGAGGAATTCCCGCGCGATGGGTGCGCAGTTCGCCGGCTGCGCGGCGAAGATGCGCGGCAGGCGCGTGATCTCGCCGGCGCGCAGCAATTCGTCGAAGCCGATACCGCAGCCCAGCACGTTCGATCCCGCGCCGCAGGGCACGATGACATTGTCGGGCACGGTGAAGCCCAGGTCCTCCCACAGTTCATAGGCCAGCGTCTTGGTGCCGTGCAGAAAGAACGGGTGCCAGTTGTGGCTGGCGTAGAAGATGTTGGCGGCCTCGGCCAGCGCGGCATCGGCGCAATCCTGCCGGCTGCCGGGGATGAGGCGGATGGTGGCGCCGGATGCGCGCGACTGCACGGTCTTGGCGGGGGATGTGCTCGCGGGCACGAAGATGGTGGCCGCCATGCCACCGGCGGCCGCATAGGCCGAGACCGCGGCGCCGCCATTGCCGGAGGAGTCCTCCAGCACCTCCGTCACGCCCTGTGCGCGCAGCAGCGACAGCATCACCGAAGCGCCGCGGTCCTTGAACGATCCGGTCGGCGCGAACCACTCGCATTTCAACAAGGCTGAGGCACCGCCGATCACGCGCGGCACCAGCGGCGTGCAGCCCTCGCCCATGGTGATGGGGTCGTCGGGGATGAAGGGCAGCGCCGCGGCGTACCGCCACAGCGAACGATCCTCGGTGCGGATTGCATCGCGCGTGATGCCGGGCAGCGGCGTGAGCAGCAGCGGTGCCTGGTCATCGCCGCACCAGCGCGGCGTGTCCAGCGGATAGGTGCGCCCCGTGCGGGGGTCGAGATAGGCGATGTCGGTCATGGCGGCGCAGCCTCGCTTGCCCGGCCGCGCGCGGCAAGGGATGCTGAGGCCATGAACGATGCCGATGCCGTCCTGCGCCTCGCCGCCGACCTTGTCGCGATCGACAGCCGGTCCTCCGTGTCCAACCTGCCGCTCGCCGAACGCATCGAGGCCGAGCTGACGGGCTTCGACATCGCCCGCGTGGACTACGCGGATGCCAACGGCGTGGCCAAGCGCGCTCTGGTGGCCCATCGCGGGCCGAAAGGTGGCCTGGCGCTGTCCGGTCACATGGATACGGTGCCTGATACAGGCTGGACCGATCCGTGGTCGCCGCGCGTGGTCGATGGCGTGCTGCATGGCCTGGGCAGCGTGGACATGAAGGGGCCGGTCGCCGCCTGCATCGTGGCAGCGCGGGGCCTGCCCGAGAGCGTGCCGGCGACCCTGCTGATCACCACGGATGAGGAAACCAGCAAGCAGGGCGCACGCGCCATCGCCGCATCGGATGCCGCGCGCGCGCTGGGCCTGCGCGGGATCGTGGTGGCGGAACCGACGGGGCTGCTGCCGGTGCGCGGGCATCGCAGCCATATCGAATACACCGCCGTCGCGACGGGCGTGCAGGCGCATTCGTCGACCGGGCAGGGCACCAATGCGAACTGGGCGCTGATCCCGTTCCTGGCAGAGATGAAGGCGGTGTTCGAACGCCTTCGCCACGACCCGGCCTATCACGATGCCGGCTACGATCCGCCTTTCAGCGATTTCAACCTGGTCATCGACAACCACGGCACTGCGGTGAACGTGACAGTCGCGAAGGCGACCGTGCGCATCAAGTTCCGCCGCAGCCGCAACGTGGACTACGCGCCGATCGAAGCCGCGGTGAAGGACGCTGCCGCGCGCACCGGCGTGACGCTCACCGAAAAGCGCGAAGGCACGCCGCCCGAACTGCCGGCCGACCATCCGCTGGTGGCGCTGGCGGTGCGCGAGACCGGCCAGGCCGCGCGCACCGCCCCCTACGGCACCGACGCCAGCGAATTGCAGGACCTGGCCCCCTGCATCGTGATGGGTCCTGGCACCATCGCCACGGCACATACACCGCATGAATGCGTGGCGGTGGCGGACCTGGTCGCCGCGGTACCGCTGTTCCGGCGGATGCTGGCGGCTACGCCGGCAGGGTGACGCGGACCTCGCCGACCGGGCGGCCGTTGCTGTCGTTGATGGCGCCTTCGATGTCCTGCGTGAGCGACTCCGCCGCATCCACCAGGCCGAGCCGGCCCAGCAGCGCCGCGAAGACGCCCATTTTCGCCCGCGCCGTGCCATCCGCCAGCTTGACCGCGATGCCGAGCCCTTCCTCAGGCACGAAGCCGACCACGTAGCCCTCCGCGCCACCCTTCAGCAGCACGCGGCCCTGGCTGGCGCGGACGATTTTCCCCGTCGAGGAGCCACGACCGGACAGATGGTCGGGGTAGGCGCGAATGGCCGATTGCAGGCGGCGGATCGCGGTGCGGCGTGCATCGGTCGCGACACGTGCCGCCGCCCAGCGTGCGGCGCCGCGCGCCATGGTCGCCATCGGCAGCGCGAGCGCCGGCAGCCCGCAACCATCCACGCCGCGCGGCAGGCGCGCCGCATCCTCGCCGAGCAATTCGCTGAACGCTTCCAGATACAGGCGCTGCGCCGGATGCGCCGGGTCCGCGTATCCGCCGACGGACGCGCCAATGTGCTTCGTCAGCGTCAGGAAGCCGCAATGCTTGCCCGAGCAATTGTGGAACACACGCGAGCGGTCGCCGCCGCCGCGGATCACCGCGATCTGGTCGGACTGCGCGCGTGGCAGGTCCGGCCCGCAGACCAGGGCGGCGTCGGTCAGCCCCAGCCGTTCCAGCCAGCCGCGCACCAGCGCGACCTGGAAATCCTCCGCGCTGTGGGATGCACAGGCGAGCGCCAGGTGTTCCTCGGTCAGCCCCGCCGCATCCGCCGCGCCGCTTTCGACCAACGGGATCGCCTGGAAGGGCTTCAGGGACGATCGCGGGAAGGTCACGAAGGACGGATCGCCCCAGGACTGCAGGATGCGTCCGTCCGCATCCGCCACCACGGCCACGCCGTGATGCAGGCTTTCCAGTATGCCGCCGCGGCGGATCTCGGCCATCGGCACGAAGGTCATGACACCGACTCCGGCAGGGGCACGGCGCTGCTGCCCGGACGGCCCTCCAGCACCGCGTCGAACAGCTTCACCTGGCGCGGCAGGCACAGCGCGTGCAGGTCGAAGCGTTCCAGCATGGTGCGGCGCGCCTGCTTGCGCAGCGGCACGTAGCGGTCGGGGTTGGCGATCGCATCCACCACAGCGTCCGCCATGCGCTGGTGGTCGAAGAAGGGCAGCATCAGGCCGTTGTGCTCGTGGCGCATCACCTCCGCCAGCGGCGGCGTGTCCGATCCGATGATCAACGCCTCGCAGCCCATCGCCTCGACCAGCGACCACGAGAGCACGAAGGGATAAGTATAGTAGACATGGGCGCTGCTGATGCGGAACAGCGCCACCAGGCCCTCATGCGGAATGCGCCCGGTGAAGTGCACACGCGCCATGTCGAGCTTGTCGCCGACCTCGGCCATCATGGTCGCCTTCCACGACTTGCCGTCGGCGGGCAGGCGGCCATAGCCGCGTTCATCGCCACCCACGATCACGGCATGCGCGTTCGGGCGGCGCGCGAGGATCTCGGGCAGGGCGCGCATGAAGACGTCGAAGCCGCGATAGGGTTCGAGGTTGCGCGAGACGAAGGTCACCACCTCCTGCCCCTTGGTCACCGTGTGCCCGTCCGGCAGCTTCACGGTGGACGCCCCGTTCGGCGTGGCGAAGTTGGCGTCGACCCCTTCATGCACCACCGACGTGCGCGCCTGGATGTAATCCGGATAGCGGCTGCGCTGCCACAGCGTGGGGGAAACGCTCCAATCCGTCCCTTCGAGCGACTGCAACTGCGTCATGTTCAGCGTGCGCACGCGCGCGGCCTCGTCGAGCGTGACCTCCTGCGTGGGGTCGAACCCTACGTCTCCGCCCGTCGATCGATAGTAGAACTCGCAGTACTGCAGCAGCTTCGTGTCGGGGAAGACGTCGCGCAGGTACAGCCCTTCGCCCCAGCCGGGATGGCAGCAGATGATGTCGGGCACGAAGCCCTTCTGCTTCAGGCCCATCAGCGCGCGCGCCACCGCCTGGCCGCGGCGCACCGCGGCTTCGACGGGGCGGAGGTAGCGGTGCGTCTTCTCGCCCGCGCCTTCGGGTGCGGGGTAGCGCAGGTGCTGCGGGCCCGGCGGCGACTGGTTGGCGCGTTCGCCGAGGCCGATCACCCGCGCGCCCTTCCGGCGCGAGATGATCGGTGCGAGGTGCCGGTACTGGCCCGGGAAGTTCTGGTGAATGAACAGCGCCTGGACCACCGAGCCCGTCTCCCCTGTTGCGCCCCGGCTGCTTGATGCCGTCATTCTGTGCCTGCGGCAACCTGCGTCTGGCCTGCGGCGCGCGCCGGCGCCAGGATACCCGCCGACCGGTCAAGGGATGGTTGTGATGGAATTCGATTTTGCGGGACGGCGCGTGTTGGTGGCGGGCGGCAGCCGCGGCATCGGGCGGGCGATCGCGCTGGGCTTCGCGCGTGCCGGCGCGAAGGTCTCGGCCTGCGCGCGTGGGGCGGATGGCCTGGCGGCCCTGCAGGCGGAGGGCGTGGCGCATGTCGTGCCGACCGACCTCGGGGATGCCGCGCAGGTCGCCGCCTGGGTGGCTGCCGCGGCGAAGGCCCTGGGCGGGATCGACGTGCTGGTCAACAACGCCTCGGGCTTCGGCATGCCGGATACCGAGGAGTCCTGGAAGCGCAGCCTCGACATCGACGTGATGGCGACGGTGCGCGCCTCGAACGCGGCGCTGCCGCATCTGCGCGACTCGCGCGGGTGCATCGTCAACACGACCTCGATCTCGGGGCTGGCGTCGACGCGGCGCTCGCCCGCCTATGCCGCGGTCAAGGCGCTGGTGATCAACTACACCGCCTCGCAGGCTTCCATGTACGCGGCGGACGGCGTGCGCGTGAACGCCATCGCGCCAGGGTCGATCGAGTTCCCCGGCGGGACGTGGGAGACGCGGCGCACCGAGGACCCCGCGCTGTACGAGCGCATCCTGGCCAGCATTCCCTTCGGCCGGCTCGGCGTGCCGGAGGAAGTGGCGGATGTCGCGTTGTTCCTCGCCTCGCCCCTGGCACGCTGGGTGACGGGTCAGACCATCGTGGTCGATGGCGGCCAGATGCTCGGCTAGCGCAGTCCCCGGTCAGGTGGAAGCGCCTGGTCGGGGAATGGTGCTTTCGAGAATATTCGAAAAGCGTTGCGGTGAGCGGACACGCGGCTAGTCGTCCGGGCGCGTGCTGCGCAGGCGTTTGGTCGCACCACGGCGCGTCTTCTCGTCCACGCGCCGCGCCTTTGCCGCACGGGTCGGCTTGGTGGCCCGCCGTGGCGGGGGCGGTGGCGTGGCGGCTTCGCGCAGCAGCGCGACCAGTCGTTCCAGCGCGTCTTCCCGGTTGCGCTCCCGCGTGCGGTGGCGCTGCGCGGTGATGACCAGCACGCCGTCCTTGGTGATGCGCCGCCCCGCCAGCGCGACCAGGCGTTCCTTCATCGTGGTCGGCAGGTTGGGCGAGGCCATGGCGTCGAAGCGCAGCTGCACCGCGGTCTCGAGCTTGTTGACGTTCTGCCCGCCGGGGCCGGAGGCGCGCAGGAAGTCCTCCTGCAGCTCGTCCTCCTCGATGGCGATGCGGGCGGTGATGCGAATCGTCATGGTGCAGGAAGGGCGGTGGCTGGCATCTCGTCCTTCAGCGCCACGCCGGTCGCGCCGAGCGCGGCCGCCGCGCGCAACAACCAGGCGGCCTTGGCCGCAGCATCGGCATACGACATGCCGCCGGGCCGCACATTGCTGATGCAGTTGCGCTCTGCGTCGGTACGCCCGCGCCGCGGCGCCCAGGTGATGTAGAGGCCGAGACTGTCTGTCGCCGACAGGCCCGGCCGCTCGCCGATCAGCACCACCACGGCCGCGGCGCCCATCGCCTCGCCGATCTCGTCGCCGATCGCCACGCGCGCCTGCTGCGCCACCACCAACGGCCCGGCCGGCAGGGGCAAGGCCGGGACCAGGAGTTCCAGCACGCCTGGCGCGTGGCGCTGCACGCCCGTCGCGCACAGCCCGTCCGCCACGACCAGGGCGATGCAGCCGGGCGCGGCAGGCAGCACGCAATCCTGCGCCAGCCGCCGCCCGAGGTCGGGCCGCAGCAGGTACTCGCGCCGATCCGCCGCGGCACTGCACACGCGCAGCACCGGCCGCGCGATCGCCACTTCCAACGCCGGGATGTCGAGCAACGACCACACGGCATCCCGCGCCCGCGCATGCGCCTCCTGGAAGTCGAGATGCGCCGCCGTCGGCTGCGCCGTGCCGACGCGCCCGAGCCCCACACGCGCATCGGTGAAGCGGCGCAGGTCGCGCCAGAGCGCCGGCGCGCTCACGCGAGACCGATCAGCGCCGGCGACAGCCGTGCGGGAATGCGGTCGTGATCGGCGCCAATGCCCATCCGCGCGAGCCAATCCTCGAATTCCGGCGCCGCCCGCTTGCCGAGCATCGCGCGCGCCGTGAGCCCGTCATGGAAGGAGGTGGATTGATAGGCCAGCATCACGTCGTCCGCCCCGGGCACGCCCATCACATAGGTCACGCCGGCCACCGCCAGGCAGGCCAGCAGCGCGTCCATGTCGTCCTGGTCGGCCTCGGCGTGGTTGGTGTAGCAGACATCGACGCCCATCGGCAGGCCGAGCAGCTTGCCGCAGAAATGGTCCTCGAGCCCCGCGCGCAGGATCTGCTTGCCGTCGAACAGGTATTCCGGGCCGATGAAGCCGACCACGGAATTGACCAGCAGCGGCGCGAATTCGCGCGCCACGGCATAGGCGCGCGCCTCGATCGTCTGCTGGTCCACGCCGTGATGCGCGTCCGCCGACAACGCGCTGCCCTGGCCGGTCTCGAAGTACATGACGTTGTCACCAAGCGTGCCGCGGCCCAGCGCCAGCGCGGCCTCCCGCGCCTCGCGCAACAGCGCCAGTGTCACGCCGAAGGATGTGTTCACGCCCTCGGTCCCGCCGATCGACTGGAACACCAGGTCCACCGGCGCGCCGCGCTGCATCGCCAGCATCGTGGTGGTGACGTGGGACAGAACGCAGGTCTGGGTCGGGATGTCGAAGCGTTCACGCACGGTGTCGAGCATCCGCAGCAGTCCGATCACCGCCTCGACATTGTCGGTCGCCGGGTTCACGCCGATCACCGCATCACCGGCGCCCAGCAGCAGCCCGTCCAGCACGGCGGCTGCGACGCCGCGCGGGTCGTCTGTCGGGTGGTTCGGCTGCAGCCGGATGGACAGCGTTCCCGGCAGGCCTATGGTGTTGCGGAAGCGCGTGACCACGCGGCATTTCGCCGCCACCTGCATCAGGTCCGCCACGCGCATGGTCTTCGACACCGCCGCCACCATCTCCGGCGTCAAGCCGGGCGCGACGGCCGTGACCGCGTCGGGCTCCGCCGCCAGCAGCCAGTCGCGGAAGCCGCCCACCGTCAGGCTGCGCAGCGGCGCGAAGGCGGCGGCGTCGTGGCGGTCGAGGATCAGGCGCGTGACCTCGTCCGCTTCGTAGGGGATCACCGCCTCACTCAGGAAATGCACGAGCGGCAGGTCGGCCAGGGCGCGCTGCGCTGCCACACGCTCCGCCGCGGATGCCGCCGCGACGCCGGCCAGCGCATCGCCCGACCGGAACGGCGTGGCGCGCGCCAACAGCGTCTTCAGGTCGTCGAAGACGTAACGCGTGCCGGCGATGCTCTGCGCGAAAGGCATGGCAGGCTTGATGCCACGCCCTGGGGGCGGCTTGCCAGCCCGGCGCGTGGCCCTAGGATGCGCCGCCGGAAATACCGAGGAAACGCATGGACGCCGACGCGATCGACAAGGCCCCGGATGCCACCGCATCCTGGCCCGACCAGATCTACGACCTGCTCAAGAAGCATGGCATCCGCCAGGTCTGCCTGGTGCCGGATGCCGGGCATTCGCGCCTGATCAAACGCTGCCTGGCCGACAACGAGATCGTGGTCACCACGCTGACCACCGAGGAAGAAGGCATCGCCCTGATGCAGGGCGCCTGGCTGGGCGGCGACAAGGCCATCCTGCTGATGCAGTCCTCCGGCGTGGGCAACTGCATCAACATGCTCTCGCTGTCGCAGATCCATCGCTGCCCGATGCCGATGCTGGTTACGATGCGCGGCGATTTCGGCGAGTTCAACCCGGCCCAGGTGCCGATGGGCGAAGCCACGCAGCCCGTGCTGGAAGCCATGGGCACCGTGGTGCGCCGCGCCGATACGCCCGAGGACATCGCCGCCACCGTGGATGCGACCATCCGCATGGCCTTCAACACCTTCCGCCCGACCGCGACCCTGATCGGCCAGCGCGTCATCGGCGCCAAGACCTTCGGCAAGGACTGAGACGATGCTGGCGTCATCCGGAAAGCTCGACCGGCGTGAACTCACCGCCGCGCTGCTGGCCGATCGCGGGGAGCTGGCAGTGATCGCCGGCCTCGGCGCGCCGGCCTGGGACATCACGGCGGTGGGCGACCATCCGCTGAACCTGCCGCTGTGGGGCGCGATGGGCGGGGCGGCGATGATTGGCCTGGGCCTTGCGCTGGCGCAGCCTTCGCGCCCCGTGCTGGTGTTGACCGGTGACGGGGAGATGCTGATGGGCATCGGCGCGCTCGCCACCATCGCGGTGAAGGCGCCGAAGAACCTGTCGATCATAGTGCAGGACAACGAGCACTACGGCGAGACCGGCATGCAGGAGACCGCGACGCGCCACGGCGTGGACCTGGTGACCATGGCCAAGGGGGCGGGCTTCCAGCGCACCATGTTCGTGACAAAGCCGGATGAGGTGCCCGCACTGCGCGCCGCGATTCATTCGGGTGACGGCCCGTTCTTCGCGGTCGCGAAGATCGACGCCGCCAGCAAGAAGCTCGTGCTGCCGCCGCGCGACGGGTCCATCATCCAGAACCGGATGCGGGAAGCCATCCTCGGACCCTCCGCGCACCATCAGCTGTAACGGGAAGGCACGCATGCCGCACATCGTCTGCCTCCGCCCGCTGCACCCGGACGCGATGGAGCGCCTGCGCGCCGAACCCGGCTACACCATCACCATGCTCGACCCCGTCACGCCGCAGACGCTGGCCGAGCCGATGAAGACCGCGGACGCCATCATCGTGCGCGCGACAAAGATCGACCGCGCCTTCCTGGCGAATGCCCCGCTGCTGTCGATCTGCGCGCGCCACGGCGTGGGCTACGACGCGGTGGATGTCGAGGCCCTGACCGAGCGCGGCATCCCGCTGACCGTCACCCCCGACGCCAATGCGCTGTCGGTCGCCGAGCACGCGATGATGCTCATGCTCACCACCGCGCGGCGCACCGTGGACTACAACGCCAACACCAAGGCGCTCGACTGGGGTCCCAAGCCCGCGATGCGCACCTTCGACCTGGCCGGGCAGACCGTGCTGGTGGTGGGGTTCGGGCGGATCGGCGGGCGCGTCGCGCGGTTGTGCAAGGCCTTCGACATGAACGTGCTCGTGCACGACCCCTACATCCCGCAGAACACCATCAAGGGCGCGGGCTTCACGCCGGTGAAGGTGCTGCACGAGGGTCTCGCGCAGGCCGACGTGGTCACCACGCATTGCCCGTCCAACACCGAGACGCGCGGCCTGGTGAACGCCGCCTTCCTGGCTGCGATGAAGCCGGGTGCGACCTACATCAACACCGCGCGCGGCACGCTGGTGGATGAAGGCGCGCTGACCGCCGCGCTGAAGTCCGGCCACCTAGGTGCAGTGGGCCTCGACGTGTTCTGGGAAGAACCCGTCACGACGAAGCTGCCCTTCCTGGATTTCCCGAATGTGGTGGTGTCGCCCCATTCCGCCGCGGCGACCGAGCAATCGACCCGCCGCATGGGCCTGTCTTGCGCCGAGAGTATCTTTTCGCACTTCAAGGGACAGCTCGACCCCGACGTGGTGATCAACAAGGAGGTGCTCCGCGGCAACGCGTGAGCAGCATGTCATGACCAACCCGCTGATCATCCTCGCCGACCACGCCGCCTCCTGGCGGACGCGCGACCTCCCCACCGATGTCGCGCACCACGCACGGCGCGTGCTGGTCGATTGGTTCGCCGCGACCCTGCCCGGCTGCTCGCGCGCGCCGGCCACGCTCATGGCCGAGGCGCTCGAGGACGAGACGCGCGGCGGCGGCGGCGCCGTCTGCTACGTGACCGGCCGGCGCGTGCCGCTGCGCCATGCCGCGCTGGTGAACGGCACCGCCTCCCACACGGTCGAGTTCGACGACATCTACCGCTACGCCGTCTATCACCCGGGCTGCCCAACCATTGCCGCCGCACTCGCCGCCGCGCAGTCCCACAACACGGGCATGGAGGCGCTGCTGCGCTCCATCGTCGCGGGCTACGAGGTGTCGTGCCGCATCGGCGTGGCCGTGCAGCCCTCGCACTACGATTTCTGGCACACCACCGGCACGGTCGGGACCTTCGGCGCCGCCGCCGCAGTCGCCGTCCTGCTCGACTGCGACGCCGAGCGCACCGCGCACGCCATCGCCACCGCCGCCACCATGGCCGGCGGCCTGCAGCAAGCCTTCCGCGGGGAGGGCATGTCGAAGCCGCTGCATCCGGGCCACGCGGCCGAGGCCGGCGCGCTCGCCGCCATGGCTGCGTCGCGTGGCATGACCGGCGCGCTCGATGTCCTGCACGGCCCGGCCGGCTTCGCCGCCGCGACCAGCGAGGACACCGGCAAGTGGGACAAGGCGCTGGCCGGGATTGGCAAACCCTACGCCGTCACCGACATGACGGTGAAGAACCATGGCTGCTGCGGGCATATCTTCGCGGCACTCGATGCGGTGCGGGACCTGCATCTGGAGCACGGCTTCAAGGCCGAGGACGTCGTCTCGATCGCCGTCGGCGGCTACAAGGCGACCAAGGATGTCTGCGACCGCCCGGATGCACGGACCGAGCAGGATTGCCGCTTCTCGACCCAGTTCACGGTCGCGACCATGCTGCTGTATGGCGGCGTGCGTCTTGCGGCCTTTGAACCGGCCCGCCTGGTCGATCCGGCGGTCCGTGCGCTGATGCCGCGCATCTCGGTCGCGATCGATGCGGAATGCGCCGCCGCCTTCCCATCGAAGCGCTCGGCCAAGGTCGAGATCCGGCTGAAGGATGGCCGCGTGCTCAACCGCCACCAGCATACGCGCAAGGGCGACCCCGACGCGCCGCTGACCGACCGCGACCTGTCCGACAAGTTCCTGGAACTGACGTCCGACGCGATCGGCGCCGCTCAGGCCAAGGCGCTGCTGGCGCAGCTGTGGGAGGGTTCGGCCCTGCCCGGGATCGTGCCGCTGGTGACGAACCAGGCGCGCGCCGCCGAATAGCGGCGCCGCGCGCTACTTCTTCTTGCCGCCGACGCGCACGAGCTGGGAGATCGCGAGCGGCGGCTTGCCCGACGCCTTGGCGATCTCGTTGTCCTGTTCCTGGATGACCTTGCGCGCGGGTTCGTCACCATCGAGCCCGCCGAGGATCTCGGCCGGCACCTTGCGGTTGGAACGGCGGCTGCCGTCCTCATAGAATACGTCGAACAGGACGAAGGCGGATTTGCTGCCGGGTTTGGCGGCCATGTCGGTCTCTCCTCCGCTGCGCCGAAGCGCGCGGGATTCGGAAGCGCCGCTGGGGCGCGTGTCCTGGAAACTGCGCCGCGTGCGCCCGTGCACCGAATGCCGGGCCGCGCGCGGGCAATGCAGCGCGTCAGCCGCGATGCGGCTTGTCGGCGGTGCTGTCGGCGTCGGTGTCGGGCTCAGGGTCCAAGCCGGCGGCCTTGCGCTTCGCGACCGCTTCGTCGCGTTCGCGCTGCTTGGCTTCCTTCTTGGCCTGCTTGCTCCGGCTCACCTCGGCACGCTGTTGGCCATAGTTGGGCGGTCGCGCCACGGCGATTCTCCGGATGTCAGAAAAGGAAAAGGGCGGCCCGAAGGCCGCCCCTGGCCGGGTCAGGCGAGGCGGAGATTGCCCGCCGAAACCTTGCCCTGCTGGCCGCGCTGCAGCTCGAACTCGACCTTGTCGCCTTCGTTCAGGCCGTTCAGGCCGGCGCGCTGCACGTCGCTGATGTGGACGAACACGTCCTTCGAGCCGTCCTCCGGCTGAATGAAGCCGTAGCCCTTGGTCGCGTTGAACCACTTCACGGTACCGATGCTCATGCCGATGTCTCCGGTTGAGTCATTGCCACCAGGCACGATTGCCAAGTGGTGATGCCGGCCAGCGCAAGCGCCGCCGGGCCATCCTTCGCTGAGGCTCAACCATAGAAAAGGCACGGAGAGCGGGTCCGACACGCGGACCGGACGAGATGACCAAAAACTTATGCGCCTTCGCTGGCGCGAACGCAACGCCAATCGGCCGGCGCGGATCCCGATCGGATGGAATCAGCCGGTCGGTCGAAGATACTCACGAAAACAAGCAGTTAGAGGCGTTGAAACAGGCCAAGGCAACCTGCGGTAAGGCTAGCCTGCGCGTGCGCCGGTGGCGCGCAATATCGGCAGCCATCGCTCCATCTCGGCCTTCAGGAAGTTGCGCAAGGCGGCGGCATCGCCCGGCCGCGGCTCCACGCCGCGTTCCGCATAGCGCGCCTGCACGGCGGGGTCTGCCAGGACCTCCAGCGTGGCCGCGGTGAGCGCGCCCAGCACCGCCGACGGCGTCGCCATCGGCGCATAGAGCGCCTGCCAGGAGGAGGATTCGTACCCCGCGACACCCGCCTCCTGGAAGGTCGGCAGGTCGGGCAGCATGCGCGACCGCCGCGCGGTCGTCACCGCGATGCCGCGCGCGCGTCCATCCTGCATCATGGGGGCCAGCAGGGTCTGGCTGTCGATCATGAATTCCACGCGCCCTGCGATGAAGTCCGTCACCGCGGCCGGCGTGCCGCGATACTGCACGATGGTGAAATCCACGCCGGCGAGCTTCTTCAGCAATTCGCCCGCCAGGTGCGATGCGGCGCCGATGCCCGTGGTGGCGAAGGTCGCCTCGCCACGCTTGGACCGCAGCCACGCCAGCAGCGACGGCACGTCGGTGGCAGGCACCGAAGGGTGCACCGCCGCCACGAAGGGCTGTTCGCCCAGCAGCGCGATGGGCGCGAAATCCGTCACCGGGTCCACCCCGGCGTCGGGGAACAGCGCCGGGATCACGCTGTGCGCCGCGCCGTTCAGCAGCAGGGTGTGGCCATCGGCGGGTGCCCTTGCGACCGTGCGCGCGCCGATCGTGCTGCCCGCGCCGGGCGTGTTCTCGATCACCAGCGTCTGGCCGATGCGCCGGCTCAGCGGCTCGGCCACGATGCGCGCCACCACGTCGATGATCCCGCCCGCGGCGAAGGGCACCACGACGCGGATCGGCCGGTTCGGGAAGGCGCCCTGCGCCCGCGCAACGGCAGGCGCGGCGAGGGTGGCGGCGAACAGCGTGCGGCGGGGGAACATGCGGGTCGCTCCGGCTGTGGTTGCGGCAACCTAGTGCAGATCCCGATCCGACGGAATCGCCTGATCGGATGAAGATGCTCGCGAAAACAAGCCGCTAGAGACGTCGACGTGAGGCAGGGCATACAGCGACGCCTCCGGACCAGCGCCGCCGCCGGGCAAGCTGCCTGCGCTTGACAGCCCGCCGCCTGCATCGGCCCAATCGGCCCGGGCCAGCCGTGGCCGCGCGGTCCCTGTCCGGGACCGGCCTGCGGGATGCATGCCGGCCCTATCCTGGAAACGGCGGTTCGATCCCGTCACGCCAACCCCCCGGCGCCGGCCTTCGGGCAGCGGCGCCGCCGCCTTGCGGGCTTCGGGCCCCCGTGGTGGCACCGCGGCGCCGGGGGCGCGGTCGGGTCCATTCCGAACGGATGCGGAACGCGCTATCCCTGGCCGATGACGACGACACTGATCGGGATCTTCGCACTGCTCGCCTGCGCAGCGCTCGCGCTGGCCGCGCTGCGCACCGTGCTGCAGTTCCGCATCACCATCTGGCCGTGGGAGGCGGGGCTCCTCTACGTCAACGGGCGGTTCGAGCGGATGCTCGAACCCGGGCGCCACTGGCATGGCATCATGGGGCGCGACGTGACGCGCATCCTGACCGCGCGCCAGGTGCACATCCTGCCGGCGCAGGACGTGCTGACCGCGGACGGCTTCCCGGTGAAGCTTGGCGTGGTGGTGGAATACCGGATCGCCGACCCGAAGCGCGCGCAGGAGGAAACCGGCGGGCGCTGGACCGAGGTGTTGCACACCGGCGTGCAACTCGCGATCCGCGCGCCGGTGCTCTCGCGCGGGCTCGACGCCGTGCTGGCCGACCGCGGCGCGCTGGAGGCGGAGTTCCTGCCCCCCGTGCAGGCCGCGCTCGATCGCATCGGCATCGTGGTGGAGCGCGTGGCGCTGCGCGACCTGGTGCTGCCCGCCGAAGTTCGCCGGATGGTGACCGAGTTGGAGCGCGCCAGGCGCGAGGGCCTGGTCGCGCTGGAGCGTGCGCGCGGCGAACAGGCGGCGCTGCGTTCGCTCGCGAATGCCGCGCGCCTGCTGAAGGGCAACCCCGAACTGCATGCGCTGCGCGTGCTGCAGGCGCTGGCGAGCTCGCCGGGCAAGGTGCCGCCCACGCTGGTGCTCGGCGCGGGCGGTCTGCTGCCGCTCGGCGGCGGCGGCGGCGGTGGCGCCGAAGCGCCCGACCCGCCGCCGGAGGATTGACGCGCCTACTTGCCCTGGAACTGTGGGGCGCGCTTGTTCAGGAAGGCATCGACGCCTTCCTGGAAGTCGGCGCTGGTGAAGCACATGGTCACCAGGTCGTCGCCCTCGACCTCGCCGACCGCATGGCGCAGGCGGCGCAGCGCGATCTTGGTCGCCTTGAGCGTCAGCGGCGCCAGGGTGGACATGCTGGTGGCCAGTTCCAGCGCGCGCGCAGCCACCGCATCCGGCGTGTCCAGCACTTCCGAGACCAGCCCGATATGCTTCGCCTCGGCCGAGGAGAACAGGCGCGAGGTCATGATCATCTCGGCGATCGCCGCCGGGCCGACCAGCGCGTAGAAGCGCGCGAAGTTGTTCATGTTGAGGATGTTCCCCAACGTCTTCGCGATCGGCAGGCCGAAGCGCGCCGACGCATCGCAGATGCGGATGTCGCAGCACCCTGCGATGCCCAGGCCGCCGCCCGTGCAGGCACCCGCGATGGCGGCGATGATCGGCTTGTTGCAGTTCTCGAGCGCGCCCAGGACCTTGTCGATCCGTGCCTCGTAGGCCAGCGCATCGTCGGCGGTCTTGAACTCGCGGAACTGGCTGATGTCGGTGCCCGAGGCGAAGGCCTTGCCGCCGGCGCCGGTCAGCACCCAGACGCGGATCGACGGGTCCTCGCTGATCTGTTCCGCCAGTTCCTGGATGCGCTGGTACATCGGAAACAGCATCGCGTTGCGCGCCTGGGGGCGGTTGAAGGTGGTCCAGGCGATGCCGCCCTCGCGGACCTCGTGCAGAATGTCGTCGCTCATGGCGCTCCGTCCCGGTGTGTGCGGCGCAAGGCGTAGCCGGTCGGGCGGCGGCGTCAAGCCGGTCCCTTGCCGAAGCGCGGGCCCGATGCCACCACAGGCGGAGCCGAGGAGTCACCCGCCATGACCATGCCGCTTGCCCGCTTCACCGTGCTCGACCTGACGCGCGTGCGCTCAGGCCCCACCTGCGTGCGCCAGCTCGCCGACTGGGGTGCGAACGTCATCAAGATCGAGGCGACGGACGAGGTCGATACCGGCAAGGGCCTGGGCGGCGAGCGCGACGGGCCTGACTTCCAGCATGTCCATCGCAACAAGCGCGGCATGACGCTGAACCTGAAGTCGCCCGAGGGCCTGGCCGCCTTCCGCCGCATGGTCGCCCGCGCCGATGTGGTGGTCGAGAACTACCGACCCGACGTCAAGACGCGCCTGGGTGTGGACTATGACAGCCTGGCCGCGATCAACCCGCGCATCGTGCTGGGGTCGATCTCCGGCTTCGGGCAGGACGGGCCCTATGCGAAGCGCCCAGGCTTCGACCAGATCGCGCAGGGCATGGGCGGGCTGATGTCGGTCACCGGCCTGCCCGGCCAAGGCCCCGTGCGTGCCGGCATTCCGGTCGCGGACCTCACCGCCGGGCTGTATTGCGCGCTCGGCATCATGGTGGCGCTGCTGGAACGCGAGGTCACCGGCAAGGGGCGCTGGGTGCATGTCTCCCTGCTCGAAGCCATGGTCGCGATGATGGATTTCCAGGCGACGCGCTGGACCATGAAGCGCGAGGTGCCGAAGCAGGCCGGCAACGACCACCCCACCACCATCCCGACCGGGCTGTTCCGCACCTCCGACGGCGTCATCAATATCGCCGGCGGCGGCCAGGTGATGTGGGATCGCATCGTGAAGGTGCTGGGCATTGAGGCGCAGGCCGCCGACCCCGACATCGCCACCGACAAGCTGCGCAGCCAGAACCGCGTGAAGGTCAACGCCATCATCGAGGCCGTCACGCAGACCGACACGGCCGCCAACTGGGTCGCGAAGTTCAACAAGGACGGCGTGCCCTGCGGCCCGGTCTACGCCATGGACCAGGTGTTTGCCGACGAGCAGGTGAAGCACCTGGGCATCGAGATGACGGTGCAGCACCCGCGGCTCGGCGCGCTGAACGTGGTGCGCGCGCCGATGCAGATCGCCGGCGTGGGCTGTGCGCGCAACCCGACCCCCGAACGCGGCCAGCACACGGACGAAGTGCTGGCGGAATTCGGCTTCACGGCCGACGAGATCGCAGCGTTGCGCGCCGCCCGCGCGGTCTGACCCCTCAGTCCCGTGCGAGCCTGATCTCCACCTCGCGCTCGACGAAGCCCCATTCCTTCGTTGCGCGCAGGCGGGACAGCAGCGTGTCGAACCCTGCCTCGTGCTCCGGGGCGAATTCGAACCAGGTGAGGAAGTCGAAGGGTTCGCCCAGGTCGCGCGAATGGATCAGCCGTCGCGCGACACCCGGCAGGTATTCGAGGCCGATCGCGATGTGCCGCGATTCCTCCTCCAGCACCGCGCGGCGCGCATCCTGCGCCATGTCCCACCAGGCGGCCGACTTGCGGATCGGGATCAGCGCGGCCCTGCTGGCCTGCGGGCGGCCGAGCCCCTGCTGCACGCCGGCCAGCGTCGCGCGCTCCGCCTCCGCCGTGTAGCGCAGGTTGCTGGTCACGCCGCGCAGGCGCCAGGCGCCGTCATCGGGCGTGGCGTCGCCATCCTCGACGCGCAGCCTGGCCGCGGGCGGCAGCGTGGCGCCCAAGCAGGGGCGGATGTCGGTGACGCGCCAGGGCCCATGGGCGCCGGCGGTGACGGTGACGGGCAACGGAGCGGGCATACCCAAGCCTAGATGCTGCGGCGCAGCAGAAGCAACGCCGGAGCAGCCGGGTCACGGCCTGTCGTGAAAGTCGCCTCTCGCCGAGTTGCGACGTCCGGCACGGGCGTACCCACCCAGAAGGCCGCGCAGGTCGGTATCCTGTTATGGATGGCCGGGTGTGCTGTTGCCGAACCTTCGCGAAAAGCTGTCAGTCGACGCGGATATTGCCGGTCCGGATCACGCCGCCCCAGCGCGCCCGGTCGCGGGCGATCAGCTCCGTGAATTCGGCCGGCGTGCCGGGCAGCGGCTCGACCCCCTGCGTCGCCAGCTTGGCGATGAAGTCCGGGCGCCGGAGCAGCGCGTTCACCTCGCGGCTCATGCGCTCGACCGCCGCAGCCGGCGTTCCGGTGGGGGCCAGGATACCGTACCAGCCCAACGCCTCGTAGCCCGGCAGGGTCTCTCCGATGGTCGGCACGTCGGGTAGCGCCGGGTCGCGCCGCCCGGCCGTGACCGCGAGCGCGCGCACGCGGCCGTCGCGGATATGCGGCAGGGCGGTCGGCGTGGTGTCGAACATCATGGTCAGCCGACCGCCGACGGTGTCGACCATGGCCGGGCCCGTGCCGCGATAGGGGATATGCGTGATGTCCACATTCGCCTGCTGCTTCAGCAATTCCATGAACAGGTGCTGCGCCGATCCGATGCCGGACGACCCGTAGTTCAGCTTACCCGGTTCGGCGCGGGCCAGCGCGAGCAACTCGGGCAGCGTGCGCGCCTGCACCGAGGGATGCACCACAAGCACCGAGGCCACCGCCGCCACCGGCACCACCGGGACCAGGTCGCGCTCGGGGTCGTAGGACAGGCGGATCAGCGCGGGGTTGATCGCCATGGGGCCGGTGCTGCCCATCACCATGGTGTAGCCATCGGGCGGGCTGCGCACGGCGGCCTCGGTGCCGACCGAACCGCCGGCGCCGGTGCGGTTCTCGACCACCACCGATTGCCGCAGGATGGGCGTCAGCTCCTCGGCCAGCGCGCGGGCCAGCAGGTCGGCAGCCCCCCCGGGCGGGAAGGGCGAGATCATGCGGATGCTGCGCTGGGGCCATTCGCCCTGCGCAACCGCGGGGCCGGCCAGCGCGGTGGTGGCGGCCAGGCCCAGCAACAGGCGTCGTGATGTCATGAGAGCCACTCCCGGGCGATGAAGCGGCGATGCTAGGCCCGCCACGGTTTGCGCGCCAACCGGCCGGCCGCTAGGAAGCGCGCCGAACAAGCCGGGGACGCCCCATGCGCATCGCCTCTATCCGCCACGGCGTCGTGCCCATCAGCAGCGCCATCGCCAACGCCTACATCGATTTCTCCAAGATGACCGCGAGTGTGGTCGCCATCACCATCGAGGACGGCGCGGGGCGCAGCGCGACAGGCTACGGCTTCAATTCCAACGGCCGCTACGCCCAGCCGGGGTTGTTGGCGGAACGCTTCGTGCCGCGCCTGGAAGCCTGCGACGCCGCGGTGCTGACCGCCGCCGACGGTACGCTCAACGTCGCCGCCGCCTGGTCCGCCATGATGCGCAACGAGAAGCCCGGCGGGCATGGCGACCGGTCGGTCGCGGTCGGCGTGCTCGACATGGCGCTGTGGGACGCCGCGGCGAAGCTGGAAGGCAAGCCGCTGTGGCGCCTGCTGGCCGACCGCTTCCGCGGCGGCGAGGCCGATGACGCCGCCTGGGTCTACGCCGCCGGCGGCTACTACTACCCGGGCAAGGGTGTGGATGCGCTGGTCGAGGAAATGAAGCGCTACCTCGGCCTCGGCTACACTACGGTGAAGATGAAGATCGGCGGTGCGCCGGGCACGCCCATCAAGGACGCGCTGCGCGAGGATGTCGCGCGGATCGAGGCGGTGCTGAAGCTGCTCGGCAATGACGGCTCGCGCCTGGCCGTCGACGTGAACGGCCGGTTCGGCCTGCATGCCGCGCTGGCCTATGGCGCCGCGCTGCAGCCCTTCGCCCTGCGCTGGTACGAGGAACCGCTCGACCCGCTGGACTACGCCACGCACGCGACGCTGGCCGAGCACTACGCGCCGCCACTCGCGACCGGCGAGAACCTGTTCTCCATGCTCGATGCCCGCAACCTGATCCGCCATGGCGGGCTGCGGCCGGACCGCGACGTGCTGCAATTCGACCCCGCCCTCTCCTACGGCCTGGTGGAATACCTTCGAACGCTGGAGATGCTGGAACAGCACGGCTGGTCGGCGCGTCGCTGCGTCCCCCACGGCGGGCACCAGTTCGCGCTCAACATCGCGGTGGGCCTCGGCCTCGGCGGCAACGAATCCTACCCCGAGGTCTTCGCCCCCTTTGGCGGCTTCGCCACCAACACACCGGTGGTGGATGGGCGCATCCGCATGCCCGACCTGCCCGGCATCGGCTTCGAGGCGAAGAACGACCTCTGGGCGGTGCTGAAGGACCTCTGAGGCGCCGATGCTGGATCTCGCCGCGCAGGTCGCGGACCGCTATCGCGGCGCCTCGCGCTCGGCACGCGGCTTCATCCGGGGCAAGCTTCGGAGTGACCCGGCCGTGGCGGCGCTTCTCGCGCTTGGCGCGGCGCAGGGCTTCGGGCGGGTGCTGGACCTCGGCTGCGGCCGCGGGCAGCTCGGCATCGCGCTGCTGCTGGCGGATGCCGCAACTGCACTGCACGGGATCGACATCGATGCCCGCAAGGTTGCCCTGGCGCGGGATGCGGCGCGGGACCTGCCGGCGGCCTTCGACGCCGCCGACCTCGCCACGCTCGAATCCATGCCGCCGGCCGACACCGTGCTGCTGATCGACGTGCTGCTGCAGCTTCCGCCCCAGGCGCAGGACGCGCTGCTCCTGCGCATCATGGACGCGGCGCCGCGCCGCATCCTGGTCCGCGCCTTCGACCCCGACCGCGGCTGGCGCAGCGCGATCGGCTTCGGGATGGAGCGCATCCGACGGCGCCTCGGCGGCGACCGCGGCCTGGCGGGCATGGTGGCGCCGCGCCCGGTCGCCGCGATCGCGGCCCCGCTGCAGGCCGCCGGCTTCGCCGTGACGATCACGCCCTGCTGGGCTGGCACGCCCCTGCCGAATGTGCTTCTGGTGGCGCAACGCCCATGACCCCACGCATCGCCCCCCTGCTGCTCCTCGCCCTCGCCACCGTGCCGGCGCAGGCCCAGCAACTGCCGGTCTTCGAGGCCGGCATCGCCGGCGGCGGCGGCTGGCTGCCGGCTTACCCCGCATCCGACCAGAACCGCTGGCGGGGCCTGGCGGTCCCGTACATCATCTACCGCGGCAACGTGTTCCGCGCCGACGATGGCGGGCTACGCGCCCGCACCAGCCTGGCGGACGGGATCGAATTGTCGGTCAGCGCCTCGGGCGGGGTGAATGCGTCGTCGGATGACGTGACGGCGCGGCAGGGCATGCCGGATCTCGAATGGCTGGGCGAACTGGGCCCCAACCTGCGCTTCACGCTGTGGCGCGGGGAGGACGAGGCGGCGCCGCAGCGCATCGTGCTCGACACCCCGATCCGCGCTGTGTTCTCCACCGACTGGTCCTCGGTGTCCTTCCGCGGCTTCACCTTCGCGCCCGACATCGCCTACGAGCACATGCACTTCCTGTCGCCCTTCGCGCGGTTGCGCGTCTCGGCAGGCGTCGTGTTCGGCACCGACCGCTATGCGGACTACTTCTACGACGTGGCGCCGCAATTCGCGCGGCCCGACCGGCCGGCCTACAACGCGCAGGCCGGCTACATCGGGTCGCGGCTGTCGGTCTCCTACCGGCTGCCGCTGAGCGAACGCTTCTCGGTCGTGGCGGGCGGACGCGTCGAGAATTTCTCGGGCGCGACCAATGCCGACAGTCCGCTGTTCCGCAACGAGTGGAACTTCTCGGTGGTGGCCGGATTCGCGGTGTCGCTGTGGCGGTCGGAGGCGACGGTGAACGCCGCCTCCCAGCCCTTCGACTGATCAGTGGTGGTGGCCTGAACCGCGCGCGCCGGCGGCCTCGACCGCGAGTTCCACTTGCACCTCGCCGGCGCGTTCGAAACGCAGCGTGAGCGGCACGCGGCCGCCCTGTGCCATCGGCCCCGTGAGGCCGATCAGCATGACGTGGAAGCCGCCAGGCCGTAGTTCGACCGTCTCGCCCGGCGCCACGGCGATATCGGTGACCGGACGCATGCGCATCACGTCGCCCTCCCGCACCACCGTGTGCAGTTCGACCACGCGCGCGAAGGGCGTGCTGGCCGAGATCAGCCGGTCGGGCCGCGCCCCGGTGTTGCGCAGGCGCATGAAGGCGGCGCCGTTCGCATTGGCGCCGGCGGCGCGCGTCCAGGGGTGCACGATCGCGAGGTCACCGGCGGTGTAGTCATGCGCGACGGCGGGCATCGCCAGCAGTGCGCAGGCGGCGGCGATCGCGCCGCGGCGGGTCGTGTGGGTCATGGCGATGCTCCTCAGCGTGCGGCCAGGCGGTCGGGCCAGATCGGCTCGGCCGATCCGCTCCGCGCCTCGATGCGCCCGGCCAGGCGGGCGATGCGCGATGCCTCGCGGGCGCCGGCCTGCGGGTCGCCGGTTGTGCAGGCCTCGTTGGCGATCGCGATGGCGCGGTCAAGCGCCGCCGCTTCGTTTGCCGTGGCCGTGGCGCGCGCCGCGCCCGCCCAGTCCAGCGCGGGCGCCAGCGCGGCGCGGCACACGGCGGTGAGTTCGGCGTTCATCGCCTCGGTATCGCAGGCGCGCGCCAGCGGCGGCGCCATCACCAGCAGCGCGGCCAGCGCCGCCGCCTTCGGGAAGTCCATCATCACGTCCTCCTGGGTCAGCGCGGAGTGAGCCGCATCGCGGCGGCGGGGTGAGGATAATCCGACAGGCGCCGGCCTTCGGCGGGAATCTCCGCCCAGTTCACCGAGGCACCGCCCTCGCAATCCTGGCGCACCGCGAACCACAGCGTGGCGTCGGGCGTATTCGGCACGCGGAAGCGCAGCACGAACTCGTCGTAGTGCTCGTTGGGCAGGCGGCCGCCTTCCCAGGTGACGGTGCCGAGGTCGCGCACCGCGCCGTGGCCGGTGGGCTCGGGCGCACCCTCGCGCGGGGTGGTCACGAGGGTCCAGCCGGGCTTGGGCATCGGCCGCGCGGCGGTCACGCCTTCCGGGAGGCGGACGGTGATGCGCGTGGTGGCGGCATCGCCGCAGCCATGCGGTACGCGCAGCGCGGCGCGCACATAGGCGTGCGGCGCGGCCTGCGCAGGGTCGATGCTGACATGCGCCGCGGCGGGAAGCGTGGGCAGCGCAAGGGCGATCGCGAGGATCAGGGCGGATCGGTTCATGGTCATGGTCTCCTGTCGGGGTGGGGTCAGGTCGGCATGCGTTGCGCGGCTTCGTCGGCGGCGCGGCGGATGCGGTCGAGGAAGGGGTCGAACATGCGGGTGATGATCTGCGTCGCCTCGGGCGGGGCGCTGGCCGGCGTGCCCGCGTCGAAGGGTGGTTCGGGCGCGTATTCCGCGACCAGCTGGACGGCCTTGGCGTAGAAGTCGTCGCGCAGGGCGGCGACCATCGACAGGCCGAAATCGATGCCGGCCGTCACGCCGCCGCCCGTCGCGCGATTGCGGTCGATCACCACGCGTTCGTTCACCGGGATGGCGCCGAAGGTCGGGAGCACATCGCGCGTCAGCCAGTGCGACGTGGCGCGATAGCCGCGCAACAGCCCCGCGGCGCCGAGCAGCAGCGTGCCGGTGCACACGCCCGTCACCCAGGTCGCGCGCCGGCCGCGGGCGGCGAGGAACGCCATCGTCTCGGCATCCTGCATCGCCGCCAGCGTGCCCTCGGACCCGCCGGGGACGCAGATCAGCGTCAGCGTCTCCGGGCAGTCGGCGAAGGTGGTGTCGGGCAGTACCGCGAGGTTTGTGTCGGTGACGATCGGATCGCGCGTCTTCGCCACCAGCCGCACCGTGGCGCCCATCAGTCCGCGAAGCATGTTGTGCGGGCCGACGAAGTCGAGCGCGGTGCAGCCGGGATAGAGCAGGAAGGCGATGTCCTCCGGCCCGCGCGCCGGCGCCAGGCGGGCCATCAGCGTCGCGTCGGTTGCATCCTGCGCGTGCTGCGCCGATGCGCCGCGCGCGGCTCCCAGGGCCAGCAGGGCCGCCAGCGCCGCGCGGCGCGATGCGTCGGTCGTGCTCATGGTTCAGAACCTCAGGCTGGCGGTGAGGAACACCTCGGTCGGCGCGCCCGGCGTGACCGAGTTGTTGAAGTAGTTGAACGGCGTCGTGTAGGTCGCGTTGCCGATGTTGCGCCCCACCAGCGCCACGCGGACCGGCCCGGTCTGGTAGGCGATCTGCGCGTCGAAGGTGGTGTAGCCCTTGGTGCGCACCGTGTCGGTGTCGTTGGCCGGTGCGCCGGAGGCGACCGTCACGCCGCCGCCGATCGACAGGCCCTGCAGCCATTCCGGCCCGATGTCGCGGAAGCGGTAGATGCCCCAGGCGCGCGCCAGGTTGCGCGGCACCGCGCGCAACGGCGTGCCGGGGGCCAGCAGGTTGTCCTGCGTGATCTCGGCATTGGTGTAGGCGTAGTTGGCCAGCAGGGCGAAGTTTTGGTCGGGCTGCCACAGCATCTCGACCTCGACGCCGCGCGAGCGCTGCTGCCCGGTCTGGCGCGCCAGGCCGAAGAAGGCGGGGTCCGCCACCGGCACGTTGGTGCGCTCGATGTCGAAATACGCGACCGAGGCGGACAGCGTCTCGCCCAGTCGGGCGCGGACGCCGACCTCCCATTGCTCGCTGGTCTCAGGCTTCGGTTCGTTGACGAGGAAGGCGTAGCCCGATGGCGAACGCAGCCCCTGGCCCCAGCCGGCATAGGGTGTCAGCCACGGCAGCACATCGACCGCGATGCCCACCCGCGGCGTCCAGCGCGTGGTGGTGGAATCGAAGCCGCCGCCGGCATCGGGTGTGGAGCTGATCTGCAACTGCGTCACGCGCGCCGCGGCCAGGATGTGCACGCGGTCCCACAGCGTCGCCTGTTCCTGCAGGAAGGCCGCCAGTGTGGTGTAGACATTGCGCGTCGGCGGCGCGCGCTGCGGCCGCACGAAGGTGGCGTCGGTCGGCTGCGCGAAGTCGTAGATGTCGGAGAAGGCAAAGGCGATCCCGCCCTCGTCCCACACCCGGTCGCCCTCGAGGCCGGCCAGCACGGTGTGGCGCACCGGGCCGGTGGTGAAGCGCGCCTCGAGCGTGGGCAGCACCGTCACCTGCGACAGGTCCTGCTGCAGGTAGCCATTGAAGCGCGCATAGGTGGTGTTGCCGACCACCGGCGGGCCGAAGGGGAACTGTGCCGGCTGCTCGAGGTTGCTCGACGCCATCTGCGCCGCCAGGCGCAGCGTGAACACGTCGTCGAAGCGGTGCTCGAAGAACAGCCGCCCGCCGTTGCGCTGCGTGACGGTGCGCGGGACGTTGCCGCCGTTGGCATTGCGGTAGGGGTCGATGCCGAAGTTCGACGCCCCGCCCGTGAGCTCCGGCGGCAGGCCCGGATAGTCGTTGGCCCTGCGTTCGGAGGTGAAGGCCTGCACCGTGACGGAGGTGTTCTCCGTGCGCACCGTCACCGCCGGAATCACCTGGTAGCCGCTGAGCAGCACGTTCTCGATGTAGGAGCGCGTGGACAGGTATTCCGCCTGCAACCGGGCCGAGACCTGCACACCGCCATTGGCCGTGGTGCCCGCCACCTGGTTCAGGTCCATGTACGGGTTGGCGTAGCCATAGGGGCCGAAGGTGACGCCCATCTCGTAGGAATTCGCGACACCCGGCAGGCGCGAGACGAAGTTCACGACGCCGCCATGCCCGCCGCCGAGCCCGCCGCCGAACAGCGTGCTCGATGGGCCGCGGATCACCTCGATGCGCTCGATGCCGAGCAGCGACTGCGCGAAGCCGGCATCGAAGTAGCTCTGCATGCCGTCGCGGTAGATCTCGGCCGAGAAGCCGCGCACGAAGGTGTTGAGGTTCTGGTTCAGGAACAGCGGGCTCTCGGGCACCACGCCGGCGGCGTTGCGCAGCGCATCCGCCACGGTGCGGTCGCCCTGGTCCTCGATGAGCTGCCGCGGGATGACCGTGACCGATTGCGGGATCTGGTTCAGCGGGGTCGAGGTGCGCGTGGCGCTCGACGATGTCAGCGCCTGGTAGCCGCGCAACTCGCCGACCTGGTCGCGTTCGAGCAGCGGCGGCGCGGTGACGATCATCGGCGGCACGGTGCCGTCCGGAAAGGCCACGGGGCCGGGGGTCTGGGCAGCGGCGGGCAGCACTGCTCCGCATGCAAGGACGGCCGCGATGCGCGGCGCGAACATGGTGTTGAACACGAAGGGTACTCTCCGGAGGCGGCTGGACGGCAGGCGCACAGGCGGCCGTCCCCTCGCGGGGCGGCCTCAGGAGAGGGTGGGCGGTCCGGTCGGCCGGTAGGGTGGCGCGCGCGCGCCCGGCGGCAGGCTGTCGCGCGTGGCCGGCGGGAACGCCACCGCCCCGGCCAGCCAGGCCGGCATCGGCACGTCCGGCGCGGATGTCATCGCCGCCTGCGGCAGCGCGTGGCACACCACGCAGGCGCCCGCCGCGCCGTCATGCGCAGGCAGCTCCTGCCCGTCGGGTCCGATCATCACGGTGCGGGTGCCGTCGGCTGCGCAGATCACCGCCTCGAAGCCAGCGGGGGCGGCGGCCATCGCCAGGCAATGCGCCGGCGCGACCACCACCTGCAACAGCAGAAGGAAGGCGATCAGTCGCGCGAAGGGGCGGGACAGCCGAGCCACGATTCGTCGCTTACAGCGGTGCGGGTCCCGCGGCAAGCGCGCCGGTCACGCCGCCGCGCGTGCCGCCAGGTCGTACTCCACCTCGGGCGTATAGACCGACGCCTCCTTGCCCAGGCGAGAGGAGAACAGCGTGAAATGCTGCACGCTGACCGGCGTGGCGCGGAACAGGTTGTGTGCCTGGACATAGGCCACGACCTTGTCGAGCGGCGCGCGATCGACCCGCGCGAGCGTCACATGCGGGGAGAAGCGCTTGCGTTCCGGCGGCAGGCCGACGCGCTGCAGCGCCGTCTCGATCTTGCCCTGCAGGTGCGTGAGCGTGTCGTTGCGCTCGGCACCCACCCACAGCGACTGGATGCGCCCGGCCTTGTCGAAGGTGCCGACCCCGCGCAGCGAGAGGTCGAAGGCATGGCCGCGGATCATCGCCAGCGCGTCGTCCACCTCCTGCGCGCGCCAGTTCTCGATCTCGCCGATGAAGCGCAGCGTCAGGTGGTAGTTGTCCGGCGGAACCCATTTCGCCCCGGGGATGCCACCCGCCAGGCCCGCGACCTCGGACCTGATCTCGGGGGGAAGGGCCAGGGCGACGAACAGGCGCAGCATGGGGCCCCCTCCTTGCCTGGACGCGTCAGCCGGTGGGCACCCGCGCCAGCAGCGATTCGACGGCCGGCAGCATGCGACGGACCAGTTCCGCGACGCCAGCCTCATTGGGATGAATCCTGTCCGGCTGGTTCATCGCCGGGTCGCCGGCCACGCCATCCAGCAGGAAGGGGTAGAACACGACCTCCGGCCGCGCCTGAGCGATGCTGGTGAAGGTCGCTGCGAAGTCCCGCCCATAATCGGCGCCGAGGTTCGGCGGTGCCAGCATTCCCGCCAGCATCGCCGGCAGGTTGCGCTGCTTGAGCGCATCCAGGATGGCGTTCAGGTTCGCGGCGCTGGCGCGCGGTTCGATGCCGCGCAGCCCGTCATTGCCGCCCAGCGCCACGATCACCGCATCCGGCCGGTCCGCCAGCGCCCAGGCCAACCGCGCGCGGCCGCCCGCCGTGGTGTCGCCCGAAACGCCGGCATCGATCACCCGCACATCGCGCCCGCGCTCGCGCAGCGCGGCCTCGAGCCGCGCCGGCAAGCCCTGCCCGCGGGCCAGCCCATAAGCGGCGGTGATCGAATCCCCCAGCATCATCACGCGGATCTCGCGCGCCGACGCGGGCGTCGCGGCCAGCAACGGCAACATTCCGATACCAGTGAAAAGTTGGCGGATCGCGTCGCGGCGCCCATATCGGGCCGGAAGCCGCGGAACCAGAACGCCCATGGATGCCCTTCCACATACCGCCCCGGTCGCTGCCGGGACGCCCGCCGGATCGCCGTTGATCCAGGCCCTCAACCTGTCCTTCCAGGTGAGGGCCCAGGCCGGCGAGATCAATATCCTGCGCGGCGTGGACCTGGCGGTGCGCACCGGGGAGGCGGTCGGGATCGTCGGCCCGTCCGGGTCGGGCAAGACGTCGCTGCTGATGCTCCTGGCGGGGCTCGACCGGCCGACCGGCGGCACGCTGTCGGTGGCGGGCCAGGACCTGATCCGCATGAACGAGGACCAGCTCGCGGTGTTCCGCCGCGACAATGTCGGGATCGTGTTCCAGTCCTTCCACCTGGTGCCGACCATGACTGCGATCGAGAACGTGGCGGTGCCGCTGGAATTCGCCGGCCGTGCCGATGCCTTCGACCGCGCGGAAGCGGCACTGCGCAGCGTGGGCCTCGGCCATCGCCTGACGCACTACCCCGGCCAGCTTTCGGGCGGTGAGCAGCAGCGCGTGGCCCTGGCGCGCGCCTTCGTGGCCGAACCCAAGCTGCTGCTGGCGGACGAACCCACCGGCAACCTCGACCGCGGCACCGGCGGGCATGTGATGGACCTGTTGTTCGGCTTGCGCGAACAGTTCGGCACGACGCTGCTGCTGATCACCCACGACCCGCTGCTGGCCGAACGCTGCGAGCGCCAGGTGCGCATCGAGGACGGCAAGATCGTCAGCGACGGCGCGCGCTGAGATGAAGACCTTGGGCCTCGCCTGGCGCTTCGCGCGCCGTGATTTGCGCGGCGGCGTGAAGGGGCTGCGCATCGTGCTGGCGTGCCTGGCCCTCGGTGTCGCCGCCATCACTGCGGTCGGCACGCTGCGCGCGGGCGTGGAGGCCGGCATCACCGCCGACGGAGCGCGCATCCTGGGCGGGGAAGTCGAGGTCGCGTCCCAGCAGGGCGCACTGCCGCCGGCGCTGGCGGATTGGATCACCGCGCGCGGCGCTCGGATCTCCCGCATTACGCAGATGCGCGCGATGGCCGTGGCCCCGGATGGCGAGCGCACGCTGGTCGAACTCAAGGCCGTCGACGAGGCCTACCCGCTGTTCGGCGCCCTGCAGCTCGACCCGCCCGGCATGCTCATGCCCGGGGAGGTGGTGGTGGAGCGCATCGTCGCCGACCGCCTGGGCATCGCGCCCGGCGCGACCATCCGCCTGGGCGATGCCACCTTCCGCCTGCGCGGCGTGATCCTGGCCGAACCCGACAAGGTCGCCTCCCCGGCCATCTTCGGCCCGCGCGCCATGATCCCGCTGGCCGATCTGCCGGCCACCGGCTTGATCCAGCCCGGGTCGCTGGCGAATTGGGAAATGCGCATCGCCCTGCCCGAGGGCACGACGCGCCAGGCCTTCGCGAACGAACTCCGGGCCGCCTTTCCGCAGAATGGCTGGCGGATCCGCACCGCCGATGCCGCCGCGCCGTCGGTCAACCGCTTCGTCGACCG